>JBBDXR010000038.1:0-10621 GCA_040902205.1 Anaerolineales bacterium | reverse complement strand
AATATGCGACCCCCGCTCCAACTGCCGGTGTGACATTCTAAAGTGAACAGTGCAGGCGCTTGACAGTGAATTCCTTTGGGGGATAATTGTCTCAATCGAATAGCAAAAGCTGCGACAGAGGAAAGTACGCGGTTGGAAGCTGCCAGGGAGGCCGGGGCGTTGACTGGAACCCCAGCCCTGCGGATAGCCGCCGAAGTTCCCTCTCGAGCTGGACAACTGAACGAGGTTCTGGTTAACAAGCCTCCATTAGGTTGTTCCGCAGGCTCCGCGTTAGCCGAGCAACCAATCGCCGTCCGCTGGATCGAAGCGGAGCTGTTGGGCAAAGTGGGCGGCCAGGCCGCCAAACCGGGTGGTACCGCGGGAGTCAGGCTCTCGTCCCGTGCGATGAAAGCATCGCAGGGATGGGAGTTTTGTGTTTAATAGGGATAGAGAAGAGAATAGAGATTGGTAATTGGTAATTGGTAAGCGAGGGCCCGGACGGATGCTTCGCTACCATAACAAAAAGCTGCTGGAGGTTGCATGTTGGAACAGATGGAGAGCATAAAAGGGCAGGCGCTAGGCGCGCT
Source organism: Anaerolineales bacterium (assembly GCA_040902205.1). Classification (GTDB taxonomy): domain Bacteria; phylum Chloroflexota; class Anaerolineae; order Anaerolineales; family UBA11579; genus JAMCZK01. Next base: position 10,055 of record JBBDXR010000038.1, on the reverse strand, counting down.
GGGCGGCGTGCAGGATGAGGCCGCGCTCGAACAATGGCGCACGCAATTCCTGGGGCGCAGTTCCGCGCTGATGCAGAGCCTGAAACAATTGAGCGGACTGAGCGCCGAAGAACGGCCCAAGGTGGGCCAGAAGGCCAACGAGGTCAAGCAGGCGCTCGAAGCCGCTCTTGAGGAGCGCCGCTCGGCCCTGGGGCAGCAGCGGCTGCAGCAATCCCTGGGCGGCGATCGCCTGGACATCACGCTGCCGGGTCGCCCGCGAACTTTAGGCCGCCTGCACCCCGTGACGCAAACCCTGCGGCGCATCAGCGCCATCTTTGCCGAAATGGGTTTCCAGGTGTATCGCTCGCGGGATGTGGAAACTGACGAATACAACTTTCAGTTGCTGAACTTCCCGCCCAACCACCCGGCGCGCGAGATGCAGGACTCGTTCTACATCGAGGGTGGCAGCGAGGACAATCCTACCTTGCTGCGCACGCATACCTCGGCGGGCCAGATCCATGCGATGCGCGAGTACTCGGCGCAGGATCCGCAGAACCCGCCGCCGGTGCGCATCATCCTGCCGGGCATGTGCTACCGCTACGAACAGATCTCGGCCCGGTCCGAAGTGCAATTCACCCAGGTCGAGGGACTGGCCGTAGGCGAGCACATCACCTTCGGCGATCTGAAGGGAACGCTCACCGATTTCGCCCAGCGCTTCTTCAACGCGGAGGTGCGCACGCGCTTCCGCGCCTCACATTTCCCCTTCACGGAACCCAGCGCCGAGATGGACGTGGAATGTTTCGTGTGCCACGGCGCGGGCTGTTCGGTGTGCAAGCAGAGCGGCTGGTTGGAGATCCTGGGCAGCGGGGTGGTGCACCCCACGGTGTTGCGCAACGGAGGCTACGACCCGGAGCGCTATTCGGGCTTCGCCTTCGGCATGGGGCCGGAGCGGTTGGCGATGTTGCGTTATCGCATTGAGGATATTCGAAATTTCTGGAAGAATGACATACGGTTCTTGGGGCAGTTCTAGAGAAGCAGGTCAATTGGTCGATTGGTCAACTGGTCACTCAGTCAACTGGTGGATGGTGCAAAGTTATGCCTAAGGGAATCGAAGGTTTGGAGATTTGGCAACGGAGTGTCAGCTTTGTGGAGAGAATCTATAAAGAAGTGTTGCCGCTGCTTCCTGCTGAAGAGAAGTGGGCGATGACTAACCAACTTCGGAGAGCTTCGCAGAGTGTTCCTGCCAATATTGCTGAAGGATATGGGCGATTCTATTTCCAGGAAGGTGTCAGGTTCTGCTATATAGCGAGAGGGTCATTGGAAGAAGTATATAGCCACCTCGTTCTTGCTCGGAAACTTGGGTATATATCGGAAGAGTTATCGAAATCATTAATCGTTGAAATGGAATTGCTGCGGAAACTGATTAATGGGTACATGGCCTTTTTGAAACGCAGCAAACAGGGCGAAAACGAACCCGGCTCACAATATCAGGTCAGCGAAAGTCGGGCCGAATACGATTTCGGATCGGACGCAAACGATGTCCCCAATTGACAAATTGACTAATCGACCAATCACGATTTTGGAGATTACCCGATGAAAACGCCACTTTCCTGGCTCAAAGAGTTTGTTAACCTGGATGGCATCTCCGTCGAGGACCTCGCCTATCGACTGACGATGGCTGGACTCGAGGTGGAGGAGATCCAGTACGTTGGATTACCGATGCCCGCCGGCAAGGAGCTGTCGCATGCCAAGTTGAGCGGTATCGCCTGGGACCCCGCGAAGATCGTCGTAGGCGAGATCCGCGAGGTCATGCCGCATCCCAACGCCGACCGCCTGGTGTTGTGCCGCCTGTACGATGGCAAGCAGGAACATACGGTGCTCACCGGGGCGCCCAATCTGTTCGAGTACAAGGGGAAAGGCGCGCTCAAAAAGCCGCTCAAGGTGGCGTACGCGAAAGAGGGCGCCGAAATCTACGACGGCCACCAGCCGGGATTCCAGAAGACGATCCTGAAGCGCACCAAGATCCGCGGCGTCGAATCGTCTTCGATGGTTTGCTCCGCGAAGGAGCTGGGCATCTCGGAGGAACACGAAGGCATCATCCTGCTGGGCGATGACGCCAAGGCCGGCACGCCCCTGGCGGATTTCATGGGCGATGCGGTGTTTACCATCGCCATCACGCCCAACATCGCCCGGGACGCCAACATCTATGGTGTGGCGCGTGAGATCGCCGCGCTGCTCGGCCGCAAGCTGAAACCGATGCCGGCGAAGTTCAAGGCCGAAGGGCCATCGATCAAAGGCAAGGCCAAGATCGAGATCCGGGAGCCGGAGCTGAACCCGCGCTTCGTGCTCGGCCTCATTAAGGGCATCGAGATCAAGCCCAGCCCCGCCTGGGTGCAGCGCCGCCTAAGCCTGGCCGGCATGCGCCCGATCAATAACATTGTGGATGCAACCAACTACGCCATGCTGGAAGTGGGCGAACCCTTGCACGCCTTCGATTATGACGTGCTGGTGAAGCGCGCCGGCGGCAAAGCGCCCACGATCATCACGCGCCCAGCCAAGAAGGGCGAGAAGCTCACCACGCTGGATGGCGTAGAGCACAAGCTGGATGACTTCACCGTGTTGGTGTGCGACACGGCGGGCGCGTTATCCATCGGCGGGGTGATGGGCGGCGCCGAAAGCGAAGTGACGGAAAAGACGCGCAACGTACTGTTGGAAGGCGCGTCCTGGAACTTCATCAATATCCGCAAGACTCTCAATTCGCAGCGCCTTTCCTCCGAAGCCGGGTATCGCATGTCGCGCGGCGTGCATCCCGCCATGGCGCCGCGCGGTGTGAGTCGCGGTCTGGAGCTGATGCGCCTTTGGTCGGGCGGCACGGTGAATGAGGGTTTGATCGATAAATATCCCCTGCCGGCCAAGCCCTCGGTGGTCGAGATCAGTCCCGCGGACGCACAGCGCTGGCTGGGCCTCAAGCTGACCAACGCACAGATAGCTGCCATCCTGCGCCGCCTTGAGTTCGGCGTGCGCACCAAGGGCAAGAAGCTGGTCGTCACCAGCCCGGACCACCGGCTGGATATCGGCGAAGGCGTGATCGGCATGGCGGATCTGATGGAAGAGATCGCCCGAGTGTATGGCTACGAAAAGATCGCCGCCACGCGCATGGCCGACCAACTTCCGCCGCAGCGCGGCAACCGCAAGCTGGAGATCGAGGAACGCATCCGCGATCTGCTGGCGCGCCTGGGCCTGCAAGAGATCATGACATACCGGCTCACCGCGCCGGAGCAGGAGGCGCGCCGCCTGCCGGCGGGCACGCCGCCGGACGGCAAGCCCTACGTGCGCGTGGCCAACCCCATCTCGCAGGAGCGCGCCGTGATGCGCAAGAGCCTGCTGGCCTCCGTCCTCGAGGTGCTGGAGCGCAACGCCAAGCTGCGCGAGCAGCTGGCCCTGTTCGAGATCGGCGAGGTCTTCCATGTCTCGGAGTCCGGCCCGCTGCCCGATGAGCTGCCGCGCCTGGTGATGGCCATGGTGGGGCCGCGCGAGACCCACCACTGGGAGGAAGCCGGGCAGGGCGCCGCAGATTTCTACGATATGAAAGGTGTGGTGGCTGAGCTGCTGGGTGAGCTGAAGCTCGGGGAGCTGCGCTATGAAGTCGGCCAGCACCCGGCTTTCCATCCGGGCAAATGCGCCAGGGTGCTCGTGGGCGACCGCCAACTGGGGGTCTTCGGCGAGCTGCATCCCCAGGTGCAGGGCCAATACGATCTGCCGGATCTCGCGGTGCAAATTGCCACGTTCAATCTGGATGCGATCTATGCGGTAGTGCCCGAGCGCTTCGATTCGGAGAGCGTACCCGGGTACCCACCAGTGCTCGAAGACCTGGCCTTCGTGGTGGATGAAAGCGTGCAGGCCGGCCAGGTGGAGGCGCTCATCCGCCAGACTGGCGGCAAGCTGTTGGCCGCCCTGGCCCTGTTCGATGTGTATCGCGGGGAGCAACTCGGCGCGGGCAAGGTGAGCCTGGCCTACCAACTCACCTACCAGGACCCTCAGCGCACGCTGACCGATGAGGACGTGGCCAAGCTGCGCAGCCGCATCGTGAAGCGGTTGGAGCAGGAATTGGGCGCCAACCTGCGGGGGTAACCGCGGCCAAAGGCAAACAAGTGGCGGGATATAATCCCGCCACTTCCTGTTCCTCCAATGTCATATACTGGCTAAACTAAACATGATGTTATTTCTGGGCGTCCTTTCCGTATTTCAATTGACCCTGCTGCCGGGGTTGCTGTTAATCCGCTTGTTTCCGCACAAGCGCTCTTTGATCCAGCAACTGGTCTACGTATTCGCGCTGAGCCTGCTGGCCAATCACCTGGCCGTGTTCCTGCTGACCTTCGTCGGCCTGTACACCCGGACGATCGTCCTGCTTCTGTTTGCGGTGGAGCTTGCTGCGGTGGTCTGGCTGTACCGCGGCCGCCTGCTGGCCGTCGTGGGCGGATGGGAAGGCAAGTCGCGGACTGCGGTCTCGGAGAATCTGCAAGCCTTCAGTGCCTGGGTCAAGAAGGACTTCTGGTCGGCCGGCCTGTACTTCATCTTCGCCGTGATCGCGGTCATCGGCGTCCTGTGGGTGCTGTGGATCTGGGTGGCGAACTTCAACACCGTGTTCCAGAACTGGGACGCGTGGGCCTCCTGGGACCGCTGGGCAGTGAAGTGGGCGGAGAACCGCATCCCCGGAGACACCTGGGAATATCCGCAACTGATCCCCACCAGCTATTCGCTGACTTATAAGTTCATCGGCACCACCGCGGTGAAATTCTTCGGCAAGAGCATCATGCCGCTGTTCACCCTGGCCATCGTGCTGATGCTGGTGGACCTGGGGCGCAAGTTCCGATCCTTCGGTTATATGCTGGCCGCCGGGTTGGCGCTGTACACCATCAACCTGTTCCTGGGCGAGTACATCCCCGACGGCTATGTGGATATCCCGGTGGCGTGCTTTAGCTTAATGGCGATCTATACGTTGCTGCACGCGCGCACGACCCGCAACCTGGCGGAGCTGAAGAGCACGCTGTTGCTGGGCTCGCTGGTCACTGCCGCGGCGGCGGTCACCAAGCAGACCGGCCTGTACGTCATGGCCTTCTATCCTGTGCTGGCCTACCTGTGGATCCTGCGCGGGCGCAAGGATGTGAAGACGGGCGAGGCGTTGGGGCTGCTGGCCCGGAACTTCGTGATCGTGCTGCTGCTGGTGGCGCCCTGGTACGCGTTCATGGAGTACCGCATCCTGTATGGCGGCAACACATCCAACATCCAGTATGTGATCAGCGATATCTACAAAGGGCAGACGCTGCCCGAGCGTTTCCTGGCGGCGGTCCACTTGCTGGGCAATTATGCGTATCTCTACGCGTTCCTGCTGGTTTCGCTGTTCGTGCTGGATTCTGCATTCCGGCAGATCGTCATCCTACTGGTCTTCCCCTTCTCGATCCTGTGGGCCTTCTTCCTGAGCTATGAGCAGCGCAACCTGGCGGTAGCTATGCCGCTGCTCTCGATGAGCGTGGGCGTGGCGGCGGAAGCCTGGGTGGTGCGCATCCGCCAGGCCCTTGGCAAGCGCAAAGCGTTGCGCTTCCCCGTGTACACCGCCCTGGCGGTCGGCGCGCTGCTGCTGGGCGGCGCCACCTTGCTGTTCGACGACGAGGCCATCACGGCCCGCCAGCTCAGTGAGCAGCGCCAGATCTTTGAGCCGACCCTCAACCAAAAGCTGTACCGCTACTTCAGCAGCCACGATGGGCCGGAAGCGATCATCACCAATTATCCAGTGGGCTGGCTGCCCGACCTCGAGAACACGTGGCGGCTCGAGCGTTTCCAGGAGTACGAAAGCTATCAACAAACGCTGCTCAGATATCCCGAGGTCACCTTGATCCTGGTGCGCTTTTCCGACGTGGACCCGCGCATCGCGCAGGAGATCCAGACCAATATCGATGCAGGGGTCTACCAGGTGTTGTTCACCGAAGTGAATTACATGTTGGTACGCATCCCCGCGCGCTAAGGCGGCCCGTGTCCAGACAACCCTCCAATTCGGCTATCTACGTCGTGGTGGCGGCCTACAACGAAGGCCGCGTGATCCGCGCCACCTTACGCCCGCTCGTCGCGCTGGGCTATTCCGTGGTGGTGGCGGATGACGGCTCGCGGGATAACACCTGGCGGCAGTTGGCCGATCTCGGTGTGCACCGCCTGCGCCATCCGTTCAACCTGGGGCAAGGCGCGGCGCTGCAATCTGCGGTCAGCTACGCGCTGCAGCAGGGCGCCGCATACATCGCGCATTTTGATGCGGATGGCCAGCACAGCCTCGAGGACCTCCCTGGATTGCTGGCGCCCGTGATGGCTGGCCGGGCCGACGTGGCGCTCGGCTCGCGTTTCCTGCGCAAAGAAGACTGGCAGGCCGTGCCCTTCTCGCGGCGCGTGCTGCTCAAAGGCGCCGTGGTGGTGAACTGGCTGCTCACCGGGCTGTGGCTGACGGACGCCCACAACGGAGCGCGCGCCATGACGCGAAAAGCAGCGCAGCGGATCGTGCTGCGCGAAAATGGTTTCGCACATGCCACCGAGATCCTGCAGCAAATTCGCGTTCACCGCTTACGCTATGTGGAGCGGCCCACGCGCATCCGCTATACGGAATACTCGCGGCTCAAGGGGCAGCGCTTCTGGCATGCTTTCGACGTGTTCGTGGACCTGATGATCAGGCGGATCTTCCGATGACCCCTATCCAATGGCTGTTGATCCTGGTGGCTGCAGCGATCGTAGTGGTGTACTTCAACCGGCTGCGCACCCGCTTGCTCGACCGCTTCATCTTTTTCGTGCTGGCTGTCGTGGCCATCGCCCTGGTATTGCAGCCCGAGTGGGCCAATGATGTAGCTCACTTTCTTGGCGTGGGCCGCGGCGCCGACCTGCTGGTCTACGTGGGTTTCAGCGGGCTGGCGTTCTTGTGGCTAGGGCTCTACAGCCGCCAGCGTGAGCTGGATAGGCGTCTCACCGAAATAGCGCGTAAGTTAGCTCTACTAGAAGCAGAGAAGGGAAAGAGGGCAAAGAAATAGCAGCTTATGGGCCGATCTTGATGAAAAAGTAATTATTCTGTTCGAATATGAGTTCGTAGATCCCTGCATTTATATAATCCATTACCTCGTTGAAGATTCTATCGTCGGCGGCTTTCGGCATCAGTAAGTACAAGATCTCCGGGTGCTGTTGCCGATGCTCAATGTAAGTCTCGTATTCTTCAAAAGAATCGCTGACGGTCAGCTCCTCAAAACCGGGAAGGAATTCAAGCGGATATCCAGAAAGGACGACTCCGTATTCACCTGTGTCTTCGAAGTATTCATAGAGGTCTCTGTTCACACCTCGAAGCAAGATTTCCCTTTGTTGGGTGACCTGAATATCCACTAATCTCGAGTCGGGAATCAGAAGGGTGGCTGATAGTCCCAATACGGCTAGGCCGATCGCGCCTAAGAAGAGAGGGGCCTTGCCGAATCTGATTCGTCTCAAGTGGCCTTGTAGCCAATCGATGATATTCTCAAAACCAACTCCACTAACCATGGCAAGGATGGGGAAGACGAGCGCTAAATTCCGTTGTGAATAACTGGCATAAAGCGCCCAGAGTAACGAGTAGGGCAATATGATAACAAGAGCGATCCAGCGAAGAGCCCTTGGAAGAAAAGGCATTGAAACAACGAAGACCACAAAGAGGATCGCGTAAACCTCTAGCGAGCTTAAGGCCAGTGTAAACCTTTCCCAAAGGGATCTCCCCCGATGCACTTCATCCAATATCCATTCAAACTCAGATTTGTTAAGGCCTAGATAGATCGTCACCTCGGCATATATATACCAAGGAATCGAGAAGGCCAAAGCAATCGCTATCGGATAGAAGACGGCCTTCTTAAGGTCTCCGCCCTTCAGAAGTTTATTCCCGCGGACGACGATGAAATATGCAAGGAAGGGGTAGGTAACAAGAATGTACAGACCGGGTTGTTTCGTGGCAAAGGCGCCCCCAGCTAATATGGCTCCCAAAGCCAGAAAGGCAATAATCGACTCTCTGTGTTTGAGCAGGGAAGCTTTCAGTAAGCAGTAAATTGAGGCAATGGAAAAGAAGGCCACTGCCGAGTCGACGTACCCACTAGAAACGTGTTCGCCGAGGAACTTCTTGTACAGGAGTTGAATGAGGATGGCTGCCGCAAAGTATCCGTAGGATTTGAACTCGATGCCCAACAGAACGGGCAAAATAAGCGCGCCAAGGGTGAAGAGCGGCATTATGCCCTTAGCAAAGAACTGAACTTGGTCGGATCCTATAAACGTATAGGAAAGAGACCAGTTTGCAGGAATCAATTGCCCGTAACGGCGGGGAAGGTCAGGGAGTTGATTGCTAAACCATTGGGTGGCCCACTTATTCCATGAAACCACCGAGTCCCATACCGAAAAAACGGTAAAACGGTTGTCCCAAAGGGTGCGGGTAATCCACGCGAGGGCGGAAAGTGCTCCCAGAAAAAGAAGCGCAAACAAAAACAGACGCAGGCTTCTTTGCCAATCCTGTTCCGATTTATCGCGCGGCCTTGTCAGTTGACCGATATAGGTCTGCAAGCCATCGATTATGGGCCTCGTGGCATTCTGTATCCCTAAGGCGAGAGAACCCCTGTAGAGCCATATCGCAAGGACCAGTTCGGCCAAAAAGAGCGCGAATACCAGAAGGCGGGAATAGATTCCCAGCGTTGTTAAAACCAACACCAAGGTGTAGTTGAATACCAGACTGAGCGCAAAAGAAAAAGTTAGTTTCTCGAAGAACCCGAAATGTTTATTGCTAAAGCAGCGAAGTATCAGGAAGCCCGGTAAGAACGTAATTTGTACGAGTGACAGCAAGCCTAAAAAAAGGATCATTGAACGTTCTCCTAACCTTTATTCGTCTCCCGGCAAATTATCCAGGATCTTTTCGATGCGCTCCAGTGCGGCGTCGTCGAGCTTCTCGGCGGCATCCACTGCGCCCAGGTTATCTTCCAGTTGAGCCAGGCTGCTGGCGCCGGTGATCACGCTGCTCACTTCCTTGCGGCGCAGGATCCAGGCGATGGCCAATTGAGCCGGGCTGATGCCCAGTTCGGCGGCCAAGCCTACCAATTGCTCGATCCTCTTTAGTCCATCCTCGCGCAGCCTATCTGTCACCCAGCCCATGCCTTCCAGCGTGGCCCGGCTGCCCTGCGGGATACCCTTGTTGTACTTTCCGGTGAGGATGCCTGCGGCTAGCGGGCTGAAGGTGGTGAGCCCGATGCCCAGCTCGCTGCAAATGGCGGCGAGTTCATGCTCTACGCGGCGGCGGTGCAGCATGTTGTACTTCGGCTGCTCCATGCTCGGCGGAATGAGCCCGTATTGCCGGGCGAGGCCATGAGCCTGGGCGATCTGCGAAGCGCGCCACTCGGAGGTGCCCCAGTACAGCGCCTTGCCCTGCTGGATCAGCGTGTTCATGGTGAAGACCACTTCTTCGACTGGCGTATCCGGGTCGAAGCGGTGGCAGAAATACAGATCGACGTAGTCGGTGTCCAGCCGCTTGAGCGAGGCATGGATGGATTCGGTGATGTGTTTACGGGAGAGGCCGCGCCCGTTGATGCCGGGCATGGTGGGCCAGAACACCTTGCTGGAGATGACCAGCGCTTGGCGAGGGAGATCTTTGATCGCCTTGGCCATGGTCTTCTCGGCTTCGCCGCCAGCGTATTGGTCGGCATTGTCGAAGAAATTCACGCCCAGGTCAAAGGCCCGATGGAGCAAGGCGTTGGCAACCTTGTCCTCGATCTGCGCGCCGAATGTGATCCAGGCGCCCAGCGAGAGTTCGCTGACCTTGAGGCCGGAGTGTCCTAAGCGTCGATAGTGCATGGTTACCTCAGGATAATCGAAATAATCTGTTTTATTCTACTCGGAGGTTCTTACGACTCGCTTTGCAGAAATAGGTTATCCGGAAGACTTGCCCTGGGGATTTCTCGCTGGTCTGGTTCGGTGTTCGGGTGGCGCGTTAGCCACCCGCTCGGAGTAACTGTGTTGGTTGTCAAGCGTTTTCGAGGGCAAGTTGGTCTCTG
>JBBDXR010000037.1:39415-60958 GCA_040902205.1 Anaerolineales bacterium | reverse complement strand
GAAAGCCGGATGAGGTGTTCAATAATCTTGTTGCGCTAAATGTTTGAAACCACCTCTCATAAAACAATTCCAACCCCTCTAATAACAACCTGAACCTCATGCTAAACTCAAAATCATCCTTCCACTTCGAGAAGTCGAGGATGTTGTATTTTCTCACCTGATCAAACAGTACTCGCGACCAGGAGTTTTGTTTTTTCCATTCATCGTCAATCGCAACTGGGCACAACACATCACGGCCAATTTCCTTCTCCAACCTACGCGCGTCGCTGACCTCGTGCTCTACCCAATCGCTTTGAAGAGCATTACTCGAGAGGACAAGCAAAACAATGGGATTATTGCGTATGGCACTGTTTATTATCTTTTCTAGCCGTCCAGCGGTTGCATCATGATCATCGCACCAGTACCGGACGCCTTTTTCGTCAAGATGTTTCTGCATTTTTTCTACGAAGGCAAGATCAGAATGACTGTACGAAATAAAGAGACTGGCTATTTGCCGAGGTTGTTGAGCGAGCAATCGGAATACTTCATGTTGAATGTAAATGAACTCATCTTTTCTCAAATCCGGAGTATATAGTTTTGCTGATTCAATTTCCCAATCGCTCAAACCACAACCACGCAGAAAAACTTCGGGGATTTTTTCTTTTGAAAGGCGAAGCGTGTTTGTCCCTAAGGTTGATGGGCCCCGATGTATGACGACATCCAGATCAATTACCTCACTTAAATCGCTAGAACCAAATATTGTTCCCCCACAATATGCCCCCGCCAATATAGAGACTGCAAGTGAGGCCTCATTGAGATTAGCTCTCCCGAGATCGGCCTCCCGGAGATCGGATTTCCGGAGATCGGCGCTCCCGAGATTGGCTCCACTGAGACTGGCTCCTCTGAGATCGGCCCCAAAGAGACTGGCTCCCAAGAGATTGGCCCCCCAAAGAATGACTCCCTTAAGATTGGCGTTCCTGAGATTGGCTCCCATGAGATTGGCACTTCCAAGATCGGCTCCCCAGAAGTTAGCTCCCTTGAGGTTCGCGGTCCCGGGATCGGCTCTCCAAAGATTAGCTCCCCAGAGAATGCTTCTTTGTAGATCGGCGTTCCGAAGATCGGCTCCCATGAGATTAGCTCCCCCGAGATTAGCCTCCCTGAGATTAGCCTCCCTGAGATTGGCGCTCCTGAGATTGGCTCCCTCGAGATTGGCTTCACTGAGACTGGCTTCACCCAGATTGGCTTCACTTAATTCAATTTCGCTTTTAGGATTCTCTTCGCGCCAGTTATTCCAAGCGCCCACACCCTGCCTGAGGATTTTAAGTTGTTTTGGCTCAGCCATTAGTTATCTCTTAATCGAGTATTGACCACGACATTCAGTCCTGCGCAATGGTTATCGTCAAAAAGAGATTGTAAATGATTTCCTTCCAATTCTTTGTAATAAGTAAGAGTGGATGTTCCCGTCGTGTTTGACGCTTTGAGTTCTGCTCAGCATGCTGCTATGGCTTCAAAGCGCAAAATTTTCTACGCGATTGAAATTTTACTTGCCAAGATAAGAGTTGACACCAGGATTTCGACCCTTATCCCCCCCCATAATTTACTTATCCAATAATAGACACAGATCGCTTGCCGTTTTCTTCAATGATTCTAAGTGATTTAATTGAATCGTCGGATCCTATTCCGCCTCTTTTGATGAGATCATATACTAGTAATTCTCTCTCTGTATCTTCTCCACTTAGAAGAACTTTTATCGAAATAGCAAAAGATGGCGACAGTAATGACCCATAAGAAATGGGTCCGAGTTGATCCGCCACGTCGCCAAACGATCTGCAAATAACACCGCACACGAATCCAGATTCGTTAATAATCGGACCGCCACTCATGCCGGATTCAAACCGGGCCGTGGTCTGAAAACATGGGTAATATAGAAACGTGGAGTCTCTCTTTGGGTAGTGGATTTCCACTACGTTTCCTGTTGTGGAGATTGTATTTCGTAAGCAACTTACTATTGGTAAACCCTCTCGTGTTTCCTCAGGAGTGTCCCACCTAGAATTGGGGTACCCGATCCCAAGGATATTTTCATCTATCCTAGGTAGCGCGGCGCTAACGGAAAAGCAGGGAAGGAGCAAGGGCTTTCCGTCCTGAGTAGAAGCCAAGAGTTCAAGTTGACAATAGGCAACGTCTAATTCCGGAGACCACGAAACACTCTTGATACGCAAGGGCCCGCCCACGTATTTATCTCGGTTTTCAGAATGTCTCTTATCTGAGGTATAGATAGCGTAAACTGGTGGTTTGGATTCAGCATCACTTAAAAAGTCTTTTAGTACATGTGTTGCGGTTACGAATAATCCGCCTGGATTAATTACAAAGCCTGTTCCAAGTGGTGTAATCTCCTCATTGGTAATAGAAACTATCGGCATGACAGACTGATGAATCGAACCACCAAATTGCTTTATTGGATTAAATCCGGTTTTTATTTCCATCTGGACATCACCACTTCTCAAAACGGAAACATTTGTTCTGGTATTATTTTAGCATCGATTTTTGGAGAAACCCTTGGCCGACAAGCGAACCCAAATCCTGAGCACTCTACTACCCGCTCATCCTGATTTTCAGCCAATCTTGAATATGCTCCGTGACAAATACAATCTCCCAGAAGGCGGGATTTTAGATTCTGATTATGCCGAACAACTCATGTCACGAACAAACATACCTTGGGAAACGATCAGAGAAGAAATAAAGACAGAGATTGAGAATATCCCCAACTTTTGGCCCAAAAGCATGCAGAATCTCTTTAAGAGCTTTCGAGATAGCCCAAAAGCCAAAACCGACCCTGAAGCATTCATTGACACACTCAACATCGAGCAAGAAGAAATCCGTGCATTTATGAAAGGTATGTACGGCCAATACTTTATTCCATTGTGGAGAAAGCTAGACGAATTTGTTTCAACCACCACCGATTTGCTGCTAATCTATCTTGCCACCGGAGAAACAAAGGAAATTCCATTTGATTGGGTTGGGGGCGTAAGCAGATCAACGGCGTTTGGCGAACCTGTTGTTTTCGCAATCGCTGGACAACTGTCAGACCCAAAAGACATTGCGCAACGCTTCATGACTGAAAACAACCTAATCTTTGGAAAGGATCGCCAAAAAATCAGTAGAGAGTTCGCAAATAACGTTGATCTATTGCGCATGAAATTTGAGCACGTAGCGTTAAAAGATATTGCCGATGAGTATATCCAACGCAACCGAAGCCAATTTGCCAGGGATGAACAAAGTCCAAGTTACCGGGCACAAAAACGTCGACTTGAAGAACGCTTTAAGAAGCAATTCCAACGCCATGAAAAAACCTTGAGAAAACTTGTAGGGGACATTTCCAAGACCAATTAACGTCCCTTAAATTCAAATCTCGTTTGTTACGCCTAAGCCAACCTGTCCAGATGGACAAGAGCAACCTGTACAAAGCCGAGCAGGAGTTAGAAAAGCTGGCTAACCAGGAGAAACGATTGCTAGATGCCTATAGAGAAGGCATTATCGAACTAGACGAATTGAGAGAGCAGAAGGCAAAAATTGCCAAGCAATTGCATGTCGCCAAAGCCAAACAGAAAGCCATCCAGAGCGCACAGGAAGGCTCAGGAAAGCCGGATATTACTGTTAGACCTATCAGCTGTTTACAAACGTGCTATGAGCAAAGCCGATGCGTCAACAAGACAAACAATCGCTAACTTGCTTATCAACCGTGTAAAGTTATACCCAACGAAGGCCGTTGTAGAAGGCATTATCCCTCTGGATAATTACGCTTTGGTTCCATCAAAGCATGCTGCGCCTCTACAAGCCGCCGAGTCATTCTGAGCGGGTATATCACCCAGCCATCCGATCGGACGCGTGGTTCCACCGTCTCGTTCTTACTCCAACTCCTGATCCCTTCCTCATGGGGCATAATCTCCCGCGTACATTTCGCCCATGGACCCCTACGAATCCTACGAGCCTCCCTCCGCAGAAACGCGGCCCATCACGACCCGCGTCCTGGTCGGCCGCACACGGCCCAGCGCCCCTGCAGCGAAAAGGCGCCGCGGCCTGGGCTGCTCGCGCGTCGCTATCTGGATCGGCATCCTGCTCTTGGCGTATTTCTTTGCCCCGTTTCGCACCAACGTATTGGTCCTCGGCGTCGACCGCGCCATTGAGGGCACAGCCATCGGGCGCAGCGACACCATGATCCTGCTCGGGGTGCAGTCGTTCAGCGGGCAAGTGAATATGCTCTCCATCCCCCGCGACCTGTGGGTGGCCATCCCCGGGTTCGGCGAGAGCCGCATCAATGCCGCCCATTCTTGGGGCGAAGGGGCGCAGCCGGGCAGCGGGCCGCGGCTGGCCGCCGCCACGGTGCAACAGAATCTCGGCGTTTCTGTTGGCTATTACCTGCGCGTGCGACTGGAAGAATTCGCCGGGGTGGTCGATGCCCTAGGCGGCATCGACATCAGCCTCGAGGCGCCGGCTGCCGGCTACCCGGCCGGCGTGCACCATCTCAACGGCGAGCAATCGCTGGCCTTCGTGCGCAACCGCGATGGCGACGATTTCTTTCGCCAGGCGCACGGCCAGCTCTTCATCGTCGCCCTGGCCAAAACAGTCATCAATCCGCTCAACTGGTGGCGCGTTCCTGGCGCGCTGATCGAGATGGCGCAAGCCGTCGATACGAATATTCCCTTTTGGTCCTGGCCGCGTTTGTTGCTGGCCTTAGTGCGCGCCGTGCTTTTTGGCGCCATCGACGCCGTGGTTCTGCCGCGCGAAGCCGTGACGCCGTGGATCACAGCGGGAGGCGCGCAAGTTTTGTTGCCGAACTGGGATCTGATTCTTCCCATCACCCGCGATCTATTCGGCGTCTTCTGATTTGAATTTCGATATCGCAAATGATTCGTGGCGCGCGTACAAGGATATTTTCTTTCGCGCACGCATGTTTTCCTAGATAAATGACCATCCGCGATTCGTATTCTTTTCACAAATTTCCTTATTGTGCGTGTAGAAATTCAAACAGAATTGCGCACGTTTTTATACAGCATTTATACAGGTTTTCCACTATACTTTGGCTATCATTCGCCAAAAAATTCTTTTGGCGAGAAATCCGCGGAAGGAGAAATATGGCTGCTAAGAAAAAGGCAAAGAAGGCAAAGAAGAAGGCAACCAAGAAGAAGGCCACAAAGAAGAGGAAGAGATAAGTTTTTCGCACTTTGAGTTTTGCAAAGCAGCGGTGGTCACCCACCGCTGCTTTGTCTTTTAATACAACCACTGACGTTTTATAATCTCTGACCATGTTGAGCCGCGCGTTGCCTCTGATCGATCTGCATCGCCATTTGGATGGCAGCATTCGCTTGCAGACTATTCTCGATCTCGGCCGGCAACACAATATCGAACTCCCCGCGTGGGACCTCGAATCGCTGCGGCCCTTCGTGCAAGTGACCGAGCCGCAACCCGGCATCATGAAATTCATCGAGAAATTCAAGTGGATGATCGCCGTATTGGTCGACGAGGATGCCTGCTTTCGCGTGGGATACGAATCGGTCCTCGATGCGCGCGCCGAAGGAATCGATTACATCGAATCGCGCTTCAGCCCTTCCTTCATGGCCCGCGGCCATGGGCTGGATCCCGCGGGCGTTGCCCAGGCGGTGGCCGCCGGTGTGCGCCAGGGCGCACGCGAAACCGGGGTGCGCGCAAATCTGATCGGCATCCTGAGCCGCCATTTTGGCGCCGAGGATGCCATGCGCGAACTGCGCGCATTGCTAAGCTGCCGCGATGAATTCGTGGCCTTGGACCTGGCGGGCGATGAAGCCAATTTCCCCGGCCAGCTCTTCGTCGAGCATTTCCGCCTGGCGCGCGAGGCCGGCTGGCAGGTCACCGTCCACGCCGGGGAGGCTGCCGGCGCCGAAAGCATCTGGCAGGCCGTCCTGGACCTGGGCGCCACCCGCATTGGCCACGCTGTCCGCGCCCTGGATGATCCGGCGCTCATTGACTACATGATCGCCCACCATATCGGGGTGGAGGCGAACCTGACCAGCAATGTTCAGACCAGCACGGTGCCAAGCTACGCGGCCCACCCGCTGCGGCGGCTCTTGGAGGCAGGGGTGCTGGCTACCATCAACACCGACGATCCCGGCATCAGCAACATCACCTTGCCCCATGAGTACGAGGTGGCCGCGCCCAAGGCCGGTTTAACCCCACAGCAGATCCGTCAAATCCAGCAAAACGCGTTGGAGCTGGCCTTTATATCGGAGGCTGAAAAACAGGCCCTCCGCTCAAAGAAGGTGACCGCCGCGGCCTAGCACCAGAATCACCCGTCCTTCCGTTACCATTGGAAAGGAGACCATATGCGCATTCTGATTACCGGGGGCACCGGCTTGATCGGCCGAGCCCTTGCCGAAGGCCTGGCTGCGGAAGGCCATGAGATCGTCATCCTAAGCCGTTCTCCGTCCAGGATAAGTGGCCTGCCTACTGGCGCCCGGGCTATCGCCTGGGACGCCAAGACCGCCGCAGGTTGGGGTGAATTCGCCGACGGGGCGGACGCCATCGTCAACCTGGCCGGGGAGAGCCTTAAAGGCGAAGGCCTGTTGCCCACCCGTTGGACTGCAAAACGCAAGCAGCTGATCCGCCAAAGCCGTTTGGACGCGGGTGCTGCAGTGATGGATGCCATTCGCGCAGCCAAACGGAAACCGAAGGTCCTCCTGCAAACTTCCGCGGTCGGCTACTACGGCCCGCACGGCGACGAAACGGTCACCGAGGACAGCCCAGCGGGGTCTGACTTCCTGGCCTCGGTATGCGTGGCCTGGGAAGACTCGACCGCCGCTGCCGAAGGCCTTGGCGTACGGCGCGTCGTGTTGCGCACGGGCATACCGCTAACGCTGAAGGGTGGGGCGTTCCCCTCGCTGGTATTGCCCTTCCGTTTGTTTGCCGGCAATACCTTTGGCTCGGGCCGGCAGTATTATCCGTGGATCCATTTTGATGATTACATCGCCGCCTTGCGTTTCCTGATCGCAAAGCCCGAGGCCCGCGGCGCCTTCAACATCTCCTCGCCCAATCCGCTGCCCAACCGGGCTTTTGCGCGCACCCTGGGCCGCGTGATGCACCGGCCGGTTTGGGCGCCTGTGCCGCGCTTCGCCTTACAATTGGCTTTTGGCGAGGTGGCTACTGTAGTAATGGATGGACAGAGAGCCCTGCCTTCGAAGCTGATGCAACTAGGATTCAAGTTCGCCTATTCAGATCTGGAGCCTGCCTTGAAGGACCTTCTGGAATGAAGATAGGGGTTGTGGGCGCCGGGCTGGTCGGCTCCACCTCGGCGTATGCCTTGCTGATGCGCGGCATCGGCCGCGAGATCGTGCTGGTGGATGCTAAGCCGGCGCGGGCGCGCGCCGAAGCGGATGACCTTTATCACGCCGCGCCATTCGCCCACGCGCTCACCGTGACCGCCGGGGAGTACGCCGACCTGGCAGGTTGCCGCGTCGTGGTTATCGCCGCCGGCGTTTCGCAGAAACCCGGCGAAACCCGCCTGGAACTGTTGAGCCGCAACGCGGCAGTCTTTCATGACGTGGTGCCAAATATCCTGTGCCATGCACCGGAGGCGATTCTGTTGGTTGCGACCAACCCCGTAGACGTGATGACTCACTTGGCCGCCCGTTATGCCGCTGAATTTGGCGTACCATCCGGCCGCGTCATCGGCTCCGGCACCACGCTGGATACGGCCCGCTTCCGCGCCTTGCTGGCCCGTCACCTGAGCATCGACCCGCAGCATGTGCATGCTTATGTGCTGGGCGAACATGGTGATTCGGAGGTGCTGGCCTGGTCGCTGGTTACCGTGGCCGGTTTGCCCTTGGCCGAATATTGCGCTGACAGCGGCTTGCTGCTGGATGAGGCAAAACGCCAGGAGATCGAACAGGGCGTGCGCCGCGCCGCCTACACCATCATCGAAGGCAAAGGCGCCACCTATTACGGCATCGGCAGCGCCATTGCCCGCATCTGCGAGGTCGTGCTGCGCGACCAGCGCGCCTTGTTGACCGTGTGCACACCGTTACCCGATCTCTTGGGCATTAAGGATGTCACCGTGTCCATGCCCAACTTGATCGGCGGCGAAGGCATCCTGCGCACTTTATCGCAGCCGCTGACCGGCGACGAGGAGCATGCGCTAAAAAACAGCGCCCGGGTCATACGGGGCGTCATAGATCAGCTGGCCAAGATCTGAATCAAAAAAAGCTCCGCAGCCGCGGAGCCTTTCGTTATTTGGTCTTATTCGGGCCTGACCAAAACCGGGTTAAGCCAGAGGGCATAGTCGCCTAGCGGATTACCATTATCGCGGATCAACAACACCAGGCGGACGGTCTGCCCGGCGATTGGGCCAAGGTCCACGAATATGTTCAGGGTGGTTTGATCAAATCTTTTTTCCCATTCCCATCCCATCGCGGAAGAGTCCACATAGGTGCCGTCCTCTTCATAGTAAGCCAGTCCAAACTTCACATTGCAGTGGGCCGCCTCGACCTGCCCCAGGCAGGCGAGGGTTGCCTGGAATTTATCTCCAGCCTCGATCGTCATGGCCGGGTAGGAGCCAAATATCCCGGTGTAGGCGCTATCCATGGATGGGTGGGTGAGCAACGCCGATTCGGAGATTTGCCCCATGCCTTCCACACTCGGCGCTTCCAGGATGCCAACAAACCCGCCGCCAATGCTTACATAATCCAGCGATGGGCAGGGGAGTGGCTGGCCGTTGTTCATCCACTCTGCCTCGCAGGCGGATTCCAGAAAATCGTAGGCCACGTTGCTTTGCGGCAAAGGGCTGGGCTCCGGCGTCGGGCTTTCCGCAGGCAATGGTGTCTGGCTGGCAGCGCCTGCGTGGGGGGTATGGGCTCAGTTAGCGGAGCGCTTTGAATTGGGCAGGCGGCCAGCAAGAGGCCAGCTGCTCCAATGGCGAGAATTCGTGCACTTTTTCATCGCCGCCTGCCGCTCATGCCCATCACCAGCAAGACATAGTAAAGCAATTGCATGATGGCGGCGAACAGAGCCGCCACGTAGGTAAGGGCAGCCGCATTTAGCACCGTATTCACCCCGCTGCGCTCCTGCTCATCGCTAATGATGCCCGCGGTGGTGAGCAGTTGGCGCGCCCGGGCCGATGCGTTGAGCTCCACCGGAAGGGTGGCCAGGGCGAAGACCGCGCCGCCCGCAAAAACGGCCACGCCCAGCCAGGCCAGCGAAGTCGCCTGCAGCATGATACCGATGATCAGCAGGATCCAACCCAGATACGAGCCGACGTTGACGGCCGGAACAAGGGCGGCGCGCAGGCGCAGCGGCAGGTAATCCTCGCGGTCCTGCATGGCATGCCCCAGTTCGTGGGCGGCAATGGCTGCCGCGGCCACCGAAGAGCTTTGCGCCACGCCGGCCGAAAGCCGCAGCACTTTCTTGCGCGGGTCATAGTGGTCGCTCAAGTTGCCCGGCACCTGCTCGATGTCTACACCGCTCAGGCCGCCGCGTTCAATGAGCCGGCGCGCCACCTCTGTGCCGGTCAGGCCGCTCTTGTTGGGCACACGGCCCCACTTGGCATAGCTGGAGCTTACATACCACTGGGCCGCCATCATCACGATGAAGGCCGGCAGCATAAGGATCAGATAGTTCGCGTTGAGAAGAAATGGGTACATGCCTACTCCTGATTAACGGTGCTTGCTTGGGAATTGATCAACTCAATGGCCTTATCCAATTGCGGGTCCAGGCCCTGATTGATGTCATCATCGGTCAAAGCCACCAAATACTCGGGGATCAGCCCCAGGCCATGAATGAGCCTGCGAAATGGGGTAAGCCAGTGGGCGATGGTGATGCGCAGCGCGCCTTGTTCATCCGAGAGCGACACCGGCTGCTGCACGGACCCCTTGCCGTAGGTGGTCTCGCCTACCAGGACACCCCGCTCATAGTCCTGGATGGCCCCGGCAAGGATCTCGGAGGCCGACGCGGTCCCGCCGTTTACCAGCACGACCAATGGGATATCTTTGGCCAGGCCGCCATCCAGGGCGTCAAATGAATCGCTTTCCCCGTTGCCATATTCCTCATAGAGAACCACACTTCGCGTGGCAATGAACTCGGAGGCTACCGCGACGGCAGTGTGCAGATACCCGCCGCCATTGTTGCGCAGATCAAGGATCAAGCCTTTGGGATCGCTGGCCAGCAGATCTTCCAGAGCCCGGCGCAATTCCGTATCGGTGTCATCTCCAAACGTGAGGAGTTGAACGTAAGCGATATCGCCGTCGAGCATTTCGCTTTGCACGCTGGGCACCGTGATGTGCTCGCGGATGACCTCCACATCGAAGGGTTCGGCCACCTCCTCGCGCCGGATGGTGAGCACTACCGGGGTGCCCGCAGGACCCATGATGTAGCTGATCACCGAGTCCCCGGAAACGCCGGTCATATCCATGCCATCCACCGCCAGGATCTCATCCCCGGCCCTCAATCCGGCCCTCTCGGCGGGGGCGCCTTGCATGGGGGCGATGATGGTGACGTATTCCGTAGTGGTGTCAATGAAGGCGCCGATGCCTTCATATTCACCGTTCAATTGCAGAGTGGATTGCTCGAATTGCCCGGGATCCATGTAGGAGGTATGCGGGTCGCCCAGCGCCTGCACCATGCTGGCCAGGCTGGCGCGCAACAACACCTCATAATTTCCGTTGATCTGCGCATCCCCGTACTGCACCTTGCGCCAGGCCTCCCAGAACGCGGCAAAGGAGCTTGCCGCTTCATTGGGAGTCTCGGCTCTATCAGAAAGATCCTCCGCCGTGGGAGCATCTCCCGCAACGCTGATCTCGTCCAGGCCAAGCCCCTGCTCATCGAGGAAGGCGATCAGTCCATCCAGCGCCCCTTGGGCCAGGACCGCATCTTCTACGGGTTGCTCCAGGAACAGCTGGCGCAGGTATTGGCGGCTTTCCCAGACTGGGGAAAACAGCACTGCCAGATCGACTTCATGGCCTAGCAGTTCAGGCGTCGCAGAAGCAACAGGCGCTTCCGGGGCCTGCGCGACTGTCGCTTCGGCAGCCTCTGCCTCTATTGGATTGGTGATCGCCGTTGGGGTCGGCAGGGTCGCCAGCGGGGAACAGGCGCCTAGCAGCAGTGCGACCAGCAGGACGCCGAACAAAGTAGTATTCAGATTTGATTTCATGGCTCTTCTTTGGGGTTGGCGAGTTTATATTTCGAACCAGCTTAGCACAGGATAATGAGAAGTGAATAAATCCTAGTCTTTGGGCGCCCCGGCCTTCTTGCGCAGATTTTCTACTCGCTTGGAGAGTTCCTCCAGGGAAGCGTCCTCCTGCTGCCATGGCTGCCGCGCCTGTTTTCCCGCCCGCCGCATCAGCTCGATTTGGCCGATGGTGCCGCGCCGCCGCAACCCGGCGTACAGCATGGCGGGCACACCCAAGCCGATCAGCGCCGTCAGGCATATCACCAAAATGACGTTGCCGTTATTGGTCACCGCGTTATTCTACCAGCGCGGGAACTGCCTCCAGCAAATGCTCAACAGTCGCGATGCTGTGGTCGGCGGCCGGGTGCGGCTCGCGGGTCCCTACCAGCACCGTGCCGGCCCCCAGCGTTTTGGCGGGCTGCAGGTTGGCGCCCGAGTCGTCGACGAACATGGCCAACCCCTCTTGTTGGCCGGCGGCCTCCAAGGCCAAGCGGTAGCATGCGGCATCTGGCTTACAGCGAAAGCCCATCGCCTTGACATCGATGATCCCCGCAAAGTACTGCCCGGCGCCCAGCGCCGCCAGCACCCGGCGCGCGTGCGCCAGGCTGGCGTTGGTGAAGACCCACTTGGTTTGCGGCAGCTTCGCCAGCATGCGGGTCAATTTGGCGCTCGGCCGCGTCAGCTCCTCGATGGGCACATCGTGCACGTAGAGAAGGTATTCGTCCGGGTCGATGTGGTAATGGTTCATTAATCCCCGCAAGCTGGTGCCATAGGTAGTCAGGTATTCCTGGCGCAGGGCCGGGATCTGTGCAGGCGGGATGCGCAGCCTGTCGCGCATATAGCCCTCGATGCGGGCGCGCACCGCCTGCCAGACCCCGCTGTTGCGCGGGTACAGCGTATCGTCGAGGTCGAAAAAGATAGTCTGGATCCTCACGGCGGGAAGTATACAAGAGTCCGCTAGTGGTGAGGGCCGACGTATTCGTCGACCCTTCGTTCTGTGCCAATCTGAGCGTAACGAAGAGTAACTAGAACCCTTCTTCCCTAACCGGCCTCACTGGAATTAGTATCCTCGACCTTAGCCTATGCGGCCCTGGGCTTCAGGGAATCACCGCGCTTGGCCAGCCGATTTCCGCCGCCAGGGCAGCCGCCAGCTGCCTTCCCCGCCCACACGGATGTCGCGCAGTTGGAACGCCCACCAGGCCAGCGCCACGAAGGCCAGCCCGACAGTGATGAGACCCATGAACCAATCCCAGCGCAGGCCGGCTAGCCAATTCTCGTACTGGTAATAGCGGGTCGGTAAAAAGGGCTCTACCATAGCCAGGGAGTCATTTATGTGGGCAAGGCCATTAAGGAAAAAGCTGGCGACAAGAACGATGCCGGCAACCATGCCTGCCATGCCGCGCGCAGGCAGGACCATGCTCAACAATAAGCCCAACCCGGAAAGGAATACCAACAAGGCGAACATCGAGGCGAAAGGCACGATCAGGGCCACCGGATCCAGGTCCATGGTCGAATAGGCGGTGCCGATCACAATGCCCGCGAAGCCCAGGACCAGGATCGAGATAAGGCCAACCAGGAGCGACAGGTAGCGTCCAATAAACAGGCCGCTCCGGCTGATGGGGTGGGCGGCCACCAAGTCCAGCACGCCGCGTTCTTCGTCAGCGGCCAGCATTCCGCTGCCGGTCAGGATGGCAAACACGCCCAGGATCAGGGGCGTGAACGAGAAGTACTCGATGGAGAGGAATCCTTCGGCTGTAGTAAAGTCGAAAGCTCCGCTATTGCTAAAGAAGGCCATGAATTCCCTTGGATATGTGGCAAAGAGCTGCTGGAGCTGAGCGGCGCTCTCTGCCATGCTGTCGAAGAACGCGACCATTAACATGCCCAAGAGTAGCATCGTAATGCCCCAGCCGATGATGCCGCCGCGTGAGCGCGATAGTGTGTGTTTGAAAACGGTGATCATGGTTTTTCTCCTGCGAAGTCCTACTTCGTTGTGTCCTGGTAATAGGTAAGGAAAGTTTCTTCCAGGCTGGGCCGCTCAGTCTCGAAGTCGCTGACCGGGAATTTGGCCAACGCCTTGATCAGGCCGTCCACCTCGCCCTCAATCTGCAGCCGGATCTCTTTTCCGTTTTCATGTGACAGCACCGTGACGCCTTTGACCTTGGCCAGGTTGGCGCTATCCACGGGTTGGCTGAAGCGTACCCGCACGCGGTTCAGCGCGCGCTGGCCCAGGGCCATTGGGTCGGCCACTTCCACGATGCGCCCTGCGCGAATAATGCCCACGCGCTGCGCCACGCTCTCCACTTCGCTCATAATGTGCGAAGAGAAGAACACAGTGCTGCCAGCGGTTTTGGCTTCCTTGAGCATTCGCAGGACTTCGTGCTGCATAAGCGGGTCCAATCCCTGGGTGGGTTCGTCCATGATGATCAATTCGGGTTTATGCATCAAAGCCTGAACGATGCCTACTTTTTGTTTATTACCGTGCGAAAGGTTCTTGATGGGCTGCTTGACATCCAGCTCCAGCCGCTCGGCCAACCTGCGGATGTCGGCTGGCTTGGCTGCCTTGCCGCGCAAATCGTTGAAATAGCGCAATAGGCCTTCAGCGGTCAGGGCCTGATCCAAGTGCAGCTCGCCGGGCATGTAGCCCACGCGCCGGCGCACGCCGACCGGATCGACCTGCGGGTCGATGCCCAGCACCAGAGCCTCGCCGCCATCCCGGTGGATCAGATCGATCAGGGCGCGGATGGTCGTGGTCTTCCCTGAACCGTTGGGGCCTAGGAAGCCGAAAATCTCGCCGCGCTCGACGCGCAGGTCCACGCCATGCAGCGCCTGGAAAGACCCGTAAAACTTGGTTAGCCCTTTGGCGAAGATGGCTGCATTTCTTTGCTCATCCATTATTCCTCCAATATTTAGTCACACCTAAATATAAACTACGATGCCTCTTTTGTCAAGAAGGTACCGGCTAAAGCCTCGACTCCAACGGGGAGTCGAGGCTTTAGCCGGTTAACTGTGATTGCGGTTGAGGGTCTTACGTCGTTGCTTTCCCCCGCTTGGCAATCTTGGTAGACTTTTGGACTACATCCGTATAGACGCTTAGCAGGTTATCCAGGGTAGCTTCCCAGGCATATTGGCGGATCTTCACCTTTCCTGCTTCCCCCATCTTCTTAGCCTGCACCAGATTGCCGGCCAGTTCCCTCACGCAAGCCAGGAACTTCTCATGGTTCTCGGGCCGGTATAGGCGGCCGGTTAACCCTTCCTCCACTAGGTCCACCACGCCGCCGGAACGCGGCGCCACCACGGCCAAACCCGAAGCCATAGCCTCAGCAACCACGTTGCCGAAAGTCTCCTCGGCGCCGGTGAAGGCAAAGATGTCGCCTGAAGCGTAGGCGCTGGCCAGCTCGGCACCGTGCAGGTAGCCGGTGAACACCGTAGGCGTCCCGGCGAAGAGTTCCTCGAGGTGGGAGCGGTCCGGCCCATCCCCCACGATGGCCAACCGGATACCTGGGATCTCCTGCACGATGGGCAGCAGCCAGTCCACCCGCTTCTCCTTCGATAGGCGGCTGATAAACAGCACCAGCGGCTTGTCCGGCTCGCCGCCGGAAAGGCGGGCGCGCATTTCCGGCGAGGCAAACGAAGGGTGAAAGCTGTCGATATCCACGCCGCCGGTCCATACGGCCAGGCGCTTGAATCCCTGGGCCTTCAATTGCTTGAGGGTGAATTGCGAAGGGGTGAGGTTGAGGTTGGCCTGGTTGTGTACCCAGCGGTAGTACCCGTAGATCGGCTTGGCCAGGAAACCCAGCTTCCAGCGGCGGGCGAATCCGGGCAGGTCGGTGTGATACGAAGCGACCACCGGGATCTGATGCTTGCGCGCCACGCGCAAGCCGGCCAAGCCCAGCGAAGTAGGGTTGACCAAATGGATAATGTCCGCGTTGAAGGCCAGCAGTTCCTTCTCTACGCGGGCAAGGGGGCTGGCCACGCGCATCTCCGGGTAGAAGGGTGGGCGCATGCTAAGGTGCTGTATGATCTCGGTGGCTGCGTAGGAATCCACCGAGCTCTTGGGCGCGAACATGATGCTTTCGTGCCCGCGCTCTTCCAGGTACTCCAGAAGATGGGTAAGGGTAACGGTGATACCGTCGATCTTAGGGAGGAAAACCTCTGTGAAATACGCGATTCGCATTGTTCAGGCCTGCCCTTAATCAATTATAAGCCCTCGCCCCTGCGTAAACCTGGAGCGGCGGTTAGAGGCCTATCCCGTCCCCAATTTCCGTGTCATCCCTGAGGCGGCAGACATCCACTCACCCGACTCAGATTTATGTGTCATCCTGAGGCGGCAACTAATGGCTCACCCGACGGCGAATCAATAAAGCCGAAGGACCTTCACGATCAAATCTCTCTGATGAAACCCATTTTGGGATTCTTGAATGCTCCAACATATTACGCGTAGGGGCGAGGCACGCCTCGCCCCTTTGTCATTCCACTAATTTACTTAATTAATAGCCCCGTCACCCAGAGTAACAGCATGCCGCTGATGACGCCCGCGAAGATCAGCATGGGTGCGGGGCGCTTGGCCGTGTCCCGCTGCAGCAGCTTTGCGATCTCATAAACCACTTCGAAGATCGCGCCGGTGCCGATGCCCAGGAATAGCACCGCCAGCGTGGCCGAGGGTGAAAAGCCGCCGATCCACGCCCCGGCGATGGCCGGCGCGCCGCCCAGCAAGCCCAGGAAGATCAGCTGCCTGATCGCCGGGCGCTCTCGTAAAATGGGGGCAATGATGCCCAGGCCTTCGGTGATGTTCTGGATGATGAAACCCACCACCAGGAAGGTGCCCAGGGCGATTTCGCCCACGTTGTAGGCTGCGCCGATGGCCAGGCCTTCCCCCAGGTTGTGCAGGCCGATGCCCAGAGCGATCATGAAAGCGATTGCCATGCGCTTGGCGCTTTCGCTGCGCCGCATGTTGCCCTCGCGAGCGCTGATAGCTGCCAGCAGCATGAACACGCCTACCCCGCCGATGGCGATGAGGCCGAAGCCTTGGAAGGGGTTGGGCACCAAGGCCGTCTGCTCGATGGCCTCGACCAGCGTGTCGACGCCCAGGAAGATGAGCAACCCGGCGGTCAGGGCATTGAGGAAGGTCATCCAACTGCGGCTCAAGCGACGCAAAGCCGGCAGCCAGAAAATACCGAGGAAGATCGGGATGACTCCGACGTATAAACCGATCAACGTGAAGCCCCACAGGTTCTGTGTATTGCTCTCCGGAGTGGCGAACGCTACCGGGATCTCGGCAGTGAAGGCCACGGCATTGGTAGTGAACATGGTGACGCCGTAAGCCTCGCCTTCCACCCAGCCGTAGTCAATGTGCACGCTGGCCGTTCCCAGGCGCGGGATGCTGCCTTCAGGTTCCATCGTGAACAAGCGCACCCCTTCATTGACCACCACTTGCGCGATGGTCACTGCTTGCGGGCCGCTGTTGCGCACCACCACCTCGATGTGATACACGCTCTCCGGTGGGCCGGTCAGGATGATGCGCTCTACGGTTATGTCTTCCACAGGGGCCGGTGCTTCGAAGTCCAGCCCGCCACCGGTTTGCAGGAAGAGGAAGATCACCCCTGCCAGCAAGATGATCGGCAGCAGGAAGAGCCCAAGGGTTAACCACCCCTGGTTTGGTTTTTGGACCTGGGACCTTGGACGTTGGAAATTTTTATTAGCCATGGCTCTTTCCTATGCTCGCACGTCGAAGTGCCCGGCCCAGCCCAGCTCGGCGAATTCGGTGACGTGCGCGTGGAACATGTAGATGCCGGGATAGCTGTAGCTGAATTCCAGGATGGCGCGTTCCGCCTGGCCCTGGATGATCGTGTCGGTGTAATCCCGCGGCGTCAAGCTGGTGCCGGTAGGGTAGTGGTGGAAGAAGTTGGCGTGCAAATGGAACGAGTTCACCAGATCGAACTCCAGGGTGTTCACCAGGTAGATGCGCACCTTTTTATT
Source organism: Anaerolineales bacterium (assembly GCA_040902205.1). GTDB lineage: Bacteria > Chloroflexota > Anaerolineae > Anaerolineales > UBA11579 > JAMCZK01. The sequence goes on along the minus strand of JBBDXR010000037.1, from coordinate 43,815 downwards.
GAGTCCGATGGGGATGGGGTTGATCTGATAGTGGAACGGAATGCCGTTCACGTGATAGAAGTCGTTGGCGTCGTCGAAATCCACGTCGTAGCCGGCCATCACCATCACGAATTCGTGGTCCACCGCCGGCCGGCCTTCTTTGGGATCGATGATGAAGGCGCCGTAGAGGCCTTTGGCAATGTGGCGCGCCAGCGGAAAGGCGTGGCAGTGATACAAGTGCAGGCCAAAGGGGAACGCGTCGAATTCGTACGTGAATTCGCCGCCGGGGTCGATCAGGCCGGGGCCCGCCCCGGGCACGCCGTCCATTTCCGAGGCGTGGATGCCGTGGAAATGCATGCTGTGCGGGTGGTCGCTGCCATTGAAGAAGTGGATGCGCACGCGGTCGCCTTCCGTGGCCCGGAAGGTGGGGCCGGGGATGCGCGGCCGCGGGTTCTGCCAATCGGGGTCAGCCGGCGCAAAGGTCCACGCCGGGAAGTCGATGCCATGCATCACTTCAATCGTCTTGTTGAGCGAGACCACCCAGTACTCCCGCAGGGTCTGCCCTCCAGGTAGCCGGGAGATGTGCCCATAATCGAAGTCGGTCAGGATCTCGTTGGGGTTGAAGCCATTGCTCTCGTGGTTCACTTCTCCCACGGGCATGGTCATTCCGTGCGGGCCATGGTGATCGCTGTGCATGGCATGGGGATCTGACGGCGGTGGTGTCTGTTGCACCAGCCGGGTGCTGGCGGCCGCCCCCAGTGTGCCGGCCAAGCCGAGCATGCCGGCCTTTAGGAACTCACCGCGGGTTAGTTTTTTGGACATAAGTAAACTCCGTTCTGCTTGGACTGTTCTGGCGAACAGAACTGGTAATTTAGGGATAACTAAATCTCAAGGCCATTCTATGGCCTTTGGACGGTTTTGTCAACTGCTGCCTAAAACCTGCGAATTTACAGGAGTTCTACGTAAACCTGGCTGGTCACCCGCGGCCCCAGGACGATCTCTTCTCTGTTGTTTCCCACGCGCAGATGCAGGTTTCCATCGAATTCCGAAAAACCCGTTACGGTGATTTCAACCGGCGGCACCACGCCCAATTCACTCAAGTGGCGCAGCAGCTCGGGGGCCGTGTCGCGCACGCGCACCACGCGGGCGCGCTGTCCCGTGCGTACCTGGCTCAAGTGCGTGGGCGACGAGGCGGGCAGACTCAGATCCTGCCGCGGGATGGGGTCACCATGCGGATCCAGGCTGGGATCCCCCAGCGCCTCGGCAATGCGCGCCTCGAATTGTTCCGAGATCACATGCTCCAACCGGTCGGCTTCTTCGTGCACTTCGTCCCATTGATAGCCCAGGATCTGGTGCAAGAAAAGCTCGACCAGCCTGTGATGGCGGATGGTTTCCAAAGCCACCTTTTCACCCTGCGTTGTGAGGCGCACGCCGCGGTGCTTTTGATACTCCAGCAGGGGCGGCCGGGTGGCGGCCAGCTTCTGCAGCATGCCGGTCACTGAAGCCGGCGCGATCCTTAAATGCGCCGCCAGGGCGTTGGTGGAGGCGCGCTCCTGCTCCCGGGTGAGTTGATACACCGCCTTCAGATAATCTTCGATGGATTGCGAAAGCGGCTCGCGGGACGCGGCCTTTGCCGATTTAGCCATAGCTAAAGTGTATACGGGCGGAGAGGAATAGTCAATCAACCCCTGGCGCGCATCTGGCGCCTCCGGTAACTTTATAATGCAGCCATGCTCATCACCTGCCCATGGTGCGGCACGAACCACCTCGAATTCCAATCCAACTGCAAAAATTGCGGCGGCCCCCTTCCTGCGCCCGCGCAGATGGCCGCCAGTGCGATTCACAAATTGATCATGCCTCCCGCTCCGCCGCGCGAGATCTCCGCACACTTCGCCTGGCGTTGGCTGCTAACCGACAGTTGGACCATCGCCTCTTTCGTGTTTGTGATCCTGGGCGGTACTTTCAGCCTGACGGGCGTGGGATTGACCGCCGGCATCATCACCGCGTTTATCGGCATTCCTTTTCTCCTGTTGGGTCTGGCCTTCCTCGGTGGCGGAATGGGCTTGCTTTATTGGCGCTACACCTTGGCGCAGAACGCGCTCAAAGTACTGCGCGATGGCCAGGCAACGCGCGGCGAGATTACTGCCCTGGAACAGAATTACAGCGTGCGCATCAATGGACGCAACCCGTGGACCATCAGCTATAAGTTCAGTTTGGATGGCAAGGACTACGAAGGCAAAGTCACTACCCTAAACGACCCCGGCATTCATCTGGCACCCGGCAATCCGGCGGCCATCCTCTATTTGCCCGACGCGCCGCAATTCAACGGGCTTTACCCGCATCCTTAATTACCGCGCCGGTGCCTGCGGCCAGGGGACTTCGACGAACGGCGTGTAGCCGTGTTTCTCGGCCGCCGCCACGCGCCCGTGCGATGGCATCGCGCAACCCGGTTCGTCGATCACTTCGATGGCGTAGCTATACGATCCCAGCGCCATGAAGACATGCTCACCGGCCTGGCAGACCCAGGCTTCCAGCACGTACGGCGTCTGCTCTGACTCATCGCCGCGCTCCGGGACCAAACGCAGGCCGCCGTAGCTCACCGTCACCACATTCCCGTTGCGCACCGCGCCCACATTGCTCATCGGCCCGTAATACGGGGACCAGGCCAGCACGATGTGCGCGTCGATGGGCGGTAGGGACAACGGGTCGCCGTTGATCTGCAAATACTCCGCGCCGCCGTTCACCCAGCACCGGTTGGTGCCGCCGATGGCCCGCGCCAGCACCCAGTCGCTGTACTCCATGCGGCCGACCAGTTCGATGTTGGCCGTGGCGGCGAAGCTGAACTTGAATAGATACGGCGCGCCCGGCCCAAAGCGGCACGCCAGCCGCCCATCTACGATCACTTTGGCGCGCAAGGAATCAACATAAGTGGGCGTGAGCGTCGGGGTGGGGGTCTCGGTTGGTGTTGCTGTGGGCGTGTCAGTTGGTGTGCGGGTCAGCGTCTCCGTCGCCGTTGCCGTCGGCGTCCCGGTCTCGGTTGCTTGCGCCGCGCCGGCTATCGCCGTTGCCGTCGGCTCCGCAGCCGCGGGCGCGCAGGCCGCCAGCAACGCAGCCAAAACCCCAAGGATCAGCAATTTGCTTTTCATCTTTTACTGTCTACTGTCGACTGCCGACTGATCTATCCCGGCCACGGCACATTCACCCAGCTGGTGTAGCCATGCTTGTCGGCGCCGAAGGCGCGTGCATGCGATTGCTCGCTGCAGCTCGGCTCGTCCTGGATCTCAACGAAGGTCTGGTTGGTGCCATAAGCGCGGAAGACGAAGACGCCGCCCTGGCACACCCACGCCTCCACCAGATACTTGTACTGCTCCGAATCGTCGCCGGGCAGGTACTCGAACGGCTCCCAGCGCACCGTCACAATGTTTCCGCTGCGGCTGGCGGAGACGCCGCGCAGCGCGCTGTAGGGCTGCGTGGTGAAGGGCAGCACCAGATGCGGGTCATCGATCGGGAAGATCTTGGCGGGGTCCCCTCCCAGGCTGATCAGTTCCTGGCTCACCCAGCAATTGAAGTCCGGGCGTTTAGTGGTGTGCAGGAACCACCAGTTCTCGTTCAGCTCCATGTGGCCCAGGATCTCCACCACGTCGCCCTCATATAAGGTGGTGCGCAGCAGGTAACCGCCGCCCGGCCCGAAACGGCAAGACGCCATCTCCACGTTGATCACGCCCCACACGAAATCCGGGGTGGGGCTTAGCGTGGCGCTAGCCGTCAGGGTGACGGTAGGGGTGGCCGTCTCTGTGGGGGTGGGGGTATCCGCGGGCGTGTGGGTGCTGGTCGGGGTGGCCGTCTCGGAGGGTACCGGCGTCTGCGTGGCGCTGGGCAGCGCGGTAGCCGTGGGCACAGGGGCGGCGCAGGCCGCCAGGAGTAGGGCAGCGGCTGTCAGGGTGAATACAGGTGATCGAAGCATGCTTCGATTATACGGTCTGCCCTTTGGTTGTCTACTCTGGCGCCTGCTTACTTATTTACAAGCAAGCCGAAAAGTGATAGTATTTTTGTTGGAATCGCAGTGATGTTTCAATGGGGGGGTGGGTGTCTCGAGTTGGAACCCTGGATCCGAAATTTGAAGAAAGGAGTTCCAATTTCCCATGGCTGACAGAGAACAAGGAACCGTAAAATGGTTCAATGGCGCTAAGGGATTCGGCTTCATCTCCCGCGATGGCGGTGAAGACGTATTCGTCCATTTCAGCGCAATCCGTGGCGAAGGCTTCCGCAATCTGGAAGAGGGACAGCGTGTTGAATTCACGGTGACCCAGGGCCAAAAAGGCCCCCAGGCCCAAGACGTAACCCCCGTATAACGAGAGGGAGCGCAAAACGCCGCCGGCAAACCCCGGCGGCGTTTTTTATTCCCTCTCGTCATTGCGAGG
>JBBDXR010000037.1:0-39405 GCA_040902205.1 Anaerolineales bacterium | reverse complement strand
TGGCTTGCGAAGCAAGCCCGACGTGGCAATCTCCACCATAGTCCATAAGAGTAGCTGGATCGCAATGGCAGCTCTCGTGCCAGCATCGATAAGACCTGGCCTCCTCTCGGTGAATAACACCCGTTCCCGCGATTCTTGCCGTTGGACTCCGCCCCGACTCCGTTTATACTTAGTTCGCCATGAAAGCCCCCTCACTGAAATTCTCCTCGCTCGATAACGCCGACGTCGGCGCCCTGATCGTCGCCCTCTTCGTCCTCGCCTTCCTCATCGCCATCCCTGTGCTCGGCTTCTGGGAGGCCGTGCGCGGCGTCCTCGTCGAAGCCGTCATCCTCGCCGCCAGCTTCACCCTCGCCCGCCAGTACCTGCCCTGGGAAGACGCGCCCCGCGAGCGCATCAAGAATCCCCGCTGGGAAATGGCGCTGGCCATCGTCGGCATCCTCGTCTTTTACGTCGCCTGGCCGCAGTTCTTGCCCGTGGCGGATGCCACCAGCCTCTTCCTCAACATGATGCTGGCCACCGCTTCGCTGGGCGCCTTTGCCGCGGCGGCCTTCATGCCCTTCGGCTATGCCTTGCGCACCTGGGGCCTCAAGCTGCCCACCGGGCGCGAGCTCCTCGTGCTCGCCGGCGTGGCCGTCATCACCATCGGCGGCTCCTGGCTTTTCGGCTCCATCCTGCCGCTCTCCGAGGCGCCCGACGTGGCCTCCGTCGTGCGCCCCGTCATCCCCGGCGCGCTGCTGTGGAGCTTCGGCCAGGGCATCCAGCAAGGCCTGGACCTATTGCCGCTGCTGATCCTCATGTTCGCCTTCTCGGTCTTCGGCCAGGAATTGTTCTTCCGTGTTTATTTGCAGGCGCGTCTGGCGCACTACCTGCCGGGCCGCTGGGCGCTCTTCGTCCAGTCCGCCCTTTATTTCGTCGCCACCCTCGTGCCCTTCTACATCCTCACGGGCTGGACCCTGCCGGGTAACTTCGCGCTGACCCAGGTCGCCCTTCTCTCCAACGGCGTGCTGGCTGGCTACTTCTGGCGCAAGACCGGGAGTCTGCCGTTGCTGATCCTGCTTCATCTGCTCGCGTTTAGTCGGTGGGGGCTGTAGGGAGATTTGGAGACAGCTTCATTCGGACTCAAAAAAAGCGGCACGCAGAAATGCGGGCCGCTTTTGTTTGGTAGGCTAACCGCTAACCGCTAACCGCTACGGCCGTTCCCGCACCCACACCGGGTCCAGGTTCGCCTTGCACAGCGGTGCACCATCCGGCCTTACTACGCGTACTCGCGCACATCTACCTGAGCGCCTTCTTTCGCCAGCGCATCTGCGTGTGCCAGCAGGCGGGTACTCACCGTCTCGTCCACATACTCCTCCCCACAGTTTTGGCAAACCTGTGCGGGTACCCCTTTGAACACGAAGGTTGCTCCCTTTCTCTCAAGAGTTACGGTTACCTTCCCTGGCTTCAGTTCACCTTGTTTGCAAATGGCGCACTTCATTTTGCTCTCCTGTGCTTAAAGCTGGTGTCCCATTTATCCGCGTCTGGTTGATAAACGGTGATGACAATCGCGGTTTCCTGCTCACCAGCCCCCACGACTATATGGATCGGACGCTCTCCAGACCAGCCTAACATCAAGTGGCTGGGATATGGCTCGTCTTTCGGATACTCCTCGATAATCTCACCATGCTCAATTGTGTTGATGATATCTGCCAGGCTGATTTCACGCTCGAACATCCTCTGTAAAGCATGTACACGAAAAATCACCCTTTCAGATCGCATGCGTTCACAGGATTATATCTCTGCCCCGCTGTCCACTGTCGGCAGGCAACTGCCAACTGACTTTACGGCCTTCTCCCGCACCCACACCGGCTCCAGGTACGTCTTGCACAGCGGCGCACCCGTAGGCGGCACTTCACCGTCGCCCGGCACCAAGCCCAGCAGCACCAGCAGGCGGCCGTGCTCTTGCGTGGCTTCGCCACGCGCTGGAGAAGCTACTCGGCTGCGCCGAGTAATGCTTCTCCCGGACCCTTGTGGCTAAAGCTGGCGGGTGATTGCGGAAACCTGACGGCTTCTAGGGCCTTTCCAGTATTATCACTGGCTCTAGAGGAATCTTGCAGAGCGGCGCGCCAACAGGCGGAATTTCGGTCTTGTCCGGATTCGGGATGAGACCCAGGATCACCAGTAATCGGCCGTGGTCAGCGGGCGGGATCTGCGACGGCGAGTGCCCTCCCTGCGCAGATTGTTCTTCGAGGATCACGATCAGTTGCCCGGCCTTCCACGTCTCCGCCGGCAGCTCGGTCAGCAGCCCCCAGCCCTTATGCTCGCCCGTCTTCTCGAAGCTCTCCGGCTCCATCCACAGCTCATAGACGGCCCAATGGCTGCGCTCGTCCAGCGGCCAGGCCACAAAGGCGCGCGAAAGCTGTGGGCTGCCCAGCCAGCTCACCCCGAACCAGTTCCCCTCGAACATGATCTCGGTCTGCTCGGCGATATTGCAGAACGGCTGGCTTGCGCTGGCCCGGCCAACCGCGGCCAGGCTAACTGCCGCGGCCGCCAGCAACAACAAGAGACTTCGGGCGAATTTGCTCATGGGATTATTCTACGGTGACTCCCGTCCTCGTTACATTAATATTCCCTGACCCGTGCCATTCTGAGCAGCCTGGGGCCGCCGCAGGCGAGACCAGGCGTCGCGAAGAATCACAAGAGCGAGCTGTTTTCCAGTGAGTCAAAATGGAGAAAGGATGGTAATTGTATACTTGACAGACCCGCATATTTCTGCTACACTTTAGTTACAGGTGATAGCGATGGACGCAGAATTTCTGAAAATTGTAAGACTGAGCGAGGATGAGGCCCGCGAGGTGATTGAGGGCATCCGTTGGGCCAACGGCGTGTATTGCCCTAAATGCGGCTCTCTAAAAGGTGCGTGGAAACTTGAAAGCAAGCCGAATAGTAAGAATAAGGTACGGCCTGGTCTCTACAAGTGCAAAGATTGTCGCAAAACCTTTACAGTTACAGTCGGCTCGATTTTTGAGGATAGCCATATTCCGCTTACCAAATGGCTGGCGGCTTTATATCTGATGTGCGCAAGCAATAAGGGAATGTCGGCTCATCAATTGCATCGCCAGCTAAAGGTGACATACAAAACAGCTTGGTTCATGGCGCATCGCATCCGCTTGGCTATGAAGGAAGGCCCTTTAGCCACTAAGCTAAGTGGAACGGTTGAGGTTGATGAGACCTATATTGGCGGTCGCAGGCGCGGCAAGCGCGGTCGCGGTTCGGAAAACAAAACGCCAGTTGTGGCACTTGTTCAACGTGGCGGTCAATTGCGCGCGCAGAAGATCAGTCGGTTGACGGCAGGCGATTTGAAAAGCGTCATACGCGAACACGTCGGGCAAGAGGCACATCTAAGGACAGATGACTTCCTGGCTTATCGCGGCCTTGACAAGGAGTTCGCTAGCCACGAAACGGTTGCACATGGAAAGAAGGAATATGTTCGCGGTGACGTTAATACAAATACACTAGAGGGCTGGTTTTCCTTGCTAAAGCGTGGGGTTAACGGAACATTCCATCACGTTAGCGAAATCCACCTCGACAGATACATTGACGAGTTTGCCTTTAGATACAATCAGCGCCATGTAACTGACGGCCAGCGCACTTTTGCCGCAATCAAAAGTGCGGAGGGAAAACGGTTGATTTACAAAGAGACCACTAAATAAGGTCTAGCAAAACAAGGGCGTAGCCGCTAAAATGGCATTAGCGGCTTCCTTGATTCGCGAAGGAAGTGCGACATGGCAAAAGATACAATTACTTTTATACTGCACGGGGACATCCCTCTGGAGCTGTTTTCAGAGGCGATTGAGCGTTGGTCTAAACTTGTCGACATCCTCTCTAAAGAGGTTGGGGAACGAACCGACATTGAGTGGGAAATCGCCAAACTCAAAAGTAGTGATCCTACAGTCATAGTTCGGGGCAGATCTCCCGATATGCCAGCCGTTGAGAAAGTGGTTGCGGCTCAGGGAATTGTTTGGCGCGCTCTAGAGAAGAAAGAGCCTATACCGTATTCTGATGCTGTTTCAAGCAGGGCGCGTGCAATTACGGGAATTCTAAACGGGAAAATTTCCCATATTGAGATTAAAACTGATGAATCCAGTGCAATAGTAGAAGAATCTTTCTTTGACGAGGGGGGGACAGAGGAAAGAGAATATAGCTTCGGAACGGTGACTGGTTATGTTGAAACGATCACAAAACACAACAAATTGCGATTTACAATTTACGATTTGATTTTCAATCGTGCTGTTTTTTGTCAATTTAATGACGAGCAAAAAAAGATGGTTGTTTCGGTTTGGGAAAAAAGAGTCAGGATTGCCGGAAAAATCTATCGAGACACCCAAACTGGCAGACCAATAGAAATACGCGATGTCACAGAAATCGAATTGCTAGATGATTCGCCGCCCGGAAGTTTTGAGGCGGCTAGTGGAATTATCCCGTGGCGGAAGGGGGATGAATTGCCCGAAGAAGTAATTAGGCGGATAAGAAATGACGAATAAACCACGAACGCTGTATTGGGATAGTAGCGTATTCCTATCTCATCTAAACGCTTATCCAGATAGAAAACCTGTAATTGACGCGGTCATCGCCGAGATTCGAGAGAACAAAGACAGCATCATTCTCACTTCATCAGAAAGCATTGTCGAGGTCTCTTGCGCGGCAGACGAGAGGACGCAAAATAGGACTGATCCAAAGATTGAAAAAGCCATAGACGATATGTTCAATGACACGGCGATAGTTAGGATTGTTGATAATGGGCCGCACATAGCAAAATTGGCTAGGCGACTAATTAGGGATGTAATACCACAAGGATGGGTGTTGAAACCAAAAGACGCCGTTCATTTGGCGACAGCGCAATGGCTTAGCGAACACGGAATACTGGTAAACGAAATAAACACATACGAACCAGCTTGGAAAAAGTATGAGGCAACAGTCGGTATCCATGTTGAAGAGCCGCACGTTATCCAATACAAGATGAAAGAAAATGGCAAAGAAGCCGAGCAATAACGACGAAAATAGGATCACTAATGAAAAACCCGTCTCACTTTACCCGCTCAAATTCATTGACGCGCTCAAGGCCCTTATAGAAACTAAGCCCGAAGACTTAGAAAAGGCCGAACGGAAGGAAAAGAAAACGAGGAAACATAAGGATTAATAAATGGGCGAATATTGGGTTTATGAAAATAAGACGGCAAGACCTAAAAAAGCGAAAGTTCACTTCGCTAATTGCGGGCACTGTAAATATGGAAAGGGCCAAAAAGGTGGGACAGACCCCAAGAATGGAAGATGGCTTGGCCCATACCATACGTTTAATGCCGCGTGGAAAGCTGCAATACACAGCCCGTACCCTGAAAGTACCTGCGGGAATTGCAACCCTCGCTAAACTGGGGTCTGTTATCTATATAACTGCCCAAAGGAATGTAGTCGTCCCCCCTTCGCCTGCGGCTCAGGGTGTCGCGCTGGCGAAAGCTCGGGCCCATCCTTGTCGCCCCCGGCACTGCCTACTGTCAACTGGTTCTAATGCTTTGCCTATATACTTTCTCCATGAAACATGTTACACTCTGCGGGTTAGTTAACAGTGCAGTTCTAATACAGGGGGCATATACGCTCGTTTGATTTGGAATTCCTGGTTGACTGCAATACGACCCCGGCCGTTAGTGCTGGGCGAGGAAAGGAGTTCCAAATCATGGCTGAAAGAATCCAAGGTACCGTCAAATGGTTCAATGGCGACAAGGGTTTCGGCTTCATCACCCGCGAAGGTGGTCCTGATGTGTTTGTTCACTTCAGTGCTATCAGCGGCGATGGCTTCCGCAACCTGACCGAGGGTCAAAAGGTAGAATTTACCGTGACCCAGGGCCAAAAAGGCCCCCAAGCCCAAGACGTTACCCCCGTAACCGAGTAATCCTTTACGGACACACAAAAAGCGGCCTCTCGAAAGAGCGGCCGCTTTCGATTCCCGATGCTCCCATGCTATCATGCATGTGAAGTATCCCGCAGGCTGACAATTCAATACGTGGCGAATAAGGAGTCACATAGGTCCTTCGGGTACTTCGGTTCCTACCGTTGCTTCAGCTGTTTCGGATTTATGTAATTCGCAGGTTTACATCTTTGTAGCGCTTGCGGTTCTGATCATCGCTGCCGTCCTCTATTTTTACGTGAGTCGCAAGAGACCAGGGCTTTAGGCTTACTCCGCTCGCCGAGCCGGATTGCTGGATCAAAGGAGTTCACATGGGTATTACACAAGGCTACATTCTCTTGGCCATCGCCGCTCTGCTGGTCATCGCCATTTTCGCCTTCTACATCGGCAGGGACCGGAAATCCCGGCGCATCACACCCCTGGCAGGCCTTGCCTTTGCGCTGGTCGTCGCCGGCCTCATCTTCGGACAGGACCGGGTCATCGGCTACTCCCTCCTGGGAGCTGGCGTCGTTTTAGCACTGGCAGACGTGCTCATTCGCTGGCGGCGTTAGCAGCCCGCTTGCTCGCCAACAAATAGGTTCAAGCTGGCCATCACTCACCAACAGCCCGCCGAGCAGCCATCCCAAGCGAGGCCGCTTATTTTTGCAGCCTGACTGCTGAATGCCGATAGCTGTTACTTTTTGCCGCCGCCCTTGACGCCGTAGTGCTGCCACACCTGACCCCAGCCGCCCAGCTCGCGTTTTAGCTCCAGGATCTGGCCGAAACTGGTGCCATCATTCAGAGCGTCCGCGGTCTGCAGGGCCAGCTTGATCTCGCCCACGCCGAAACGCCACTCGCAGAAGTAGTGCAGCAGGTCCGCGTACGGTTCGTCGTATTGGGTCGCCAGGTTGTTCAAGGCCGGATGCCGAGCGCTGGCTGTGCGGCAGTAAAAGCCGTCCTTGGCATCCAGGGCCGAGGCGCTCTCCCCATCATCCTCGGCCAGCAACGCCACGCGACTGGCGGTTATCACGCCTTCGTCCAGGCTGCCACGCACCTGCGCACGAGCGCCGATGCTCAACGAGGCCAGATCGAAGTCGTCAGGCGGGTTCACGGTGTACGTGTCGCCGGACTCGGCCTGCAGATCGAAGGTCCCTGCCACCCCGTCAATGGCAGTCACGATGCCATCCGCCGTCATGTTGGCGGCAGCCAGCGTCGGGATGGCGACTACGCCAAGTCCAACCAAAAGGGATGCGATAAGAATTGTCTTGGTCATGTCTTTCTCCTCAGGCGAATTTAGGTGGGCCTCGTCGGCCAACCTATCAGTACAAACGGGCAAGTGGACCGGGCATTACATCGTCTGGAGGTGCGGGACATTAATGTACCTTTAGGGTGGAATCGGCAACGCCCACAACAAAAAAAGCCCGCTCATTCGAGCGGGCTTTTTGGAATACAGGCAGACCCTAGTCGTCGTTACCTTAGCTATTGCCGCGGCCGTTACCATGGCCGCTGTTGCCACCCCCGTTGCCGTGGGCTGAATTGCCTCCGCCATGATCGTCACCGGCATGTCCCATCCCTACGGGGTGGACCCCTTGGTCGTCATTGGCATCCTCCAACCCACTTTCCGCTTCGGCTGCATCGCCGGCTTCGGCAAGGGCTTTCCAAATCTGGCCCCAGCCCATTTCCTTGCGCATAGCGGTGATCTCTTCCGGGCTAACCCCCGTGGCCTGGCTGGTGGCCAGGGTCAGCATCACTCCGCCCACGCCCATCCCGCCATCGCAGAATAGATCCAGCGCGGTGGCATAGTCCGCGTCGTAAGCCTCGGCTACGGAACCCAGTGCCGGTTGGATGAAGTTCGGGTTTGAACAGTAAAAGCCGGGATTCCCCGTTTCTTCAACCACTCCATCGTCAGAGATGAGCACGATGCCTGTGGCCACCAACGTGCCATCCTCGGCTGCCTCGCCGGTCACTTCAACGGTTGCACCCACCGTGAGTGTGCTGAGGTCAGTGCCCTCAGGCGCCGTCACCGTCAGGGTTTCACCCTCTGCGGTCAGGATCGTGAATGTTCCGCTGGTTTCATCTACGCTTTGCACAATGCCTGTCACGCTTGTTTGCGCCAGGGCCGGAAAGGCCGCCACCGCCAACAGCACAACTGCCAGACACATCCCCATAGTTAACTTCTTCATCTTTTGCTGCCTCCTGTTTCAATTTATGTTTACTAGTGTATCGACCCCTGAGGCTCGGCTGCCTGACATAAGTACCAACCAGGCCTTACAGCTTTGTCCGCCACTGGGAGAAAAAATCCCTTAGCTCTGCAATTTGACTGCTCCTCCTGGCCGTGGCATAATTCACCATCAAAGGCGTTGACAGAGACGAGTAGGTTGGCCGCCGCTCACAAGCGAACCCGGGTCCGTGGAAGCCGGGCGAGCAAGCCAGCCGAAAATCCCTCTGTAGCCGCGAGGCGAAAGGCGCAAGCCCACTAGCCGCCGCCGGGGCCGCTCCCGTTACCAGGCATAGCCATATCTATGGCTAAAAGCGTCCTGCGTATCGCTAGATCGCAGGAAAGCACGGGTGGTACCGCGGGAGTAAAAAGCTCTCGTCCCATGCAATGCACGGCATTGCATGGGACGAGAGCTTTTATTTATCGGCTATCCATTGATCGATTAACGGATTAACTGATTAGCAGATTTAATTTTTGGAGGCATTGTGACATTCAAGGAAGTCCCCAACAAAGTAGATTTCATCGCCCAGGAATACGCCATCCTGCAATTCTGGAAGGACAGCCGCGCCCTGGAGAAGCTGCGCGCCTTGCGTCAGGGCTCGCCCAAATGGTCCTTCGTCGACGGTCCCATCACCGCCAACAATCCCATGGGCGTCCACCACGGCTGGGGACGCACCTACAAAGATCTCTACAATCGCTACTACGCCATGCAGGGCCGCGAACTGCGCTACCAGCAGGGCTTCGATTGCCAGGGCTTATGGGTCGAGGTCGAAGTCGAGAAAGAGCTCAAGTTCGCCAGCAAGCGCGACATCGAAGCTTACGGCTTGGCGAAATTCGTGCTGCGCTGCAAAGAACGTGTACTGCGCTACGCCGCCGTCCAGACCGAACAGTCCATCCGCCTGGGCTACTGGATGGAATGGAATGACCCGGATAGCCTGCGCTGGCTGGGCGACCAACTTGCCGCCGACCCGCAGAAGGTGATCGAATACGAAGGATCGGCCTGGAGTCCCGAAGGGACGCCAAGCCGAATCCAAGGGACCGTGGAACAGATCGTCGGCCGCCTGGGCTTGCCGGAGCTGGGCGGCTCTTACTTCACCTTCAGCGACGAAAATAATTACATGATCTGGGCCTTCCTCAAGAAATGCTGGGAGAAGGGCTGGCTCTACCGCGGCGCCGATTCGATGCCCTGGTGCCCGCGCTGCGCCACCGGCATCAGCCAGCACGAGATCGAGGCCGATGGCTACAAGGAAGTGACGCACAACACCGTCACCCTGCGCTTCCCGCTGCGCGGCCGCAAGAACGAAAACCTGCTGATTTGGACCACCACACCCTGGACGCTGCCCAGCAATGTGGCTGCCGCAGTCGGCCCCGACCTGGCTTACGCCAAAGTGCGCCAGGGAGACCAGGTTTATTACCTTTCCAAGGGCACCTTGCACATGCTCAAGGGTGAATATGAGCTGCTTGGCGAACTGACCGGCCGCGAGATGGAAGGCTGGACCTACGACGGTCCCTTCGACGACCTCGCCCCCGCGCAAACAGTCGGCGGCTTCGTTGAAGTGGACGAAGTGAAGGAAGGCGTCACGCAATCCGCGGTGCAAGCCCATCGGGTCATCCTTTGGGATGGGGTGGGGGAAGCCGAAGGCACCGGCATCGTGCACATTGCCCCCGGCGCCGGTTCCGATGACTACCGCCTGGGCCGCGAGCTGAAGTTGCCAGTGCTGGTCGGCATCGATGAGGAAGGCCGCTTCCGTCCCGGCGTAGCCGACTGGCTCACCGGCAAAGATGTCAACCAGGCACGCGATCCGATTCTGAAGGACCTGGATCGCAAGGGTCTCCTGTACAACACCACCGATTACACCCACCGCTATCCCACCTGCTGGCGCTGCAAGACTGAGTTGGTCTGGCGCGTGGTCGACGAGTGGTTCATCTCCATGGGCCGGACCTACGATAAGCCGCGCCAACAACTGACCAAGGCTGAGGTGGATGCCAGCCTGCGTTACCAGATCATGGACGTGGTCGATCAGATCCGCTGGGTGCCCGAATTCGGACACGCCCGCGAAATGGACTGGCTGCGCAACATGCACGACTGGATGATCAGCAAGAAGCGCTATTGGGGCCTGGCTCTGCCCATCTGGGTCTGCGAATCGTGTAAGAAGCACACGGTCATCGGCAACGAACTCGAGCTGAAAGAGCGCGCCGTCTCCGGCTGGGAGACTTTCGCTGGGCACACTCCGCACCGCCCCTATATCGATGCGGTGAAAGTGAAGTGCGAGCATTGCGGCGGCGCCATGAGCCGCATCCCCGACGTGGGCAATCCCTGGCTGGATGCAGGCGTGGTGCCCTTCAGCACGCTGCATTATCGCGAGAACCCGGACTATTGGCGCAAATGGTTCCCGGCCGATTGGATCAGCGAAAGTTTCCCCGGCCAGTTCCGCAATTGGTTCTACAGCCTGCTGGCCATGGGTACCGTGCTGGCGGAGACTGCGCCGTTCAAGAGTCTCTTCAGCTATTCAACCCTGCTGGACGAGCAGGGCCACCCGATGCATAAGAGCATGGGCAACTCCATCGAATTCAACGAAGCTGCGGACAAAATGGGCGTGGACGTGATGCGCTGGATGTATTGCGCCCAGAAGCCGGAGAATAACCTGCTCTTCGGCTATCACCGCGCCGACGATGTGCGCCGCCGCTTCCTGATCCCGCTATGGAATGTGTACAGCTTCTTCGCCACCTACGCGCGGCTGGACGGCTGGGCGCCGGATGCGGCCGGGTTTGACCCGGCGCATCCTGAAGGCGCTACGCCGGCATCAGCTAATCCTTTGGATCGTTGGATCCTTGCTCGGCTAAACCAAACCGTCGATCAAGCCATCAGCCGATTGAATGATTGGGATGCATTTTCAGTCACGTTATCCGTCGAAGGGTTCATCGACGATCTCTCGAATTGGTTCGTGCGCCGTAGCCGCCGCCGTTTTTGGCGCAGCGAGCACGACGCCGATAAACAGCAAGCTTACGCCACACTGTATCATGTACTGGTGAAGCTGGTGCGCGCCATCGCGCCGCTGACCCCGTTCGTGGCCGAGGAGATCTACCGGAACCTGGTGGCCGCGCAGAACGAGAAGGCGTATGGCAGTGTTCACCACACGATCTATCCGGCTGCCGATGCCCAAGCAATTGACAAGACGCTGATCGACCAAATGGGTTTGGCGCGGCAGATCGCCAGCCTGGGCCTTAGTGCGCGGGGCAACGCCAATCTGAAGGTGCGCCAGCCGCTGGCCAAAGCCCTGGTGCATGCTGCCACGGGTGCCAGCCAGCTCCCCGAGGTTCTGGCGGAAATTGTAAAGGACGAACTCAATGTCAAGGACATTGAGTTCGTAAAGCAAGCCGGCGACCTGGTCACCTATCGCATCCAGCCAGACAATGCCCGTCTGGGCAAGGCCTTTGGCAAGGATTTCCCCAAGCTGCGCAAAGCCATCGAAGGTGCCGACGCCGCGGCTTCCAAAGCGCTGCTCGATGCCGGCGAAATCATGGTGGTCACGATCGGCAGGGAAACCGTGGAGCTAACCGCGTTGGATGTTAAGGTTAGCAGCCAGCCGGCGGCCGGGTTAGCCGTGGCCGCCGAGAAGGGCGTCACCGTCGGCCTGGATACCGCCATCACAGCGGAGTTGAGGGCCGAAGGGTTGGCCCGCGAGATCGTGCGCCGCATCCAGGATCTGCGCAAGAAGGCGGGATTCAACATCGAAGACCGCATCAACACTTACTATCTTGCCGATGGCAACATAGCGGATGTATTTGCGGCTTGGGCGGGTTTTATCAAGGCCGAGACTTTAAGTGAACAGCTCACGGAGGCGGCCATGCCGCCCGGTGCCTTTGGCGAAGAACAGCTGATCGATGGGGCCAAAGTGAGGCTGGCTGTAGAGAAGCCATGACGGGTAGGGCGGCTTGCATGCCGCCCTTCCCCAGGATCTCCTCTCCCCGGTGAGCCGAGTTCTGCGACGAGCCTAAAAAGCCGGAATTACCTTACCTTGATTATCGACCCTGCACAGCCACGAACTTCCACATCTTGCCCACAGCCGTCAGTGTGCCGATCACTACTTGCAGGATCAGCACGATGCGGGCTAGGCCATCGGTGATCCACCCGAAGAGGAACTGCACGCCCGCGGGCAACACATCTGGTAGGTGACTGAAGTCGAAGGGGAACACGAAGAACAGCCAAAGGGAGCCTGCCGCCAGAGCAGCGTTGGCAATGACCTCCATAGGCCGGCCCGGGTTCCGCAAGCCCAAGGACGAGCGGATGACGGCTGGCACCACGGCCAAGGCCATAGGTCCGTAGAGCGCTAGCATCTCCGTGGGGCCGAACTCCGCGGTGAAGAAGCCCGTGTTGGAAAGCTGGTGGGCCATGAAAAAACCAAGAACCAGCAGCATACCAAGGATCGAAAAGATCAGATCCAGCCAGCGGTCAAGAATGCCCAATCGTTCTCTGTCTTTCTGTTGTGCAACCATGTGAGCTCCTTTTTGTTGGAGAAATGATGTTCGAGTCCGACCTTAGTTCGCGGCCAGCGCCTTTGCGTCGCGGAAGCGCTGCATGCAGGCGCCGAAGCCGCCTTCCAGCAAGCCGAGTACGAAGTAGAAAGGCTGCATCCAATTCAGGTAGCCCAGCCAGAAAATCTGGGCAGTGATCCACCCCATCAGGGCCAGACCCAGGCCAATGGCAAGCTCGGCCGACCAGGGATGCTGCAGCAAGGAAAGCCAGGCCGCCGCTAGAGTCCCTGCGCCGACCAGCAGAAGGTAGAGCCCAGGGATCAGATAGTCGGAAAACGGCGTGCCGTTCAGCTGTTCGCGGGTGAAGCCAGAGCCGGCCCCGGATGTATCGCGCAGGAAATTTAGCCCGCCTGCAATCGCTCCGATGGAGATCAAAACCTGCAGAAGCCCCAGGCTGCGGCTAAAAAAACGGATATATTTCAGCAATCCTCCATGGTTATCCGACCTCATTCTAAGAAAGCCGGATGCCCGGAGGAATTGGCAGATGTCCTATACTGGGGATGACAATTCACCAGACTGATAATCCGTCAATATAGGTTTGATCCTTCTCCGTTAAGACAAAAAGAAAGGCGACCATAGGTCGCCTTTTTCTCTATGCGGAAGAGCCTTTGCCACGGCCCCAGATGAGGCCTTCGATGAAGCGCCACAGGCGGCGCAGCCACGAGCGGACACGCGCCAGGCGCTGGTAGGGCTGCAGATGGATGGGCTTGGCCGCTTCGAACGGTCCTGTCCAGCGCACGGCTACCGAACCCCAGGTGAGCCCGGCGCCGAAGCCGACCATCACCGTATTGTCGCCAGGTTTCAGCATCCCTTGTTCGGCGGCTTCGCACACCGCAATGGGGATGGACGCCGTGGACGTGTTGCCATATTTGTCGACATTGACCATAAAACGTTCGATTGGCAGTTTGAGGCCGCGTGCCGCGGCTTGAATGATGCGCAAGTTGGCCTGGTGGGGAATGATGACGCTTACATCCTCCATGCGCAGCCCGGCCTTATCCAGGGCTTCTTTTGAAGCCGTGGCCATGACGCGCGTGGCAAAACGGAACACCTCATTCCCGTTCATGTGAATGAAGTGCAAGCCGTCCAAAATGGTCTGCGAGGAAGCCGGGTGCTTGCTGCCGCCGCCGGGGATGGAGAGCAGATCACCGCCGGAGCCGTCGGAACGCATCACCGCGGAGAGCACGCCGCCGGGCTCCTCGTTAGCCTGCAGCACGAACGCGCCGGCGCCATCCCCAAATAGAATGCAAGTGCTGCGGTCGCTCCAGTCCACGATGCGCGACAGAGTCTCCGAGCCTACGACCAGCGCGCTTCTGATCTGCCCGCTGCGAATGGCCTGGGAGGCCATGTTGAGCGCGAAGATGAAGCCAGTGCAGGCGGCCGAAAGGTCGAAGGCGCCGGCATGCGTAGCCCCGATGCGGTCCTGCACCAGGCTGGCCGTGGAAGGGAACACGTATTCCGGCGAAGAAGTGGCCACGATCACGAGGTCGAGATCCCTGGGCGGCAACTTGGCCATGCGCAAGGCATCGATGGAAGCCTCCACGGCAAGGGAAGCCGTGGTCTCATCCGCTGCGGCGATGTGGCGCTCGCGGATGCCCGTGCGCTCGCGGATCCACTCGTCATTGGTGTCCACCATTTGCGCCAGGTCATCATTGGTGAGCACCTTCTCTGGGACATGCATGCCCCAACCGGTGATGTGTGCGTAGGGCATCTCAGGCGGCCTTGGCGCCGTTGGCCTTGCCAAGGATGAGCGTGGCGTTATGCCCACCGAAGCCGAATGAGTTCGACATGGCAATATTGACTTCAGCTGTGCGCGCCTGGTTGGGCACGTAGTCGAGGTCGCACAGCGGGTCAGGAGTTGTGTAATTAATGGTCGGCGGGATCACGCCGTCTCGCATGGCCAGCAAGCAGAAGATGGCCTCGATGGCGCCGGCCGCTCCGACCATATGGCCGGTCATGGATTTGGTGGAGGACACGGGAACATCGTAGGCCAATTCGCCGAAGGCGGTCTTGATAGCGGCCGTCTCGCTCTTGTCGTTAAGCTGTGTGCTGGTGCCGTGCGCGTTGATGTAATCGATCTGGCCGGGTTGGAGCCCGGCGTCCTTAAGCGCCATGCGCATGCAATCGGCTGCGCCGCGCCCGTTCTCGGCCGGAGCCGAAATGTGAAAAGCGTCGTTGGTGCTGCCGTAACCCAGGATTTCGCCGTATATTTTGGCGCCGCGTTCCTGGGCATGCTCCAACGATTCGAGCACCAATACCGCCGCCCCTTCGCCGATGACGAAACCGTCGCGCGTGGCGTCAAAAGGCCGCGAGGCGTGGGCCGGGTCATCGTTGCGCGTGCTCAAAGCCATCATATTGCCCAGTCCTGCCAGGGCCATGACATTGATCGAGGCTTCGGAGCCGCCGGCCAGCATGACATCGGCTTGCCCGCGGCGGATCAGTTCGGAAGCCTCGCCGATGGCGTTGGCTCCCGTGGCGCAGGCGGTAGAGAGGGCCCAGTTAGGGCCCTGGATCTTCATACGGATAGCGATGAGACCGCCGGCGGAATCGGGGATCATCATGGGCACGAGGAAGGGGCTGACCCGCGCGGAGCCACCCTGCATGAAGACTTTCACCTGCTCGAACATGATGGTGGAGCCGCCGATGCCGCTGCCGATAATGGCGCCGATGCGCAAGCGGTTCTCATCGGTGATCACAACCCCGCTATCCTTCATCGCCTCTTCGGCCGCGGCCACGGCGATTTGGGCAAAGCGGTCCATGCGCCGCGCCTCACGGTGGCCGAACATGGCATCCGCATCGAAGCCTTTAATCTCGGCGGCGATGCGGCTCTTTTGGCCGCTGGCATCGAACAAAGTCACGGGGCCAACGCCGTTCTTGCCTGCCAGGATGGCCGACCACGTGGTGGGTACATCATTGCCCAGGGGACTAATACAGCCCAGGCCGGTGACGACAATTCGTTTTTTCATTGGGCTCGCTTGTGAGTTTTATAACACAGTCGGGGAGGGGTGGATGCGTAGCAGTGCCAGTTTGGCTTACCCGTTGCGCTCACTTCTCTGGTCCTACCACCCATTCCGCTGGCAATTTGACGCAGAGCCCGCAGCCGATGGCCGGTTCGGCCACATCGCAGGCGCATTTGTCGCAATGAGCTTTCACTTGCACTTCAGGTTTCATGAAGAATAGCGGCTTTTCGAGTCGGGGGGTTAGCTCCTGATGCTCGCAGGCGTTGGCCTGGAGGATATCTGGCACCGGGCACTTGAAGCACAGGTTTTCGGTCCAGTGCAGGTTGCTGGCTTCGAGGAAGCGGCAGCGTTCCACGGTGCGGCCGCGGTGGTAATCACCGAAAAAGAAACGGCACTCTTTGCCTGCAGGCGTGAGCATGGCGGCGATTATAGCCAGCCAGGTGCTGAAGCGGGCGAAGGGGAACTGCTACACTCGCGTGACGTATTCGCCGGTGCGCGTATCCACCCGTATCGTATCGCCCTGGTTGACGAAGGCAGGCACCTGCACCTGCAGGCCTGTCTCAGTGGTCACCAGTTTGCTGACCCCGGTGGCCGTATCCCCGCGTATCGCCGTTTCGGCCTTCTTCACGAGAAGGTCCACTGCGGTGGGCAATTCGACATCCAATGGTTCAGCCTCGTACAAGGTAAGCTTCACTTCCATGCCTTCCTTAAGATAACCGGTGGAATCACCAAGGACCTCCGCCGAAAGGCTGGATTGCTCGAAATTCTCCTGATCCATGAATACAAAACGCTCGCCATCTTTATATAGGTACTGCACCATGTGGTGGTCCAAGCGCACGTCTTGCACGCGGGTGCCGGAGCTGAAGGTCTTGTCCACCACGGCGCCGCTGCGCAGATCGCGGGCTTTCACGCGGATCGTGGCGTTGCCGCGGCCCGGCTTGTTGTGCGAATAGTCCAGCACTTTGTACAGGTTTTTATCCAGCTCAAAGGTCACGCCTTTGCGCAGGTCATTCACATCGATCATTCTGGCTCCTTATATGCTCGGGAAAAGTGCGAGGGGGATTATAACCGAAGGTGTTTGGGACTCCTGGGGGAGGGGAGCGCGAGTCTTCTTAATGGTAAACTCGCCTTAATGCCCACTGCCCGCTTACGCAAAGTAGTTTGTGTGGAGGATGAACCGGAGATGATCGATCTGATCCGGCTCATCCTTAGCCGCAAGGGCTACGAGGTGGTGGGTGCCCACGGCGGCGTGGAGGGATTGGCCGCGGTGCGCCGCGAGAAACCTGACCTGGTCTTGCTGGACCTGATGATGCCCGAGATGGACGGCTGGCAGGTGTATCAGCAGCTCAAGGCTGATCCCGCGACGGCGGAAATCCCAGTGATCGTCGTGACAGCCAAGGCGCAGAATATCGATAAGGTCCTGGGCCTGCACATCGCCAAGGTAGACGATTACATCTCCAAGCCGTTCAGCTTACAGGAATTGGTAGACCGCGTCGACGCGGTGGTCAAGGGCCATACCCGGGCCCGCAAGCCGGTCAGCTAGGGCTGGCGCATAGCATGCGCCATATCGAAGTATCGAACAACAGCCGGCAGCTAAAACTCCCACTTACCGTTGCATATTGCGATAGCTTCTGGTGCAAGTTGCGCGGCCTGGCCTTGCGCCGCCAGCTCGCCCCCAGCGGCGGGCTCCTGCTCGCCGAACCACGCCAGAGCCGCCTGAATGCCGGCATTCATATGTTGGGCATGGCTTTCGACCTGTGCGTGGTCTGGCTGGACAAAGACCTGAAGATCGTGGATCTGCGCCATGCAAAACGTTGGCGCTCGGTTATTTTTCCGCGTAAGCCCGCCCGCTATGTGATAGAGTTGCACGTTTCCCGTTTAGGTGAGTTGCGCATTGGCGATCAATTGGCATTCAAAGAGCGTCCTGCAATTTAGTCTGCTGGCAATCTTGCTGCTGGCTCTGACGGCGTTCCCGGCAGCCGCACAGCAAGACGGGCAAGGGGTACGCTACGTTGTGCAACCCGGCGACACGCTGTCCAGTATTTCTTTGCGCTTCGATGTATCCATGCAGGACTTGATCGAGGCCAACGCACTAACCGATCCCAACAGCCTGAATGTGGGCGATGTGCTGGTCATCCCCGGCATCGATTGGATCGAAGGCACGCTGGTGATCGAAGAAGTGCCGCTGGGCGAAACCTTTCTGAGCCTCGAGCGCCGTTACTTGCTGCAAGATGAGGATATGCAGCGCTTGAACCGCTTCACCAGCACCAGCCCCGAACAGCTGTACGCCGGTCTGCAGCTGATGCTGGCCACCGAGCGCGGCGAACTGATCGGCAGCGGGCGGGCCGCGCTTGCGCCTGGCGCCTCGCTGCTGGAGCTGGCCGCCGCCACCGGGGACAACCCCTGGCGGCTGGCCGCCGTGAACCAACTGCCCGGCACCTGGGGCGCCGTCTCGGGCGACGTGCTCTTTACACCGGGCCGCCAGGCCGAAGGCCCCGGCGGCCTGCCATCCCCGATCACCGCGCTCATTGTGGATGATCCTGGTTTCGTGCAGGGGCACACCGCCGTCATCACCGTGGCGGGTTCTACGGACTTGACCCTCGGCGGTGAGTTGATCGGCCACACGCTAAATTTCTTTGAGAGTGGAGATACGCAGGTGGCGCTGCAAGGCATCGCCCTAGGGTCCTCGGCAGGCGTTTATTCATTCAGTGTGATGGGAACCCTGCCGACCGGAGCGAGCTTCGCCTTCTCGCAGCCCATCCGCGTGCAAAGCGGCGATTTTGCGACGGCGAACCTATCCGTCAATGATGAGGAACTTTTGGATCCTACGCTTACCGCTCCAGAACAGGGTCAGGTAGAAGACCTCATGGCGCCGGTGACGCCGGGCAAGCTATGGCAAGGCGTGTGGGGATGGCCCCACGATCTGGTGAGTGAGGTGACTTCGGAGTTCGGTGTCTATCGCAGGTACAACGGGGGTATTGCTGAGGGCTTCCATTATGGCACGGACTTCGGCGGAGGCGCCTTACTCAACATTTACGCGCCGGCCCCGGGACGCGTTGTCTCCGCCGGCCCGCTGGACATCCGTGGCAACGCCACATTCATCGACCATGGTTGGGGCGTGTACACGGCTTACTACCATCAGAAGGAGATATACGTGGCCGCCGGCGACGTGGTGGAGGCGGGCCAGGTCATCGGTATCGTGGGGAATACCGGGCGTGTGTCCGGCCCGCACTTGCATTGGGAGGTGTGGGTTGGTGGTGTGCCTGTCGAGCCGCTGGATTGGCTAGCCCGCGTCTTTCCTTAGACCGCGAGTCAGTCCGAGCGGGTCTCACGCGTTAGCCGATCTTGGGGGCCATCCGCCTCAGAATGCAGTGCTTGATGCACTAGTCTTCTTCGGCCTCTGTATCGCTGACACCGAAATTCTCACGCAGGATTGCTTCCGCTTCCTTGGCCTGGACCTGGGACACAAAGACCTCGATCTCGCCAAAGGTGCCCGCGGTGAGGCCGTACGCTGTGCTTGCCCCTTCCTTGGATAGCATCACCTGGATGCCCTGTGCCTCCAGCAGTCCGCGCAGCACTTCGGCTTCGGCCGGGTCATTGAGCACCACCAGTTTTTTCAAGCTATCGCCGCTCATCAGCACCTCGCCTCTCGAACCTATTGCTGGCTCGTGTATAATACGCCCGCTTTGGTTCCACAGTTAGTGAATTTTCGCTTATTCTCCCACATCTCTGACGGCACCGAGAGCGAAGGCATATTGCGCTTTGGCCTTGCGCATGCTCAAGGACGAAACGCCGGAGGCAGAAGTGCCTAAGGCACCAGAGATCAATTGGGAACACATCGAGATCCGCTTGCAAGACCTCGAGTTCCTCTCTGCTTACCTGCTTGACGTGGAAACGCCCCTCGGTTCCGAAGACCTGGCCGCCCAGCTGATCGGCAACCGCTTGAAGCTGGAGAGCGAACAAAAGGCCATCCAACAGGCGGCCATCAAAACCTATCTGCCCAAAACCCATTTCGCCATTGGCGACCAGCTCGTCTTCCCGGCCCAGGATTGGGCCGCAGGGCGCATCACTGCTACGCGCCCGGCGAAGTCCGGAAATAGTGTGAGTTTCGAGGTCATCACCGTTGAATTCGAAGATGGTCGCGCCCGGGATTACGCCAGCGGCTTGGCCGAGCACATACTGAATGAAGCGCCGAAAGAAGAAGAGGGCTCGCTGGAACCGCTGCCCGAAGCGGTGGCCAAGGCAAATGCCAAAAAGCTAGCGCCCAAGGTGGCCGCCGCTTTGCGCAACAGCCCCGATTTTGTTTACATTGCCGGGCGCTGGTTCCCCAAAGCCCTGATCGTGGATGTGGGCGAGGGCCAGCGCAACGTGGCCGAGGCTCTGCTGGATATGGCCGGCGGCGGGCCGCTGCCCACCAACCAGTTGTTGGGCGAGGTGGATCTGCCGCATGGGGTGAACCCCAAGCTGGCCGAATTCTCTCTCGACCTGGCCTTGCAGGAGGACGAGCGCTTCGACGAGGTGGGTCCCTCCGGTGAGGTGGCCTGGTTCCTGCGCAAGCTGGAACCGGAAGCCGTGCGCGTCGCACCGCTCTTCCTGCGCTACGAGCCCATCGAGCACGATCGCTCGGCATTGACCGAAGACATGCTGGAAGTTGAACGCCGCCTGGAAGACGAATTGACCCCCGCGGAATTCCAGCCGGATGGCGAAAACAAAGATGTGCAGATCGCATTGATCTTTCCGCACTGGCGCGCCGGCAGCTTGCCGCTGACGCAGCGCGTGGCGCGCCTCTTCCCCAGCGCCTACGAGTCGCCGCGGGTGCGCTTCGACTTCGTCGATGCGCAAAGCGGAGATCGCTTCCAGGGTTGGGTGGTGCGCCCCAACGGATATATTTTTGGCCTGCGCGAGTGGTACCAGAAGCGCGGCCTGATGCCCGGCAGCTATGTGCGCGTGCGTCGCGGCGAGAAGCCGGGCGAAGTGCTCGTGTCCGCCGAAGCCCACCGCTCCAGCAAGGAGTGGGTGCGCACGGCCCTGGTCGGCGCGGATGGCGGCGTTGTGTACGCCACCCTTAAGCAACAGGTGGATGCCTCCTTCGATGAGCGCATGGCCATCTACCTTCCCGGAGAGCTGCAGGTGCTGGAAGCTGGATGGCAGCGTCGCGCCGGCAAACCGGTCAGCAACTTTGCGCAGATCGCCATGAACACGATGCGCGACCTGGCCAAGCTGAACACGCAGGACCACGTGCACGCCGTGGAGTTATACTCGGCGGTCAACCTCATCGTGCGCTGCCCGCCTGCGCCGCTATTTGCCTTGCTGGTCTCGCGCCCGCAATTCCAGCATGTGGGCCATTTGCATTTCCGCCTGGTGGATCAGGTGGCAGAGTCATGAGCGACGCGTTGGAACCCATGGAAGCACCGCGCGTCAGCCTGATCAAGCCCACGCTGGACACGCCTTTCCACATCGATTTCTCCTGGTGGCGGCAGAACGACCGCGAATGGCTGGTCTTCCTGCGCGGCCTGTTGGGCGAAGAGCAGGAAGCGCACCTGGCCGAGATGAATATGGAAGATCGCGTGGATTGGGTGGACCCTAATACGGGCGAAGTGACCCAGATGGACTTGCTGCAGTATCTGCTCAGCCAGCACTATGCCCAGCAGGAAGAGCAGGGCGCCTCGATGGTCGAATCGATCTTCCGCGCCTTCCTCAAGAATGGCAACAGCCCCATGAGCGTCAAGCAGCTGGGCGAGGCCTTGAGCCGCCCGCCGCAGACCATCTTGCGCACGCTGGCTGGCGCCCGCGTCTATCGCGGCATCCGCCCCGTCGGCGCGTAATCAATTCCATTATGTGCCACCCTGAGCGCAGCGAAGGGTAACGCCGACCTCGATCCCACATTCCCGCTGACTGGTAAAAAAGCCTCATTGCGTTCACTTCGTCTGCTTGACCAGTATCCGCCACTTGGAATAACGCGCCGGAGAAAAGAATGCCGCTGTATAATCTGGCTTGGAGTTTGCGTTCGGCCGAAAGGCCGTTAGCAAACTCCTGAAGCGAGAGGCGCAAAGTGCCTTCAATTCAATGGATCTCTATGCGCCTCTCGCTCGCCCTCGTAGCTCAACTGGATAGAGCGGCGGACTTCTAATCCGCAGGTTGCAGGTTCAAGCCCTGCCGGGGGCACTACAGCACCAGTCCATCCAAAGAGATTCCGGCAGTTGCCCCATCTGCATTCCAAGTTGGGCAGCAACATGTGGGGCCGCCTAGCCAGCGGCGGCTGGATCCTGCTGGAAAACCAAAGCGATGGCCAGCTGGTTTTTACCCCCCACCTGGGAGATGGAAACGCGCCCGCCGATCGATTGCTGATGTTAGAATTCCTTAGCTTAGGATTCTCAATTTCGATGAGAGGGAGACAATGAGCGAAGCGACTATAGGATCAATAATCGTAGCGATTATTACTGCTGTAATTGGCCCGATATTGGTCTTTCTAGTTACTAACAATGGAATAAGACGCATAAGAGCCAGTTTGCCATCGTGGAAGCTTCTATATGAAAATGATGAGAATGGAAACCGGACCAGGGGGAGCATAAAGAGGCTTGTTCAAGCTGTAAAAAGCGCCTATCCGATCAAAGTAAGAATGGTTAGAGAAGACGGGCATAGCGAGATAATGGAAGCCCAGTGGGTTTTCGAGGAAAATGATTTGGTCCATGCATCGAACGTTGATCAGATTTCTATGAAAAGAGACAAAGATGGTAACTATTCCTTCATGGATGATGCTTACCACTATTACGTTGTCATTAACACCAAGGGAATGCACCATGCTAGCAGGTTCTTTATTGGTGGTCGCAAGCGCGATTCCGATACCGCCAAACGAAGAATGGCCTGGTACGGGCAGGTGCCACCAAGGTAGCCCAACAATTCCGTAGGTCATAACAAACTTGACAGGGGCAGCGTTTGCGTGGTATGTTGGTCTGACCAACATACCAGTAGGTGCGCCCGATGGCCAAAGGCATCCCCCGCAACACTATCCCCGAACTCGTCGCCGGCAGGCTGGCTGCTTCCATCCTCGAGAAGCAGCACCTGCCGGGCGCGTACTTCCCTTCCGAACGTGACCTGATCAAGGACTTGGGCGTCAGCCGCTCCTCCCTTCGCGAAGGATTACTGATCCTGTCCGAGGCAGGCCTGATTGAAGCGCACCAGGGGGTTGGCTGGCTGGTCAACGAGCTTTCGGCTCCCCAGGCGGCCAAGGCCCGCAAGCTGGCCGCCAAGGCATCGCCCGTTGCCAGCGAAAAACCCGCCCGCAAAGCCAAAAGCTCTGGCCCGCGCCGGTTGCCGGTGGCCAAAGAAAAACCCCTGCACATTCCCAATCTGAAAACGGACCGTCTGGGCACCTTCGAGTTCATCTCCTGGTGGGAGCGCGAGAAGGTGCGCAACGCCAAGGTGATGGTGGTGGGGGCGGGCGCCCTGGGCAACGAAGTGATTAAGAACCTGGCGCTGATGGGCCTGGGTAACCTCTACATCGTGGATTTCGATAAGATCGAAACAGCCAACCTGAGCCGCTCGATCTTGTTCCGCGAAAAGGACTCCGGCCGCGAGAAGGCGCTGCTGGCTGCCGCCCGCGCCAAGGAGATCAACCCCGATATCAACGTGCAGTACCTGCATGGCGATGTGACCACCGACATTGGGCTGGGCGTCTTCCGCCGCATGGACGTGATCGTCGGCTGCCTCGACAACCGCGAGGCGCGCCTGGCGGTCAACCGCTTCGCCTACTGGATGAACAAGCCTTGGGTGGACGGCGCCATCCAGGAACTGCTCGGCCTGGTGCGCGTCTTCGTCCCAGGCGAGGGCGCTTGCTTCGAATGCACCCTCACCGAGCAGGCCCGCCGTGATCTCGCCCTGCGCTATTCCTGCCCACTGCTCGCCCGCCAGAATATTCTCTTGGGCAAAGTGCCCACCACGCCCACCATCGCCTCCATCATCGGCGCCATGCAATCGCAGGAAGCGCTCAAGCTCATCCACGCTATGCCCGTGGAGCCGGGTAAGGTGACCCACTTCAACGGCTACACCAATCATTTGCACACCACCGCTTATCTCCCGGATGAGAATTGCGAGAGCCATTGGGTGTACGGGGAGATCAGCGAGCAGCCTCAGCGCGCCGCCAGCACCACCTTGCGCGAAATGCTCGACGTGGTGCGCGCCGATCTGGGCAGCGATGCGATCCTGGAATTGGACGAGGAGCTGGTGCTCTCGTTGAACTGTCTCAATTGCAACACCACCGAGCAAGTGCTCAAGCCCCTGTCGGATGTCACCTTCGAAGCAGGCCATTGCCCCACCTGCGGTCAGATGCGCGATGTAAATCTGACCCACACGATCAGCGGCGACGAGGATTTCCTCGAACGCACCCTGTCAAGCGTCGGCGTCCCCGCGCTGCACATCTTGCGCGCCACCAACGGCGCCGAATTCCGTTTTTATGAGCTGACCGGCGATCTGCATGACGCCTTGCATTTCGCCCACTTCTCCGAAGCGGTGCCAGAAATTCCTCCCGCGTCGCGCGTCCATTTTGGGGAGGCGGTTGAGGATGAATTCGAGATGGAATCCAACCCGTCTGAAAACAGGATCCATCTCATTGATTAGGCCATGGCGACTAATTCGACCGGGATGTGGCGTATGACGATAGGCGATCGCACCGAGGTGAGCCAACTGCTGGAGCGCATCGCGCTGGTCACTCTGTTCGCCTGCGCCGCCGGCTTGGTGTCTCTGCTTTTCTTCATGCTTCCCATGCAAGTACCCCAACCCGCGCTCAAATACGCCGCCATCGCCGCCGTAGGCCTCACCGCCGGGTACAGCACACGCCGGCTCTTGGTCACCCGCACTTTCTACCTGCGTCTGCTCGTCAGCCTGTTCGCTTTGATCGTGGCCCTTGTCGTGTTGAATATCGCCAGCCGCGGTTATATCGGCCTGAATCTTTTGCAGCTCTATCCTTCCACCCCGGTTTGGGACGGCGGCCTCTCGCTGCTCGTGGCTGGCGCGGCGGCCTGGTTGGCTCTGCGCGCCTGGACCGGCCCGGTGCGCACGGTCCTGGTTGAACCCCGCAGCGAGTCTGCACCGGTAATTGCGCCGCCCGCCGCGCAGCCGGCCAGTGGCCGTGTGCGCACGGGCGTCCGCCGGCCTAGCCGGACTCCCCGAGTCAGCGGCAGCTCTCTGGCGGCCTCATTCAACACCTGGCGGGAGCGGACCGCCGCCCGCCTTAGCCACCTGCTACCGGATGGCGGTGGCACCGGCACCGCGACCCGCCGCCGGAAGGCCGCCAGGAAGCCCGCCAAACGCAAGACACAGCCTGCCCGCCCGAGTCTGCGCTCGCCCGAAGTGCAACTTCTGGCCGGGGAGAAACATATTTGTCCTTATTGCCTGGAAGAAGTGGTCAAGAACGACCGCCGTGGCGTGAAGATCTGCAAGGTCTGCAAGACCTGGCACCACGGCGATTGCTGGGCCATCACCGGCGTGTGCCAGGTGCCGCACCAGTACGTCAATTAGTCGAGGAGATGCAAGGATGCCCGAGATCGAAGTCACCGTGATCATGCCCAATGGCGGCGCTCGCAAAGCCGAGGTGCCCGACGATGTGCCCGTGCGCGAACTGCTCACGGAGTTCACCTCGCTGCTCGAGCTGCCCACGATAGGGCCGGACGGCCGCCCCATGGGCTACCGCCTGGACAGCAAGGCGCTGGGCCGCGAGCTTAAAGAAGACGAAACGCTGTCAGCCGCGGGCGTACCCGCCGATGACCGGCTCATCCTCACCGCGGACATTACCGCCGGGGCCATGGGCATCGGCCAGAGCCCGCGCATCCGCCGCTTGAAAGCAGACCTGGTGCGCATGCAGGAATTGGCCGCGCAGAGCGACCTCATCGAGTTCAAAGCCATCTCTGAGCGCCGCGGCCTGCCGCCCGAACGTTACATCGTCACCTATAAGTGCAAAGGCATCATTGGCGTAGACCGGGCGGGCACACCTAAGTTCGGCAACCACCATCAGGTGGAGATCTACCTCCATAATCAGTATCCCCAGCGCTGGCCGGGCATGAAGTGGCTG
Source organism: Anaerolineales bacterium (assembly GCA_040902205.1). Lineage (GTDB taxonomy): Bacteria > Chloroflexota > Anaerolineae > Anaerolineales > UBA11579 > JAMCZK01. The sequence goes on along the minus strand of JBBDXR010000037.1, from coordinate 13,708 downwards.
ACCTCCGTCTGGCATCCCAACATCAACCACCACAACGGCACCGTCTGCGTGGATGCCGCCTGGTGGACCGCCAGCCGCTCGCTGGATCGCCTCGTGCTGATGATCGGCGAGATGGTGCAATACAAGAATTTCCACGACGATCCCACCAAGCCGCCCTTTCCCTGGGACCCCGAGGCGGCGCGCTGGAGCCGCGAGTACCGCAAGAAGCATCCCCGCGTGTTTCCCGTGGATACCACCGAGTTGCTCCATCCGGAGCGCGTGCATCTGGGCAAAGGTAAACCGAAGCCCAAGCCGCGCATCCGGCTCAAATAGTGGATTTCCGGCTCTGGCCGGTGCCTTACGGTAGGAAACCTACCGTTATTCGCAACAAGAAAGGAGTGCATCATGGCAGATATCCCCGTAACTGTAGTAGTGCCTTCTGGAGGCAGCCGTTCCGCTGAGGTTCCGGACGACGTGGAAGTGAAAGAACTCGTCCCCGAACTGGCAACCAAGCTGGAACTGCCCACCACAGGCCCGGACGGCCGCCCGATGGGCTACCGCCTGGACAGCAAGGCCCTCGGCCGCGAACTCAAGGATGAAGAAACCTTGTCGGCCGCCGGCGTACCCGCGGAAGATCGTCTCATCATGACCGCGGATGTAACCGCCGGCTAACAAGCCCTTGGGTGGAGTGGAAAACCCCTTTGGTTTTCCACTCCACCCCGGCCAGGACCTATGCAAGATAAACCCGTACGCCCGCTAGTCTCGATCGGCACCCCGCGCCGTGCCCGGCTCCCCATCCACCGCGCCCTGCGCTGGCTCGCCGATGGGGAGGACGGCCGCGTCCCCGGCGTTCAGGTCTTCGTCACGCAACCGGCTTTCCAGGCGATCAACGAACATGCCAACAGCGACCTGGACAATGAGGTGGGTGGCTGGCTCGCCGGACGCTGGTGCCGCGATGTGGACACCAAAGCGGAGTTCGTGGTCGTGGAAGCCCTGCTGCCCGCACAGCAAGTGCGTTCCGGCTCCACCTTCCTTACTTTCACGCACGACAGCCAGGTCGCCATGCTGGCCGCATTGGAAGAGCGCTATGCCACCAAAGGCATTGTGGGTTGGTGTCACACCCATCCGCGCATGGGGCTCTTCCTCTCCGGCTACGACACCTGGCTGCACGAGCACTTTTTCCCCTATGCCTGGCAGGTGGCCTTGGTCATTGACCCGCACGGGCACCAGGGCGGTTTCTTCATCCGCAACGCCAAGGACGAACTCGACGCGCGCCGTTACTTCGGTTTCTACGAACTGCTCAACCGCCGAGGTGAAAGCATCGTGGACTGGCATAACCTGTACGCCGAGAAGAAGGCCGAAACGAAGCCCGAAGCCCCGAAACCATCTGTCCCTTTGGCGGCGCCCACGGTTGAGTCGAAACCGAAAGCGGAGCTCAAAGCCGAGTCAGTGAAAGTTGCAGAGGAGGCCAGCGAGCCAAAGCCGGAACCCGCTAGGAAGCCCCTGGTGAAGACAGGAGACACGCAGCCTGTGCAGGTGAAGCGTGTTGTGGCCGCCAAGCAACCGGAGTCCGCACCGGATGGGGGTGGGGTGCTGAGGAAGTTCGAGGGCCCCCGGCCGCCGGCCAAAGTTAGTTTGCAGAAGAAATCAAATAATAAACCGAACCACGAAGGGAAGCCTTCGGAGGAGACAAAATCATGAGTCGTTACTCTCGCTTGTATTACTACGCGTTGTTGGGCGCCATCGGCGGTCTGATCGGTTGGCAGGTCAGCAACGTGCTTGGGCTTTCCTTCACCACGAACCTGTACCTTAGTGAAGTGGTGGTGGGCGGCCTGATCGGCTTCTTTATCGGCGGCCTCATCGGCCTGTCCGAAGGCCTGGCCGCCCGCAGCCCGCTGTTCGGTCTGCGCGCCGGCCTGCTTACCGGCTTGCTCGGCATGCTCGGCGGCGCCATCGGCCTGCCCATCGCCGAGTTCGGCTTCCAGGCCCTGGGCGGCGAAGCTTGGACCCGCGCCCTGGGTTGGGCGCTGTTCGGCGGTCTCATCGGCGCCGGCATCGGTTTCACCAGCGGCGCGCAGCTTTGGAAGCCTGTGCTGGGCGGTGTGATCGGCGGCGCCATTGGCGGCGGGCTGCTTGAGCTGGCCCGCGCCCAATTGTCCGACCCGCTGATCGGCAAAGCCGCCGGCCTGGGCTTGTTGGGCGCCGCGGTCGGCGCGCTCATTGCCTTCATCGTCCTCTTGCTCTCCCGTGCCTGGCTCGAAGTCGTCACCGGCAAGATGAAAGGCACCGAATTCGTCCTCGACAAGTTCATCCACGCCAACGGCCCTTCGGCCTTCGTGGGCAGCGATGCCCTCAAGGCCGACATCGTCCTGCCCGACCCGGACATCGCTCCGCAGCATGCCTTGCTCAAAGGCGCCGATACGCATATGACGCTTAAGGATATGAGCCGCCAGGGCACCTTCATCAACGGCCGCAAGATCGAGCTGGCCACCCTGCAAGATGAACAGGCCATCCGCATGGGCAACACGCAGCTGGTCTATCACGAAAAGAGGTAATGATGAAAAGACTTCGTCTGATTACACATGTTCTACCCCTGCTGGCCATCTTTGCCGCTGCGTTTGCGGCCAAAGGCGAAGAGACCGTGCGCATCACGCAGATCGATACGTCGCAGTTTCCGCGCGTGACCTTCTACGTCTCCGTAACCGACGCCAATGGCGACCCGCTGGCCGTGGCCTCCAGCCGCTTCGTGATTACCGAGAATGGCCAGGAGATCTCGCCCGATCAGATCACCGGCGTCGGCGAGGTGGGCTCCATTTCCACCATGCTCGTCATGGATGTATCCGGCAGTATGGAGGTGGAAGGCAAGCTCGATTCGGCCAAGGCCGCGGCGCACGAGTTCGTCAGCCGCATGCGTTTGCAGGATCAGGCCGGCCTCATCTCCTTCAATACACAGACCGAGGTCGTGCAGGGTCTCACCTCGAATAAGGAAGCCCTCGATGAGGCCATCGACAGCCTGGTGGCCGACGACGACACCGCCATGTACGACGCGTTGATGGTCGCAGTCCAGCAGCTCGAGGGGGTGGGAGGCCGCAAAGCCATCATCGTGCTCACCGACGGCCTGGACAATTCCAGCTCGGCCAACATCAACAACGTTACCAACGCCATTGGCCCCGAAGGCATCTCGATCTCCACCGCCGGCCTGGGTGTGCCCGGCGGCAGCAATATGACCGGGATCGATGAGCCGGGCTTGGAAGACCTGGCTGATCGCGCCGGTGGCATCTATGGCTACGCCGAGGACCAAGCCGCCTTAACCAACCTCTACGAAAACTATGCAGTGGCGTTGCAAAGCGAGTACGCCGTCACCTACACCTCCCCTGCCGCCTTACGAGACGGGGTCAATCGTTCGCTGGGTGTCTCGCTGGCGCCTATAGGCGGCGCCGGCGAACCGGTGGCGAATCAGGATACGCGCTACAACCCCGGTGGCCTGGTGCCGGAAGTCGCGCAGCCTGCCTCCTGGCCGCTGTTCGCCGCCGTGGTCCTGGCCCTGGCCGCGTTGGTGCTGGTGCCCATGGCGCTGACCAATTTCCGCGGTGGGTCTACGGAGGCATCCGGTCGCTCGGCTGGGAAGAGCAGCGGCGTCCGCCTCAAAAAGCAGCAACCCTCGCGCGTCAAGTTGAAGTAGAGACTAAGCGTAGGGCTGGAATCCAGCCCTACGCTTTCCCGTCATTGCGAGGAGGGCGAAGCCCAGAGCCTGCCCTGAGCAGTCCCGAGCAAAAGCGAGGGAGTAGCGAATGGGTGGCAATCTAGTTTTGGCTATAAAGAACCCTTGCGTTTGATCATGGAAACAAAGAAGGCTCCTTTGTGGAGCCTTTTTTGGTAGTGTCCTTTTGTAGGGGAGGGTCTCAGCCCCTACCTTTAGCCCTAGATTTCACCGGTAGATCTTTATGAAAGTAACCCGCCGCAACAATTAGTAGGAATGCCCCCACCATTTCGAAGACCTCCTCAGTCCACAAGCCCCAGGCCCCGTTGCGCGGGCCCGGCAATCTGATCCATTCATCCAGTGGCAAGATGCCTTTGTCGTTAAGTTGTGCGATCAGGATCAGAAATATCGCCGCCCCAGTGTAAAAGTAGGCCGGCTCACGTTTGAGGAAATCAAAGAAGCTGGTGACCAGGTCGGTGATCGATCGCCTGAACCGCCCCCTCCAGGCCAGCAACCCCACCAGCCAGAATAAAGCCACGGCCAACACCCAGATCACTAACGGTGTAATGCGTTCCAGCCGCGTGCGGTCATCGGGCAGGAAGACCAGTGGCGCATAGAATTGGTAAGCCACCCCGGCTAGCAAGGCGATCCACAAAACTGCCTGCGTTATCTTTCCTCCCCGCCGCTTGAGCGCGCCGCCCAGCCATGGTCTGATTGTTGCGCCCCTCTTCCAAACAAGCAGCGCCAGCGCCACACCCGGCGCTAGCACAGCCAGCATGCTGACCAGCCGGAACGCGGAATAGCCCAGGAACATGGCGTTCTTTGGGTCCTGCGGCAAGGCCAACAGCCAGGCCGCGGCCGCCAGGCTGGCCACCAGCGTGAAGGCCGCGATGAGGGCCACGGCGCGGCTTTGCCACGCCGCCTCCTTCTTTCCCGCCGGTCCGCGCCGCAGCAGCCACCCGAAGGCAATGCCGGCTGCGGCCAGCCCCAGGTCGAGCAACAGGAACAGATCCGAAAGCGTCGCGTTCCAGCGCAGATCGGCCAGCCATTGGCTGCCGAGTTCGAAAACAATCGACACTGCATTGTGCAGGTCGCGGATCTCGGTGTGCAAGGTCGTGGAGTAAAACGGCTGGATATCCATCACTTCGCTGCCGAAGCCGGTCTCATCCAGCAGGGCCAGCAAGCACAATATCAAGATCGGCAGGTAAAGCCATCTGCGCTTGCCGCGTACCAGTTGCAACCAGACCTTCAGCATCGCCAGGAAGGCGACCACGTAGGCAAAAGAGCTGAATTCGCTGGGATGCGGAAATACTTCCGGGAATAGCGTGAACAGGATGTAGCTGACAGCCAAAACCAGCAGCGCCAGACCGGCGTATCTAAGCAGTGATCGGGGTGGTTTTAGCATGCGGCTCTCTCGGGAATTTAGGCAAAGACTTCTGTCGGCTGGATTGTACATCGTCTAAGCTCTGATGCAATTCTGATATCTGGCCGGAGAAAGCTAGGTACAATAAGCTTATCTTTCGTTTTCCCCCGAACAGGAGAATCAATGGAACGTACCGGATTGTTGCAGCTCGCCGGCAAGGACGTCACAGTCATTGGGCCGGATATTAAAGTGGGTCAACCAGCCCCCGAATTCACCGCGCATGCCCAGGATTGGAGCACAGTAAACGTCTTGGAGGCCACCCACGGCAAGGTGCGTATCATCGGTTCGCTGCCCTCGCTGGCTACCGGCGTCTGCGACACGGAAACGCGCCGCTTCAACCAGGAAGCCGCCTCCCTGGATAAGGATATTGCTATCATTGCGGTAAGTAACGACCTGCCATACTCGATCAAGAATTGGTGCGCCGCTGCAGGGGTCGACAAAGTGACCGTGGTTTCCGACCATTTCGACAATAACTTCGGAGAGAAGTATGGCGTTCTAGTCAAAGAACGCCGTATCCTGCGCCGTGCCATTTTCGTCGTCGACAAGCAGGGCAAGGTGGTCTACGTCGACTATATGCCCACCTTGGGCGACCAGCCCAAATATGAGGATGTTCTATCGGCCGCTAAGGGAGCGCTCAAGAATTAGACGTATGCCAAAGAATCAGGTTTCCATTCAGGAGGCACGCTCTAGCTGGAGCGGCCCCCAAGAGATCCATTACCGCGTGACATCTTTTACGCGGCAGTGGACCGCGCGCCCGCACCTCTGGCGCCCGCCTACTGACCTGTACGAGACGGAGCATGGCTTCGTGGCTCGCATCGAGATCGCCGGTATGCAGGATGCCGAATTGAATATCGCCATTGAGGGCAGCCAGCTGGCCATCTATGGATTGCGCCAACCGCCCAGCGACCACGGCGCCTACCACCAACTCGAGGTGCGCTACGGGGACTTCCTCTCCGTGATGGAATTGCCCGGCCGAGTGGATGCTGATCGCATCGAAGCCAAATACAACGACGGCTTCTTATTGGTCACCCTGCCCAAGGCGGGCAGCCGCTAATGCCTACCTCGAAATGGTTGGATGACCTGACTGAAATGTGGGACTGGATGGAAGCCGAAGAAAGCCAGGACCTGCAGGATTTGGTTTTTCATCCTACAGTAACCAAGGTGGTTGGCAAGGGATCCAAAGGCAAGCCGCGCGGCAAGAAGGAAATCGATCACCCCGAGATCCCCGAGGTATTGCCCATTCTGCCTTTGCGCGGGGTCGTGGTCTACCCGCAAACCGGCGTCCCACTCACCATTGGGCAACCCCGCTCCATCCGCCTGGTGGACGAGGCTATATCCGGCAGCCGCCTGGTGGGGCTCGTGGCTTCCAAGGATCCGGAAAAGGAAAACCCCGGACCGGAAGATCTGTACACGGTCGGCACCATCGCCACGGTGCACCGTTTGTTCCGCGCCCCGGACGGCACTATTCGCCTCCTGGTGCAGGGGCTATCGCGCATGCGGGTCGGCGAGTTCGTGGCCAACGAGCCTTATCTGAAGGCGAAGGTCACCCCGTATCCCGAGTTCGAAGAAGATGGCCTAGAGGTCGAAGCCCTGGCGCGCAGCGTGCGCAACCAGTTCCAGCGCATCGCCGAATTGATCGGCACTATTCCGCAGGAGTTGGTGTCCTCCGTCCTGGATGTTGACAATGCCCTGCAGACCGTATACCTGGTAGCCAATTTCCAGCGCATGGAATTGAAGGATGCGCAGGCTATCCTGGAGTTCGATTCCCTGCGCGACAAATTGCATAAACTCGTTGAGTTCCTAACTCGCGAAGTCGAAGTGCTCGAAGTCGGCCAACGCATTCAGAACGAGGCCCGTTCCGAGATCGAGGGCATGCAGCGCGATTATTTCCTGCGAGAACAGCTCAAGGCCATCCAGCGCGAATTGGGCGAGACCGACGAGACCATGGCCGAGGTCCAGGAACTGCGCAAGAAGATCGAAGAAGCTAAGATGACGGAAGAGGCCGACAAGCAGGCGCGCCGCGAACTCGACCGCCTCTCCAAGCTCAACACCGCCGCCGCCGAATATGGCGTCATCCGTTCGTATCTCGATTGGCTCATCGCTGTGCCCTGGTCCAAGACCACCAAGGACAAGCTGGATATCCCGCATGCCCGCAAGGTGCTGGACCAGGACCACTACGGCTTGGAGGATGTGAAAGAACGCATCCTCGAATATTTGGCGGTGCGCAAACTTCGCTTAGAGCGCAAGGATGAGATCGCCAAGTTGGTCAGGCATGACCTCATCCGCCGCGAGCGCGAAGGCGCCATCCTTTGCTTCGTCGGCCCGCCCGGCGTTGGTAAAACTTCGCTGGGGCGCTCCATTGCCCGCGCCATGGGGCGCGAATTCGTGCGCATCTCGCTGGGCGGTGTGCGTGACGAGGCCGAGATCCGCGGCCACCGCCGCACCTATATCGGCGCGCTGCCCGGGCGCATCATGCAGGCCCTGCGCCGTGTGGGCACGCGCAATCCCGTCTTCATGCTCGACGAGGTGGATAAGCTCGGCTACGATTTCCGCGGCGATCCTTCCTCGGCCTTGCTCGAGGTGCTTGACCCCGAACAGAACAATGAGTTCCGCGATCATTACATCGAGGTGGCCTTCGATCTTTCGCAGGTCATGTTCATCACCACGGCCAATACGCTAGAGACCATCCCCGGCCCGCTGCGCGATCGCATGGAGATCATCCAGCTTTCCAGCTACACGGAAGGCGACAAGCTGATCATCGCCAAGGGTTACCTGCTCCCGCGCCAGTTGCGCGAGAACGGGCTGCGCAAGGGCGAGGTCAAGTTCAGCGTCGCGGCTCTGCGCACGTTGATCCGTTCTTACACCCGGGAAGCCGGCGTGCGCAACCTGGAGCGCGAGATCGGCTCGGTGTGCCGCAAAGCGGTTACCAAGATCGCCGAAGGCAAGACGAAAACGATCACCGTTACTCCCGGACTGGTGCGCGAATTCCTCGGCCCGCCCAAGTACTACCGCATGGAGGAGATCACCACCCGCACTTCGATGCCCGGCGTGGTCACCGGTCTGTCCTGGACGCCCACGGGCGGCGATGTGCTCTTCATTGAGGCCACCCGCATGCCCGGCAGCAAAGGCTTCCAGCTTTCCGGCCAGCTCGGCGAGGTGATGCAGGAATCGGCCAAGGCGGCGCTCTCTTACGTGCGCTCGCGGGCCAAGAAACTGGGCATCGAGCCGGACTTCTTCAAGGACACGGACATCCACCTGCATGTCCCCGCCGGAGCCCAGCCGAAGGACGGCCCCTCCGCCGGCGTCACTATGGTGACCGCCCTGGTCTCGCTGCTCACTGGCAAGCCCATCAAGGCGCACGTCAGCATGACCGGTGAGATCACCTTGCGCGGCCAGGTGTTGCCTGTGGGCGGCATTAAAGAGAAGGTGCTGGCCGCCCACCGCGCCGGTCTCAAGACCGTCATTCTGCCCATGCGCAATGAAGTCGACTTGGAAGATCTCCCCAAGGAGATCAGAAAGAAGCTGGATTTCAAGTTCGTGCGCACCATGGATGAGGTGCTTAAGTACGCCCTGGAACCGCGCATTGTGGCGGATGGCGCCAAAGCCTCTAACGGCCATAAGGCCTCGCCCAAGCGCAAATCGAAACCCCGGGCCGCCACCCATGCCTAAGCACGTCATGGTGCTGGAAGATGAACCGGTGCTCTTTGAGCTATTGGAAGGTCTCTTGAGCCTGGAGGGATACCGGGTGAGCAAGCTCGCCTCCCTTGAGCATCTGGTGCCGGAACTAAAGACTGACCGTCCGGATGCTGTGCTCATCGACGTGAACCTGAAAGGGGCCAACGGGCTGGACCTGCTGGGTAAGATTCGCTCCGACCAAGAGCTCAAAGGTATGGTCGTCCTGCTAACCTCCGGGGCGGATTATCGCCAGGAGGCCGAGGACCGCGGCGCCGATGGCTTTCTGATGAAGCCATATATGCCCGATGATTTGATAAGCGTGTTAAGACAAAAACTGGGAGAATAAGGGGAGTTGCATCCCTTCACAAGTACGCTTCATAAAGGAAAACTGTGGCTAGAAAAGACAACACTCGCAACCCCATGAAGTGGTTTGCGACCGATTTTCATTTGCATACCCCCGCCTCCAGCGATTACCAGGAGCCGGGCACCACCTATTTGGAGATCCTGCGCCGCGCCGAAGCCCGCAGCCTGGACATTATCGGCTTTGCCGATCACAACACCGTAGCCGGTTACCGGCGCATGCAGGAGGAGATGGACCAGCTCCTCCTCCTGCGCTCGCTGAAGCGCATCCTTCCCGACGAGGAGGCTCGCCTCAAGGAGTTCGAGCGCCTGCGCGCCAAGATCCTCGTGCTGCCCGGCTTCGAATTCACCGCCACTTTTGGCTTTCACGTCATGGGCCTGTTCGCCCCCGATAAGCCGCTGCGCGAGCTCGAGCACATCCTTCTGGACCTGAACGTGCCCGCCAACCAACTGGAGTTGGGCTCGGTCACCGTGGGAGCCTCGGCGGATGTCCTCGCCGCTTACCGCGCCATCCGCGAGGCCGGCGGCCTGGCCATCGCCGCGCATGCCAATTCCAGCAACGGCGTGGCCATGCGCGGTTTCAAGTTCGGCGGCCAGACCAAGATCGCATTCACGCAGGACACCAACCTGCACGCCCTCGAGATCACCGATTTGGATAAGCGCGGCCGCTTCTCGACCGCCACCTTCTTCAGCGGCACCAAGCCAGAATACCCGCGCCGCATGCATTGCATCCAGGGCTCCGACGCCCATCGCCTGGACGACGATCCGCGCCATCGCAACAACCTGGGTATCGGCGGCCGCGTCACCGAAGTGCTGCTGCCCGAGCCCAGCTTCGCCTCGCTCAAGGAATTGTTCGAAGGCAACGACTTTGCCCGCACCCGCCCGCGGCAGGGCAGGGTGGTGGCCAAGGGCGAGGAGTTCGATTTCGTGCGCGCCGCCCGCGAAGAGGGTGGCAACATCGTGCAGGACTTCCATGAAAGCCTGCGCGGCGGCAACATCGAAAAGATCATCGCCGATATTTGCGCCTTCGCCAATATCAACGGCGGCACGCTGTTCATCGGCCTGGCCGAGGATGCCCGCCGGCCCGTCGTCGGAGTAAGAAACCCCGACCAGGTGACGCACCAATTGCAGCAGGAGATCAGCAAGCGCATCAGTCCCCCATTGCACTGTACTGTGGACGTTCAGAAGACCGGCGGCAAGAGCGTGATCCGCGTCCTGGTGCCGCGCGGCGAAGAGCGGCCCTATGCCGTGGATGATAACAAGATCTATATCCGCACCGAAGCCGAGACCGGGCTGGCCGTGCGCGACGAGATCGTGCGCTTGATCGCCAAGGAAGAAAAGCAGGCCGAGCCGCCTGAAGCCAAGCCGGTGCGCCGCGGCCGCCAGCCGCGGAAACAGGCGCGCAGCCAGCCCAGCAAGAGGCCGGCCGCTGCCAAACAAGCGGCCAAGCCCGCCCGCGCCGAGGTTCCTGCAAAAGCCCAGGAGGCTCCGCGCACCGGCGTGGAAGTGGTCAGCGTGGAAGAACGCTCCGGCGTCTCTTACTACGTAGTGCGCGACTTGCGCAACGGCATGGTGGTCACCAACGTGACCGAAAAATCGGCGCGCAAGTTATGGCACTACGCCATTATGGAGTTCGCCGCACTGCCCAAAGACCCAGGCCAACTTGGCGTCGATTGGCGCGGCGACTTCGGCTTGATCAAGCACTATAACCAGCACAAGCAGACGCGTTACGATTTCCTGCAGCGCGTGGATGGCGGTCTGCGCTACTACTTCGGCGTCACCGAAGATGGCATCCACGGCCCCTGGCGCCAATTTGTCCCCAGCGAGCAACCCGAGACCCAGGCCTAGCAAGAGGCGATGCAATTGCATCGCTTCTTCTTTTCGCCCTGCTTTGTATCGCTCTGAATTAGGTTAGTGTCTCCCTGAGCGTAAGCGAAGGGCTCTCTATGCGATCCTATTGGCCCCCAAGTCGCTTCTAAGCTATCGCGTCTAGCTAACGGCTAACCGCTATCCGCTACTCCACATCTATCCGGTACACATCCCCGTACCGCCCAGTGAAGGTAGGCGTGAGGCGAATGAACTCCGCCATCTGCTCCGGCGTCGGCACCTCTTCCTTGTAATCCAGCTCGCGTTCGAACCAGACCAGCATGGCTTGCTCGTCCGCTCCTGGCCAGCCCTCGAAGGTTGCCATGACAGCCGCTAAATCCTCGCCAGCCTCGGCGTCGTAGCGCGGCAGCCGGTAGATGCGCCGCCGCAAATAGAACCAGGCCGCCCCTTCATTATTGCTGTACACCTTGGTATCCCCGCTGATCTCCAAAGAGCTGATATGCGCCACGATGTCGCTCTCCCGCAACGTCCGCGTGTTGTACAGGTTGTAGTAGCTCACGTCCCCTTGCTGCACAGAAGCGCGCACATAGGCTTGCACACGGTAGATCGGCAGCAGCAACCACAGCGCAAACCCGGCCAACAGGATCGTTCGCAGAGAGGTCCCGCCAATTTTACGTGGCAGCTTAGGCGCCAGCCCTTGCAGCGCGCTGCCCGCCAGAACCAGAAAGGCCGGCAGCAGCACCGCATGGATGCGTTGGCTGCCGGGCACCTGGTGTTCGCTGGTGCTGATCGAGAAGATCAGCACCGCTCCATAGACCAGTGTGAAGACCAGGCTTGGGAAGATCTCATTGCCCTGCAGAGTTTTGAGCCAACTTCGGCGTCGCGTCCGGTTGCTGGCAGCCAAGAGCAACGCGCTCAGCAGGGCAAAGATTGCCAGGGCCGCCAGGCCGCTGAGCCAGCTTAAAGGCAGGAACCAGCCCGCCATCTTCTCGAACAGGAAGATGAAATTGGTCAGCGCGATCGAAGGCCGGTGAGCGCCCAGCAGGCTCCCCGTCGCTGGAAGGTTGTGCAAGATAGCGAAGGCTGCAATCGGCAACCCGGAAACCAAGCCGAAGCCCGCCGCCCGCCACCCATTGCGAGCGAGCGTAGCGAAGCGTGGCAATCCCCAAGTCGCGGTTGGGGATTTCTTCGTCGGCGAACTTTCGGTTCGAACTCCTCGCAATCGGTAAGAGAAGAACACGATCAGCGTCCCGCTAATGATTAGCGTCAGGCCGGCATAGCGCAGGAAGCATGCCGCCACCGCCAGCGCTGCCATCTGCCACCAGGCGCCCCGGTTGCGCTCGCGCAGATAATTCTGCGCCGCCAGCAAGAATAGCAGCACACAGATCAGGAACAGCGGATCCGACGCGATATTGGCGGAGACCTCCAGCAGCGGCAAGGATGTTGCCAGCACCAGGCTTGCCACGTAGGCCAAGGTCCAGTTGCCTGGCATGCTGCGCTCGAAGAAGACGCCGCCCAAATAAATGATGGCGCCGAAGGCCACGATATTGATGATCTGGCCCAGGGCAAATACATCGAGTCCGGTTAGCAGCTTGAGCCCCGCCAGCAAGAACGGGTACAGCGGCGGCCAGTTCACCAACGGCAGGCCCAGGTAATCGATGATCCCGCGCCCCGCAGCGATGCTCTCCGCCGTCGAAAGGTAGCGCGCCCCGTCCGTGGATAGTCCCGGCCCATAGCTGCTGGTCGCCATCCATACCAATAGGCTGCCCGCAACCGCCAAAGCAGACAGGAATATGCGAAACTTACTCTCGGCTTTCATTCGTGGGATTGTATCGCGAGGCGATTTTGTCATGCTGAGCGAAGCGAAGCATCCATCATTACGCGCACTTGCATAATTCTTGGTGGAGGAAGGTGAGGTCTAGGACGGATTCTTCAATCTTACGACTGCCTTAGGCGATCTTACTGGCTCAATAGCATGATCGGCTGGAACAAATCGGACCTGAAAACGTTACAGTGAATGAGAGGAATGCTATGAGATTAACAAACAGAACAATCGCGTTGGGAGTTCTTATTCTCCTCCTCGCCGCCTGCGCCCCGGCCCCTGCGGGCCAGAACCTCGTCGGCACCTCCTGGAGCCTTGTCAGTCTGGACGGCAGCATCCAACTAGGCGAGGCCATCGGCGGCCAGGCCGTCACCCTTTCCTTCGACGCCAGCACACAAGCCGGCGGCTCCGGCGGCTGCAACCGCTTCGGCGCCGAGTACTCCGCCAAGGCGCAGACAGGCGCCATCGCCTTCTCGAATATCATTTCCACGCTGATGGCCTGCATTGGTGAAGGCATCGGTGAAGTTGAGGCTTCCTACTTTGAGGCGCTGAGCCTTGCCGATACTTACCGCGTGGATGGAAGCAGACTGACGATCGCCGGCGGCGGCCACACCTTGGTCTTCGAGCGCACCTCCGAATCAACCTGACCCTTCGCCCTTGTGTCTTTCTGAGCGGGTAATAGTGGTGCATCCGACCGCCGAAAACATTCAGCGAAGAATCCCCAGCCTCATATCTCTCTGGGGAATCACATTCTGCGAAATTACCCAGGCACCGCCTCAGGGAGACACAAGGCTAAAGTAGGCGCAGCATGCCCTGGCCCCATTATGCTGCCCTATTTATCGGAGGCCTACTCGGCTCTCTCTTCCGTGTCATGAAGAGTCTTCCCCCGCCGGATACCCCGCCCCTTGGGGCGGTGGAGGAA
>JBBDXR010000036.1:0-68637 GCA_040902205.1 Anaerolineales bacterium | reverse complement strand
GCCCTAGACGTTCCCGATCACGTGCCCATCGTATGAGGCGATGCGCCCACAGAAGCGGCAGATGATCTCCACCGGCATCACCTTGCGCCCGTCGCCCACCGCGAATTCAGGCCCCGTGCGCCCCACGATCCAGTCCTCGCTGCCGCACACGATACAGCCGGTCGGGATGCCCATGCGGGAGAAGTAATCCATTTGTGCTTTCTGCTGCTTGTCGGGGGTCTTATCCATAGCTATCCTTTCTGCTACGCCTGCTTGATGGTGTTCTCCATTTGCGCGATGGCGAATTGTTGGTCAGACCTGATTTGCCGACACCCACAAACCAGCCTCGTGCCCTTTGCGATTATAAACTCCAGGGAAGTTAAGGGAACCGGGACTTTTGTCGTCGCCAAAGGCAACGCCCAACACGAAACTCGTGGGCTTTGGCCCGATGTGTTTGGGGTGCATGCGGAGGCGGAAATATAACGACTCCCAAGCCATTGCGAGGCGGCGCTTTCAGCGAAGCAGCCGCCGTGCAATCTCCTAGCCAAACCGGCCCTGCGAACGGGCAACCTTAAGCGATCATGAATGTGACGCGCGAAGTGTTTAGGGTGTACGAGGAAGGAGAATATAACGACCCGCAAACCATTGCGAGGCGGCGCTTTGCTTCGCTTTCAGCGAAGCAGCCGCCGTGGCAATCTCCTAGCCAAACCTGGCCTGCGAACGGGCAACCTTGAGCGATCATGAATGTGATGCGCGAAGTGTTTGGGGTGTACCAGGAAGGAGAATATAACGACCCGCAAACCATTGCGAGGCGGCGCTTTGCTTCGCTTTCAGCGAAGCAGCCGCCGTGGCAATCTCCCGGCCAAATCTGGCACGCAGGACTGCCGCCTACTCAAGAAACTCATCCGATAGATCCCTCCATTGCGGATTTATAGCGTTGATCAAGTCGATCTTCTCCTGCCTAGTCCCCGCCTTGATTTGCTTTTCACGAAACAAAGCTTGATCCATATCATCAGCAATTTCCACATAAACAAGTTTATTCGCCCTATTTCCCCGCGAATCCAACATTGATTCCTTTGTGCTGGTCAATCCGATTGGCCAAATCAGCGGTGACACCTGTGTAGAGAACTGTATGGTATTTGTTTGTCAGTATGTAGACACAAGGTTGCTTGCTGATCATGGTTTCTCGATTCTATCTTGGGGATTGCCACGCGCCTGCGGCGCTCGCAATGGGGGTAGCGGTGTTTGAGATTGCCACGCGCCTGCGGCGCTCGCAATGGGGCAGCGCTGTTTGGGATTGCCACGCACTTGCGGCGCTCGCAATGGGGGGAGCGGTGTTCGCCCTACGGCGCGGGGACTTCGATATCCCAGCCGCCCACAGGGCCGCCATCCTGGGCGATCACTTCGTCGCTGGCCTGGTCCCGCAGTTGGCAAAAGCCGTTGAACGTGGTCCCTGGGGCGAATACCAATACATCGTAGGTAACTTCAATAGTAGTCTGGCCAGCACCGGGAGATTGGTTCATCTTTTCGGACTCCGCATTGCTGAAAAAACACTGGGCGCGGGAATAATCCTTGGATTCGTAAGCGAGGGTAAAAGCTACCGTGTAGCTGCAATCGTAATCACCGACCATGTCGCTATCGTGTTCCGCGCAAGTGTGCGCGGTGAGTGTGACATCGAGGATATCCAGCAGCGGCTGGCGGGCGCCGCGGGCGACCTCGGTATTCAGGGCGGCTTGGGTGGCGGCATCCGCCGTCTGGGCGGCGCCGCCGGCGGCCGCGCCCGCCCCAAGCATCTGGCCAAAATCTCCGCAAGCAGACAGCAGCAAGCCGATGGCGAGAACCGGAAAAAGCGGAATCCTGTTTGCATGTCCACTGAGTTTGGGCATCTTGTCTCCTGGAATTGGCGGACCTGAATCCTATTATCAACCGGATTGCCTGTCAATGCCGAACGGTTTGCTTTTCGTCTAGCTTGGCTTATGGGCTCTGCAGCAGGTGCTGGCCCGGCTTTTCGCAGGGTGATCGCCTACGCAATAGACCAGAAATTCCTGCGGCGGTGCCCCAAAGAAGAGACGTCGGTGAGCTTGGCGCTTGAGGATAGACAATCGCGGTGGCGGAGGAGTGGGAAGAGGCTGTGCGGCTTTGCCGAAAACACTTCTGCATGCGTAGCTGAACTCAAAAACCGGGGTTAAAACAGGTAAGGCAAGCTATTTGCCTGCCACGTAGTTCACTACCAAGAAAAGGAGTACCATGGCAAAACGAAGAGCAAGATCCAGAAATAGAGGTTTGTTGACCCTTTCTGCCCCCATGGAGATCACCTGGGTCATCGCGGTTATCGCTGGTGGGTTGGGCATGCTTGCCTATTTCGGAGTATTCTCCATCGGGGTCGAAACTGCCGTCTTGTTGATGATCGGGTTTTTGATCCTGGCGGTCGCTACGGCTGTCAAAGGCCTGTAAGCCAGCAATTTGTTTAGTAGTTTCATACGAACCAACCAAAAGCTCGGTCTTGCGACCGAGCTTTTTGGTATTTGTCACCAGCTTTATTGTTCGCAAAACGTAAGGCGAGCGCCAGGCTGACGGATTTTGCAGCGGAGCCTGCCCTAAGCGAACAGGCCACCCTGGCGATCATGGATATAATGAAGCAAGCCTTCGGCGAACCGAAGAAAGCGTCGAAATCTAGCCTCCCCTGTGCCAAATGTCCCTTCGCAAACAACTTAAAGCTGGCCTGGTGCAGGCGTTCAGGGGAATCTTTGACGAGTTGTTCCTGTTCGAGAGCCGCAATATTTTTCGCTGGCGGCAGGCCAACGCCCTTGAACAAACCGGCCGCTTCATTGAGGAGCATCTCCCTCTCGCCCATTCCTTTGAGACCCGCTATGCGCTTTTCGACCATATCCTTAAGTCGCAACAAGTTAGCGAGCGAGATGGGCTAATTTGCGAATTCGGGGTGGCCACCGGTAAGAGCATCAATTACTTTGCCAAACGCCTGAGGAGCAAAACGCTGTACGGCTTCGACTCGTTCGAAGGGTTGCCAGAAGCCTGGCGCGGGAATTATCCACAGGGAACCTTCAAGACGCCACTGCCATCCGTCCGGGAAAATGTGAAGCTCTTCCCGGGCTTATTCGATCAGACCCTGCCTGGTTTCCTTGAGCAGCATGGCGAGCCGGCTCTGCTTCTGCATTTAGATGCGGACCTATACAGCTCTACCAAGTTTGTGCTTGAGCAGATGCGGCCGCGCATGGTGCCTGGGACCATTCTGATCTTTGATGAATTCTTCAATTATCCAGGCTGGTTGGAGGGCGAATACAAGGCATTCGCCGAATTTATCCAGGGTTCGAAATTGAAGATTGAGTATCTGGGATACAACTGCCTGGGTACTCAGCTGGCCGTACAGATCGCTGATTAAATATCCTTGGCGTGGCAGTCCCAACATAGAATTACATAGCCCCCATCTTTAGATGCTTGACGTTGAGCCTCCCAAGCCCCTTCGCCATGCCTGCCCCGATTGACCCAATTGAGCCGCTGCCGGCAACGGCCGCCGGGGTGACTGTGAGCGGCGCGCTGACATTCGCACAGCCCGCCCGAGCGCTGCCAGGCGGCTTCGATAGCACTGCGCTGCGCAGAAATCTCGCTGGGCATCGCGCCATTATAGTTCCGCATTTCCGGAAAAGCGGGAGTGGTCATTGCCCTTATAATCAGCGCCAACCCCCGCGCAGCGGTAGAGGAAAAAGCACCGCTGCCAATGGAGATTCTTCTCGGCTTTGCCGAGTACGAAACTCCAGAAAGATGCACCGCCCATGAAGAGCAGTTTGCGCCAACGCCTACGCTACCAGTTCGATAATTTGATGGCGCGCGGCGCCCCCGCGCTGATCGGCCTGCTCTTCGTATTCTCCCTGGCCCTTATTCTTATTGCAGGCGCGGTGGTCTCCCTGGCGGGGTTTGTGTCGGATGGCATGGAGCCGTTGTCTTTTTCTGAAGCGGCATGCGAAAGCCTGCTGCGCGCCTTGGATCCCGGCACGGACTGCGGGGATACTGGGCTGGGGTTCCGCATAGTGATGTTCCTGGCCACGCTGGGGGGAATCTTTGTGGTCAGCGCCTTAGTCGGGGTGATCAACAACGGGCTGGCAGCCGCCATAGAGGGTCTGCGCAAAGGCCGCTCCCGGGTGCTGGAGCAGGGCCATACGCTGATCCTGGGCTGGTCCCCGCAGGTGTTCACCATCCTCAACGAGCTGATGGTCGCCAACCAGAATCAACCCCGCGCCCGTATCGTGATCCTGGCGGACAAGGACAAGGTGGAGATGGAAGACGAGATCGGCGAACGCGTGGTGCGGCGCGGGAAAACGCGCATCATCTGCCGCTCCGGATCGCCGATCGACCCGAACGACTTGGAGATCGGCAGCCCGCATAAGGCGAAATCCATTATTGTGCTGCCGCCGGAAAAGGGCGACGCGGATAATGACGTGATCAAGACCGTGCTGGCGCTGACCAATAATCCCAAGCGGCGGCAGGGCGCGTACCACATCGTCACGCAGCTGCATGATCCCAAGAATATGTCCGTGATCAAGATGGTGGGCACGCAGGATAAGGTGCAGGTGGTGCTCACCGGCGAGTTGATCGCGCGCATTATGGCGCAGACTTCGCACCAATCCGGGCTGTCAGTAGTGTATATGGACCTGATGGATTTTGGCGGCCATGAAATCTATATTAAGGAAGAGCCGGCGCTGAGCGGCAAGACCTTCGGCGAAACGCTGCTGATGTTCGAGGATTCTTGCATCATGGGGATGCGGCGGGCGGCTGGCGCGTGTTGGCTGAACCCGCCCATGGATACGCGCCTCGAGGCCGGCGACCAGATCATTGCGCTCTCTGCGGATGATGACACGGTCAAACTTTCCGGGCCGGCCAGCGCCGCGGTGGACGAGGGCGCGCTGCGCACGTCGCAGCCCGCAGCCGCGCATAAAGCGGCGCGCTGCTTGATCCTCGGGTGGAATGACAAGGGGCCGATCATTGTGCGTGAATTGGATCATTATGTAGGCAAGGGCTCTGAGTTGGCGGTGGTCGCAGACATTCCCGGCATTGCCGCCAACCTGGAGCGCACCGGCAGCCGGCTGCAGAATCAGAAACTCAGGGTGACGGAGGGCGACACTACGGACCGGGCGATGCTTGAAGAGATCAGGGTGCAGGATTACGATCACATCCTTGTGCTTGCGTACTCTGACCTGGGCGTGCAGGCCGCGGACGCCAAGACGCTGGTGACGCTGCTGCACTTGCGGGACATGGAGGAGCGGGACGAGACGCCTTTCTCCATCGTGACGGAGATGCTGGACCTGCGCAACCGGGAGTTGGCCAAGGTCGCCAAGGTGGACGATTTCATCGTCAGCGAGCAACTGGTGAGCCTGATGATGGCGCAGTTCTCGGATAACGCCGAGTTGTTCGAGGTGTTCACGGATATCCTGGACCCCGAGGGCGCGGAGATCTATTTGAAGCCGGTGGGCGATTATGTGACCACGGGCCGCCCGGTGAACTTCTACACCGTTACGGAGGCGGCCAGACGGCGCAACGAGACGGCGCTGGGTACCCGCATCCACGCGCAGGCCGAGGATGGCAGCGAGGGTTATGGGGTGCATATGAACCCTCGCAAAGCGGATAAGGTGACTTTCGCGCCTGAGGATAAGGTGATTGTGGTGGCGAAAAGCTGAGCTGAGCCCAGGCTTCGAGTGAGGCGAGAAGACGGCGATGGGGGGAAGCGAACGGGCAACCTTGGGCGAGATCATGGGTGTACTGCGCCAGGTGTTTGGGGTGTATGAGGAAACGGTGGAGATATGAGCTGTAAGCTATAGGCTGTAAGCCGTAAGGGAAAGAGGAAACCAAGCAGCAGCGACGGGCTGGCCTGCAGCTCAACCGCAAATATCTTACCTATTTGTTATTGACTTACCATCTACCTTGCAGTAAGATTTGGATATGAAGACAAGAATGTCCACCAAGGGGCAGGTTGTGATCCCGGCTGAATTGCGGAAGAAATACGGTATCAAACAGGGCACGCCGCTGGTGGTGACCGATACCGGCAACGCCATTGAATTGAGGCCGATTACCGCTGAGTCCCTGCGCAAACTACAAGGCTCATTGAAAGGTGGGGGGGCGCTAAAGGAGCTGCTTGAGGAACGCAGAAAAGATCGGGAGCGGGAAGATAAGAAAAGGGTTTAGCGTATGACGCCTAAGGTCTTGGACGCTTTCGCAGTGATGGCCTTCTTTGAGAATGAACCGGGGGCCGACCATGTTCGAGAACTGATCAGTACTGCAGAAGCAAGTCATACTCCCCTCTTGATGAGCGTGGTGAACTTGGGAGAAGTTTGGTATTCCATTGCCCGGAAGTACACGGCCCGGCAGGCTGATCGCTGCATCCAAGAAGTCCAGGCGATGCCCATCGAGGTCGTCCCCGCCGACTGGGCGCTAACCCACCTGGCGGCCCAATTCAAGGCAGACGGGAAGCTCTCCTATGGGGACTGCTTCGCCGCGGCGCTGGCGAGGCTAAAGGACGCCGAGCTTGTTACCGGAGACAAGGAATTCATGTCCATAGGCAAACAGATTTCCATAAAATGGATATAGGAAGCGTTGCTTTATAATCCCCGCACTGGGACAAACTATGGTCGAACTTATTCACACTAACCCCATCCCGCCCGCTATCGCGGGCACCCCTTCGCTCTGCTCAGGGCAGGCTCTTCCCCTTCAAAGGGGAAGGGATGGGGAAGGGGTTTAAAATGGTCGAACTCATTTGGGACGGCAAGTACGATAAGGACGGCAAGCGCGTAGCGCCCCTGCGGGTTAAGCTGCCCTTCCAGACGGTGGAGACGGTGAGCGAAAGCGCCCAGCAGCGCCAAATGGCGCTGGACTTTAGCGGCAAGCAGACCGAATGGCGTAACCGGCTGATTTGGGGGGATAAGAAATATGTCCTGCCATCACTCCAGGATGAGTTCGCCGGCAAGATCGATTTGATTTATATCGACCCGCCCTTCAACGTAGGAGCGGATTTTTCGTTTACGGCTGATATTCCTGACATACCCGAGACCCAGTATGACGAGTCGATGTCTTTCTATAAAGCTGCCAGTGTAATTGAGCAGAAAGCATATCGAGACACTTGGGGAAAGGGACTCGACTCATACTTGCAATGGTTTGCGGAAACTATGCAATTATTGAGGGAGTTGCTTTCAGAAAATGGATCGGTATTTGTCCACCTAGACTACCACGTTGGCCAATACGCTAAAGTTGTACTAGACGAAGTATTCAACTCTGAGAATTACGTAAATGAAGTTATTTGGCATTACAAACGATGGCCAACTCCGACCCCGACTTTTCAAAAAATGCACGACAACATCTATTGGTATGCCAAGGAGTTAGGCAAACACAGATTCACCCGACTTTATGGCGAGAGAACAGAATCAACCCTACGGCGTTGGAAAGATAGGAAGATAACGGCCTTTCATGACGAGGAGGGAAAACGGATACCATCCGGGAGCCAAGATCAACCATCTGAAGGCGCACCACTTGATGACGTTTGGGACATATCGATTGTAGCTCCAGTAGCACATGAAAGAACAGGATACGCAACTCAAAAACCGGAAGCTTTACTTGAAAGAATAATCGCTGCGTGTTCAAAAGATAGCGACATAGTGATGGATTGCTTTGTCGGCTCCGGCACCACCGCTGCCGTGGCCGAAAAACTGGGCCGCCGTTGGATCGCCTGCGACCTGGGTCGCTTTGCCATCCACACCACTCGTAAGCGCCTGCTCGGCATCCCAGGGGTCAAGCCCTTCGTGGTCCAGAATCTTGGCAAGTACGAACGGCAAAGCTGGCAGGCCGCTGAATTTGGCAGCAAAAAGCAGGCCGAGGCCGTTCAAAAGGACTATCGCAAGTTCATTCTCGAACTCTATGCTGCTCGCCCAATCGAAGGCTACGCCTGGCTTCACGGCATCAAGGATGGGCGTATGGTGCACGTGGGTTCCGTAGATTCGCCTGTAGCGCCTAACGACGTTACTCAAATCTGCATTGAATTCAAAAAGGCCATCGGTACCGGCAAAGATGCTCCCAAGGTGGCCGCCGTCGACGTGCTCGGCTGGGACTTTGCCTTCGAGATCAATGAAGTCAGCATCCAGCAGGCAAAAGAAGCTGGCATCAGCTTGCGCTGCCTGAAGATTCCCCGCGAGGTCATGGACCCCAAGGCCGTCGAACAGGGCGATGTAAAGTTCTTCGAATTGGCTGCGTTATCGGTGAAAACCAAAGTCAAAAAGAACGAGCTATTCCTCGAATTGGCCGACTTTACCATCCCACCAGACGATGTACCAGAGGATGTGCAGAAGGCCATCAAGCACTGGTCGCAATGGATCGACTACTGGGCGGTAGATTGGGACAACAGGGACGATACTTTCCATAACGAATGGCAAACCTACCGGACTCGGCAAGATCCGTCGCTAAACCTGAAGACCAGCCATGTATATGAAGAGCCGGGCGAATACACGCTTATGGTGAAGGTGATCGACATCTTGGGCAATGACACGACCAAGGTGCTGAAGGTAACTGTGTAAGACCCTCACCCTTTCTAACCCCCTCCCCAGCCCTCCCCCTTTCAAGGGGGAGGGAGCCTGCGCAGCAGGCGGGTAGGGGTTATTGCTGAAGCGGAAGTAGTAAAAACCATGGAAGATTACGTATCGCGTGAGACAAAGGACGGTCTAATCGAGAGTGCCCGACGCATGCGTCGCGAACCCACGCGAGCTGAGAATTTATTGTGGGGAAAGCTGAGAAAAAAGCAACTCAGTGGTTACAGATTTAGAAGGCAACATATCATCCAAACATTTATTGTGGATTTCTACTGTCCTCAGGCACGATTGGTTGTAGAGGTGGATGGCAGCATTCACGAACTGCAAAAGGAATATGATAAAGAACGCACCAGGGCCTTGAAGGAATTGGGTTATCAGGAACTGCGTTTGTTGAACAATGAGGTCGAAAGGGATCTTGATGGAGTGTTGAAGCAGATTCATGGAAGATGCGTAGAACTAACCCCATCCCCTTCCCTTCCCCTTTCAAGGGGAAGGGTGCCGCCGAAGGCGGTGGGTAGGGGTTCGTGAGGCAATAACAGGAAACGATGGCCAAGAAAAAGAAGCGCCCAATAGCCAAGGCGAAACCAAAGCGCCGTACCGCAAAGGCGAAACCAATCTCCGCGAGGGCAACTGCCCGCAGGCAAAAGGCGGCCGCAGTCCCCCAAGCCCGCATGTTCCAAGCCGAGGTGGCAACCGCTCCCTGCGTGCCTAAAATCAGGCTCGCCGTAAAAGATTGGGTCAAAAGTGGCTACAAGGGCGCAACCGAAACCACCCAGAAGCTGCTCAATCACTGGTTCTACAACGATCACCTGCTGGCAAACGGCCAGCGTTTTAAGTATTTCCCATTTCAGCAAGAAGCTATGGAAACCTTGGTGTATTTGTACGAAGTTGCCAAGGTCAGAAGCTCAAAAGAATTGATTGAAACTTACGCTACTGAGCAGAACCTGCGGCTCCTTCAATATGATCTCTTCCCGCGTTACGCGCTAAAGCTGGCAACGGGCACTGGGAAGACCAAGATCATTTCTCTGGCGGTGGCCTGGCAATATTTCAATTCGCTAGAGGATCCAGAGAATTACGCCGCCTCTACGCTAATCATTGCGCCGAACGTAATCGTCTTCGAGCGCCTGAAGGGTGACTTCGAAGGGGGGCGGATATTTGTCCAAGACCGAGTTATTCCTCCATCCCTCAAAATCTATTGGGATTTCCAATGTTATATGCGGGGTGAAGGCGAACGGTCCAACTCACAGGGGGCGCTCTACTTAACCAATGTTCAACAGCTTTATGAGAAGAAAGAAAAGGCAGAGACCGAACCAGGGCCAATGGCCGCGGTTTTGGGGCCAAAGCCACGAAATGAAGGCATTGAAGTCGAACCCTTTTATGACCGCCTGCTGAAACGCGGCGGCCGCGTTTTGGTGGCAAACGACGAGGCCCATCATACGCATGATGAGGAAAGCGAATGGAGCCGGGCTATTCGGCGAGTGCACGGGGGTTTAGCCGAACTCAAATCTCCAGGCGTCATTCAGCTAGATATGTCGGCCACCCCGCGTTACGGAAAATCCGGCGCGCTTTTCACTTGGACCGTTTTTGATTATCCGCTCAAGCAGGCCATACTCGACAGGGTCGTCAAGCGACCTCTAAAGGGGATCGCCAGGGGCTTCAAAGAGCGACCTTCGGCGATCGCCAGTCAGAAATATCAGGTCTATTTGACCGCCGGAGTCAAGCGCTGGCAAGAGTACCGCGACAAGCTGCTGCAGCCGCTGGGCCGCAAGCCGGTTCTGTTTGTCATGATGAACAGCACGAAGGAAGCAGACGATGTTGCGAGTTATCTGCGCGACAAATACCCGACGGAATTTGGCGGCGAGCAGCTGCACGTCATCCACACTGACAACACCGGCGAAATTACCAATAAAAAAGAGGTCGAAGGGGCGCGCAAAATTGCCAAGGAAATCGACGACCCTAAGAGCCCGGTTACCTGCATCGTCAGCGTCTTGATGCTGCGGGAAGGCTGGGATGTGCAAAGCGTTACCGTGGTTGTCGGCCTGCGGCCTTACACGTCTAAAGCCAACATTCTGCCGGAGCAGACCATCGGCCGCGGCTTACGCCTGATGTTCCGCGGCGCAACGCTCGGCGAGGAAGCTGTCTTCCAAGAAAATCTGGATGTTATCGGGAACAACGCTTTTATCAAGTTTGTCGAAGACCTCGAAAAGATAGAAGGCCTGGAGTTTGAAACCGTCGATTTGGACAAGTCGCCGGTTGTGATCGAATCGATCTTTCCTGATCCGGAAAAGATGGATAAGGATATCGTCCTCCCGATTATTGCCCCGATCTTGACACGCAAAAAATCCTTAAAAGAGGAAATCGACTCTATCGACGTTTCCAAATTCAAGGTTCCTACTTTGCCGGTAAAAATCCAGGACGCCGCCGCCAAAGAGTTCAATTACGACGGCTACGACATCATCACATTGGAAAAATTGATCGAGCGGAAATACACCGTGCCCGAAGTGGGCACATCTCAAGAGGTTATCTCCTACTACGCCAAGAAAATCGCCGAAGACATCAAGCTGCCTTCGCAGTTTGCATCGTTGGTCCCAAAGATCCGCGAGTTTTTGCAGGACTATGCCTTTGGCGAGAAGGTGGATTTAGATACCCCAGCCATGATTCGAGCCATTTCGCACAAAGTCGCCCAGCATGTCACCGTGACCGCCTTTGTGAAGGCGCTAAGGGAAAAAGTCGTGGAGGCGAATGAGCCACGACTGGAAAACGCAGGTCAGGCGCTCTCGAGCTGCGATCCATTCCCATGGTCAAGACCAACCGTGAAAGCCAGGAAGACCATCTTCAACCTGTGCCCTGCGATGAATAATTTCGAGGTCGACTTTGCAAAGTATTTGGAGTCAGCTGAGGACGTGGACCGATTTTCCAAGATTCCCGAGCAATTTGAGTTCTCTATTTCGTACATGGATAGCAAGGCCAACCTTAGGTACTATCACCCCGATTTCGTTGCAGTGACCACCGATGGGGTGCACCATATTATCGAAACAAAGGGCCGTGAGGACGTGGACGTCGCTCACAAAGATCGCGCCGCGTTGATTTGGTGTGAGAACGCCACCATGCTAACGGGAGAAGCCTGGAGCTATAAGAAGGTCATGCAAAAGGATTATGAGGGGCTGAGACCCGATGATTTCGAAGACTTGATTGCTTTGCAGCCCACTGAACTTCTATAAGTGGTTTTCGAGTAAGCGGTAGATTGGTCTCTTCCTTGACATCCCGCCCCAATTCGCCCCAAAACCCCGCATCCGTGCATAAATAGCCGCATGCCGCCACAGGTTTCCGCCTCCGGGTCGCCCGCCAGCCTGGCGCCTTGCCGTGCGGCGGCACGCCAATCGGCTTGTCAAGTTGCTAACGGGCTGTGTCTCGCCGTTAGCAACTTGCAATTAGCAACTTGCGCACCAAAAGGGCGGGGAAACCCCACCCCTTCTGGTTGGACCCTTGCCTGGGCCAAAAACGCCCACACATTAGAAGGCGAGCATTTTTGCCATCTCGTAATAATCGAGGTTGGCTTCCCGCTGGCGGCCCACCACTTCCTCCAGGGGAACGGCTTCGATGTCCCGGCCGCGCAGGCCGAACATAACGTCGTTGGCGCCGGCCAGCACACCCTCCACCGCCTTGACGCCCAAGCGGGTGGCCAGCAGGCGGTCAAAGGCGCTGGGGCGCCCGCCGCGCTGGATGTGGCCCAGGATGGTGACCCGCGTGCTGAAGCCCACCTTCATTTCTTCCAACGCCCGCGAAAGCTCCTGCGCCTTCACGCTGGCGCCCTCGCTGACCACGATGATGGAATGCGTCTTGCCGCGGGTGTAGGCGCTCTCCACCTTCTCGGCCACGGCCTCGATGGTCATCTCGGCCTCGGGGATCAGGATCACCTCGGCGCCGCCGATCACGCCGGCCATCACCGCCAGGTAGCCGCAATTGCGCCCCATGGTCTCGATGAGGAAGGCGCGGCGGTGGGAGGAGGCCGTGTCGCGCAGTTTGTCGATGGCGTCGCACAGGGTGTTGAGCGCGGTGTCCACGCCGATGGCCATGTTGGTGCCCCACATATCGTTGTCGATGCTGCCGGGGATGCCCACCACCTGGGCGCCCCTGGAGACCAGCGCCCGCGCCCCGCGCATGCTGCCGTCCCCGCCGATCACGACGAGGGCATCGATGCCGTGTTCCTTCAATTGGCGCACGGCCAGCAGCTGGCCGGGCTGCTCGCGGAACTCGTCGGAGCGCCCGGTGCCCAGCATAGTGCCGCCGCGCTGGATGATGCCGCCCACCTCGCGGGCCTCCATGGGCGCCATATCGCCGCTGAGCAGCCCGGCGAAGCCGCCGCGGATGCCGTATACCTGGCAGCCGTGGTACAGCGCGGTACGGACGACGGCGCGGATGCAAGGGTTCATGCCCGGCGCATCCCCGCCGGAGGTCAGCACCGCAATTCGATTGATCTTAGCCATTGGTCTACACCTTCAAACGATATACCCCTCGGCCGAAGCCGGAGCCGCTGTCTCGTTTACTTTCTAATCCCCAATTTTACTCCCATGGGGAACCCTGCGGCGCTGCGAACGACAAAAGAGCCATCCACTATGGATGGCTCTTTTGTCACTAGAGGAGAAGCGGCTACAAGGCGAAGTGCGTCGCCGTCGAAGCCACTATGATCCAAGTGATCAGCATGGCCACGATGAAGCCGGCCACGTAGACGTGCCCGGTCTTGCGATTGAACCAGGTATACACCGCCCCGGCGATCGCCATGATCGGCAGGAGCTGGAAGGCGATGATGGACCACAGCGACTCCGCCGAGAAGGCCAGCGTTCCGCCAGAGAGCAGCGGAATGTACTGGTAGGCGATCAGGCCCGCATAGCCCAACATGAGGATGCCGATATTGACAACCATCGACTTGGTCATGCTCCACTGATCCTTGCGCAACTGAGCAAACAGCACCATGCCCAGGATCAAGAAGTAGAAGGCAAACGGGATGATGTAGGACAGTGTGATGCGCAACTGCAGCGGGCTGAGCAGCTTCACGGCGAACACCCAGAAGCGGAAGTCCGTCTTGAAGAAGTAATCCGTGAGGATCAGCGTGAAGTAGCCCGAGAACACTACCAGGAAGGCCAGCAAGAACGACTTGCCGATCTTGCCCCAACTTAGCCTCTTGCTCCAGGTAAGGCCGTAGTTGTCGCCGGTCGCCTTGGCGCCGCGGTTAAGCACATAGTGCCACAGCAGGAACAGCAGGATGGTGACCACGCCCAGGAGGGTCGTCCAGAAGATGAGCTGGGTAGTGATGGCCTGGGGGAACAGGGCGTTGGGCTGCAGCTCGGCATTCTCAGGGACTGATTTTGCCCAGAACAGCGTCAGTGGGCCGAGCGCGAAGGTGATCAGCGCAGCGAGCCACCAACCCCAGCCGCTAGAGGCCTTGCTGGGGGCGGGCTTCTCTTCCAACTCTGCGAAGTACTTGGTCTGCAGCAGCAGTGCGCCGACCGGGAAGAGGAGCAGGATCATACCTACTGCGGCGATCAGGGTACCGATCTCTTTCCAGAACCAGATCTGGTTGCCAGGATCCAGTCCGTTACCGCCGTCCAACGTCATCTGGAACCACTGGATGGCATCGCCGATGGCGACGCGGGAGAGATGATCCCCGGGATGCGTAGTGCGCGGCTGGAACAGCATGCGCCCGGTGCCATCTGCGATGGAGCCGTACAGCTGGCCGATCACAACGTCCTCTGTGGTGCCAAAGGCAGCCTTGAGCTTATCGGTGCTGACGATGCCGGCAGCCGTGGGGGAACCCCACATCAGGGCCGAGAACTCATCCCATTCGGAGAAGACCAGACCCAGGTTGCGCGGGAAATCCGGCGTGCCATCCGGCGCGCCGAAAGTGCCCGTGGAGGATCCTGCAAGGACGATGGACTTGTAGCCATCCGGAAAGACGGCGGCGGCAATCACGGAAGCCCAACCGCCCATGGAGTGGCCTTCCAGGCCGATATTGGCCTGGTCGACGAAGCTCAGGGTATGCATGTAGGCGAGGGCTTCGGGGCCGCCGAAGCCGTTGGCAAAGGCCGGCGGGTCAGAGTAGCCATGGCCGGTCTCGTCCGAGGCGAGCACCACGTAGCCGCGCCGGGCAAACTCGATGGCAAAGCCATCTTGCGTCTCGCGACTGTTGATGTAGCCGTGGATGGCCACAACGCCAGGCGCGGGGTTTTCGGCGCTGACTCCGTCTGGGATGTAGAGCAAGGCGCTCATCATGGTGCCGCTAGGCGCCACCCAGCGCACATCGCGCACCTCAATGCTGCCACCGGCCGTTTGCGTGTACCCCGCCGCTGCGCCCCCAATCAAGATGAGCAGCAGAGCGATGACGAGAAATCGTTTGGGATTCTTCATGTCTCACTCCTCTGGAAGCTATCAGCTTCCCTATGAATTAGATTCCGAAAAGGCGTGGTTTTTGTCTATAAAACCTCCTTGCCTAAAACGTCTCCTGCCAAACGAGTGAAGCGCATCTTGTGTTTTTTGAGCAGGATGTCCTTCATGCGGGCGATTTCACGCACTTTGCGCTCTGCGGGCCAACCCAGCGTGCGGCCAGCCAAGTCGGCAAACTCCCGAACTTTGGCTTCCGTGGCCCGGCCCAGCATGCAGGTATTCGTGCGGCGGAAAAGTAGATCGTCAAGATGGACCACATCCTCCTCGGCGATCAAGGTTTCCAAATCGGCCTTTGCCTGAGCCCGAGTAGCGCCGATTTTCAGGTTGGCCGTGCTGGCCTTTCGGCTCAACCCAAGGCGCCCCAAAATCACATTGCTGGCCTGCTCGGAGAAGGCCCGGAAGGTGGTCCATTTGCCGCCGACCAGCGACACGATCGGCAAGCTTTGGCTCGCATCCGGTTCCAACATCTCGATCTTGTGGTCGCGAGACATCTGCTCTTCGGACACCGAACCGAAAGCCAAAGGCCTTACTCCCGAAAAAGTGAATACGATGTGGGAGCGGTCGATCTCGATTGCGGGGAAGACGCGCCTGATCATCCCGAAGAAATACTCGATCTCTTCATCGGTGATGGTCACTCCTTCAGGGCTATCCACGCGAATATCCGAAGTGCCAACGAGTACTCGGTCTTCAAGCGGGAAGATGAGGACAAAGCGCCCGTCCTCGTTTTCGAAGAAGAATTCATGTTCGCCGATGGCCGCCCTCAACTCCGGGTGGTCCAGCACGACGTGCGAGCCCTTCGTTCCCCCAATAAAGCGCGTGGTATTCGCCATCGACGCATTCACCAAGTCGATCCATGGGCCGGCGGCGTTGACCAGCAGCTTGGGATGCGTAACGAATTCCTCCCCGGTGACCTCGTCTCGCAGGCGAACCTCCGACCCCTTCGCGGAGACGAGGCTGACGTAATTCAAAGGGATGGCGTGGTCACCTGCCCCTTCTCCATCCTTAAGCACCTCCAGGGCCAGCCGCTCCGGGGAAGGCATGGCTGCGTCGTAATAGGTGGCGGTGTAAAGCACCTGGGGGTTCAGGGCAGGGAACTGAACCAGCGATTCGGCCCGCGATCGAAAGACGTGCCTTGGGACGACGCGTTGAGCCCGCGTGAACCAGTCATAGAACAGCAGGCCAAGTTTGATCACAAGAGCGCCGCGTTCTGCCGGGCGGTTGAGCAGGCGCAGGAACTTAAGAGGTGCGTTCAGCAAACCGCTGAAGCGTTTGAAGATCGGGAAGGTAGTGGGTAAGGGCTTGACGAGTTGGGGGGCATTCTCGATCAGACGATTGCGCTCGCGCACGGCTTCGCGCACCAGGCGGAACTCGCCGTTCTCCAGGTAGCGAATGCCGCCGTGCACCATATGCGAAGAAGCGGCGCTGGCCCCGCTGCAATAATCACCGCGATCGATCAGCGCCACCGAGACGCCCTGAAGCGCCAGGTCGCGGAAGGTGCCAATGCCATTGATCCCCGCCCCCACGATCAATACATCCGGGGCCGGATTTCCCTGCAACCGCCGAATGCGTTCTTGGCGGGCCAATCTCATCATTCAGCCCAATCGAAGGTGCGGGTGACGGCTTTCTTCCATTGGGCGAAAAGTTGCGTGCCTGCATTGCTGTTCGCATCCGGCTGCCAAGTTTTGTCGAGCCGGTAGTTGCGGCGCATGGCTTCTTTGTCGTCCCAAAAGCCGACGGCGTACCCGGCGGCGTAGGCCGCGCCCAGGGCTGTGGTTTCGGAGACTTGCGGGCGCGTGACAGGCACGCCGAGCACATCGGCCTGGAATTGCATGAGCAGTTCGTTGCGCACCATGCCGCCGTCCACTTTGAGCGCCTTCAACGCCACCCCGGAATCGGCGTTCATGGCATCCAACACTTCACGGGTTTGGAAGGCGGTGGCTTCCAGCACGGCGCGGGCCAGGTGGCCGCGGTTGGCGTAGCGCGTCAAGCCCAGGATGGCTCCGCGGGCATCGGCACGCCAATAAGGCGCAAAAAGGCCGGAGAAGGCGGGGACGAAATAAACACCGCCGTTATCCGTAACCGTATTGGCTAAATTCTCGATCTCGGCGGAAGATTCGATCATCTTCAGGTTATCGCGCAGCCATTGCACCAAAGCGCCGGTGATGGCAATCGAACCTTCGAGTGCATAGACCGCGGCTTCCTGCCCAAAGCGATAGCACACGGTGGTCAGCAATCCATGTTTCGACGAAATGGGCTGCTCGCCGGTGTTGAGCAACATGAAGCAACCAGTGCCGTAGGTGTTCTTGGCCTCGCCTGAGTCGAAACAAACCTGGCCGACCATAGCCGCCTGTTGGTCGCCCAGGTCGCCGGCGATGCGCACCGATCCAACCAATGGCCCGCCGGCCTTGGTGTGGCCATACACCTCCGACGACGAAACGACCTTCGGAAGCATGCCGAGCGGGATGCCCATGACCTCGCAGATGTCCGGGTCCCAATCGAGGGTTTGGAGGTTCATCAGTTGGGTGCGGCTGGCGTTGGTGACATCCGTTAGGTGTTTGCCGCCGTCGGCAGCTCCCGTCAGGTTCCAGATCAGCCAGGCGTCAATATTGCCGAAGAGGGCGCGACCGGCCTCGGCGGCTGCGCGCACGCCCTCTATGTTGTCGAGGATCCAGCGAAGTTTCGGGCCTGAGAAATAGGTGGTCAACGGCAGGCCGGTAGTGGAGCGGAAGCGATCCTGCCCTCCAGTTTTGCCAAGTTCAGCAATGAGCTCTCTCGTGCGCAGGTCTTGCCAAACGATGGCGTTACAGTAAGGGCGACCAGTTTCCTTGTCCCAGACCACGGTGGTTTCGCGCTGGTTGGTGATGCCAATCGCGACGAGGTCCTTGGCCTGGGCCCCCGCCTTGCGCATCGCCTCACGGATAACCAACTGGGTCTTGTCCCATATCTCCAGGGCATCGTGTTCCACCCAACCTGGCTTGGGGAGGATCTGCTCATGCTCCAGTTGGTGGGTAGCCAAAGGCTGGCCTTGCTGGTTAAACAGCATGCAGCGTGTGCTGGTCGTCCCTTGGTCAATCGAGAGGATCATTTCTGGCATACAGCCGCCTTAACCCCATTCCAAACCGGGATTGAAGAAGGTAATCGCATTATAAAATCTATGCACGCTTTGTCAACCTGGTTGCACAAATGTGCAATAGATGATATCCTGCCGGTGATAACAGGCTGGAAGGATTTCCATGTGGGTTGCACGAAGGTGCAATATTCTCAGAGGTGAGCCATGAATTCAAACGATACTCGAGAAAAAACGGGTGAGGCCATTCGGGTGGCGCGCATGTACTACTACCAGAACCTAACCACCGATGCGATCGCCAAGGAAATGCAGGTTTCCCGCTCCACTGTTTCCCGCCTGCTGGCTTACGCCAAATCCGAGGGCCTGGTAGATATCCGCATCGTGGATCCCGGCAGCGCGCCTCAGAAGTTGGAGAAAGCCATCCTCGAGGCTTTCGCACTGAAGCGCGCCCATGTGGTGCCCGCGCCCGATATTGCAGGGGAATCTGAATGGTTGGAGCGCGTGGCGCAATACACGGCCAACTACCTGAATTCCGTCTTCGGATCAGACATGGTGCTGGGCATCGCCTGGGGCACCACATTGAGCGCCGTCTCCAGGCATCTGCTGCGCAAGAACACACACAATTCCCAGATCGTGCAATTAAATGGGGCCGGAAATACGCAATCCATGGGCATCGAATATGCCAGTGAAATCATCATGCGCTTCGCCGACAACTATCAGGCGAGCGCGCATTTGTTCCCAGTCCCCACTTTCTTCGACTATGCCGAGACAAAGAACGCTCTTTGGAAAGAGCGCAGCATCCAGCGACTGTTGAACCTGTATGAAGCCGCCGATTTACTGCTGTACTCCATCGGCGCGGTGAAAGCCGGCATCCCCAGCCATGTATACAGCGGCGGGTATCTTGAGAAAATGGATTACGCCGAATTGGAAAAGGATAAAGTAGCCGGCGACATCGCCACGGTTTTCTTCCGGGAAGATGGCAGTTCAGATAACATCCCCTTGAACAAGCGCGCCAGCGGCCCCAACTTGGATCTCTTCCGGAGGAAGTACGGCATCTGCGTGGTATCCGGCTTGGCCAAGGTTAGGGGGCTACTGGCCGCGTTGCGCGGCCGCATGATGACCGAACTGATAGTGGATGAGCCGACCGCGCGGGCTTTAGTCGCGTTGGCTACTGCAGCGTAATCGGCTCCACGCGGAAATTATTGGCCCCCAGCATTTCTTCCAGGCGGACGATCAGTTCCTCGCTAAGTTCCGTCGAATCGTTGGGGAAGTCGAGCAGGTAGCCGCTGCGCCCCTCGAACACGTAGAAGGCGAAGCGGTCCGCCCCCGGGTAGCTGATCAGCGCGCCGTGCACGCGGCGGATGGCGAGGATATCGCGGGCTTTATCGCCCTTGCTGCGCAGGTAGATGGTGACCATGCGCGGGGCGCGCTCGCCGCCCCGCGCGGGTTGGCGCGGCGGCCTGTACGGCATACCTGCCGCGGGCACGCCGGCCGGCTGCCTGGGCGCCGGGGAGAGCCCGTGGCCCAGTTCGCCCAGCGGCTGCATGACGGCGGAGCCGGGCAGCTTGGGCAGCGGCTTTTCTTCGGGCTCCTCGGCCTCCGCCTTGGCGGCCATAGCGGGCACCGGCTCGGCCAGGGCGGGCACTTCTTCGGCCAAGGCCGGAACTTCGGCCACCGGCGCAGGCGCCTCGGCTTCCGGATTCTCCCCCGGCGCAACAGCCGCGGGCCCAGCGGCGGCCGGTGGCGTGGTGCCCACCAGCGGGAAATGCTCGCCGACGGTCAATTCCCAGTCGGGCGGAAAGGCGTCCGGCGGCTGGGGGAGATCAGCCAGCGAAAAGTCGGTATCGGGCGGTGATGGCAGGTACGAGTTCTTGTTCTCCTTCACTGCCACGGCGGGGACGGGCGCAGGTTTAGGAGCCGCCAGCGGGTTTTCCCCTTGCACCGGCACCGTGACGTTCAGTTTGTTGTCGATCTTGTCGGCCAGGATCTTGGTCTCGCCGTTCATGTTGTCGATCTTGCCTTCGACCACGATGAGCTTCTCAAGCTGCACCAGGCCGCCGAAGCGCTCCCAGGTGTTGGAGAAGATGACCAGTTCCATCACGCCATGCGGGTCTTCCACGGTGGCGAAGGCCATCATCTTGCCGCGCTTGCTGGGGAAGGCGCGGAAATTCTTGACAAGACCGGCCACGCGCACGCGCGCCTCGGCTTCCAGCACGGAAAGCTCGCTGGAAAAGTGGGTTACCACAGACGAAAGCTGCGCCAGCATAGGGGTCAGGGGATGGTCGGACACATACAAGCCGATCAGCTCGCGCTCCCAGGTCAGCCGCTCGCGGCGGATGAACTCGCTGGCCTCATCGCTCTCCACCAGCTGCAGCTCGGTGCCGCCGGCCGTGCCGCTTTCGAAGAACATCAGCTGGCCGACCTCCTTGGCGTGGAAGTGCGTGCCGGACATGGCCAGCAGTTGGTCGAGGACTTCGAGGATGGCGTGCCGGCTGCCGAAGGTGTCCAGCGCGCCGCCCTTGGTCAGATACTCCAGGGCGCGCTTGCCCACCAGGCGCAGATCGACGCGCTGGCCGAGATCGGTGAGACTCTCGAAAGGTCTGTCGCCGCGGCCGGCAATGATGGCGGCCACGGCGCCCTGCCCTACGTTCTTGATGGCGCCCAGACCGAAGCGGATGGCCGCCTTGGCATCCGGCAGATCCTGGATGGAAAAGTCCCAATGGCTGGCGTTGACGTCGGGGGCCAAGACCTGGATGCCCATGCGGCGGCAATCGGATACGTAGAAGGCCACTTTGTCGGTGTCGCCTTGCGTCACCGAGAGCAAGGCGGTCATGTATTCCACAGTATGGTGCGTCTTGAGGTAGGCGGTCTGCACGGCGAGCACGCCGTAATCGGCGGCGTGGGCTTTGTTGAAGCCGTAGCGGGCAAAGTTCTCCCAGTCGGCGAAGATGGCCTCGGCATTGGCTTCCTCGATGCCCAGCTTCACCGCGCCGGCCACGAATTTCTTGCGGTGCTTCTTCAGCTTATTTTCGATCTTCTTGGCGATGGCTTTGCGCAGGTCGTCGGCCTCGGAGGCCGAGTAGCCCGCGATGCGCATCACCGCCTGCATCAATTGCTCCTGGTACACCGCAATGCCATAGGTCTCGGCGAAGATCTCCTCCAGGGCCGGGTGAGCAAAGCTCACCGGTTCTTTGCCGTGCATGCGGTCGATGTACTTGGGAATGAACTCCATAGGGCCGGGGCGGAAGAGCGCCACCATGGCCACGGCGTTCTCGATGGCCTTCGGTTTCATGGCCATCATCCAGCGGCGCATGCCCGCGCCTTCGAATTGGAACACGCCGGCGGTCTCGCCGCGGCCCAGCATCTCGAAGGTGGCCGCGTCGTCCACCGGAATGTTATACAGGTCCAATTTCTGGCCCTTGCGTTCCTGGATCAGTTTGCAGGCCCGTTCCATGATGGTCAACGTAGAAAGGCCCAGAAAGTCCACCTTAAGCAGGCCGAGCGATTCCAAGGTGGACATTTCGAACTGGGTCAACATCTTGATGGGCGTTTCTTCGGCGTTGTTGCCGGTGGGCCGGTTCAAGGGCACGTACTCGATGATGGGCTTGTCGGCGATCACCACCCCGGCGGCGTGCGTGCCGGCCCCGCGGATGACGCCTTCCATCTGCTGGGCGGTATCGATAAGCTCTTTGACGTAAGGCTTGCCCTTATATTCGGCGGCGAACTCGGGCATGGTTTCCAGGGCTTCGGCGATGGTGACCGGCTTGCCGGGGATGTTGGGGATCAGCTTGGCGACGCGGTCCACTTCAGTCAGCGGCACGTCCAGCACGCGGCCCACATCGCGCACCGCGGCGCGGGCCTTGAGCTTGTTGAAGGTGATGATCGCGGCGACCATCTCCTCGCCGTAGCGCTGGGTGCAATATTCCATCATGCGCGAGCGCTTGTCGTCCTGGAAATCCAGGTCAATATCCGGCATGCTGACGCGATCGATGTTCAGGAAACGCTCAAAAATAAGGCCGTATTCCAGCGGGTTGACCAGGGAGATATCAAGGCCGTAGGCAACAATGGAGCCTTCGGCGGAGCCGCGGGCGTTGTACCAAATGTCCTGTTCCTTGGCATAGCGGCACAGGTCCCACACGATCAGGAAGTAGGCGTTGAAGCCCATCTGGTCAATGACGCCCAACTCGTAATCCATGCGCTGGCGAACGGCCGGCTCTTTGGCCTGGCTGCCGAACCTACGCTCCAGGCCCGCTTCACACAGTTCCCGCAGGTAGCTCTTGGTGGTGTAGCCTTCGGGGACCTTGAATTCGGGCAAGTGGTAGCCCTTGTTTGCCAGATCCACCTGGCAGCGGTCGGCGATCAGCAAGGTGTTCTGCAAAGCCCCGGGTACCTCGGAGAACAGGGCTTCCATCTCCTGGGTGCTGCGCAGGTAGAAGTCCCCACCCGACATGCGCATGCGGCGCGGGTCGGTGAATAGGCTGCCGGTCTGCACGCAGAGCAGGATGTCCTGCAGGCGGGCGTCCTCGGGATTGATGTAATGGACGTCGTTGGTGGCCACGAAATTAGCCTGGTAGCGGGTCCCCAGGTCGCGCAGCACGCGGTTCACCTTGTGCAGTTCGGGGATCTCATGGTGCTGCAGTTCAATGAAGAAGCGGTCGCGGCCAAAGACCTCGTAGTACCAGTCCAGCTGGGTCTGGGCGGCCGGCAGGTTCTCGCGCAGGATGGCCCTGGGGATCTCCGCCGAGAGGCAACCGGTGGTGGCGATCAGGCCTTCGGAATGGGCGGCGAGGAAGTCGTGATCGATGCGCGGGAAATAGTAAAACCCCTCCAGTTGGGCAGCCGAGGCGATCTTGAGCAGGTTGCGATACCCGGTCTGGTTCTCCGCCAGGAGAAGCAAATGGGAGGACTTCTTGTCCTCCTCGGGGTCGCGATCCCGCATGCTGCGGGAGGCCAGGTAGCCCTCCATGCCGATGACTGGATGGATACCGGCCTCCTGGGCGGCGGCGAAGAAATCGATGACCCCGTACAGCGCGCCGTGGTCGGTGATGGCCAGGGCGGGCATCTCCAACTGCTTGGCGCGATCGATCAATTTGGGAATCTTGCTGAAACCATCCAGCAGCGAATACTCCGTATGGACGTGGAGGTGGACGAAGGACATCTTAGAGAATAGGGCTTAGAGGCGGGAAGGCAAGGACGGGCAATTGATAAGTGAACATTATTTAGTTAGGATCGCTGACTGGACAAGAATCATTATAGCATCCAGGGCACCTACATCTCTATAACGAACCTTAAAACAATGAATGTTTTAAGCTTGTGCCGCTTAGCGCGCCTAATCAGCCCAACCAAGAACGTCAGTGGTGATTTTGAGCGGGTTGTACAGGATGTACTCCCTAATCTTCCCCAAATCAATCCGGTCTCGAATAATGTGGTCGTAATAATTCCGCTGCCAGATTTCTCGTTCCAGAGCGGCCCAGAAGCTTATTGATGCGCCTAGTACTTGCAGCTTTGTAAGCCGCCACAAAGGATCCCAGTGAGCGCGCTTTGCGGTGTAAGGGCGCACGGCCGTGCGCCCCAACCTCTTCGCGGTGGTCCTGCGGCTTCGGGAGGGTAGTTTCGTCAAAGAAAACAATGAAATGTAGGTGATTGGGCATCACGATAAGTTGGTCTAGGCGAACCTCTTTTCTCAAAGCAGCCGACTTCACAAGCTCTTCTCTGGCAATGCGGCCGAGGCGATTTAGGATTACGCGTTCGTTGGTCACCTGACCAAATATAGGGAGACGATCCTGTACTACGAGCGTAACGAAATAGGCCCCCGGCAAAGAGTAGTCAAAACCTCGGAGCCTGGTCGATTTCCTTTTGCGCAATTCCTGCTATTTTAATCGAGCTGCCTTAGGGAGAGGCAAAACCCACCCTTGTCTACTTTATCTCCAGAAGGGCTATAATCGCCCGCGGAGTCGCTAAAAACATGCTTAGAAATATCGCCAAATTCATGGGGGGCAGCTCGAACAAGACCATCGGAGCCTATTCCCAGATCGTCGAAGCGATCAATGCCTTGGAGTCCTCATACGAGGCGCTTTCCAACGAAGCCCTGAAAGCCAAGACCGGGGAGTTCCGCGCCCGCCTGAAGGACGGCCAAAGCCTGGACCAGATCCTGCCCGAGGCCTTCGCCGCGGTGCGCGAGGCCAGCAAGCGCACCATCGGCCAGCGCCCCTTCGATGTGCAACTCATGGGCGGCGTGATCCTGCACCGGGGCGAAATCGCCGAAATGCTGACCGGCGAGGGCAAGACCCTGGTGGCCACCATGCCGCTCTATCTGAATGCCTTGACCGGGCGCGGCGTTCACCTGGTGACGGTGAACGATTACCTGGCGAGGCTACACGCCCGCTGGATGGGCCAGATCTACGACTTCCTGGGGCTGAGCGTGGGCGTCCTGCAGATGGGCTCGCGCGGCGACAGCGCCCGCTTCGCCTATGGCGTCAACCTGCAAAAAGAGTCCAGCCACGAGGACCAGCACCAACTGGAACAGGTAACCAGGGCGGAAGCCTACGCCGCCGACATCACCTACGGCACCAACAACGAGTTCGGGTTCGACTACCTGCGCGACAACATGCGCATGCAGGCCAGCGAAAAGGTGCAGCGCGAGCACTACTACGCCATCATCGACGAAGTGGACAACGTGCTGATCGACGAGGCGCGCACGCCGCTGATCATTTCCGGGCCGGCCCACGACGAATCCGAGCACTACGTGCGCATGGCCGGCGCGGTAAAGCGCCTCAACCCCGAAGATTATGAGGTCAGCGAAAAAGACCGATCCGTCAACCTGACCGAGATCGGCGAGGCGCACCTGGAGCAGATCCTCGGCGTTCCGCTGCGTGACCCGGAGCGCCCTGAGGATGTCAGCCCGGAGCAGGCTCGGCAGATGGGCTTCGTAGAACAGGCGATGCGCGCCCAGCTGCTGTTCAAGCGCAACAAGGATTATCTGGTGCAAGGCGGCCAGGTGGTCATTGTGGATGAGTTCACCGGACGGCTGATGCCCGGGCGACGCTGGTCAGACGGCCTGCACCAGGCGGTGGAGGCCAAGGAGGGGGTGAAGGTAGAGGCAGAGAACGTCACCTATGCCACCATCACCATCCAGAACTATTTCCGCATGTACGAAAAGCTGGCGGGCATGACCGGCACGGCAGTGACCGAGGCCGAGGAATTCGACAAGATCTACAAGCTGGAAGTGGTCAACCTGCCGTCGAACGTGGAGTACAACGCGGCGCGCAAGGACTCCGAGCTCGAAGCCCTGGAAGCCAAGGACGCGCGCGGCTACAAATACGTGTTCTATGCACGCAAGGACGACGCCGAGACGCTGCCCGTCCTATGGAAGCGCAAGGATTACCCCGACGTCATTTACCGCAGCGTGGAAGCCAAGCTGCGCGCCATCGTGACGGAGATCGTAACCGTGCATGTGCTTGGCCGGCCCATCCTGGTGGGCACAACCTCCGTGGAGCGTTCCGAGCTATTGTCCAACCGCATGCGCGCCGAGTTCATCCAGCGCCTGCTGCAGACCATGCTGCTGCGCGCGGTGTGGCTCGAGCAGCATAACAAGACCGATGATGGGTTCATCATCCCCGAATTGAAGCCCCTGTACGAACCGCTGGAGAATTTGAACGCGGCTGAGTTGCGCCAGCGCGGCCGCGAGCTGAACATCAACCTCAACCTGCAGGAGCACCTGCCGCGTCTGCTCCAGCTCCTGGAGCTAGACGCAGAGCACAGCGCCCGGCTGGCGGCGGTGATCCAGGGCGGCGTGCCGCACGCGGTGCTCAATGCCCGCAAGCACACCGAGGAAAGCCAGATCATCGCCGGGGCCGGCGCCTACGGCGCGGTGACCATCGCCACCAACATGGCGGGCCGCGGCGTGGACATCAAGCTGGGCGGCGAGATCGCCGAGGAAGTGCTTTCCTCGGTCAGCCGCGTGCTGCGCAAGGCTGGCCATCTCGAGCCCTCCAACCTGATCGTCGAGGAGCAGAAGGAAGCGCTGCTCAAATTGAAACCCGAGGAATACGGCATCTATAAGGCGGAGATCGAGTACTTCCTGCAATCCGTTGAAGAGATGGCCAAGGTGAAGGAGCTGGGCGGCCTGCACGTGATCGGCAGCGAGCGGCACGAAGCGCGGCGCATCGACAACCAGCTGCGCGGCCGCTCCGCCCGCCAGGGCGACCCCGGCTCCTCCCGCTTCTATCTCTCGCTGCAAGATGACCTGATGCGCCTGTTCGGCGGCGCCCAGGTGGAAGCCGCCATGGCGCGCATGCGCATGGACGATTCGGTGCCTCTGGAGTACGGGCTGGTGTCGCGCATCATCGAGCAATCCCAGACCCGCGTGGAAGGCGCCAACTTCGACGCCCGCAAACATTTGTTGGAATACGACGACGTGCTCAATACGCAGCGCGCCACGGTGTACGCCCAGCGCGACCGCATCATGAGCAAGGACGACCTCACCGAGGACGTCTCCGGCATGCTGGAGGAAGAGGTCAACAAGCGCGTGCCAGCCGCCCTGGACGATCCGGATGGCGCCTGGAAACTGCTCGCCTGGCTGGAGCAGATCCAGCCCACCCTGGTGGTGAACCGCGTGCTGGTGCCTTCGTTCACGCTGCAGACCCTAGTCGATCAACTGAAGCAAGGGAAGTACGCCACGCGCGAGGAGGCTCAGGCCGCTCTGCTGGATCTGGCCGCCAAAGCGCTGGACGCCGAAGAGGCCCACTTGCAAGGCAGCCTGCAGGAACTGCTGGCTACCAATGAAGCGCGGCTCGAGACGCAGATGAACGAGACGCTGGACACGCTGGATACCTTTATGCAGGGCATGCGCCTGGAGGAAGAAAAGCCGCGCTCGCCGAACGAAATTATCACGGAGCTGAGCGGCGCTCTTCGCCTGCCGGTTAAACTGAGCAACGACGAGCAGAAATTGCTGCGCGAAGACAGCGAAAAAGCCGCTGACCTGATCCACGACCGAGTGGAGGAGGCGTTGCGCGGCCAGGCAGTCGTCCGTCTGGTGGGCGCGCTGGAGCGCAGGCTGGAAGGCGAGATCGGCGTCAGGGCCGAGGAGCTGGCCAAGGAGGATTGGGCCGCCATCGGCGAGAAGCTGGGCCAGGTGGTCAGCACGGAATTCCAGGAGCGCAGGCAGCGCCTAATCGGCGCCAACGGCGACGGGCAGCTGGCCAAGGAGTTGAGCGAGATGCTCGCCAAGGCGGATGGCGCCATCAATGAAGGCCACCTGCTGAACGGCCTGATGCTGATGCCGGAAAGCCGCGCCTCCACCTTCGACAAGAAGACCCACAAACAGGTGCTGCAACGCAAGCGGCGCCTGGCTTTTGCTTATTTGGCGGCCCATTTCTTCGAAGGACTGAAGCCCGAAGAGGTCACCGCGAGAGTGCTGGCCCACCTCCAGAAGGCGCAAGCCGCCACGCAAACCATTTGGGGCGCGGCAGCCTGGGAATCGGTGGCCAATTCAACCCCGGCCAACCTCACCGAAAACGGCAAGTCCGCCCTGCGCGCCGCATTGGGGACGGAGGCCTTCGACAACCTGAACGGCAGGCCGCTCAACGAGCTGGCGGCTGAGGATAAGCAGAAGGCCATGGTCGCATTGGGCAGGCGCGCGCTGACCGAGAGCTACCGCCAACTGTTGTTGCGCGTCATCACTGAGCTGTGGGTCGATTACCTGACCCGCATGGAAGCGTTGCGCATCTCCATCCGTCTGGAAGCTTATGCGCAGCGCGACCCGCTGGTAGAGTACAAGGCGCAGGCCTTCCGCATGTTCCAGGACTTGTTTGCCGACATGCGCACCAGCCTGGTGAACCGTATGTTCGTGTTCCAGCCAGGGCCGATCGGGCAAACCGCAAAAGCCGCGGCCCAGCCGCCGAC
Source organism: Anaerolineales bacterium (assembly GCA_040902205.1). Classification (GTDB taxonomy): domain Bacteria; phylum Chloroflexota; class Anaerolineae; order Anaerolineales; family UBA11579; genus JAMCZK01. The sequence continues at coordinate 40,665 of JBBDXR010000036.1, read as the reverse complement.
CTCACTATCGGCAGCCGTCCCCGCGGCCAACGGCGCGCCCAGCCGGGCCGCCGAGAAGGAAGCGGTGGCACCCTCCGCCGAGACGGAAGCAGGCGGCAAGCGCCGCCGGCGGCGCAAGAAGAAATAATCTCAGAGGCGCCTTGCAAAGCGCCCCTACATAAACCACAAACCACAATGACCCTCGAATGGCACATTATCCCCACCGGCACGAGTTGGGCTGACCCCGGCGGGCCGTTCGGCCTGGTGCCCAAGGTGTTGTGGAGCAAGTACCAGACTCCCAACGATCAGAACCTGGTGCCCATGTGCATGAATTGTCTGCTGATCCATTCGGAGGGCAAGACGATCTTGGTGGACAACGGGCTGGGCGATAAGCTGGACGAGAAGGCCATCCGCCAATGGGGGCTGGAATATCCGGACGGCACCCTGATCGAGAACCTGGCCAAGCACGGCGTGAAGCCTGAAGATGTGGACATCGTGATCGACACGCACCTGCACTCGGACCATTGCAGCGGCAATACAACGGTGAAGGACGGCGCGCTGGTGCCGACCTTCCCCAACGCGGAGTACTGGCTGCAGCGCGTCGAGTTTGCGGATGCCATGCATCCCAACGGGCGCACCGGCGCCACTTACCTGCCGGAGAACTTCGTGCCCGTGTGGCAAGCCGGGCGCTTCCGCTTCCTGCACGGCGATGCGCAAGTGACCGGCGAGGTTCGGCTGGTGGTGACGCCGGGCCACACGCGCGGGCTGCAGTGCGTGATCATCGAGGGCGGCGAGCGGCCGGCCTTCTACGTGGGCGACCTGGCCAGCTTCGCCGTGCACTTCGAGCGCCAGGCCTGGGTGACGGCTTACGACGTGGAGCCGGTGGAGAACATCCGCACGAAGGGACGCTGGCAGCAGTGGGCGCTGGAGAACAAGGCGCTGCTGATCTTCGAGCACGATACGCGCATCCCGGTAGGCGAGCTGCTGAAGGAAGACGGGAAGATGAAGGTGAAGCCAATAGATAGTTGACAGTAGACAGTTGACAGTAAAACCTCCCCCACATACTGCTTTTGTCATTCCGAGCGGGCATTAACTCGCCACCCGACTGCCGAGATCCGACCAGCGAGGAATCCCTACCATCAAGTGATCCAAAAACGCTCAAAGATCCCTCCCGTCGCTCATAACGCCGAACGGAGCGCGCCAATCCTCGCATGGGCTCGAGATTGCCACCTGTTCGCTCCGCTCAAGGCAGGCTCTGGGTAGCTTCGCTAAAGGCGAAGCTAGACACCCTCCTCGCAATGACGATTTCAGATGTGGATCAGGGCGCCTTTTTCGCAGCCGGGGTAAGGCTCGTTCCAATTACAATCCCTCCGTTCAGGAGACGACCATGAAGATCCAGACGCTTGCCGTGCATGCCGCCAATGAGCCCGATGAGGCCAGCGGCGCGATCGCGGCGCCGATCCATATGTCCACCACCTATTTGCGGGCGGCCGACGGCAGCTACCCGGGCGGCTACGTGTACGGGCGCAGCGGCAACCCCAACCGCGCCGCGCTGGAAAGCGCCATGGCGCAACTGGAAGGCGGGGCGGCCGCGGCGGCCTTCTCCTCGGGGCTGGCCGCCATTCACGCTATCTTTCAGTCGCTGGCCGCCGGGGAGCACGCGGTGGTCTCCACCGACATCTATCACGGCACGCATAGCCTGCTGGAAAAGGTGATGGCGCGTTGGCGGCTCGAGATCAGCTTCGTCGACTTTCAAGATATGACCGCGGTGAAAGCGGCGGCCAAAGCCAACACGCGGCTGATCTATTTGGAGACGCCCTCCAACCCGCTGCTCAAGATCATCGACTTGGCGCAGGCGGCCGAAGCAGCGCACAGCCTGGGGGCGCGGCTGGTGGTGGATAACACGGTGCCCACACCCATCCTGCAGCGGCCGCTGGAATTCGGCGCCGACCTGGTGGTGCATTCCGCCACCAAGTACCTGGGCGGGCACAGCGACGTGACCGGCGGCGTGGTGATCACGCGGGCGGAGGACCAGACCTTCGCCCACATCCGCGAGGTGCAAGGGCTGGGCGGCGCGGTGCCTTCGCCGTTCGATTGCTGGCTGCTGCGCCGCGGCCTGGCGACGCTGCCGCTGCGCGTGGCGGCGCAGGCCGCCAACGCGCAACAGATCGCCGAGTTCCTGCAGGCGCACGCGGCGGTGAGCCGGGTGCATTACCCCGGCCTGCCGGGCCACCCCGGCCACCAGACGGCCCGCAAGCAGATGTCGGCGTTTGGCGGGCTGCTGTCGTTCCAGGTGCGCGCCGGAGAGGCGGCGGCGCGCAAGGTGGCCGCCGGGCTGAAGCTGTTCAAGCAGGCCACCAGCCTGGGCGGGGTGGAGAGCCTGGTGGAGCACCGCGCCTCGATAGCGGGCGAGGCGGCCTCCACGCCGCGCGACCTGCTGCGCGTATCGGTGGGCATCGAAGCCGCCGAGGACCTGATCGAGGACTTGGACCAAGCGCTCAAAGCAAGGTAGGGGCGAGGAAACCTCGCCCCTACCGCTCGGCTCTTGCTGTAGGGAGAACCGCGCCCCAATTGTCCGCGAGGCTATGTTTCTTTATGGATTTTCTTGCCTCTGTATTTCAAGCTCCCAGGTAGTTACCGTCGTCATGCCCACGAATTCGCTGACATCTTCTCCATTAGCTTCTGCGCCATCCGCCGCGGCGATCTCTATGCCGTCCAGAATGAATCCTTGCTGCTCCCCACCAGTATCAATCGTCCATGATCCCGACGGCATAACGCATTGGAGCTGTGATATCGCAGAGGAGTCCAAGCCCGCGATGGTCAATTGGAAAATCCCTGGCTGACCCGTGTCATCCGGTATTACTGTGCCTTTTACCTTCATCGGAGGAAACTCCAGCGAGGAAACATCGGGATCGGTGCATTGATAAGCCTCACTGCTTATGGAATTCTCGGTTTTTTTAAGGACGCCTACTCCTTCGATGGTTCCGTCCCAATAAGTACTGAAGGTGATCTGGAACTCGAAACTGCTCTTCAGTTCAAGTCCGGCTTGTCCGGTAGTTACGCTATATTTCCCTTCGCCAATGTAATTTTGGCTGCATTTTTCCTCGACCAACCGGGCCGTTTCTACGATCTTGTCTATCTCAGCTCGAAATACATTCTCGTTTTCATTCGACGGCCCCAGCAGTGTGGCCTGGCGCGCCCAACCCATCGCCCTGGAAAGGATGCCCCGCGCCTTGGAGCAGTCCGCGAGCGCGATGGGCAGTTGAGGAGCAATGAAACTGTCGTAGGCTTCACGTAAGAATTCGTTCATCCTTTGCAGGCCCTCGGGGTCGCCTTCACCCATCATTTGAGCCTGGCGCTCTATTCCCTGATATTCCATCACACGTTGAGTGAAGGCATCTTCTGCAATGGATGGCACGTATTCCTGATGCTGGGTTTGGATCTCAGTAGGTGTCGCTTGTGCAGCCGCCGCGCCGCTGAAATGCCAGATCTCGAGCGTCAGGACGTTACCCTCAATGGTGGATGGATTGAGATACACCCCTTGGCCATCCTCATGATAGCCAAAGGCCACGGTCTCAAATCCCTCCGCTGCGGTTGTATCGGGGGATTCGATGGTGAGCGTGGCGGGTTGGAGCAGCCGCAAACCTTCAGGGGCCAGCTGCACTCCGCCGACCACGCCGCCACTGAAGGGCAGGCCCTCCACGCCGGAGAGAGGAGTCAGGGTGATGGTTTCATCGCCTTGCAGCGCGCCTTCTGGAAGAACGAGCGTGAACTTAGCGCCATCGGCAGCCTGCGCTGAGAGCGATCCGCCCGCCGCGGAGATGACCGCGCTGGCGGCGAGGTCATCGTCCAGGATGACACTCACGTTCAGCGGGTTAGGCTCGCTGGCGCCTGGTGCCTGCGTTGGCGCAGATGTGGCCGCCGTTGTTGCAGAGCCAGATGCGGGGGCTGCGCTGCCACACGCAGCAAGAAGAAGAGCCATCAATACCCATGGGAACCAATGGATTTTCATATTCGACCTTTCGAAAGGACTGCAGCCCTGACCTCTTACTGCATCTATCACCCCGGGAGCAGCGAAAGTTAAATGGTGCGGTCAGTGGCGCAATAAGGCGAGTGAGTAAATACTAAGGCTGGGCGGAGCAGAACAAAGAGACAAATGACCTCGATAAAACCAAGGCTGCGATGAGCAAGAAACGGTAAAAGGTGACATATGCACTCATTGTAAAAAAATGCACAGACATAAGAGGAGGTAATTCTGGGATCAGGTTTTTAGTGACTCGTAAGCCATGGCGGCGTTATGGCAGGCAGCCCGGGATCGGGGAGCCGCCGCGGCAAGGCCCGGACGGACAATCAGCTGGCCGGAGCGACTTCTGCGGTAGAAGTCAGGAAAGAAGGCAAAATATGGCCCAAATTGGCCTTTTGCCACCTAAATAGGGGGACATATACACATTCTATTAGTACAACTTCGGCGATACCCTCTATATATAACCAAATTATTGGTTACCTCGGAGGGCTCTTGATCCAGCATAACGAATCCAGTACGTCGGTTGGACCGCATCGGGGCGGCGGGACCCCGTTACCCGGAGTACCTGCAAACGAAGAGATCGGGGTCGGCCATCGATTGCGGGAGATCCGGGCTACGCGCAAGCTTTCCATCAGGGCGCTTGCCAAATTGAGCGGCCTGAACGCAAATACCTTGAGCCTCATCGAAAACGGGCGAACGTCGCCCAGTGTCAGCACCTTGCAGCAGCTGGCGCAAGGGCTGAGCGTGCCCATCACGGAGTTCTTTCAAACAGGTCGCGGCACCAGTAACGTGGTCTTCCAGAAAAAGGATCAGCGCCCTCAGATCACGTTCGAGCACGGCACCTTGCAGGATCTTGCGGCTGGCATGGCGCGGTCTGGGGCCGAACCGATCATCGTCACGCTACAGCCCGGCGCAGACAGCGGCAAGAAACCCATCGTACACACCGGCCGGGAATTTGTTTATTGCCTGGAAGGGCAGATTGCCTACACAGTCGATCACCAAAGTTACGTACTGGAAGCCGGCGACAGCTTGATCTTTGAGGCCTACCTGCCACACCTCTGGAAGAATACGGAACCCACGCCGTCGAAAGCCTTGCTGGTTTTGTGCCCACTGGACGATCGCGACCAGTCTAGAGAACGGCATTTTTCTCCTTTGATCATGGAGAGATCGGCGCGAAATTCATGAACGCTGTTTGGATCTTGGCCATGGAGCTTATTGGACCATTGTGCTTGACCGGCTTAGCGCTGGCTGCCTATTTCCTCTCAAGGCATTTCATCCATCGCGTGAAAAGGAGCCACAAACATGAAGATAGCAGTAATTACCGATGATGGGATAACCATCAGCCGCCACTTTGGTCGGGCTCAAAATTATCAGGTGCTCACTGTTCAGGACGGCAAGATCATCACTACCGAGCTGCGCGCCAAGCCAGGCCACACGCAATTCCGGGACGGGGACCATGAACATCTTGAGGCATCCGGCCAACAGCACGGCTACGGGCCGATGGCAGAGAAGCGCCATTCCCGGATGGCTGAAGTAATTTCGGATTGTCAGGTGGTCCTTTGCCGGGGGATGGGCAAAGGCGCCTACGACAATTTGCAAGCGCTTGGCATCCAAATCATCGTTACGGACCTAAGCTCTATCGACAAAGCCGTGAGCGCTTTCCTGGATGGCAGTATCGTGGATCATAAAGAGCGCTTGCACTAAAGCTAAGGTGGTGAAAGAAGATGAAGCGCCTACGGCAACAATCAAAGCTGGATAGTACCGAACGCGGCACGCACCTACAACGGGAGAACGATCTGGCTTGATCCACGGGGCAGACGATGACAAGACTCCGACCCTTTGTTGCCGCCGTTTTACTCTCGGGCATGTTTCTAATGCTTTCCGGTCCGCTCGGTGCTATGCACAGGAGTCTGGCCGCGTCGTTCGGGCAATCCTGTTCTACTCGCCCACCTGCCCGCACTGTCATCAGGTTATCACCCAAGACCTGCCACCTCTTTTCGCTACTTACGGAACTCAGTTGGAAGTCATTGGAATCGATATTTCCTTCCCTGAAGGGCATGCACTTTACGAAGCGGCGATAGAACGTTTTAGCATCGGCGACGAGCGGTGGGGCGTCCCGATGTTGATCGTAGGAGACGCAGTGCTGGTAGGCTCCCTGGAAATCCCTACAGAATTCCCCGGCCTTATCGAGAATTACCTGGCACAGGGTGGTGTGGGCTGGCCCGATATCCCGGGTTTAGGCGAAGTCCTACTCCAGGCGGCGCAGACGGAAGCAGCCTCCGCCGCAGTCGTCCAGCCAACCTCAAGCATCACGGGCCCTGATCGCTCGACAGTAATCCCGGACGTTATTGCGCAAGCGGCCAGAACCGGGAGCAGCTCACCGGGCGGAACCGGCCAGGATTGGATTGACATGTTTGCTCGCGATCTGGCGGGCAACAGCCTTTCCGTTACGGTTCTGATCGCCATGCTCGGAGCGATCCTTTGGGTCCCCCGCCTGTTGCACGGAGGGCGGAGCAGCATGTTCGGCGAACGTTGGGTCTGGGTGATCCCTCTGCTCTCCATCATTGGCGCCGGCATCGCCGGCTATCTGGCCTACGTGGAAACGGCCCAAGTGCCTGCCTTCTGCGGACCCGTAGGGGACTGCAATACTGTGCAGCAAAGCGAATACGCTCGGCTATTCGGCGTAATCCCTATTGGGCTGTTGGGCCTGCTCGGTTACGCGGCGATCGTCACGGCCTGGCTAGTTGTGCGCTTAGCTCATGGGCAAGTGCTCTACGCGGCACAGCTATGCTTGTTTTGTTTCACCGCCCTTGGGACCCTCTTCTCAGTTTATCTCACCTATCTGGAACCGTTCGTCATTGGCGCCACTTGCATTTGGTGCCTATCGTCAGCAGTTCTAATGACCTTGCTAATGCTGCTCTCGGTTGAACCGGCAAAAGCCGTTTTCGGCAGGACAGAGTCCCAGCGACGGAAACATCTGATGGAAGTTCCCAGGATAAGGGGTTGATGTGATCGACATTCGGAACCTTGAGACCTTCTCGTGCGCCGCAGAAAATAAAAGTCTCTCGGCAGCCGCCAGGCGCCTGCACGTAAGCCAACCGACGGTGACGCACCGCATCAAAGTACTGGAAAGGGAAATTGGCGCTCCTTTATTCATTCGCGGCAACCTTGGGCTGGAGCTGACTGAAACAGGTCGATTCGTACTCCCCTGGGTACAACGGCTGATCCACGATACGAATAACCTGGCTCAAATGCTGGCTTCGATGCAAAAGGACATTGTGGGCGAACTGCGCATCGCTTGCAGCACAACCGTCGGCAAGTATGTGCTGCCGCAACTAGCCTCGCGCTTCTGCCTGAGCTACCCGGATATCCGCGCCCGCATTTTAGCCTGCCGGCCGGAGCATGCCGCACTGGACTTGTTGCAGGGCGAAGCGCATATCGGGGTGCTCAGTTCGGAAACGGCCGATCCGAGTTTGGAGGCGCAGGAATTCTTTCGCGATACCATCACCCTCATCGTTCCGGCTAATCACCGCTGGGCGAACCGGAATTCGATCGAGCCGCAAGAACTGCTGGAAGAACCGATGATCCTGCGCGAGGAAACCTCGGGGACGCGCCGCGTGCTCCTGGCCGAACTGACCCGGCACGATATTAGCCTCGACGACCTAAACATTTTCATCGAAATTGGCAATGCCGAAGCCATCGTGCGGACCGTTGCTGCGGGCTATGGCATCTCGTTCGTTTCCAAGCAGGCGTCCGTTTGCCTGGTAGAACGGGGCGATATCGTGGAAATCCCTGTCGATGGATTGAGCCTTCGCCGCACGATCTATATGCTGCGGAAGCGGAACAGCCGCCCACACCGGCCGCGAGACGTATTTTGGGGCTTTATTCACGATCCAGGCAATGCTGATATCCTGAATCTAGCTAGCTGCCGGCCCAGGGCGAATCGGGCTTAAGCCTTAAATGGACTCCTTGGCCCCGGCTAGTTCGCCGGCCTTTTCGGCGCTGGGTTGGGCCGCCCTGACCCTGACGGCCTCGAGGTACAGAGCCAGCGGGCGATACATCATATGCATCCATTTTCCAATGCCAACCTCAGTGTCCAGCATTGCAACCATGGCCAAAACATGAACAATGTAGAGGATGTATGTGGGCCATACCCAGCGCGGATCTGCCGCGCCAAGGTAGCGGAAAGTATGGACCAGGATGCCGGTGACAGCCCCAACAAGGATGAACACCGGAAAGATCCAATCAGAAAAATGGGAAAAGCGGTGCCATTGGTTCTTCTTGCGCGTGCGGCCCACTATAAAATCAACGGAAAAGACGATCAACACCAGCGCGGCATAGTAACCCAACCAACGTTGTGGATGGTAGATCGGGTAAATATTATCCGTCTGGAACCACCACAACATGGGGACGATCAGGACCAGCATGGTCACATATCCTGACATGAACAACAGATGCTTAGCCCAGGCGGGTCTCGATTCGTTCTCGCAGGCGCGCCACCGTTTTTGCGTTAGGAAGTTCAACACGAAGTGCTTGAATTCGGACAAGTAGACCGAGAGGGAAATCTTCTTTTCTGCGAGGTCCCTACCCAGGACGTGGCGCGCCATGGTCATCATGTTCCGGAACACGCGAAGCCCCAGCTGGGAGAAGTGCAGCAAGACAGCCGCCCATACCCAGACGACGGGGAAGACCGAATTCAGCTCCATTCGATCCGTGACTAGGCGGGCAAACCCAAATAGGTGGAGTAACACGAGTAGCAGCAAACTCACCAGGCTGCTCTTCAGGATACCCTTGAGCAATTCCCATTTGGAAAGCAACAGCTTTGCCCCGTGTCCGGATGCATTGTACTGGGCGATCAGCCAGCGGCGTATCGCCATCATGGTCTCGGCAGGTTCGGCTCCTCGAGGGCAGGACGTGGAGCAATCGCCGCAGTAGTAACATTGCCATGCATCCGTGCGCTCTAGAATTCTGTTCCTTAGGCCTAATTGTGCGTAACGGATCAGGTTGCGGGGGAAATTGTGCTCGGTGGTGGCCAAGGGGCAACTGGCTGTACATTCTCCGCAGTTGAAACATTTCTCAATTCCCACCGCCCCGTATTCCTTCAATTGATACAATAGATTTGGATCAGCTCGTGTGGTCATTCTTCCCTTCTTCCGCACCAATAGCGAGAGCCAATGGCCAGCCATCAACTAAGTGCTGTAAGCAGAGACTAAATCTCAGCTCCGGGTGCGAAAAGGGATGATTATCACAAGATTTAATTTGGATATCTATGTCTGGATATAAACAGGGCTGATACCAAAGCGAATTCTGATAAGTTGAAGGAAACGCGAGGAGCTACTTGGTGAACGAAAAGCAAGCGGATCTATCCGGCGGCGCGCAGGATCTGGCGGCCATGATCGCATTGCAGCCGAACGCGGTGGTCAGCCGCACGCTGGTGAACAAGCCAGCGGGCACGGTGACGCTGTTCGCTTTCGATGCGGGCGAGGGCTTGAGCGAACACACCGCGCCCTACGACGCCCTGGTGCATGTAGTCGAGGGCGAAGCCAGCGTCCGCATCGGGACGCAGGAGCATGCGGTGGCAGCCGGGCAGGTGCTCCTGCTGCCGGCCAACCAGCCGCACGCGCTCAAAGCCACAACTCCCTTCAAGATGCTGTTGACAATGGTGAGGGCGTAGCAGCCTGAACCTAACCAAGGTTTTTCCTGGTCACGCGGGTGTGCGTACGCTGCCAGGAAAGACTAGGTCTTGCTCTTTCCAACGAATTCCCCCAATTTCACACGTTCATCATATTGGACTCCGCTGGTGCCTTGTGTCTGGATACAGGGAAGCGTATACTCGGTTCGTGAAAGGAGTCACAAATGCCCACTAAAGGATGGACAAGTCAATTATCACTGTTGGCAGTGATCCTGCTTGCCCTTGTATTAAGCGGCTGCGTAACCTACCCCAATCCCCCGCCGACTGACAATCCCGCCACGCTGACGGCCATCCAAGTGGGGTTTGTGGCCATGAACGCTGCCCAAATCCAAACTGCGACGGCCGAAGGGCAGGCGACCAAGTCGCCCACACCACTGCCACCGACTAATACCCCACTTCCTACCGCTACTCCAGATCCCTGCGCCGAGATGAATTTGACTCCTGAAGAATGCGCTAATCAGGGCAGGCATCAATACTCCATCACGTATGAAGACTTTAACGGATGTGAAAGTGTGGGGGCGGATGGCGCTAAAGAATGGACGGTTAGTTTTAGCCCGACAAGTAATCGAGGAATAAGGCAGGGGCCGAATAACTGGATATGGGTCAATCCTGATTCTCCTGTATATTTGACGATATCCACTTTCAGTCTGGATGGTTTCGTGGAGGAGATTTTTTTGGATGGGGTTTTGGGCGAGGTTTCTTACGATATGGTCCTGTGCGTTCGGACAACCTATAAATTGATTCGTTAGGGAAGTAGAATAGTAAAGTTCAAAATACCGAAGATTTTGTTGACCGCCTTCCCTGCCAAAAGATTTTGGGTGCAACCTAGTGAACCACGAAAAGAGCTTGTCGAATGACAAGCTCTTTGATTCATGCAGCCAACTTTCTGATTCTGGGGTTTACGTGTTGACTTCCACGATCATGGTCCAGGTTACATTCCCGTTGAAACCGGAGGGCAGGGTCATGCCGATAACCAACTCAGAATCGCTTTCTTCGATCTGATAGTCCCAGTCTCCGTTGCATTCGTTGCTGTGATTCGAGCGAGGAATGCTCTCGCTGAGCTCCACATCGTTCTCGCCTGCCGAGCAGATCAGGATGACCCGCAGATGGCCGGTATCGATGCTGCCGCCAAAGCCTTCGAAATGCACAGTGACATAATCCGAGTCCCCCGGAGTAAGCTCCCCGTCGACGGTGCGGCTCTCGCCGTCATTGCTGATGTCCAGCGTGAAGGAATAGCTGTCATCCCCGCCGCCTCCACCGCCACTTCCACCCCCGCTGTCACCTCCGGAAGAGGGAGACGCGGAGGGCGTGGCAACGGGCAACCCAACCGGAGTGTCGCCGGTGGTGAAATCGACCGAGATCCAGCCGATGGCGTCGTGGTAGCTGATCTGGTACCAGGTGCCGGCCGCATTGATGCCGATGACGTGCACGCTCTCGCCGCCGGGGATCACAGTCATGATGCCGTAGGCGGTGGAATCGCCGGCGCGCATGTTGAGATCGCGGCTGGTCTTTACCTCCGGGGAAGCACTTTCTGTGGCCTCAGCGGCCGTAGTCGGGGCCGCGGGGGTTGCGGTGCTGGCGGCCCCGGCCGCCGCAGTCTGGAGCTCGCTGATCTGCTGCGTCTGGGCGATGCCGGTGGCGATAGCCGCCTGGGTGTCGGGGCCGCAGGCCGCGGCCAGGAACAAGAATAGGATGAATAGAACTAAAGGGGCGAACCTTGACTTGATCACTGCTTTCTCCTCTTGCGGGTTGATGGAACGGTTCAAGCGAATTCGTCAGAGTATAAACCAGACTTCAGGGAACTAGTTACGCGAGGCTAGACGGTTTTGAAAGCTAGGAGGAACGAAGGAGAGGAAAGCGGGCAGGTGCTGATGTTGCCAGCGGGCAAGCCTCACGCGTTGAGCGCCAAAACGGCGTTCAAGATGATGCTGGTTATGGTGAAGGCGTAGGCTGCTTAACCCGCCTTCAGCCCCGTTTCCGTAGGCTTAACCCTATACCACAACTGAGAAGCAAAGGCAGCCACGGCGGCTACCTCCAGAGCGCGGCCAATCAGCTGCCAGGAAGGCTCTGCGCTGAAAGCCGCTACTGTATTAGTTCCGATCCCGGCGTTCAGAAAGAGCAATGCCAACCAAGCCAAGCCCTGCCGCCCTCGCTTGGGCTCGAACGTGAAGCGCGGGAAGATCCAATAGCCGACGGCGAATACCAGCTGCACGATCCAGCCCATCAGCAGGAATTCGATATGCAGAGGCAGCAAGCCCCAGATCGTCGGGTGAAAAGGGACGGCCTTGTTGATCAGTAGCAGCGCACCGAGGGTAAACCCGAGCAACAAGTAAGCCAATGCGAAGCGGATTGCCCAAATGCTGAATTTTGGCATCAGCGCTCTTTGATCCTTGCCCAGGTATTTACAACGAACAAAACTCCGGCCAGCCACTGCAGGATCGCAGAGCTGACCAGCGCCGCCACCCAGTAGAAACCAGGACCCATCGAAAGCAAAGGCTCAGCCAAGCCGCGCAAGAGCAGGCCGGCATTCAGCAGCCAAAAAACCGCCCAACCCAGGGGTTCACTCCGCCTGGGTTGCTGCAGGTTGAATTTGGGGAAGAACCAGTAGCCAACCCCCATGATCATCTGAGTTACCCAGCCGACCAGGAAGAAATGAAAGAGGACCGGGGATAACCCAGGCACAACCGGCAGCCCAAACGGTTGGCCAGCTAGCCAGATGGCGAGCGCAAGGGCGGCGGCTAGATAGAGCAACGAGCTCTTTATGAACCATCGGGTAACAGCAGGCATACTTAACGCTCCCCCAGCAGACCGCCCGCTTTCTCTGCGGGGATGTTTTCGGAAAATTCTCGCAGGAAAGCAATGAAGACTAAATCCTTGTCCAGAGCCTCGATGGTGTGTGGTTCAGCCCCTTCAAAGATAAGCAATGAATTCGGACCATACTCAGTTCCTTTCCCGTCCCCGCCGGTAAAAATTCCCCGGCCTTGAATCACTACTACGTATAGAGGGGAGTGAGGCGAGAGATGCTCTTTGATCTTTTGGCCAGGTCTCAAAGTGAAGCGCAAGATGCGGGCGTTGGCATCCACCAAGATCGGTTGGGCGTTAGGATTCTCATCGCCGAAAACCAGGTTTTCAAGCAAGTCCAGTGATTTCATAGAATCCTTTCTAAAAATTACGGAATGTCGCCGAAAGCTGACCCGAAATGACTTCCGTTATGCTTGTTCTGAGCCATCCGTTACTAGAATACGAGCCAGGGTTATTCGGTGGCTAGTGCGCTACGCCGGCCAGATCCTGCGCCCCCCGCCGGGCGGGGTGATGGCATCGATGGCGGCCAGTTCCTCGGCACCCAAAGGTCCCAACTCAGCAGCTTTGAGGTTTTGCGCCAATTGTTGAGTATTCTTAGCTCCGGGGATGCTCACCGATACGGCCGGATGAGTGATCGAAAACTGCAAGGCGAGTTGACCCAGGCTGCGCTCACGGGCCAGCGACTTTAGTTTTTCCACCTTCGCTAGATCGTTCAGGAACACCGTATTCTCGGCCGGTTTGTCGATCCAATTCTGGCGGAAATCACCCTCCGGAAAGCGTGAACTGGCGCTGAACTTGCCGGCTAAGATGCCCATTGCTAGCGGGCCACGCACAAGGATGCCAATGTCGTTCTGTTGGCAGTAGGGGAAGATCTCCGCCTCTGGCGTGCGGTTGAGGATGCTGTAATCGATCTGCAAGGTAGCCATGCCGCCGTCGGCGTTGAACCGCTGCACAAATTCAAAATCGCTGCTGCTCGCCCCATAGGCGCGAACCTTGCCAGCCTTCTGCAACCGGCGAAAACCTTCCAGGAAAACCTCGGTATTGGGCTCCCATTTGTGGATATGGTTTTGGAGCAGGTCTACATAATCCGTTCCCAGCCGTGCCAGGTTGCTTTCCACTCCGGCCACCAGCTTATCGACGCTGTCGTAGGCGCTGGTTTGCGTTTCGTCGACAAAGCCACGCCAGCCGATCTTGGTGGCGACAATGAAACGATCGCGTCGGCCTTTCATTGCCCGGCCCAGCAATTCTTCGCTGTGGCCGCTGCCGTACACGTCCGCCGTATCGAAGAAATTGACGCCGGCGTCCAGTGCTGCGTCAATCGTACCTAACGATTGGTTGTCTTCTGTGGGTCCCCATTCGTCACCGCCCATGGCCCATAGACCCAGCGAAATTACCGAAACCTCCAAACCGGCCTTGCCCAGCCGGCGAGTGGGTTGGACTGCGCTCATCCTTCGCTCCTCTGAGAAGCGGACGGCGCTGTCAATCAGATTGACAGCAACCAAAAACCGTCTGGCTTCTCCGTTCTCTGTGTGACTTTCCCCCAATTGTAATTCCCCGGCTCGATCATCCGTCAATGCAAGCCGGCGACCGTCAATAAACCTTTTATTTCCGCAAAATCTTCTCCATAGCCTTTCCCTTCGCCAGCTCGTCGATTAGTTTATCCAGGTAGCGAATTTCCTGCATAGTTGGTTCTTTGATATCCTCCACTCGAAGGCCGCAGATCACGCCCTCGATGAAAGCGAGTGAAGGATTGAGTTGAGGGGCTTCAGCAAAGAAGGTCTCAAGGTCTGTCTGCTTTTTTAGTTGGGCCTCCAACCCTTTCTAGCTATATCCTGTCAGCCAACGAATGATCTCATCGACCTCTGTTCTCGTGCTTCCTTTTTTCTCAGCCTTAGCATGGTAGAGAGGATAGACGCTGGCGAAACTTATCTTGTAGATTCGAGGTTTTTTATCCATACCTACTCCTAGGGCCCATTTTTATTTGCGGCTAGTTGACATTATTCTATTGCATTGCTAAATCGGATATTTAGCCTAGCACCTAGCACTTCGGGTAAAAGTGTTTCCCTTCTCTCCGTGGGCCAGGCGCAAAATAAGCGCCTAAATGGGCTCCTGCGTGGGTATAAAGCGCCTACGCGGAAGTTGTCTCTCTAGCTTTGGCAGACCGTTGACTTATCCTCTCCCGAGAGTCCCGGCAGGGATGTGCAAAGCTTTAATCGCATGCCTTGGGGTTATTGGCGGTCGTCGCGCAAACTGTTGGCTCGATTGGCTCGTTTTCTTCCGGAACTGGTGAGGGCGTTGCGGTTGGTGGCAGTGGGGGCGCGGAGACCACCTTTACAGCATCAAGCGCGCCTGAGGCTAAACCAGCTGAATCTGAAACCCAGCAATGTTCACTTGAATCAGGAATCTGCACCCACCACCAGCGCGGCTCATCATGATTGCGGCCTTCAATCTGGAGGCTTTGGCCTTGGAGAAAATCAGTTACATCATCGTAAACGGTGCTGGGGCCTTTTCGGCAGAAAGCGTTTTTAGACAATGTGAATGCTGGGGTAATCGCCGTGGTGTCAGCCTCCCCCAGGTCGGGCGGAGTAGGCCGTGGGGTGGATGTGGGGCCTTCAGGAGTGGGATTGGGCTGCTCCTCTGCGGGGCCGGCGTCCATGGATACCAGGAAGCCCTCTTGCTCTCCTTCAGGGAAACCCACTTCGAATAAGAAGAGCAGATGATAGATGCGGCCGCCGTTCGGGTGGAAGCGCAGGACGCGCAGATCATCCCGATAGGGTGAGCGGTCAACGCTCTTTCCGGTGTCATCGATCACGCGCACTTGCACCTTGGGTGAAAGGCCGGTCAGCACTATGCTCACCAGGTAATCCGGCGGGAACCCGTCGGGGCAGCCGCCTGACAAGCAGACAGGAATGGGCACGCTGTACAACTGCCCGGGTCCCCCGCGGATCGAAATGTCTACGAGGCTGCCGTCGGGTATCAAATCAAAAAACTGGTCTCCGTCGCAGCGATCGCCGATGCCATCGCGATCGCCATCCTCCTGGCGATAGTTGGCCAGCGTAGGGCAGTTGTCGGCGACGTCGGGAATGGTGTCGATGTCGCTATCTGCCTGGTCGGGGTTGGGCAGGTCATCGCTGTTGTCGCAATAATCGCCCACGCCGTCACCGTCGCGGTCTGTTTGGTCGCGGTAGCCCTCCCCGTAGCCCGACCTGGGGCAATTGTCGGTTACATCAGGCAGGCCATCGTTATCGTCGTCCGTGTCGCAGGCGTTCCCGGTTTCATCGCGGTCGAAATTGTATTGATCGCTATTGGCAACCCCCAGGCAGTTATCCGTTGAGTCGAGCACGCCGTCCCCGTCGTCATCATCGCAGACATCCCCGATGCCGTCGCCGTCCCTGTCTAGCTGACTTAAATTGAGCAGCTGCGCGCAGTTGTCGGTCGTATCGGGGGCCCCGTCGCCGTCGTCGTCCGCGTCGCAGGCGTCGCCCCGGCCGTCGCCGTCAAGGTCTTGCTGGCCGGGGTTGGCGGCGAGCGGGCAATTATCGCCACCGTCAGGGATATAGTCGGCGTCATCGTCGGTTTCAGTCGCGTTGTCTGCGCCGTCGCAGTCGGTGTCGCCGTCCCCCAGCCCAACGGCGGCATAGGCATTTTGCACCTGGCAGGCGTCGAAGGGCGTGAAATCGTGGGCGCCGGATGCCGCCCAGCTATCGGCGCGCGCCACGCTGGCGTTGCGGGCGTCGATCAGTTGAGCGCTGCTGCCCAGGTTGATCATGGTGGCATAGAACAGCGCCCCCATCTTTCTTGCGCCAATGCCGGTGATCGTCCAGCCATTGAAAGTTTCCCCGTCGGCGATCAGGTAAGCGGCCTTGTTGGGGATGCCGCTGTTGGTGTGCACGCCGCCGTTGTCGGAGGCAATTCCCCTGACGACTACCGGCATGCGGTCCGGCTGGAGCAGACGGGCCGGATTGCTCATGTCTCGCAAGGGAACCGGGCCAGCCGTGCTGTCCTCGCCGATCAGCCAGTCCGGATCGGCCAGCGAAGCCATCACATCGGCATAACTCTCATTGAGTGCGCCTGATTGAAAGCTGTAAATAAGTTCGGATGTTTCGCTGATGACCCCGTGGGTCAATTCGTGGACCATTATATCGAGGCCTACGAGGCCGTTGCCGACGTCGATCGTTTCACAGTAATTGTTCCAACTCGCGTTGGGATTGCCTGTCGTAGCTGGAAAAATGGAATGAATACCCACCTCGATCTGCGAACCATCATTGTCGTAGGAGTCTCGGCTAAAGGTGCGGCGGTAGAAATTGTAGGCCGAGCGCGCGTTCAACCAGGCGGACACGGCGTTCACGTCCGCGGCGTAGGCGCGTTCAAGGCCATCCTCGTCGCCGATGCTCTCGGGGGCAGGCGACCAGTAGCACGCCGTGTTTCCAGCGTAGTTGCCGAAGGTGTCCCACTCTTCGAAGTCGTATTCCGAAAGGACCAGCGAGTACCTGAAGAGCACCTGACCGGTTTGGGCATCTACAAAGATCTGCCAGGGAGCAGGCTCGCTGATGGTGACCCGCCATACCAAATACGGCTGGGACGGAACATCCTCAAGCATGCTTGGGTCAAACACCAACAGCGTGGTGGTGCCGGCCACCTGCGCATCGGGCAATTCCAGGTCGGCGCGGGCGGCCTCATCGGCCTGGCTTGGAGGGAGGCTCGGCGTGGTATCGAGCGCCACATCGCCGTTGAGCAAGCCGCCCACCGCGGCGGAGACACGGTCTCCGTGCAAGGTTACGACGAGCTCGCTGCCAAAAACCTCGAGGCCCCGATAAGTCTGGTAGAAGGCGACATTCGTCTCGCCCTCCCCCTCGCTGATCCGGCGCACGCCGAGATCCAAATCCGGGCTGGCGATGCGGTAGAGGTCCTGATAGGTTTCCAGGAAATTGCGGGCGCGCCCCACGGCATCTGCGCCTTCCACGGGGAAGCCACCGGAAACAAAGCGGGGGAAGCCATTCTGAAAGTACAAGTCAGGCGGCGTCTCAGAATCTGTTTCCAGTTGGCGCTGTGCGGCTATCTGGGGGTCGGAGGCCGCCTGGGGAGGTGTGGGCGTTGCGGTGACGAGGGCGGGGGAACTGCACGCGGTAAGGACGGAAAGCAGGATGGCAAATGCAATAGCCAGGCCGAAGTGCGACAGGCGTGAGCGGGACGTGACAGTACCTCCTATGCGAGGAGGCACTGTTTTCGGAAGCCGGCTAGATAGGGACTTGCTCGTTAAGGCACCAGGTGGAGCTCTAACGTACTGCCATCTATGATCATTGTCATTGACAGAGTGTCACCCGAGCGCACAAAGTCGACAGTGGCGCTTAGGCCCGAGGGATCAATGAGATTGAAGGTATCAGCATCGACCATCTCATAGGTTGCTAGATAGGTCCCACTTGAGGCAGTGATTTCATAGACGCCATCGCTTTTGAACTCGATGATAACGTCGCCCAGGTCCACTTCGGTGCCTTCCCATACGCCGACAAGAGGGCTGTTCAATGCATCAGCCGGGGCCGAAGTACTCGTGCTTGTCGGGGCCACAGTATTGGTCGGCGCTGGGCGGTTGGTCGGCGTCGGCGACGGGGCCGCGGAGCAGGCCACCAGGACGAGGCCTAAAACCAAAATTGCAGTTAGTGTAGCTAGACGGGTTTGTTTCTTCTTCAACATCTCCACCTCATGGGTTTTGCTTGCAGGAAATTGTCAGACAACGAACTATTAGTATACAGCGTTATTGGCTGAATTAGTCTCTTTTGGTAAGAATAAGAGACAGGCCTAGCTGCAACTCCGGCTCACCTTGCTCTCTGACATTTAGGACAGAAGTGTGTCCCCCGTTGTCCTAGAACGATGCGGCTGATCGGCGTGCCGCAGCGCAGGCAGGGTTCGTCGGTGCGCCGCCCCCGCACAATAAACACCTTACTTCCGCAAAATCTTCTCCATAGCCTTTCCTTTGGCGAGTTCGTCAACTAATTTATCCAGGTAGCGAATTTCCTGCATGGTTGGTTCCTTGATATCCTCCACGCGAACGCCGCAGATCACGCCCTTGATCAAAGTCCGTGAGGGATTGAGTTGAGGGGCTTCGGCAAAGAAGGTCTCAAGGTCGGTCTGCTTTTTGATTTGGGCTTCCAGTCCTTTCTGGCTATAGCCTGTCAACCAACGAATGATCTCATCAACTTCTGATTTCGTGCGCCCCTTCTTCTCAGCCTTCGCGTGATAGAGGGGATAGACGCTGGCGAAACTCATTTTATAGATGCGAGGTTTGATGGTCATGATGCTCACTCCCATTTATTATGGTTACTAGCGAACGGCATTGCTCGCTTTTATTTGTCATTGCGAACGCAGTGAGTCTGCCTTTGGTGCCAGATTCTGGATCCCAGAACAAAGGGATTCCTCTTCGGCCTCATCGGAATGACAAGCATCCAAGAGGGCGAGGAGAATAAAGCTTAGGATTATATCTTCTGGCACCTCGGGCAAAAGTGGGTCCCACGCTGGCCCAGTGAAATGCGGCTGATCGGCGTGCCGCAACGAAGACATGGCTCGTCTGTGCGTTGGTAGACCTTGAAGTGGTTTTGGAAGTCGCCGCCGCGGTACACCCAATCGATGCTGGCGCCGTTGCGACGGATGCCCTCGCGCAGCACCTTGCGAATGGCGCGCAGCAGGTCGCCGGCCTGCTCCTTGCTGACGCCGCTGGCGGCCGCCAACGGGTGCAGGCGGGCCTCCCACAGCGCCTCGTCCACGTAGATGTTGCCCAGGCCAGCCAGGAAGCTCTGGTCCAGCAGCAGGGGCTTTAGCTGGCGCTTGCGGGCGGAAAGCATCTTATGGAAGCGGGCGGGGGTGAGCGAAGATTCGAGCGGCTCGGGGCCGAGAGCGCCGAACAGGTCGCCGGGGTCGGGCAGCAGCCAGACGCGGCCGAATTTACGAGGATCGTTGAAGGAGAGCTGCAATGCTTGGGCGCCTTTCTCATGTGCGTCATTCTCGAACCATATCTGCAACCGGGAATGCGAGCCCAGCGGCTTATTGGAGCGCCCAAGCAACAGATCGCCGGACATGCGCAGGTGGATGAGCAGGGTGTCGCGGTCCAGCTCGATGCGAACCAGTTTGCCGCGCCGCCCGATCTCGAGGATGCGCTGGCCTTTGATGCTGCGGGGAAAGGCGGCGGCCGAGGGGGCGGCCACGGTGCGCGGCCAGCCGACGCGGGCGCGCAGGATGCGGCGGCCGATCAGCTGCCCGCCGCGCTGCGGCAAGCCTTGGCGCAGCATGCGGGCGATGGTTTCGACTTCGGGGAGTTCAGGCATGAGTCAGTTAACGGTTGACAGTAGACTGTTGATAGTAAAGGCAGATGCCTTGAAGAAGTAGACCATTTTCCCACAAAAGGGGGAGGGTCTACTATTAGTGTCCCAGGGGTTGCTTGAGTTGATTGGAATGCCGTCCTCAAAGGGATTCCTCGTCGGGCAGCGCTGCTAAAAGCAGCGCTGGTCGCCCTCACTCGGAATGACAAAAGAGAAAACGGGCGCACAGCAATGCGCCCCTACGGAAATAACTGAGGGTAGCGGAGGCTGGTTATTCGTTGAACATTTTGCCCACGCTGCGGCCTTCGTGGGCGCGGCGGATGACCTCGCCGAGCAATTCGGACACCGAGAGGATGGTGAGCTTGTCCTGCAGGGGTTTGCGCTTCTCCGCCGAAAACGGCACGGTGTCGGTGGTGATGATGCCGGTCAGCGGCAGCTTGGCCAGCCGCTCGATGGCGGGACCGGAAAGGACGGCGTGCACGAAGACCAGATAGATCTTGCGCGCCCCACTCTTCACCAGAAGCTCCACGTCTTCCTTGACGGAGCCGCCGGTATCGACCTCATCGTCGACCAGGAGGACATCGCGGCCATTCACATCGCCCACCATGCGCAGGGCTTCGGCCTTGGAGTCGTTCGCCACGCGGCGCTTCTCCACGAGGGCCAGGGGCACATTGATGCGTTCGGCAAAGTTGCGCGCCCGCTTGGCAAAGCCCAGGTCGGCGCTGACCACTACGGGATCCTTAAGCGTCTTGCACAACTTTTGCACATGCTCGGCCAGCATATGGAAGGTGGTGAGCACATCGCCGGGGATGGAGAAGAAGCCCTGGATCTGCCCGGCGTGCAGATCGAGCGTGATGTAGCGGTCGGCACCGGCGATCTGGACCATATCGGCCATGAGGCGGGCGACGATGGGCACGCGCGGCTGGTCCTTCTTGTCCGAGCGGGCATTGCTCATGAAGGGGATGACGGCGGTGATACGCGCGGCCGAGTCCAGGCGCAGGGTCTGCAGCATGATGAGCAATTCCATCCAGTTGCGATGCACGGGGCTGGCCGTGCTCTGGATCACGTAGACATCCTGGCCGCGCACGCTGCCGTGCAACTTGATCAACAGGTTCTCGTTGGGGAATTCGATGATGTCGCGGCCGCTTAACTCGACGCCCAGGTACTTGGCGATCTTGTCCGCCAGCTCCGGGCTGGCGGTGCCGGCGAACAACTTGATATCGCCATAAAGGCTTTTCTTAGGGCTAGCGGGACTCATCGGGGTCGCCTCACACTCTTGGTTTTTATATCCCATTCATGCTGCAGGACGCCCATGATCAGGTCGTCGCTATACACGCCGTCATCGTAGTTCCCCTCGCGCAAGCGGGCTTCGAGTAGAAAGCCTACTTTTTCGTAAGCACGAATGGCGCGGGGATTGGTGGCAAACACCTTCAAATAGATCCTGTGCAAGTTCAAGGTTTCGAAACCGTGCTGCAGCATCAACAGCATGGTTTCGGTGCCGTAACCCTTGTCCCAAAACGATTTGTCTCCAATCATAATGCCGATCTCGGCCTTGCGCGCCCGCCAATTGAAATTAAAGAAGCTGGTGCTGCCAATGAAAGCCCACTTGCTTGTCTGCCTGACCTCAATGCAAAAAATGCCTTCTTCAGGCGGCCGATCGAGGCTCTTCTCGAACCACTTTTCCTCCTCGGCCATCGACATCGGCAAATACGCCGAGATGCCGGCGCGCACCTCCGGGTCGTTCAGCCATTTCACAAAAACAGGGATATCGCTACGTTCTGCGTGGCGCAAACGGATGCGCTTGCCGTAGATCATGGTTTTCTCCCGTTCAGCAACGCGGTGGCCATCTGCCGCGGCGAGATCTTGCGGTTCAACATTTCGTCCAGCAGCGAATTATAGACCTGCTGGTCGGCCTTTTCTTGCCAACGCCCCATCAACTGGCTGCGCAGCAGGTCCTCGACCTCGGTCTGCAGGCGGGCCAGATCGCGGCGCTGCCAATCGCCGCTGCGCTCCAGGTGCAGGCGGTGGCCGGCAATGGCCTCGGCCAGTTCGGCAACGCCTTTGCCCTCGGTAGCCACTGTTCGCCGGATGGGCGGAATCCAATCATCGGGCGCAGCCGGTTCGGCGTCCGCAGTTTGCACTTCAGCAAGCTGCCCATGGTGGGCGATGCGCTTCGTAGGGTGGCCCAGCTTGAGCATGCCGAGCAAGGCACGCTCGGCGGATTCCACCCCGGGGCGGTCGGCCTTGTTGAGCACCAGGATATCGGCGATCTCCAGGATGCCGGCCTTTATGGCCTGCACGTCGTCGCCCATGCCCGGCGCATCCACCACGAGCACGGTGTGCGCCAGCTTGGCGATCTCCACTTCGGATTGCCCGGAGCCGACGGTCTCGATGAAGATGAGATCGTAGCCGGCGGCATCCAGCGCCTGCACCACGCCGGCCGTGGCGGCGGCCAAGCCGCCCAGCGAGCCGCGGGTGGCCATGGAACGGATGAACACGCCTGAGTCGCCGGAGAGCTCGCGCATGCGGATGCGGTCGCCGAGCACGGCGCCGCCGGTGAAGGGGCTGCTGGGGTCGATGGCGACGATGCCGACGCGGCGGGCTTCGCCAGCCGGGGGCTTACGATAATGGAGGGCTAGCTGGTTGACGAGGGAGGATTTGCCGGTGCCGGGGGCGCCGGTGACGCCGATGAGGTGAGCCTTGCCGGTGCGGCTAAAAATGGCGTTGAGGGCAACCTGGCCGGCCGGGGTATCGTTCTCGATCTCGGTGAGCAGGCGGGCCAGGGCTAAACGGTCACCTTCAAGGACGGAGTGGTTCAACTCCATGTGCGGTTACCTGGCTTGGCCCACGGCGCTACGTATGTCATCGATGATCTTTTGGGTGTGAGAGCCAGGCCCGTAGATGCCGGCGACGCCCAATTCAAGCAACTTGGAGGCGTCCTCATCGGGGATGATGCCGCCCAGAAAGACGCGCACTTTGGTTTGGCCGTTGCCGCGCAGCAGGTCCATCACGCGCGGGACGAGGGCCATGTGCGCCCCGGAGAGGATGGAGAGGCCCACGGCGTCCACGTCCTCTTGCAGGGCGGCTTCGGCGATCATTTCGGGGGTCTGGCGCAGGCCGGTATAGATGACTTCCATGCCGGCATCGCGCAAGGCGCGGGCGATCACCTTGGCGCCGCGGTCGTGGCCATCCAGGCCGGGTTTGGCCACCAGCACGCGGATTTTCTTTTCGGGCATCCGTCCTCCGGGGATAAGGGCTTCGATGATTATACTCGTCGCTCCTTACCGGCTCAGCCTGGACTCCGCGCCGGAGTCGAGGCTGAGCCGGTTTGCCGTGTTGGGGTTTGCCACGTCGTCCTTATTGCCATTCGCACTCCTCGCAATGGGCAGGGCGGTGATATACTGCCGCG
Source organism: Anaerolineales bacterium (assembly GCA_040902205.1). Taxonomy (GTDB): domain Bacteria; phylum Chloroflexota; class Anaerolineae; order Anaerolineales; family UBA11579; genus JAMCZK01. Next base: position 17,449 of record JBBDXR010000036.1, on the reverse strand, counting down.
CAGCGGAGGCGTCATGCAGAATTTTCTGGAGGTTTCAGACCACAGTAGCGAAGAAATCCAAGGCCTCATCGACCTGGCCATCAAGCTGAAAGCCGAGCACTTCAAAGGCGGCAACAAGCCGATCTTGAAGGGCAAGGCCCTGGCCATGGTTTTCCAGAAGCCCAGCCTGCGCACGCGGATATCGTTCGAGATGGGCATGCAGCACCTGGGGGGCCACGCGATTTACATCGCGCCGCAGGAGATCGGGCTGGGGCAGCGTGAATCGATCGCGGATGTGGCGCGGGTGCTGGATGGCTACGTGGACGGCATTATGGCGCGCGTCTTCGCCCACGAGCATGTGATGGAACTGGCCAAGTGGGCGGAGAAGCCGGTGATCAACGGCCTAAGCGATTACAACCATCCTTGCCAGGCTTTGGCCGATGCGCTGACAATCCATGAACACTATCACGGGAAGGTGGAGGGATTGAAGGTCGTTTACGTGGGCGATGGTAACAACGTGGCCGTGTCGCTGATGCACGTTTGCGCCAAGTTGGGCATAGATTTCACTGCGGCGACGCCTGCAGGTTACGAGATCACCCCGGTGGCTGTGGATATCGCCAACCAGATCGTGGCAGAGACCGGCAGCAAGCTGGAATTTCTCAGCAACCCGAACGAAGCCGTGGACGGCGCGGATGTGATCTACACAGATACCTGGACCAGCATGGGCCAGGAGGAAGAAGCCAAGAAGCGGCAGTCGGTTTTCCCGCCCTACCAGGTGAACATAGAACTATTGCGGAAGGCGAAGCCAACGGCTGTGGTGCTGCATTGTTTGCCGGCGCACCGCGGCCAGGAGATCACCGACGAAGTGGCGGACGGGCCGCAGTCGCTGCTGTTCCCGCAGGCGCACAATCGCCTGCATGCCCAGAAGGCGCTGCTGGCGCAGTTGATGGAATAGAGGAAAGACATTTTGCAGAACGTGTTTATTCGAAACACCTGATCGTGGAGATTCCTCGCTGGTCACCATCGGCGATCAGATGGCTCGTTAGCGACCCGCTCGGAATGACAAGCAGTAACAAAAACAGCCCTTGCGGGCTGTATAAAAACAATGCGGGCCAGTGGCCCGCATTGTTTGTTATTCAACGGATTCGTCGGTGTAGCCGAGCAGGGCTAGATGGCGGGCGCGCTTGATGGCGCGGGCCAGCTTGCGCTGGTTGCCGGCAGTGACGCCGGTCTGGCGCCGAGGGCGAATCTTGCCCTCGGGCGTCAGGAAGCGCTTGAGCAGCTCGACGTCCTTGTAATCGATCTTCAGGGTCTTATCTGCAGCAAACGGATCGATCTTGGGGCGGCGGAAATAGCGGCCGCCACCTTGAGAGCGTTCTTCGCCGCCCTCTTCTTGACGCTCGCCTGAGCGGGGGCGTCGTTCGTTGTCACGTTCTCTAAAGGCCAAAGCAAACTCCTAAGGGTAGATTTCTTTCAATACAGGTTCATAAGCGCAGATGCAACCGCCCGGGCGGGAGCAGCCTTCGACCGGCAGCATCGGGACATCTTGTTTGCTGTACACGCCTTGCACTGTCTGGGCCGTACTGCACAAATCGGGGCCGGCCACGCGGATCAATTCGACGCGGGGGTTGGCACGCAATTTATCCAGCAAATCGGATTGCTGCTTGGTCTTATAAGCAACGTGTCCGGCCAGACCCATGGTGCTAGGCGACATCCTTCAGCGTCTTGCCGTTACTGCGCAAATACGGGACAAGCCCGTGTTTGTCGATGCTGCGCAGGTCCCGGGTGGAGACGCGCAGGCTCACGTAGCGGCTCAACTCGGGCACCCAGATCTTGCGATCGTGCAGGTTGACATCCCAGCGGCGACGGGTCTTCTTCTTTGAGAAGGGCACATTATTGCCGAAGCTTGGGCCCTTGCCGGATATGGTGGATTTTCTTGACATGCGAAATACTCCTTAGCAGCGGGCGATTGTACCAGAAAACAGAGGATAGGGACGAGGGTGAAAGGAAAAAGACGAGTAAGAACCCCTGGGCCGGTACTAGATGGATGCTTCGCCGCGCTCAGCAGGGCGAAGAAGGCCATGCTGCTAACGTGTGACTTCCCAGGCGAGGTGCGCGAGCTCGGGGAGGATGAGCTTTTCCCAGGCGAGCTTGACCGCGGCGGGAGAGCCGGGGGTAGAGATGACCACCTTGCCCCGATACACGCCGGCCGTGGCGCGCGAGAGCATGGCGGCAGCGCCCACTTGCTCCCAGCTCAACATGCGGAAGAGCTCGCCGAAGCCCGGCAGGGGCTTCTCCAGGGCGCGGGCGAGGACGTCGTAAGTGGTATCCCGCGGGGATATGCCGGTACCTCCGTTGAAAAGAAGGACTTGTGCCTCCCCTGCCGACAGGTCGGCCAGGAGGCCGGCGATCTGCGCTGCGTCGTCCTTCACCACATGGTAAGCGACCAGGCGATGACCCAGGCGCTCGATCTCTGCGCGCAGGTATTGGCCGTTGGTGTCGGTCTCCGGCGTGCGCGAGTCGCTGACGGTGACAACCGCTAGGGAGACTGGGCCGCGTTCGGCGGCCAGTTTTTTATGTGCCTGCGTTGATTTAGACCTGACCATTGGATAATTCTACTCGCAGAGACCACGCGGAGAGAGACGACATGCAAAAAGACCAGGGGGAGAAACGAGCAGCAACTCCATCTAGTGAGGTTGTTTCAAAAGGGGCGATCTCGTGATTCTTCGCGACGTCAAGGATTGCCACTGGCAATCCTTGACTGCTCAGAATGGCACATTCTCCTTAGAGCACGCAATGATATACTGCCCAGCATGTCTGACAACAACGCGCTTTTCCCGAACGATTTCGTATGGGGAGCCGCCACCGCCGCTTATCAGATCGAAGGCGCGTGGAACGAAGATGGGCGCGGCGAATCCATTTGGGACCGCTTTTCGCACACGCCGGGCAACGTGGACAACGGGGACACGGGGGACGAGGCCTGCGACCATTATCATCGCTGGCAGGAAGACATCGGGATCATGAAACAGATCGGCCTGCAAGCCTATCGCTTCTCGATCGCCTGGCCGCGCATCTTCCCCATCGGGCGCGGGCGACTCAACGAGCCCGGCCTGGATTTCTACGACCGCCTGGTGGACGGCTTGCTGGAAGCCGGCATCCAGCCGTTCGCCACGTTGTACCACTGGGACCTGCCACAAACCCTGCAGGATAAAGGCGGCTGGCCGGCGCGTTCCACGGCGGAGGCCTTCGTCGAATACGCGAATGCCGTAACCCGCGTCCTGGGCGACCGCGTGGCGGCTTGGGCCACTTTCAACGAGCCGATGGTCACGGCGTTCGTGGGATATATGATCGGGCGGCACGCGCCCGGGCACGAGGATGTGGACGAGATGCTGGCAGCCACACACCACTTGCTGCTGGCGCACGGACAAGCCGTTCCGGTCATCCGCGCCAATGCGCCCAAGAGCAAGGTGGGCATCGTGCTCAACTTGCAGCAACACGTGCCGGCATCCAACAGCCTGGCAGATCGCAAGGCCGCTTGGTTGGGGGACGGCATCCAAAACCGGATGTGGCTGGACCCGCTGAACGGCCGAGGCTACCCGCAAGACCTTCTTGCCCACTTTGGCCGGCCCGCGGGCTATGTGCGGGAAGGCGACATAAATCTGTTCGCGGCCCCGCTGGATTACCTGGGGATCAACCATTACTTCCGCACCGTGGAACGCAGCACAGCCATCCCGGAAAGTGAGAACGAACCTCGCTCGGTTCACGTAGGGGAGGATAAATCCGAAATGGATTGGGAGATCTATCCGCCCGGCATGTTCGACATCATGCTGCGCGTCCACTCCATCTATCACTACCCCGAGTACTACATCACCGAGAACGGCGTGGCGGTGCCGGACCAATTGAGCAAGAAGGGGGAAGTGCAGGACGCGCGGCGCATCGCCTACTTCCGCGATTACATCCTATCGGCACAACGCGCCATGGCGGCGGGCGTGCCCTTGAAAGGCTACTTCGCCTGGTCGCTGATGGACAACTTCGAATGGGGCTTTGGCTACGGCAAGCGGTTCGGCCTGGTGTGGGTGGACTATACGACGCAGAAGCGCGTGCTGAAAGAGAGCGCTAAGTTCTATAGCAAAGTCATCCAGACGAATGGGAAGGCGTTGATTGATTAAAGTTAGAGCCGATGATTGGTAGTGGTAATTGGTAATTAGTAACAGCAATCGGAGTCGAGGCTTTAGCCGGTAAGTAATTCACCGGCTAAAGCCTCGACTCCGGGTTTTTCACGATCGGGCGGCAGCCCAAAGCAATTTCAGCAGGTTGCGAGTGTTGGGCGTGTGCTGATAGCGCGTGTCCTGCCGGTAGTATTTGTAGCTGCGTTTGGCGGTGGCCACGTAGGGATCGGGCACGGAAATGAACGGCGCCCAGAGCACGGATTTCTCCGGCGCGTCGAACATGAGCGGGTTGTTGACTTTGCCAAGGCCGGACTGAATGTCACCCATCTCATTGCCGGGATAGGCGCCCCAAGGCGCCAGGGCCAGATAGTAAGCCAACGCGCCCCAATGGTTGATCACCACGGAGCCGTAACGCAGATCGGCGATGGCTTTATCCAGCGCGGCGGCCACCAGCGGGTCGCGCAAGGATCTGGGGTGGATCACGATCGAAGCACATAGGTTGCCCCACAACTGACGATTGGCAAAGTCCACGGCCTGGCCCAGGAAATCCACCACGCCAGCGGCGTCGAGGGCGGTCTCGGAGAATAAGCCGAGGAAAGGTTCACGGCGGAAACACAGGTCCTCGCCAGCGCCGGCGTCCACCTGCGGAATGAAGGTCCACGGCAATCCACCTTCGAGCGGCGCGCCGAGCAGCAGGGCGTCAGGATGTCGTTGGATGAAGTCAGCATGAGTCCTATCGGCGCCCGGGTAGTAAGCGCGGCGAGGCTCGACGCGCGCCAGGTAGGCGGCGACGGCCTGGTTGAAGGCTTCACGCTGGCTCCAGCCTTTCATTTGGATGAACACGCGCGGTGTGATGCAGTTAAAGCCGGCGTTGGCCGTCAGCGCGGTGGCGTATTTAGCCGCCTGCTTGCTGATGTCGCGTGGGCTCCAGGAGCCGGGCACGACGATGACCGGAGAAACATTGCCGAGTTCGGCGGTGAGGCGCTTGCCCAGGGCAGGCTGCTTTTGGAGTTTGCGCCGGCGGCCCTCTTCGCCGGGGCCGAACACGACGGCCTCGTAGGTGCGATCGGAGCCGGTGAGATGCACCTCGTCGACCAGCGGATGATGGGCAAGGAGGGCGCCGATTTCAGCGCCGCCGTGCACGACCTGCAGGTAGCCAAGCTCGACCAGGGAGCGGAACCCTTCGGCGATCAGGTCGCCCAGATAGGCGTTAACGGGATTGGTCTTGAAGAGGACAACCTGGCCTTCGACGAAAAGCTTGTGCAGGAAATCGCCGGCGGTCAGGGAAGATACGTTGCCGGCGCCCAGTACCAGGGCCACTTTGCCATCGGGGTGGGCCTGGCGATAGAAGGTGGCCATGGCGGGCAGATCCCCTTTGTAGGGATCGTTGACCCAGGCTTCAGCGCGGATGCCCAGCAGCGCCAGCCGGTCGTGCCAGTTTTGGGGAATGAGATGGACATGGAACTGACCTGCGGCTTTCCAGCATAGTTTGCCGGGTAAGCGCGGCTGGCCGTGGCGCTCGATATCCACCAGCGTCTTGCGCAGGAAACGCAGTGTACGGTAGATGACGCTAAGGGCGAACCACTCTTCGCCCTCGGCCATGGTGGCAGCCCGGGACCCTTTGGCGGCCATGCCGACCGCCACCCAGCGAGACTCGACGGCGGGAAGGTCGGCGTGGGCTTGGTCAAGGGTGCGAATACGCTCGGAAATAGGAAGGCGAGCCCAGCGCTGTTTGTTGGCTTGCAAGGTAAGCAGCGCGGTTTCCAGATCGGCGGACGATGTTTCCGCCACAGCCTGGCCTGGAAGTCCAGATGTCTTGGTGTCCAATGCGGCGAATGAGGTCATAAAGCACTAAGCAAGCAGCCGGTCCCGCTCCAGGATCTGATCGAGCTGGGCCATTTGCGCGGCGGTCAACGGCCCAAATTGGAGACCGCCGCAATTCTCTGCCACCTGCTTGACGGTGCGGAAACCAGGGATGGGGATATTCCGGGGGCTGCGCGCCCAGAGCCAGGCGATGGCGCCTTGCGCCACAGTCCGCGCGTCACTGGTGAGCACATCGCGGATCGCTTCGACCTTGTCCAGCCAGAGCGGGTTGGGCCTGCCGGCTTTGAAATATTTCATCCAGCCCGGGGCTTTAGGACCGCGCACGTCATCTGTTTTCAGGCGGTCGCCCGGTTTGAATTTGCCGGTGAGCAAGCCCATGGCCAGCGGCCCGCGGTTGATGGCGGCCAGGTTGAACTCGTCGCAGACTGCCAAGATGTCGGCGGCGTCATCGATAACGTTGAGCTCCACCTGAATGGCGGTGCAATGCTGCCCCTGGGCAAAAACGCGGGCGCTTGCCGGAAAATCGGTGCTCCAACCGTAAGCGCGGATCTTGCCCGCAGCGACCAGCCGTTCGAGGGCCTGGCGGACCGGCTCCGCTTTTTCGGGATCGAACTCATTCACATGGAATTGATAAAGGTCGATGTGGTCGGTATTCAAGCGCTGCAGGGAAGACTCGCAGGCGCGCACAATGCTCTGTGGGTCGCCGCGGGTTGGGCTGCCGGTGAGCGCATCCCTAAAATGACCGAATTTCGTGGCGATGATCGCCTGGTGCCGGCGGCCACTCAGCGCCTGGGCGAGCACGCGCTCGCTATGGCCGTCACCGTATACGTCGGCAGTGTCGAAGAAATTAATGCCAAGGTCGAGGGCAAAGCGGATGGCGCGGATGGATTCGGCATCGTCGGCGCCGCCGCCCCACTCCGCGCCGCCCATGGCCCAACAGCCCACGCCGAGGGCGGAGACCTGTATGCCGGAGCGGCCCAAACTTCGCGTCATGACCATGCAATTAGCACCCTTCGGGAAACAAACTAAGAAGGCATTCTAAACCAGACGACCATTCTCGACTTTTGAGCAACGATGGCACCCGGACCTCTTCGCTTAGAGTGAATCGTGGAGAAGCCTTACTGTTCCAACTGAGACACGTAAGCCGAGATCAACCATTTGCCATCCAAAAAGGATACGGTCAACTCGATGCCATAGCCCGGCAGCATGTCGGCTTCGGCGCTGGTAACTTCCACAACGGCGCCGACCACGCGATATTGCTGGTCGGTTATGGGTTCGATGGCGTATATACGAATCTCGTCGGGCCAAGGGCTGGAGGTGAGGCGGCCGGGCGCCTGCAAGGGGTCGGCCTGCCAGGCGGCCAGCAGGTCGGGGGTGACGAATTCGGCGTACTGGTCCTCGATCTGTTGGGCGGCATCGGGCGCCAGCAGCGCCACATTCTTCAGTCGGTCGCCGAAGGCGAGGACGAGAACGGTGATCTCGGGTGGCGTGGCTTCGGGGGCTTGCGTGGGGACGCTCGCCGCCGGGCTGCAAGCGGCCAAGAGGACGGCAATCAAGGGAAGGATAGAAAGGGTCTTTCGCATGGGCACCTCGCTGCAGATAACGAGAGGATACCAGCTTTGGCCTCGAAAACCGGTGAATGGTGATAGGTGAATGGGAAAAGAGGGTTCAGGGTCAGGGCAGGCTCAACCAGAGTGGCGTCAATAGAGCCTACAGGTCACATGGCTTCTGCGCAGGTTGCACCTATCTGCATCTCTGCTGGGATATACGATCTGCAGGATCCTTTGCCCACTTTTCAGCGTTGGCAAATTCCTCAGACGTATTGAGATTGCAGAAGCTTAGCCGCGAATAATCGAACTTATTCAGTTCATCTTCCCCAACATAGCGCACCCTCATCCGTGGAAGGAAATCAGTGGCGCGGCACCCTCCATGTCATTCAGGATCTCTTCCCCGCTGATTTCGCAGTTGGTTCGCGCTCCCCGGTCGGCTGAGAATCGCATCGAGCGACGCGGTCAGTTCGACCTCCAGGCTTCGAAACAACTCCTCGCTCGTCATCACCTCGTATCCTTGCTATTTTCTATTGCGTCTCTCGCCCAGGTCAAAGCGGCCATCATGGTGGGAAAGCCCATGGTAGTGATACCCAGCAGAATGGCCTGTTCGATCTCCGCGATTGAAGCACCAGATTCCAGGGCGCGAAATGTGTGGGAGTGAACTGCGCTTTCGGAACCTCTGGAAGCGGCCATTCCCAGCTTGATCAGCTCACGGATCCTTGCTTCCAGGGGACCGCTTTCGCTGGCCGCCTTGCCCAGCGCTTCGTAAGCTTGGCTCACCTCAGGGAAATCCGCTTGGAACTTGCGGAATGGTTTCGGCAAGTCAGCCATCACATACTCCTCGCAAACTCCCACGCCCGCATTAGGCTTTAACTACTTTTACTTGAGTATCGTAGAAGACGGCGCTTCCGCCTACGGGGTCAACCAGGCAGGTGTTTCCGAGGTAAGGGTCGACTCGCATGGCGGCATTTGCGTGAATGCCTTTAACCCGACGGTGATCGCCTGGAACCTTGACGCTGTCGATCACCACGTCCACGCCACCGTATGCCCAGTGTCCAAAGCCCAGGCTGAAGCCGATCACGCCCGGCCGGATGCCTTGCGTGGTTCTGACCTTGCCGACAATGGGTATCCGATTTCCATTGCCCAGGTCCCAAACGCCTTCAGTGTTCGTGGGAGAGATGATCCTGACGCTTTCTCCGTCCGTGAGGTCGCGGGCCGATGCGTCGGCAGCATTTATTAACACAAAGTTTTCGGGCTGCACGGCCAGCAGCCAATAGTTGGATGCCGTGCGGCTCTTGGTTTGTGTGATCTCGCGGTACGTGATCAGCCGCAGGTCAAAGCCATCCTTCTCGTCATCCTGGAACTCACCAGTGACGGAATACGGGGCGGGAAAGTATTTGGCATAGCCGGTCAAATGCTCACCGGTCATGGCGCTCTTGGTATCGTATGTTTTCTCCTGATAGATGTTGAACAAGGTGCCGTAAGGATGGCCAAGTTTTTCGCCCGAGTAACCCTTTTCAAAAGCCTCGAAGCGGCCTCCGCGATTGAGAACAGTCACAACTTTTGGCCACAGGCTGCCGGCAAGGCGCTGCCAGCGCTCAACATCGAACACGGCCTTTGGAAGATTACGCCGTCCTTCAACAAAGATGCGCATCTCGTCTTCGTCCGCATCCGCCACAGCGTCTGATCCATCCTCTTTTTCCCCGAAGGCTAGATCTGCCACCATCCTGATGTATAGATCGTCGGGGTGCGAGAGATCACCGTAGTCCCCGAAACCACCGGGGCCAAACCCCTTCAAGTCCAACGCTTCAGCAAGCCCGAGTAAAACTGCTTCCAGCGATACAGGCGTATTTTGACCGTAGACCGAGACCTCTGGAACCAGAGGCGCGATAGCAGGGTTGCGCACGGGTTGAACCTTGAAGGGAATGCTGGGATGGCTGCCCCCGAACTCCCAACGCTCCAGGAACATTGTGTCGGGGAATATGTAATCTGCATACATGCTCGTTTCCCCGATAAAGGGGTCGATGACGACGAGCAAAGGCAGCTTCTTGGGATCGCTGAGAATGGGAATATTGGTATTGCCCGCAGGCAGCGAATAGGCAGGCGAGCCCATGTAAAGGAACATGGCCTTGATGGGATACGGGTATGCATCCCCGATGGAAGGCACGATTTCCTGGTAGATGTCGCTGGAAAGCGGATACCAATTTCGTTTAGCAGGGTAACCGTCCCGCAGGAACAGCGTGCTTTTGTCGTATTTTTCCCCATGGCGGATCAGGCTGCTGCCGAACGGAGACTGGGCTCCATTCGCCTTGGCGATGTTGAAAGGCTGGCCCTTCTTGCTCCCGTCCGCCTTGTACGCACTGAGCTTGCTTAGGCCGCCCTTCCAGTCATGGTTGCCGATCAATGCATTCAGCGTGTACCAGGAGAGCACGTTGTAGAAGCCATTCGTGTGCTGGCTGACGCCCCTATGGATGTCCGCTACCGCCTTCTTTCCATGGCTGGTGAATTCCCGGGCAACTTCCGCGAGATCATTGGGGTTCAGACCGCAGATATCGGCCCACTCTTCAAGGCTGTGTTCGCCGGCGGAATCTGCAATGATCTGCAGGCCCGACTTGACGGTGAAATCTCCCAATCTGACCTTATCCACAAATAGATCGCCGTGGACTGCCAACGCCGGGTCTTCGGCATAGGGATCAACCGGCACAGGCAAGCCATCTACCAGGGCCACGAAATAATCAAATTCATACGTCTTCTCGGCATCGGTAGACAACGGCCGGGCTTCCTTCTCGCTCAAGCCGATCTCGCTGGCACGCAAGAACTTGCCAGGCTTTCCACTCTCATCTAGTTTCACCAGCCAACTTGCCTCGGTCCAGGTGGGCTCCCCCTGCGCTACGGCAGCGGCTTTGTTGGCCGAAGCAAGATAGCCGGCATCATAGCGTTCGTTATCAAAGATCCAACGCATCAACCCCAGAGCGAGAGCTGCCTCGGTACCAGGTTTGATCGGCAGCCATTTCCAGGCTTTGGCCGCGGTCTTGGAGAACCGCGGATCAACAACGACCATCTTCATTCCATGGTCGACTTGATTGTTGCTAATTCCTCGCGCGCGGTAAGGCGGCCCGTAATTCCCTTCAAAAGGCGAGGCGCCCACAAAAATCACGAACTCGCTGTTCTGCACATCCCCTTGCCAATAGAATTTATCTCCGCCCGACCATTTCCCGTCGATGTACTTCTCCGACATCGCCTTGCCGGTGAAATAGAGACTCCCCTGGCACACGGTCGTGTGCCCGTGGGCGTTAGTCGACCCGAAGCCGGAGTTGATCCAGCGTTTGATCAGATGGCTTCGGCCATCCTTCAGTCGGCCCCAAACGAAGGCGACCTGGTTGTTCTTTGGGCCCAGGTCGGGGTGATCGGGGTCAATGAGCGTTTCGAGGTGGGCAGAGAATGTCCGTTTGAACTCTGTGACAAGATTAAGTTTTTTGCCGGCATCCGATTCGTCTACGATCTTCTTCACCGCGGCCGCCATCTCTTTGGCCAGAGCCGGGTCTGTGAGCATGTAGGATTCCTTGAGCCCTGGAACCGGCCCTTCGCCGAACAGGTCTCCGCCATTGGCAATTTCCTGGATCGCCTGGTCGAAAGGAACCGTGATCCATTGTCCGGCCCCGCGTGCCGAGCCCGGCTTGCGCTTCAGGACGCTGACGATCCGATAGGGATCGTAAACGGTTTGCAGGCCCGCCTGACCCTTTGGGCAGATGGCGCCTTCGATAGTTGCGGCCGCCGCAATAGGCGTGCTGTAGTCGATATGGGGCATCATCGTCCACGGGGAGTAGGGATTGCCATCGATCTTGGCTGCAACACCGTCCACCAGCTTTACTTTGATCGGGCAACCGGTATTGCATTGCAGGCATGCCGTGTATATTTGGTTCTCCGGCAGTGAAAGCAGATAGCTGTATTCTTCACCGCCGTGTGCCAACACCTGCCGGACAAAGGGGATCGACCCCAGCAGGGCAACGCCCCCCGCCGTTCCAGCCATCTTTAGAAAATCGCGGCGGCTAATCTCGCAATGCTCCGGTTGGACTGTCGTTCCGTTTGTTTTCATAGTAGGCCGCTTCTCCGTAACCTTGAGGTTCTGTTTTCCAGTCATATCAAGCCTTGCCCTTTACACGGCGCTGCTCGTAAAGCGGTAGAAAATCCCCACCCAGCAACACGCCTATGGTCGCCATGCCGATCGTGCCAATGGTCACCGCCCATTCAACGAGACTGGGGAAGTAATCAAAAGACAAGTGGGGGCCACCAAATGCGTTGGCCAAGCTGTCGATTTCCGGTACGCTCAACGCGGGGAAGATGATCAGACCGCGTGCCACGGCATAGCCAATCAGAAGACACACACCCATCCAGCCGATGAGCATGGTTTTCTCAACCAGTCTTTTTTGCATTAGCACCGCCAGTGGAATAAACGATCCGATCAGCAGTTGCAAGATCCAGAACGCCCACCAATAGGTGCCAAACAACACCTCTTGTACGGCATCCACGTTTTGCGGTACGTTCCCATAAATGCTCACAGAATAGTCAGCCCACATAAAATAGAGCTTCACCAGGACCAACGCCGCACTCAGGATGCCCAGGACCCAGAACTGCGACCTGCGGTTCGGATCCTGTTTCGGACCAAAGAATGCCAAGACAGGCAGCATCGCGGCGGCGCCAGAGGCCAACGAAAAGACAGGAAACTGGACCGGGAAAAGACCGACGTGCCAGAATGGCCGGGCCGCTTGCACGCCCAATAAGGCTCCCACGGCCCCGGAAACGAAGAGCGACAGCCCCAGTCCGAACCCCATGAGGATTCTTAGCAGGCGGCTTTCCGGCTGGCGGATGGCAAGGTATAGACAAACCAACATCAATAAACCGAAGATGGTGTACCCCCACACCATCTGAAACATAACAGAGGATGGGTTCCCTTCGATAAAGACCTTCCAGATGCGTTCTATGTGGCCCAAATCCAGCGCGATGGATGTCAGGCCGGCTGCCAGGCTGACTAGCCCGGTCCATAAGGCGATCCGCCCGGTCCCTTTGAAAATCGGGATGCGAAATAGCAGATCCAGAGTCGAAATCATGAAAGAGCCTGCGGCCACCCCGGCAAAGAACAGATACATCGCCACCCACAGACCCCAAACAACGTAGGATCCGTAGTTCGTGTTGACATGACCGTAGACGAGTCTGTCGTAAATCCCCCATAAGCCGATCAGCAGAGCGAAGCCTGCCAAGCCGTAGAAGAAGCGTTTAATATTCACTGCAGGCTCCTTAGGTTAGGTAATAAACGCGAGGTTGGGTGCCCAGCTCTTCTTTAAGGCGCATCACATTGGGGCTGGCGATCAGATCGGCAACCAAAGAATTCTGGTCATTTGCATCCCCAAAATAGGTGGCGCGCCCTATGCAGGTGGTTGTGCAGGCCGGCAGCATGCCTTCTTCGAGCCGGTGCAGGCAAAAGTGACATTTCCGCACATTGCCGATGGGAGAACTGGTGTGGTCGTTGCGCTGGCGCGCGTCGCCATACTCGTAGCTGGCGGAACGTTCATAGGCACTCGCGGAGGGCTTGCCGAAAATGATGCCGTCAAACTCCGCGGTTTCATCGGTATACAAGACGCCGAAATCGAATGTGCGCGCGCCATAAGGGCAGGCCGTTACACAATATCTGCAACCGATGCACTGGTCGTAATCGATAACCACTACTCCGTTCTTGTCCTTATAAGTCGCATTCACCGGGCAGACCGGAACGCAGGGCGGTTCATCGCACTGCATGCATGGCCGCGGCAGAAATTTAACTGCCACGTTGGGATACGTGCCAAGTTCCTCGACCATAACCGGGCGGTAGACGACACCTGGCGGCAGCTTGTTCTCGGCGACGCAGGCGATGGTGCACGCGTGGCATCCCACGCATTTTCTCAGGTCAATGACCATGACCCAACGGCGTTCTTCAACGGGTTTTTGCAGCGCCCTGCGCAAATCACTTTGCATCCGCAATATCTGATCGTCTTCCGGGGAAACATCGAACGCTTGGGGAATAGCCTTTACGGAGGTATTCACGGCCGCCAGGGCTTGTTCAGGCGCGTGTTCCCATGCCCCTAATAGGGATACTGCTGCCCCAGAAATCTTCAGGAAATCTCGTCTTGATATTTCTTTCATTGGAGCCTTCCTTATGAGTGATGTTCGGAAGTGCGTGAATGGCCTATGGAACCAAGCTCAGTCATGAATTCGCAACAGGTCAGCCTGAAATATGACCATAATCATTAAAGCGCTGGAGGCCTCGAGGAAGTAGCAGGAAAAGTATGAATTCTTGGGGGAATCTGTAGGGAAATACCTGACATTATTGCCCGGCTGTAATCAGGCCGTTGCGAAGCGCAAAGCGCACCAGGGAGGCTCTATCGACCAGTCCTAGTTTCTCCATTCCCCGGGCACGGTACGTTTCGACCGTTTTAGGGCTTAAATTGAGTTCAATGGCTACTTGGTTACTTGTATACCCATAGGCAACCTGGCGCAGTACTTCCTGCTCCCGTTTGCTCAAGGAGTTCCATTGTTGAAGTTCATCACTGCTCTCGACCTCTGGGAGCATGTCCTCCAAAAGCCCGCGCGTCATGGAAGGGTGGACATATACCTCGCCGCGCAGCACAGCACGGATTGCTGAAAGCAGTTCTACGTCAGCCGCTTTTTTGAGCACATATCCGGCCGCGCCGTTTTTTAGCACTTGATGCAAGTATTGTGGATCGTCGTGCATGGTCAGGATTAGGATACGAGCCTGGGGGGCCCGGCGGCGGAGGGCGGGCAATGCCTCAATCCCTCCCAAGCCCGGCATGCTCAAGTCGAGCAGGATAAGGTCCGGCTGCTGTACTGCCGCAAGCTCCAGGGCTTCGATTCCGCTGCCCGCCTCACCGACTACCAGTAGATCAGGCTGGCTGCTTAATAGCAGGCCCAGGCCGGCGCGCAAGACAGCGTGATCGTCTACCAGGAGGACTTTCGTAATCGGGCTCAATGGCTTATGTTTGATTCCTGAATCATCGATTCCCGAATCGTCTGATCGACCAGAGGCAGCTGTATGTAAAGGCTGGTGCCATGGCCTGGGCTGCTCTCGATGGTTAGGTTGCCGCCCAGTAATTCGGCGCGCTCGCGAATCCCCAACAACCCCAGATGCCCGTCGCGTTGAACCTGTTCCGAATCGAAGCCTTGGCCATCGTCTTCGATGATCGCCACGATGTCCGTCTGTCGGCGTTCCACCAACACACTGGCCGATCTGGCCGCTGCGTGCCGCGCCACATTAGTCAAGGCTTCCTGGATGCTGCGGTACAAGGTGGTCTCGAGTTGCTCAGGCAAACGCTCACTGCCCAGCTGGACGATGACGCTAGTTTGAACGGAGTGGCGCGATTGCCATTCCTTCGCCAAACGTTCCAGCGCGGCCGAAAGCCCAAGGTCGTCCAGAACAGCGGGACGAAGTTGAAGGGCCAGGTTATGCACGTCCTCTAATACCTGGGCGGCAACTTGGCGTAATTGCCTTGAATGCTGCAGAACCTGTGGGCTATCACAGTCGCTTTCCAAAGTTCGCAGGCCTACCATTAAAGATGTCAAACTTTGAGAGGTGCTGTCGTGCAGCTCTCGAGCAATGCGGCGGCGTTCCTCTTCCTGAGCCGTAAGCACGCGCTCGAACAACTGCCGTCGCAGTAATTCACGCTCGAGGCGGCCTTCATTCGCTCGCTCCAGCCCGGCTGACATCTGGTTGAAGGCGTCAGCCAGATCGCCAATCTCGTCGTTGGCCCAGCGCCGCACGCGGCGCGAGAAATCCCCTTGGCCGATGGAGCGGGCGGCTTCAACCAGATCAAGTATGGGCCGGGTCAGGATGAAGGTCAGGAAGGTGGCAGCCAGTAGGCTTAATCCAAGAACGACAACGGTGGTCAGCAGCACTTGCGAAGTCATGTCAAATAACGCCCGCTGGATGCGCTGGTCGGAAATGCCCACTCGTACGCTGCCTGCCCGGCCCTCAAAAATTGGCACCGCAATATCCCACACGCGGCCGTCCTGGGTCTGCAACTGCACGGTATTTTGATAGCTCTGAGGGTCCGCTTCGTTTACATCGATCAACCCGACCGGAAAACCGGCCCCAAAGGTATGAGCGGCGACGTTTCCATACAGATCGATCACAAAAGCGTACCGTATGTCTGAATTATTTCTCTGCGTCTCCAGGAGCAACCGATTGAGGGCATACGGATCATTAAGCAAGATTAGGTCGGTCGAGCGCACGGCTAGATCGCGTCCAATAGAGATGCCCTGGGAAACTAGATCCTTCTCCATGATGGCCGTCAGCGCGTGATGCACCTGATACATAAGACTCAGGCTGAGCAAAATCGTACCGCCTAAAACGATACCCATGATTTTGATGCGGACATTGACCCCGCCTGCCAATTCCCAAAATCGCGCCATCAGTTTGCGCAATATTTCAGTCTTCATGGATCGATTTCGCTTGAAGTCACCTGAATCTCAATTTCTTCCGCCGAGCGATAATCCTCGTAAGACACTTGGACAAAACGGTCGACGCCCAAATCCTTTAGCGCCGCCAGTCCCTCGGGCGTTTCGTGCATAACGAGCAACAATGCTTTCAGTTCAGCGCGCAACTGCGGGCTTATGCCTGGGCTGACCACCACAGGAGGGATCCCGAACGGGGGCGAGGTATGGATGATTCGCAGGCGGCCTGCTAGATCAGGATCGCGCTCAAGCACATAGTCCAGTATCAGGCTATCCACTGAGGCGCCATCCGCAATCCCGCTTGCCACGGCATAGATGGCATCGTCGTGGCTGTAAGTAAAGAAGGTACGCCCAAAAAATGTCTCAGCCGTCTCCCCATTTTGCTGCAGCAGGAAGATTGGGTAAATGCGGCCAGTGAACGAATTGGGATCGGTAAAGGCGAATACCTTTCCTCGCAAATCGTCCATGCTCTCGGCCTCACCGTCAACGGGCACAATCAGCTTGGCGCGGTAAGTGGTTTCTCCGTTCACTTGGGGGGCGACGAGCAGTTCGAGGCCGAATTCTCGCCTGCCCAGAAGATACGAACTGGTGCAAACGAACGCCAGGTCTACCTCTCCATTTCGCAATAGTTCATTGATTTCGGCATACGTGCGACGCTGCAGTATCTCGATTGGGCGGTTCAGTCGTTCGCCTAAATAATCCACCAAGGGGGCATAGCTTTCGGCCGTGCCCTGAGGCGATATGACGGCTGCGATAGCGATCCTTAGGGGTCGGACCTCCTCGCCGGTTGGGCTGGGAAGCGGCTGTAGCACATTGAGGTCAATGAACCCGGCTTGAGGGATTCCGGATTGTTGGGCACAGCCAGCCAGTAATACTGAAAGGAAAAGTAGAGCTGGAGCGCCGAAAGCAATTATTCTTCTGTGGCTCATTGCCCTGACGATAACCAGTGTGAAATCCTAATCAAAGGGTCGAACCTCCCTATTTCCGCACAGTTTGTCCGCCAATCCTCTCAGATCTGTCCAGAAGTGCTTGACGCTCCGGATTGGATTGAGTAGCACTTATGTTCCAATTAGTTCTCTTTCTCCGATGCCCTGTCTTTGCGTGAAATGTCATTTCGACAACATATGCCTGCCACGCCCCCCATTTTCAGTGTTGGAGTCAACGGCCCAGCTCGGTTAAAACAAAAAATCCCAAATCGATGGGATTTTTTGGTCATGACCCCGGGGGGACTCGAACCCTCAACCAATTGATTAAGAGTCAACTGCTCTACCATTGAGCTACGGGGCCGTGGCTGGCAAAAAGCGCCAGCCCTTGGAGTTTCTACTCGGCTTTGCCGAGCACAAAACTCCCCTAAACCTCCCTCGCCAACGCGGGGCCGTGGCTGGCAAAAAGCGCCAGCCCTTGGAGTTTCTACTCGGCTTTGCC
>JBBDXR010000035.1:0-68849 GCA_040902205.1 Anaerolineales bacterium | reverse complement strand
TTTGCATCGAATGGTATTATCTCCATTCGTTGCACTAAATGTCTGACGCTACCTAAGTAAATTGGGGAATTATCTACTTTTTGTTTCGCTAAAAAACTAACGAAAGATTGATTTCTATTTGACGCGTTGCATCTATTGCACCGCAATGCGGACTTACCCTCACAATAGAGGCTAATTCAGTAAATCGATGGCAATTGTAAAAATCATCTGACGTTTTGATTCCATCGCAGCATGCTGCGCCCCTACGTTAAGCTTCGGCTACTGCGCGGCCCGCCAGGAACGGATCCTGTTCGCGGGTCAGTTCGTCGCGGAACTGCTGCGTGTAGAGATTGTAGTAGTGGCCGCCCTTGCGCAACAATTCAGCGTGCGAGCCGGATTCGGTGATCTTGCCTTGCTCAATGACGATGATGCGATCGGCGCGCTTGATGGTCGACAAGCGGTGGGCGATGATGAAACTGGTGCGCCCCTGCATCATGGTTTCCATGCCGCGCTGGATCAGGGACTCAGTGAGCGTATCCACTGAACTGGTGGCTTCGTCCATCACGAAGATTTCCGGATTGGCCAGCACGGCGCGGGCCAGGCTGATAAGCTGCTTCTGGCCCACGGAAAGCAGGTTGCCGCCCTCGCCTACGTCGGCCTCATAGCCTTTGTCCAGATCCACGATGAAGTCGTGCGCGCCGGCCAGCTTGGCCGCGGCCTCAATCTCGTCATTGCTGGCTTCCAGCCGCCCGTAACGGATATTCTCACGCACCGAGCCGGAAAACAGGTGCGGCGTTTGCAGCACCACGCCGATGCGCGACTGGATAGCGTGCAGGGTGTACTCCTTGTAATCCGCGCCGCCGATCAAGACGCGACCGCGGGTCGGTTCGAAGAAGCGGCACAAGAGATTCACGATGGTGCTCTTGCCGCCCCCCGTAGGACCGACCAGAGCGATGTTCTCGCCGCGCTGGATCTGCAGGTTGAACCCTTCCAGAATGGCCTCATCGGGGGCATCGTCATAGGCAAAAGAAACATCCTCGAAGAGGATATCTCCCTGCAGCGTGCCAGGATCTCGAGCGCCTTCGGTATCCACCACCGTGGGCACGGCGTCGATCATGGAGAAGATGCGCTCGGCGGAGGCGATGGCGTGTTGCAGCTCGGCGTACACCCGCGCCATTTCCTGGATAGGGAACATCATGAAGGTGATGTAGGAGACGAAAGCGGAGATGCCGCCGATGGTCATGCCGCCAGCCTGGGCCTGCAGGCCGCCGAACCAGATGATGGCGCCCAAGGCGAACGAGGTGATGAGCTGCACCACAGGCAGGAACAAAGCCGAGAGCCAGGCGGCGCGGTAACCGGCGCGATACATTTCGCCGGTCAGCCCGCCAAATTCGCGCAGGTTGGCTTCCTCGCGGCCCAGCGACTTCACCACGCGCACGCCAGTAATGTTCTCGTTGTAGGCGCCGGTGATCTTGGAGTTGATCTTGCGCACCTGGCGATATTCCTTGATGATCTTCTTTTGAAACCAGGAGGCAACCACCACAAGCAAAGGGATGGACAAGCCCACCAAAATCGCCAGCTGCCAGTTGATCAGCACCATGAAGAAGGTAGCCGTGATGATGTTCATGATGCCCCAGGTGGTATCCAGCATGCCCCAGGTCACCAGCTCGGCCACCCGGTCAGAATCGGAGGTGACCCGCGAGATGATCCAGCCCACCGGCGTGCGGTTGTAGTAGGACAAGGACAAGTCCTGCAGGTGGCCGAACATCTTCTTGCGCAGGTCGTAGCGCACGCGCTCGCCCAGCACGCCGGTCAGGTAGATGAAGGCGAACACACCGCCGGCTTGAAGCAACGCCAAGGCGCCGTATTGCACGACAAGGCTCACGATCACGTCCACATCGCGGGCAGCCACGCCGCGGTCGATGATCTCCTTGTTTAGGAAGGTGAAGTATGAATCCAGCCAGGAGACCAGACTGATCATGATCAAAAAGCCGGCCACCCAGCGCCAATGCGGTTTCAGCTGCGCCAAGATGCGCAGGATGGTGCGGCCATTGAAAGCCGTTGAAAATTCTTCTTCCTGAAATTCGGTAAAGTCTTCCATGGCGTTCCTTAGTTCGCGGCAGCCGAGGAAACCTCGCGCTGCACTTCTTCTTCAATCATGGTCTGGATCTCGAAGACCTGACGGTAAATGCCTTCCTGCGATACCAGTTCGGCATGGGTGCCTTGCTGCACCACGCGGCCCTTGTCGAACACCAAGATCAGATCGGCCAGCATTACGCTTTGGATGCGGTGAGCGATGAGGAAGGTGGTGCGATCCTTCATCTGGCGCTTTAACGCGCTGCGGATGGAAGCCTCCGTCTCTGTGTCCACCGAGGAGGTGGCGTCATCCAGGATCAGGATGCTGGGATCCTTGAGCAGCGTGCGCGCCAGGGTAACGCGCTGCTTCTGGCCGCCGGAGAGCGTGACACCTTTCTCACCGACCAGGGTGTCGTACTGGCCAGGGAACTCGCGGATCACATCATGAACGGCTGCCGCTTGCGCTGCCGCCTCCACTTCGTTATCACCCACGCTGCCATCCACGCTGTAGCGGATGTTCTCCCTTAGTGTGCGGGAGAACAGAAAAGGCTCTTGCAGCACGATGCCGATCTGGGAGCGCAGGTATTTGCGCGGGTAACGCTTCAGCTCGACGCCATCTAGCAAAATGCGGCCGCCGGTGTAATCGTAGAAACGCGGCAGCAGACTCACCAAACTGGTCTTGCCGGAGCCTGTCGAACCCAGCAAGGCCACGGTCTGCCCCGCTTCGCAGCGGAAACTGACCTCGTGTAACACCGGCTGCCCGGACTCGTACTCGAAGGTCACATTCTCGAAGACCACTTCGCCGCGCAGCTTGCCGGCAGGCACATAATCGCCTTCATCCAGAGGCTCGCGGGTTTCCTTGATGATGCCCGCTACGCGGCCGAATGACACCAGGCCCTGCGACATTTGGACGACGACGCGACCCAGGTTGCGAATGGGCCAGATCAGCCACACCAGGATGGTCACGTAAGCCAGGTAGGACCCGACGGTGATCTCCCCGTTGATGGTCATCACGGCCCCCAGGTAGTAACCAAACAGCAACTGTGCGCTGGTAATGATGTCGGAAAGCGGCCAGAACATGGAATGCCACAGCAGTAGGCGCCGGCCGCGCACATATTTCTCCCAGTTCTCTTTCTCGAACTTGTTGCGTTCGTAATCCTGGCGGGCAAAAGCCTTCACTACGCGCACCCCGGCCAGGTTCTCCTGGAGGATGGATTGAACTACGCCATCCTGGTTCTGAAACTCATCGTAGGCTTTTGATATGCGCCCGAAGAACCAGTAGGACATCCCCACGGTAAAAGGCACGCAGATGATCGAGAGCCAGGCCAGCCGGGCGTTCAGGAACAAGAGCACCCCGAAATTGGCCAGGAAGAGCATGAGGATGCGGCCGAATTCCACCGCCTCCTGAGAGATGAAGCGCCGCACCGCATCCACGTCCGAGGTGACCTTCTGGATCAGCTCGCCGGTCTTGGTGCGGTCGTGGTAGTTGAAACTCAGCCGCTGGATGTGGTCGTAGAGGTAATTGCGCAGGCGGCGCGCCACGGTCTCGCCGGTGCGACCGGCCAGAGAACCGGCCAGGAAGGTGAAGACACCCTGAACGACGGCCAGTCCCACGAAGGCCAGCGCCACCAATGGCACGCGTTGGCCGAAATCCGGCGTGCCCAGCACGTCGTCGATGAAGAAGCCGAGCAACAGGTAAACGCCGGAGCGGCACAGGGCGGTGACGCCCAGGCCGAGGGCGGAGAAGGCGTAGGCCAGGCGCTGGCCTTGCAGCAGGCGCCAAAGGCCCTTCCAGCGCTTCTCGCTGGCCACGTGTTTTAGATCTATGAATTCTGAACCGGATTGCGTTGCCAAATCTTAACTCCTGCGCCAAAGGCACAACGATACATCGCTTAAAAAGCGACAATTTCTCCGCTACCAAAGATAGGGAACTGAATTGGGGGTAAGAGGGCCAGACGCAACCGCCTCAAAGAGCGAGGCGAACCGACGGGAAGTAGTTTATAGCAAGCCTGTTCGCTTGTCAATCAGGAAAACCGAGCGGCGCGCTGCCTTACCCTGTGACTCAGAGAAAAAACCGCGTGATAAAATCCGCCATCGCATCCCTTCTGAAAACCCCCCGCCTCTCCCATTTCGCCCGCTCGGCGCTGATCATCGCCTTCTTCTTCGGCGTAGATAAGATCCTGGCCTTCGGCCGCCAGATCCTGGTCAACAATTTGTTCGGCTTAAGCTACCAGCAGGATGTATTCAACGCGGCCAACAATATCCCTGACCTGCTCTCGGCGCTCATTTCCGGCGGTGCGCTGGGCGTGGCGCTCATCCCGGTACTCTCGGACTACATGGAAAAACGCGGCCACCCGGCCAGTTGGGAACTCTTCGTGCGCATCCTCAACCTGGCCTTCCTGGTGACTGCGGCCCTGGCCATCGTCATCGCCATCTTTGCCCCCTTCCTCATCGATAACGTCATCGTTCCCAACTTGCCCGCCGAACAGCGGGCGCTGTCGGCTGAACTCATGCGGCTTGACCTCATCGCCATTGTCATCTTCTCCGTCAGCGGGCTGGCCATGGCCGGCCTGCAGGCCAACCAGCATTTCATTCTGCCGGCCCTGGCGCCTGCCTTGTACAACATTGGGCAGATCTTTGGGCTGGTGGTGCTGTCGCCCTCAGGCCCTTTGGAGATCGCCGGCATCACCCTGCCCCTGCCCCATTTCGGCTTGGGCATCCACGGTCTGGTGTACGGCGTCATCATCGGCGCCTTCCTGCACCTGGGCATTCAGGTCCCCGGGCTATTACGTTACGGCTTCCGCTGGCGGCCCATCGTGGGTCTGCACGACCCCGGCGTGCGCAAGGTACTGGTGCTACTCGGACCGCGCGTGCTGACCATGCTCTTCATCCATATTTATTTCGTGGCGCGAGACAACCTGGCCTCCGGCCTTCCGGAAGGATCGATATCGGCACTCAATCTGGGTTGGTTCATTATGCAGGTGCCGGAAACGCTGCTGGGCACGGCTATCGCCATCGCGTTGCTGCCCAGCATCTCCGAATTTTTCAGCCGCGCCGAGGGGGAAAAGTTCACCCAGAGCGTGAACGGCGCGGTGCGCGCCATCCTGGCCTTCACCATCCCAAGCGCTTTCCTGCTGGCGATCGCCCTGCCTCCATTGGTTTCCACGGCCTTTGCATCCTTCAGTCCCGAACAAGTCGATCTGGTGGTGTTCGTCACACGTCTATATCTGGCCGGCCTGGCCGGCCACGCTCTGCTGGAGATCGCCTCGCGCTCGTTCTACGCCCAGCAGAACGCGGTCATTCCGCTATATGCCGCGGCGCTCAATTCGCTGGCTTACATTGTGCTGGCAGTCGGCTTAGTGGGCGTCATGGGTGCCGGGGGAATCGCGCTGGCCGGGTCGCTGGCTTTTACCGCCGAAGCGCTGCTGCTGTTGTGGCTTCTGGCGCGGCGCTACTCTGATGTATTGCGCAGCCGAGACACTCTGCTGCGCGTTGCAGCGGGGACGGCCATCGGGTCAGCCCTGGCATTCGCCCTCTTGCGTTGGGCTCCCCTTTCCCCTGTCCTGGCCGCCCTGGCTGCGTTGGTCGTTGGGGTGGCGGCGGCCCTGCCTTTTATCTGGCCGGAGCTGCGCGCCTTCATTCACCTGGGTCGCCAGACAGCCGGTCCTACGGCCGCAGAAGAACCCCTGCCCCTCAACTAGCCTAGAGCTCCAGTCGGGCCTTGGCAGCCTGGTAATCGCTATAGCCGCCGGGATAATCCGTGAGCCGGCCGCCTTCAAGTTCCACGATGCGCGTGGCTACGCGGTCCAGGAAATAGCGGTCATGCGAGATCACCAGCGCGCTGCCTTCGAAATCCTCCAGGGCGCCCTCGAGCACTTCCGCCGAGCGGATATCCAGATTGTTGGTCGGCTCATCCAGCAACAGGAAATTGGCGCCGGTCAGCATGATGAGGATCAGCTGCAGGCGGCTGCGCTCGCCGCCCGAAAGCGTGTCCACCCGATTGCGCATCTGTTGGTAGCCGAAGAGGAACTTACTTAGCAGCTTAACCGCATTAGGTTCGTTGAGGCGACCGGCACGGCGCACCACATCGATAAGCGATTGAGCGCCATCCAGCGTCTCGTGCTCCTGGGCGTAATACGCCACGCGGATGCTGGGGCCGATCTTGATTTCACCGCCATCGGCTTGTTCGCTTCCCAGCAGCAAGCGGAACAACAACGACTTGCCGGCCCCATTGGGTCCGACGAGACCAACGCGTTCCCTGTGCCATAAGGTCAAGTCAATCTGGTTCAGCACCTCGCTGCGGCTGGCTTCGTTGTCGAAGCCCTTGCGCAATGCGGTCACTTCCAGCACCTTGTTGCTGCCGCGCCATCCGGAGAGCTGCAGCCCCATGCCGCGGCGTTCGGCCACAGGCTTCTCGACCTTGTCCATGCGTTCGATACGCTTCATCATGGACTTCGCGCGGCGGATCAGCTTCTCGTTGTCGTGAGAACGGCCCCAGATGAGCAGACGTTTGGCCGATTGCTCCAGGCGATGAATCTCGTGCTGCTGCACCTTGAACTGGTGCTGCTGCTGGTGAAGGCGGGCCTCTTTTTCAGCGGCATATTCCGAATAGTTGCCGGGATAAACAGTCAAGCGGCCGTCCTCCAATTCGGCGATCTCATCGGCAACCACGTCGAGCAGATAGCGGTCGTGCGACACGATGACCACGCCGCCCTTGTAAGCACGGATGTAATTCTCCAGGAATTCTTTGCCGGCCAGGTCCAGATGGTTATCCGGCTCATCGAGCAGGAGCAGATCGGGGCGGGTGACCAGAAGCTTGGCCAGGCCCACCAGCTTCTTCTGGCCGCCGCTCAAGGCCGACACCGGCAGCCCCAGCTCATGCTCCTCAAAGCCCAGGTTCAGCAAGGTGGCGCGCACCTGGCCTTCGTAGCCCGGGCCGCCGGCCTGGGTGTAGTCCTCGAGGAGGCGAGCCTGCTCCTCGATCTTGCGGGTCAAGCGCTTGTCGTTCGAGTAAACCTCCGGCTGGCCCATTTCGGCTTCGACACGCGTCAGACTGCGCTGCAATTCGGGGATGAGCTCCGAAGCTGTCAGCGTTTCCTGCAACACGGTGCGCTGCATGGTCAGGCGCGGTTCCTGGTGCAACTGGCCGATGCTGACCCGGCCGCGCGGGTTGGCAAAGCCACTCTCGCTCTTCAGCTCGCCGGCGATCAGCTTCAGCAGCGTGCTCTTGCCCGCTCCGTTGGGACCCACGAGGCCTACGCAGCGATCGCGGTGAATATCCCAGGAAAGGTCTTTGAATATCGGCTGGGCGTTGTAAGAGACCGTAACCCGGTCCAGACTGAACGTAATAATGATGGTCTCCTAAGACTTGCCGATCTTGCCCAGGTGGGTGTTCTGAAACGAATCGGCGAACTTCAATCCAAAACCCAAAACGCGATCGAAGCTGGAATGGGAAAACATGAGCAGACCGGCGATCTGAAAAATGGGTTGATGGAAAATTAACCCCAGCCCAAGCAACGCCAAAGCGATTCCCTTATAGTGCAAGGTGTTGTAAGTGGCGGCCCCTACCCTGGGGCCGGCCAGATAACCCAAGGCGCCTAGATCGGGAGCGAAGAACAGCGGCAACAGCAGCCACCAAGGGAGATGAAATCCCATCAACAGAAAAAGCCCGAAGGCGAACATGGCCGCCTCTTCCAGCTTAAGGACGATGCGCATAAATCCTCCGTCATGCGATTATAAAGGCCGCGCTGCGAACCGGCAAAACAAAAGCGGAAAGGGGTAACCTTTCCGCTTTTTTTGATATTCGAGAAGGTGCTATTCGGTGGCTGAGCCCTCATGGAAGACGTCAGGATTGGCGGGGCCTTCCACATGCAGAATACCGACTAGGCCACGTTCCAGCCGGCTAAGGGCGTGATCCACCAAGATGTAGTCACCGGGCACATCCACGGTGAACTCCACAATCCATGCGCCGCCGGGCGGCACGGAAATGGTTTGGACGTCAGTAATCGGCGTGCTGGTAAGCGACCCGAAAGGATAGACGCGATCGAAGATCTCGCCGATGACGTGGAAGGAGGAGGTGAAGTTCGGGCCACCGACCCCAAAGTAGATGCGAACGGTCTCGCCAACGGAAGCCTCGAGCATGTTCCCTTCGGAAGCCAAGGCGCCGGCAGCGCCATTGAACACAAAGTATTCAGGGGCTTCGTCCGCCATCTTTTCAGGGCTGAAGGTAAGCAAACCGCTGCTGCCGAAGTCCTCTGCCGTGTAGATCTCGCCTTGCATCACGTAAAACTCGCGATCCACGGGAGGAAGGCCGCCCTCCGGCTCGATCAGAATGAGCCCGTACATGCCGCTGGCGATGTGGTGCGGAACGCTGGGGGTTGCGCAATGGTACACGTAGATGCCGGGGTTCAACGCCTGGAAGGTAAACACGCGAGTCTCGCCAGCCGGGACTTGCATGTAAACCGCGCCGCCTCCAGGTCCATTGACGGCGTGCAGGTCGATGGAATGGGTGAAAGCGCTGTCGGTCTCATTGTTCAGGGTCATCTCCACCGTATCGCCCAGGCGAGCGCGAATGAAGGGACCGGGAACTGAACCGTTGAAAGTGAAATAGGGGTAAGTGGCACCGTTGGCCAACTGCCCTTCCACTTCATGGGCGGTCAGCTCTACTTGCACAAGCTGCGGGGCGCGGTCTCCGATCGGACCCGGCAGGTCGGCGGGATTCTTGATAACGGAGGCGCCAGCGGCCGCCTGGCTGGCTTCGCCTACTTGCAGCTTGCCTTCCATGCCAGCGGCGCGGTGCCCAGGGATATTGCAGTAGTAGGCGAAGGTCCCTTCTTGATCTGCGACAAAGGTAACCACCCGTTCTTCGTTAAGTTGAACGACAGAGCCGGAGGCGACCGAGAACTCATCGATGACCAGGTCGTGTTCTGTGGCTTGACCGTTGATCAAGGTGATCTGCACGACAGCTCCCGGATCGACCACCAGGGTTGGATTGATCAACCCATCGATGTCGCCGCCGACCCCCTTGAAGACCAAGCTATGGCCATCGCCGGACGTGATCAGCGTAAATTCAACATCGGCCGGCCCCAGGTCCGCGCCAATGTCGGAGGGCTGCTCGGCAGGCGCGCCGCCATCGAGCGCATCCACGCGGGTAGAAAGCGCGTCTACGGTCGGTTGAAGCTTGGAAAGATCGGTAGATTCTATGCAGGCTAGCGTGGTCAGGGCTAATACGACCACGACCGCCAGGACGGGGAACATCTTCTTCATGGATTCACCTCTTTGTGTTCTTCTGACGAATCAGAAGCGAAATTTGGACAAGTCTAAGGGAGCATGATACGCCTCCCAAATGACATTTGACCTGAATATACAAGACAATCGTCTTGTATATTAATTACCGGAGGGAGTGATGCGACGGCCTGCTCGGGAAAGCCCGAATCGGGGGATTACCCGGCCGCTTGTTTTTTCGCCGCCTTCTGCTTGGCGGCAACGCCGGCCATCAACAAACCGACTTCGCGCTTGTTGGTGGATTTGGCGTCCAGGATGTCCACGACCTTGCCTTGGTAGATAACGGCGATACGGTCCGAAAGCTGCATGATTTCATCCAACTCGGAGGAGACCAAGAGCACGCCGGCGCCAGCGTCGCGGCTTTCAATGAGGCGCTTGTGGATGTATTCGATGGAGCCCACATCCAGGCCGCGCGTGGGCTGGGAGGCGATGACCAGCTTAACCTCGCGAGAAAGCTCGCGGGCCACAATCACTTTTTGCTGATTGCCGCCTGAAAGCGTACCCACCAGGGTGGTGGCGCTGGGGGTACGGATGTCGAACTTCTCGATCCGTTCCTGGGCAGCTTTCATGATAGCGCCTTGCTGCATCACCAGGCCTTTGGAAAATGGGGGCTTGTAATAGGTATTCAACACCAAGTTGTCGCTTACCGGAAAGGCAAGCACCAATCCGTCTTGCTGCCGATCCTCCGGGATGTGGGCGGTGCTCAATTCTGTGATGCGCCGCGGGGTCGCCCCTGCAACCTGCTGACCCAAAAGCAGTATGCTGCCGCCTTCGGTCGGGCGCAGGCCGGTCAACGCCTCGACCAACTCCGTCTGGCCATTACCCTGCACACCAGCCACTCCCAGGATTTCGCCGCCGCGCACTTCGAAGCTTACCCCGTCAACAGCGGCCTGATCCAAGTCATTATCGACCTTGAGA
The DNA here is from genome assembly GCA_040902205.1 of Anaerolineales bacterium. Taxonomy (GTDB): domain Bacteria; phylum Chloroflexota; class Anaerolineae; order Anaerolineales; family UBA11579; genus JAMCZK01. The sequence continues at coordinate 58,592 of JBBDXR010000035.1, read as the reverse complement.
TCGCTCACCTGCAGCACAATTTGGTCCGGCTTGGCCTCGCCCTTGTTGACCTGGAGGATCACCTCACGGCCCACCATCATGGCGGCCAGTTCGTTCTCGTTCGTCTTGGAGGGTTCTCTTTCGCCGACCACGCCCCCGTCGCGCATCACTGTGATGCGGTCCGCAATTTTCAATACTTCCCTTAGCTTGTGGGAAATGAAGATGATGGATTTCCCATCCGCCACCAAGGTCCTCAGGATCACAAAGAGGTCATCAGCTTCTTGCGGGGTCAGCACGGCAGTCGGCTCATCCAGAATCAATACTTCCGCGCCGCGGTAGAGGGCTTTGACGATCTCGACACGCTGCTGCTCCCCTACGGACAGGTCGTGTACATAGGCATTCGGGTGAATAGTCAATCCATACTGGTCACCGAGCGCCTTAATATCCTTGGCCACTTGCTGGTTGTTCAGCGTTGATAAGGGACCCAGATTCGGTCCCCGAGTCCTCTCATTGCCCAGCATCAAGTTCTCGGTCACGGTCATGACCGGAACCAGCATAAAATGCTGGTGGACCATACCGATGCCGAGAGCCAAGGCCTGCTTGGGACTCTCGATCTCGCTTTCTACGCCTTTGATAAAGATCTTGCCTTCATCCGGTTTATAGAGGCCATAGACAACGTTCATCAAGGTCGTTTTGCCAGCGCCGTTTTCTCCCAGCAAGGCATGGATCTCGCCTTGAGCCAACTCAAAGTCAACCTTGTCGTTGGCTAAAACGCCAGGGAAGTTCTTACTAATTCCCGCAAGTCGAATGATCGGCTGGGCCATGCTAGCCCCTCTCGTAGGGCTTGCCCACCGCGGCCGGAGCGACTGCGCGGCCCACAAAGCCGGCCAGGACAAGCACAGTGGCAAAGTAAGGCAGCAGGCCCAGGAACTGAATAGGGATCTGAATGTTGGGAAAATCCACAGTCAAGGCCAGCACGATGAACAAGAGACCGGCACCCCCGGCGATAGCGATCAAAGGCACGGGGCGTTTATCCCGTGAACGCTTGATCAACTTAATAACAACCCAGACCAAGGCGAGTAAGCTGATCCCAATGCCGATTAAAAAGGCTAAGGCCTCCAGTTCATTGATATCCCCAAGTTGCAGGCGGACACCTAGGGCTTCGGCGAAACCAAACAAGAGCGCCGACCCCAAAGCGCCAACCGAGGTCCACTTGCCAAAAATCAAGGCCGCCAATGCGATAAAACCGCGCCCGGTGGTCATCAGTTTCTGGAAGCGCCCAACGCTCTCCAGTACCAGGAAGGCTCCGCCCATCCCAGCCAACGCGCCGCCGATGACGACGTTGATGTAGCGCGTACGATTCACGTTGATGCCCACCGTATCCGCGGCGCGGGGATGCTCGCCGACCGCGCGGGTGCGCAAACCCCAGCGAGTACGGAACAGCGCATACTGCAGAACGCCAACCATGATCAGCATGATGTAAACAAGCGGCTGATGTTTGAAGAAGATGTCCCCGATAATGGGAAGATCGGACAGAAGCGGGATATTGATGTGAGGGAAAATACCCACACCCGAGAGCCGCTCCGCATCGATATAGGCATTGGCGGTGAAATTGGTAATGCCAAAAGCGAGCAAGTTGATCACCGTGCCGCTGATGATCTGGTCGACTTTATAGCGAATGGAAAGCCAGGCATGGAGCAAGGCGATGAGTGCACCGCTTAGCATGGCCACAACCAGGCCCGCAACCAGGCTCACTTCCTTCGGAAAGGCACCTCCGGTCCACTGGTCGAAAAGAACAGAGCCCAAGAAGGACATCATGGCTCCGATAAGCATCATGCCTTCGATGGCGATGTTAATTACGCCGGAGCGTTCCGACATGAGCCCGGCCATAGCGCCAAAAGCGATGGGTGTGGCTTTAATCAGGGCCAAGCTAATTAAACCGGCAAAGAAGAAGAGGTCCATAAGTTAATCTCCTCCGCCCCAGGTTTCGCTAAGGCTGATCTTCTTTTCCGGATGGGCTGCCTTAACTCGAATGCGATAGAGCCCGCGAATAATTTGATCCGCGGCCACGAAGGCCAGGATGAGCCCCTGGGTGATGGTGATCACATCGGCGGGCACCCTTGTACGCAATTGCATCAAACGAGCGCCAGCATCCATGGCGCCGAAGAGCAGCGAAGCAAGGGCGATGCCAACCGGGTGGATGGCACCCAGCACGGCCACGGCGATGCTATCGAAACCCAGGCCCACGTTGAATCCGGTGGTGAAATTATAGGGAGCGAGCCCGAGCACCTGGATGCCGCCGGCCAATCCCGCCAGGGCGCCGCTGATGGCCATTGTGAGCACCGTATTGAACGGAACATTGATGCCGGCATACCGCGCGGCATGTGGATTGGCTCCTACCGTGCGGATCTCGAAACCTATTTTGGTCTTCCATAACAGCCAATAGACCACGAAGGCCATGGCGATGGCGATCAGCACTCCGGCGTGCAAGCGCGAGTCAGCCAGCAATATAGGAAGACGAGCGCTTTCAAATACAGCGGAGGTTTCGGGCACTGTTGTGCGCGGGGCACGCATGGGTCCATCCGTACCAATGGCCCAATTGATCACGCGCAAGGCCATATAGTTGAACATGATGGTGGTGATCACTTCGTGAGCGCCGTACCGGGCCTTGAGCCAACCTGGAATGCCAGCCCAAATAGCGCCTCCGATCATTCCGCCGAGCAAGGCCAAGGGCAGATGTAGGAAAAAAGGAAGCTGGACGCTGTATCCAATTATGACGGTTATGGCCGAGCCGACAAACAACTGGCCTTCTACGCCGATGTTGAACAGACCCCCGCGGAAAGCTACGGCAATGCCCAAGCCGACCAGCAAGAACGGAGTTGCCTTGATCAAGGTCTCGACAATGGCCACTTGAGAACCGAGGGCCCCTTCGGCAAGGGCGCTAAATGCTTTGACGGGATCCGCACCGGAGATGAGGATCACCAAACTGGAAATAAGCATGGCGGTGATAATGGCCAGCAAAGGGACCGCCATTTGGCCCAGATTCACATTGGACCCAACTTTGCGAGCGCGTTCGAAGAAATTATTCATGGGCTCAAGACTGCGATTGCGTCATACATAAAAAAATCAGGGAGAGCGGCCAACTACATGGCCGCTCTCCAGTGATTTTAGAATCTCTTACTCAACTACATAAGGCCCTTATTTAGGGAACGTACGGATTACTGGTCACCGTGACCGGAGTGCAGAAAGTGCTCTCATTGGAGCCTTCAAACGGAGCGCACGGATCGAGTTCGCCGGCCTGGATCATTGCATTGATCTCCAGCAATTGATCCTTGACATCCTGCGGGATCACATCCTCGAAATTGTGGAAGGGCGCCAGCGCAGCAGGGCCGAATAGCTCCCCGCCGGGGAAGGTCCCGTCCGTAGCGGAAATGACCAACTCCGTCACTTTCTGGGTCAAGTCCTTCATGGCACTGGACATGATGCAATCCTCAACTTCAGGCAGGCTGATGAATTGATCTACGTCCACACCAACGACTTTAACATCTGCATTACAGGCCGCGATCAGGCCGCCGTTGCCAGTCAGGCCGCCAGCGCCAAAGACCACATCGACACCCTGTGCAAGCAAGGTGGTGACGGTGTCAGCTGCCCAGGCCGGGTCGGTGAAACAGACGTCAAGCGAGCCGGGATGATAGATATCCAACACCTCGACATCAGGGTTGACGTACTTGGCCCCGTTGTAGTAACCAACCTCAAAGCGAGCGACCGGGGGGATGAACGGGCAGCCGTATACGCCGCCCACCACGTTGCTCTCGGTCATCAAACCGGCCAACGCTCCGGCCAGAAAGCCCGAAACGTCTTCATGGAAGATCAGGCCGGTCACATTGGGCAGCAACTCAGGCGCGAAGTTGGCGTCCACCTGAGTCTGGTCGGTGCCGATGAAGAGGATATCAGGGTTATCGATACCCGCCTGGTGAGTGGCCGCACCATAAGCGAACCCGGAGGTCACGATGATGGTGTAGCCTTCGCTGATAAAGGAGTCGATGTTTGGCGTATAGTCAGCGCTGTCGGCTGTTTCGATGTAGTTGTAGCAATCTTCGCCCAAGCCCAATTCTTCGGCTGCGGCCACGACGCCGTTCCAGCCCGCTTCATTGAAGCTCTGGTCTCTGAGCTTGCCCACATCGGTAATGAAACCGATCTTGTAGGCGCATTCAGCGGGAGCTGCCGGGGGCGCCTCTGTGGGTTCCGCAGGCGCCGCGGTCGGCTCCTGCGGTGCTGGCGCCTGCGTGGTGGCTGCCGGTCCGCAGGCCGAAAGCACCAGCGAGGACACCACTAGCAGGGCGAGCAACAAAAACAGTTTCTTGCTCATTTCTTTTCTTCCTCCTGAGGGGTTAGGGTTGGGCGCACAGCCACAATAGAAAGGGCTTGCGCCCAATGTAGGGTTCAAGCAGTCTAACATGAAGGGCTTGACAAATCAAGAAGGCTAGCAAAATGGTCTAGACGAGCTTATCCTGAACTAATCCGAAGGCAACAAGATATAACCGGCCATCAGGTCATCGATAACCCTTTGAATGAATGCCAATCGCGCGGTACTGATAATGGTATTGGTCAGCACTAAAGAGGAGTCTTGCGCGGCAGGAGCTCCGTCCAAAGCCGGTTCCAATTGCGTGGCCAACGCCGCTACGGGGTCAGCGGAAATGCTGGTAAGCCAGTTGACCGCCAAGTCCGCAGGCGGGGTACCGCTCCCGATCAGCTGGATCCCGAAGCTTGCCAGGTATTGACCCGCGCCACTGGTTTCCAATTCGGGGGAGAGGTACACCACATGGATCTGGTTCGCCAGCAGTTGGTCGGCGGCCGCCTGCCAATTGGCTGGGTCTCCGGCCTGGACGGCCTGTGGGTAATCGGCCGTGGGGGGCGCCAGCGGATTGCAGGCGCCGCAGAAGTACTCGGCCCCAGCAATGAAGTCGTCCGCCAGGTGCGCGCTAGCCGCCGTATAAAGCATGCCGGCGCGCCAATCATCCGCACTTAAAGCAGCGGCGTAGCCGGCGATAAAGGCGGCTTCGGGCTGCAGGTCGCCTAATCCAATGGCTATGACATTTGCTAGTTGCCCCTCGGGGGAAAAGCCAACGGTGACGATCGGTACATTCGGCGCGACGGAGGAGAGGCCTGCGACCCCAGGATCCGGCGCTAGCAGGATCAGCTTGGCCAGACCCGCGGGCAGTTGAGACGGATCCAGCAGTTGGCGCTGCTCGAAACGCAGCTGGTGATTGGCGGCATAGGCCGAAGCAAGTTCAGCGGCCGCGGCGGTCAGGGCGGCATCGGCCTGGGGTGGCGCTACGAGAACGAGAAGCGGCGAAGCCGCTGTCGGGCCGGGCGATGGTGAGGGCAGGGCCAGGGACGGTGTAGGTTGTGTTCCTCCGCAGGCTGCGGCGAAAAGAGCCAGGAGTAGGAGGGCGGGCAGAAGTGCGCGTTTGCTTCTCATATGTGAATAGCGAATATTGTTTAAGGCCTGCCTGTATAATACCGCGTAAGCACACACCTCCATCAACTCAACATGAATCTGACACCACCAGACACCTTACCGGACGACGACCCGCAGCTTCCCGCGGCACGGCGCAGACACGCCGAGCGCAGCCTCTTCGGCCCATTAAGCGTGGACGAACGCAGCCAGGCGCTGGAACAAGTAGTGAGCCGCGCGGCTTCCAACGTCGATTTCTTTTTGTACGCGCTGTTTTCAGGCGCGGTCCTCGGCCTTGGTTTCCTTTTCGATTCCCCATACTTGCTCATCCTCGGCGCGCTCATTGCGCCGCTGATGGCGCCGGCGGTTGGCGCGGCGCTGGGCGTTTCGCTGGGGTCGCCGCGCCATTTTGGGCGCAGCTTGGTGGGGTTGCTGCTGGCCGGCGCCATGGTTTTTGCGGCCGGATGGCTGGCGGGATTGGCGGCCAGCGCCAGCCCCCGCGCGCTAACTCTCGTTTACTTGCACGCGCAATTCTATTGGGTGGCGCTGATCACCCTGGCTATCGCCGGCGTCCTGACCACCGGGACGCTGATCCGCGAGCAGAACGCGGAGGTCCCCAGTTTGGCGCTTTCGTATGGGTTGTTCACTCCGTTGGCCGCGGCCGCCTTCGGCCTGGGCAGCGGCCTGCCGCATCTCTGGCCAGCCGGCTTAGTCATATTTGGCATTCACCTGGCCACGGCCGTTTTCAGCGCGGCGGCAACGCTGGTGGCCGCGGGTTTCCGGCCGCCAACGGTGTTCGGCTATTCCATCGGCGCGGCCGTGCTGATGATCGGCCTATTGGCCTTTATCGGCTTCACCGGCGCAGGAGCGGTCTTCGGCGCCCATTTGGGGCTGGCGACGCTCACACCCAGCCGCACCCCCACGGCGACCTGGACAGCCACGCCAAGTCTTACACCTACACCGAGCCGCACCGGCACCACGACGCCGACGCAGCAGCCGACACCTACGCAGACGCTAACCCCGACGCCATCCCCGATCGTAGCGATCATTGATGTGGAGGACGGCAGCGGCGCCTTCGTGCGCGAGGAACCCGCGGGGCAAGCCTTCACCACGGTGCTCAATGGGACCATTGTGCATATCCTGCCCGAGCCTGCCCGCGAAGCCGGCGGCCAGCTTTGGCTGCATGTCTATATCCCGGCGCTGGACCGGGATGGTTGGCTGTTGCAAAACCTGGTGGCCACCGCCACGCCCTCCCCTACCCCGTAATCATCGTTCGTTGACGCACCCTGCCCCGTTTGGTAGAATGCTGTCTGCTTTGTACGGGCAAGCCCGTGCTGAATTGAGAGCGAGGAATTCGATGCAAGTTTTGCTGCTGGAAGACATTTACAAACTCGGCCGAGCCGGCCAGGTCAAAAAAGTGGCCAGCGGTTATGGCCGCAATTTCCTGATCCCCCAGGGGCTGGCCGTGCCCGCCACCAAAGGCGCGGTTCTGCAAGTCGAGCGCATCACCGCCGAGGCGGACAAACTCCGCGTCACACTAAACGCTGAAATGAGCCAAGTGGCGGAGAAGTTCACGGGTGTCCAGTTGCTGTTCCCGGCCCGCGCCGGCGAAACCGGCAAGCTGTACGGCTCCGTTACCACCCAAATGATCGTTGACCAACTCAATGAGAAGATCGGCTTGAAACTGGACAAACGCCAGGTGCATTCGCAACCCTTGCGGTTGCTGGGCTTGCACAAAGCCGCGGTGCGCCTGACGATGGACATCATCCCGCAATTTGAGATCGTGGTCTATCGCGAGGGCGAAAACCCCGAGAACTATAAAGTTGCTGCGGAGAAATTGGCAGCCGCAGCTGAGGCCGCCCAAGCCCCGGCGGCACCCGCGGAGGAAAAGCCCGCCGCGCCGGCCGAGGAAAAGGGAAAGCCTACGCCAGCCGAGGAAGTTGAACCTGCGAGTAGCTAAGCGAGGGGTGCCGCGCAGGCGAGCCATCCATCGCCGATTTCGTTCAGCCTGCTGCGCACCCTAGCTGCAGGCTGATTTATTTCCCAAGATGAGCGCCAGAGAAGTAGGCCAACGCTTACGAGAGGCTCGCGAACAGCGCAAGCTGGAGCTGGCTGAGGCCGCGCGGGCCACGCGCATCCGCAGCCACTACCTGCTGGCGTTGGAGGAAGGCGAATTCGGCCTGCTGCCTTCGCCCGCCCAAGTGCGCGGCTTCCTACGCACCTATGCCGAATTCCTGAACCTCGACGCTAGCGAACTGCTTGGGCTGCTCAAGCCCAAGCCGGCTGATGGGGAAAAGCCCTTGGAGGGCGCACCGACCATAGCCGCCGGCTCTCAGCCCAGCAAGGTCGAGGCGAACGCCGCCACCTTCGCGGCGATCGGCGCGGAACTACGCCAGCGGAGGGAGAGCTTACAGCTGACTTTGCCCGAAGCGGAAGCCGGCACGCGCATTGCTGAACACCAATTGAGCCGTCTGGAACGCGGCGAATTCGACAGCTTTCCCTCCCCTACCCAGGCCCGCGGCTTGTTAAGCAATTACGCAGATTTCCTCGGGCTGCCAGGCGAAGAGCTGTTGCTGCGCTACGCCGGGGGATTGCAGGAACGTTTCGAGGCCAAACGGGCCGAGACCCCGGCGAAAAAGAGGACACAGCCCAAAATGGTATTTCGGCTGCCGGCCTGGCTCTCTCCCCTGCTGTCGCGCGATCTACTATTCGGCGGGATGACCGGCCTGTTGCTGCTCATTTTTGTCGTGTGGAGTATTGGGCGCATCGCCGCAACGCGCGCCGGCGAAACCCCGCAACCCACCCCACCTCCGTTGGCCAACTTGCTGCTTGCCACGCAACAGCCGTCCGGCGGTTCGGAGACCAGTGTCCCCGGCACCCCGGGCTCGATCAATTTGCTTGAGCAGGAAAGTGCAACGCCGGGCTTACTAGGGGAAGCCACGATCCAGGTGGGAAATCTGAGCGGCGTTTCGTTACGCCTCATTTCAATGCAACGCACCTGGATGCGCATTACGGTCGACGGCAACGTAGAATTCGAAGGCCGCACCGTGCCCGGGGAAACCTACACGTTCGCAGCTGCCACGCAGATCACGCTGCTTAGCGGCAACGGATCCGCCCTGCGTGGATTCCTCAACGAGCTGGACCTGGGTATCCTGGGCATCTATGGCGAAGTGGTGAATATTGTGTTCACTCGACAGGGCGCGGCCACCCCCACCGTGAGCCCCACGCCTACGATCGACCCGGGCATTCTAACGGCTACGGCCGACGCGGCCCTGACGCCCAGCCCCACGCCTACACCAACGGTCACGCCGAGCCCAGAACCTACCAGTACGCAAGCCCCTTAATCCCGCATCAAAACACCGAAGAGACCAGAAAGCCGGCTGCGCCACCGCCCAGGACCAGCCAGGCCGAATTCACGCGGTAGCTGAACAGCAGGAAGGCAGCCAGCAATCCAACGGCGACCGAAGGCACATCTATGAAGGAAGCGCCCGCCAACTGCCAGGCCACCGCAGTCATCAACCCGAGAGCGGAAACATTGACCCCGTCCAGGAAGGCGCTTGCCAAAGGAGATCGGCGCAGCCGAGGGATCCACGGCGCGCTTAGCCAAACGAATATGAAGGAGGGAAGAAAGATGGCGGCAGTGGCCACCAGCCCGCCAGGCAAACCGCCCAAGATGTAACCAACAAAGGTGGCAGCGGTGAACACCGGCCCGGGGGTCAACTGCCCGATGGCGACCGCATCGAGGAGTTGCTTGTCGGTGAGCCAGGCCAGGCCTTCGACAAATTCAGCGCGCATAAGAGCAAGGAGGACATAGCCGCTTCCGTAGAGGACTGCCCCGATCTTCAAAAAAGACAAAAACAGCACAGGCAGGCTGAAGGCGGCAGCCGACAGAGGGGCAAGGGTGACTCCTAAGGGCACGAAGAGGCCTTTGAGATCAGACAGCCGTTTGTCGAGGAGCACCTTGACGAGCATCCCCAAGGCTGCCCCGCCAAACAAAAGGGCGATCTCATTAACACCCAAAAGGTAGAGCACCAAGACCGTGAAACCCAACCCGGCCAGCCACGCGGATCTAAGCGCGGTCTTACTAAGATTCCAGAGCGCCTGGATAATTAGCACAATCACAACCGGCTTGATGCCATACAGCAACCAGCCAGCCTGCGGCGTGGCTCCATATTCCACGTAGAGCCAGGAGAGCGCCAGCACCATGAACATGGCCGGCAAAATGAAACAGGCGCCGGCGAACAGCAAGCCGGCCAGACCGGCGCGCTGCCAGCCAATATGGATGGCCATCTCGGTGGAGTTGGGACCTGGGATCAGATTGGTGGCTCCCAGGAGATCGAGAAACTCCTGCTCGCTCAGCCACTTTCGCCGCTTCACGACTTCGTCGTGCATCATGGCGATGTGCGCCGCAGGGCCGCCGAAGGCCGTGAAGCCCAGGCGCAGGAAGAGCGAAGCCAGCTCACGCACCGCGGTAATATAGCAGATTTTCGATAATCGTTATCTGCAACCACAATTGCAGATATCTTAGGTTTTGCATCGTTTATTGCGGAGTGTTAAGCAAAAGAACCCCGCGCCTGGCGGGGTTCTTTTGTTAATCGTCAGGGTTATGGAAGGGTATAGGTAATGTAAACCTGTGCGCTCACGGTGATCAGGCCGGGAACGATGCTCGTTGCCGCCCCGCCACCCATATCGCCACCGCCGCCACCCAATCCGTACTGCGGGTAGTAATTGTAGCTATCGCTGGTGTAGGAGATGCTCTGGATCTCGCCAAGCGTGACGCCGGCGGCTGCAGCCAAGGCTTCAGCCTCAGCCTTGGCATCGGCGACGGCCAAGTCGCGGGCCTGAGCCTGCTCTTCAGTCTTGTCATCCAGATCGAATTGCACACCCCAGATCGAGTTGGCCCCGGCGGAGATGGCGCCATCCAACAGATTGCCCATGTTCCCCAGATTGCGCACGGTCACGTTGACCGTGTTATCCACGGTGTAAAGCGGACCCGTGGGTTGGCCGGTAAACTGATCATAAGATTGCCCGGTGTACAGGCTGAAGTTCGAGGTCTGCATATCCTCTTGGGCCACGCCCATGCCAGCCAAAGCCGCCATGACGGAGGCTACCTGGTCGGCATTTTGCGACACGGCACCGGAAACATCAGTCGCCTCCGTGTGCACGCCGATGGTTACATAGGCCACATCGGGAGGCAGGGAAACCTCGCCCACCCCATTCACGGAAAGCCCGGCCGAGTAAGCCCCCGACGAGGCCACCGAGGCCCCGCTGCAACCAGCCAGCAGGAAGGTGGCGAGTACGACAAGAATCACGCTTTTCTTCAACATAAAGTTCTCCATTTCGACAAGTTAGCAGGCTAACACCTGCTTCGATATCTAAACGTATTATGACATTAAAAGTTCCCGGCCGGCTGACGATTTGCGTCGTATCTCTTGAGGTTTTCTTTTTGCAATTGCGCGAAGAGCCCGGCGGTGCCACCGTTAGGCCGCCGGTCTTCCGGTATGGGCAGCGGGCTTTCCAGCGGCTGCGGGATCAGTAGCACGTCACCTTCGGAGATGCCGTCGCCGGAGTTCAGGCCATTGAAGGCCAATATGACCTGCCACTTGGAAGGGTCGCCATAATAGTGCCAGGCCAGGAGGCGCAGGTCATCGCCTTCCGCCACCGTATGCCTAGCCATCTGGTTGCCCCAGGCGCCCATGACCGTCAGGTAGGCGTTCAGGGTGGCGGGGTTTCCCAGCGCAGGCTGGGGAGCATGCTGGAAATGCACCCAGGCGCGGATGCGGCTGACGGTCTGCGCGTCCAGTTTGAATTCTGCCGCAGGCGACCAAACGCCGCTGCCGTATGGGGCCGTGGGCAAGCTTTGCTGGGTGATGATGCCGGAGCAATCCCGGTTACCGTCCTGGTGATTGCCGCTCCACGCCTCGCGGAATTGGGCGTGCGTCCAGCTTTTGCGGAAGCCTTGGGTGCGGCGGGCTTCCTTCCACAGAGGATCGTTCACATAGATCTTGTCCTCATCGGCCCCGACCACTACCACGAAGTGCGGGCCTTCGAAAGTGTTCTGTGTGGAGATTCCCGGATTAAGCTGCGACCACGCCCCGTAATGGACCAGGGCAATGACGCCTTTGCCCTTCTTGATGGCGTCCAGCAACTGCTCGATAGTCCAACTATGGAAGTAGTCCAGCCCCACGCCGTAGCTCAGAGCCGTGCGCATGAGTTGGGATACGGTGACATAGCGGTTGGGCAAGGCGCCGGTCTTGCGATAGACGGCATTGGTCGAGGCGTTGATGCCAAAGGCATGTAGGAGCATGGCCAGGCAGGCAGGGCCGCAGTCATTGCGGAATTCATCCGCATCCGCGTCGTATTGGGACTTGTAAACGATAGAGGGGATGATGGCGCCCATGACTCCAGATAGTGCAAGGAATAGGCCAAAATGTGCGCGGTGTAAGCGCAAAACCGTAATGAACTAGCCAACAAATATCGGAACCCGTGACTATGCAAGCCCCTGGGTTACCCGGCAGCTGTTGACTAGCTGCCGTCCAACAACTCAAGCGGGTCCAGGTATTCTTCCCCGCGCCTGATTTCGAAGTGGACGAAGGAACCGGCCGGGTGCCCAATGGCGCCTCCCGGCCCGATCGGGTCGCCCGCATTGACGGTGTGGCCACACAGGACTGTGGCGGCGCTCAAGCCGCCATACAAGGAGAAATCGCCATTTCCATGATCGAGCATCACCAGATAGCCATAGCCCAGGTTCTCGTTGGTCCAACCCGAATACACCACCAGGCCGGCATCTGCGGCGCGCACGTCTTCTCCGATTTCCACAGCCAGGTCCACACCGGGATGAGCGCTCCAAAAAGCCTCCCCGGCCACTTCGTGCGACAACACCGGCCAGCCATAATCTCCGTCGCCGAGGGGCTGCTGGGCCGCGTTCTGCGGGCAGGCGCCGCTGCCGTATTCCTGGGATGAGACGGCCATCGCATAGGCCGGCAGGTTCGGCATCAGCCGGCGCCGAAGGAAGCGTTGGCCGCCGGGTACAAGGAGCCATTGGCCCGCGAAGATTACGGGGTTGTTGGCGTCGATCCGGTTTCCCGGCCAATCGATGATGGCCTGGGAATCAGCGGCGAAGAAGGCGGCGATGTTATCCACGGTGTCAGTTCCCCCTACCTGATGGTTAATGCCATCCGCGGGAAGGATAAGCAGTTGCATGCCAGGGAACAGCAGGTCGGGGTTGTCGAATAGCTGGCCGTAATTTGCCCACAGCACAGTTTCCGGCTGCAGACCAAATTGGGCGGCGATGCTGCTGACCGTGTCCCCATCCTGCACCAAGTAGCTTAGCGGCGCGCCGGTGGTTTCTGCAGCCAGCGTAGCCGTGGGAGCTGCGGCAGTGGATGTGGATTCGGCCGCGAGGAGCGCCGTAGGCAATGGCATGAATGTAGACGCGGGTTGGGCACAGCCGGCGATGAAAGCAAAAAACAGGCTTGCGCATGCTAAGCGCCAAGCCTGCTTTTTCCAACCAAACATGAATGCAGCCAGCCCGGACAAGGACATGTGGATCACCGGGGAGACAAGGTTAAGCGTCTTTTAGGCTTTCCAGGAATTCCTGGTTGCTGTCGGTTTTTGCCATGCGTTGAAGCATGGCTTCAAAGGCAGTGGCCATATCCATGCCGGCGCCATGCGGAGGCTCTGCAATCATGGTGCTGTACATGCGGCGCATCAGCCAAACGTATTGGGTGATGTCCGGCCCGAGCAGCATTTCTTCGCGACGGGTGGAGGAGCGTTCGATGTCGATGGCGGGGAAGATGCGGCGCTCTTGCAGCTTGCGCGAAAGGTGCAATTCCAGGTTACCGGTGCCTTTGAATTCCTCGTAGACCACGTCATCCATGCGGGAGCCGGTGTCCACCAGGCACGTGGCCATGATGGTCAGTGAGCCGCCTTCTTCGATCTTGCGGGCGGCGCCGAAGAAACGCTTGGGCGGATAGAGCGCCGAAGGATCGATGCCGCCGGAGAGCGTGCGCCCCGACGGCGTGACGACCAAGTTGTAGGCGCGCGCCAGGCGGGTGATCGAGTCCATCAACACGACGACGTCGTGGCCGATCTCCACGAGGCGTTTGGCGCGCTCGATCACCATTTCAGCGGCGCGCACGTGGGAGGTGACGGGTTCATCGAACGTGGAGGAGATCACCTCGGCGTCTACCGATCGGTCCATGTCGGTTACTTCTTCAGGGCGTTCACCGATGAGCGCCACCATGAGATGCACATCCTTGTAATTCGTGGAGATCGAGTTGGCCATATCCTTGAGGATGGTGGTTTTGCCCGCTTTGGGCGGGGAAACAATGAGACCACGCTGGCCGCGGCCCACCGGGGCTACCAGGTTGATCATGCGCATGGCGAGGCCGCGTTTATCCGTCTCCAGGTCAAAACGCTGTTCGGGGAAGATGGGAGTTAGATTCTCGAAGCGCGGCCGGTTGCGGGCTTGTTCAGGATCGATGCCGTTGACGGTCTCAACCTTCACCAATCCGAAATGCTTTTCAGATTCGCGCGGGGGGCGCGCTTCGCCGATAATCAGGTCCCCGTTGCGCAATCCGTAGCGGCGCACCTGGGTCTGAGACACATACACATCGTCCGGACCGCCCTGGTAATGATCGGAGCGCAGAAAGCCAACGCCCTCATTCATGATCTCGAGGATGCCGCCGCGCACTTCGCGGCCATTCTTGGCCGCTTCGACACGCCGGATCTGGACCAGCAGGTCTTCCTTCTTCATGCGCGCGAAGCGTTCGACGCCGAGCTCCCTGGCGTGTTTGCGCAGGTCAGCCAGGGTATTTTTTTCTAGGGCTAGTATGTCCATGGGGATTCTCTTTAGTTGGAACGATAGGGTTGTGGGAAACGTGCTGAACGGCTGCCGTATCCCTGGGCAGCTTACCTCAGGCAGGTTTGCCTTAGGCAGGTGTTATCTAGTGGTGCGTTCTTATAGGCTGCTCAAATGCTGGCAAAAGTCCGGGGAAAATTCAAGTCGAATTATAGCGGAAATCCAGTCGGAAGACAAGAGGAGTGCTACCTCCCGTTTCGTAGGACCTCGCGCGCCAGGAAGAGCCCTAACATGGTCTTGGCCTCCTCGATCTCACCGCGGCGAATGGCGGCAAAGGCCTCCTCCATGGAGAGCGGCTCGACTTCGAGGTCTTCGTCCTCATCCTGCGGCAGGCTTTCAGGGCTTAGGTCCCGGGCCAGGTAGACGTGCACACGCTCGGTGGAGTACCCAGGCGCCAGGAAGAATTCCGCCAGCTTTGTGAGCTTGCCCGGCGCCATGCCGATCTCTTCGCGCAGTTCGCGCTGGGCGCAGGCGGCTGGGTCTTCACCCTTGTTCAGGGTGCCGGCAGGAATCTCCAAGATGCGCTTGCCGGTGGTGTGCCGGTACTGGCGCACGAAGAGGATACGGTCATCCGTATCCACGGGCACCATGGCCACCGCGCCGCTATGCACGACGATCTCGTAGGTCGTCTGATGACCGTTGGGGTACTGGACTTCGTCACGGCGCACGTCGAAGACGCGGGCGCGGTAGACGAGTTCAGTGGAGAGGGTGCGGAAGGTCATGGACGTCGCGGGCGGGTCCCTTCGCTTCGCTCGAGGGCCGGCTTAGACCCGCCCCTACATTTGCTGCGCGGCTGCTCGGAATTTGACAAGTGGAGTTAAGGGATGTGCAGCGTCTGGCCGGCCTGCAGGGCGTCGTCCACATCCATGCCATTGGCCTCGGCGATATTCTCGGGCCACACGTCACCGAAAGCGCAAGCGATACTGTAGAAGGTATCGTTGCTGCCTGCAGTGTAGGTGGCGGGATGAGCGCGCAATGCTCGATCAGAGCCAAAGCTGCCCACTTCGGCTACCGGAATGGCCAGGGTGGCGCCCACGCTCAAATTGCCGGCCTCACTCTCGGTCAGATTGTTGGCAGCCAGGATGGCAGAGGGGTCAATATTGAAGCGGCGCGCCAGGCAGTAAGGGTGCTCCCCTTGGTGCAGCGTGTAGCTGCTGGGAACATCGAATTCAGTGATAGGCGCGGGCGTGGTGGTGGCTGTCGCAATCTTGGTGGCTGAGGGAGCAATGGTGGCGGTGGCCCCGAAAAGCGAGGTGGCGCTGGGCAAAGTGGGAGCGAGATCAGGATCCTTGGCGCCGGCGGCCAGGGCTGTTTGGGTGGCGATGGTGTTGAACAGCGAAGATAGCGGGTCTTCAGTAGCCGTGGGCAGCGAGGAACCGGTGGCCGAGCGCGTGCAGGCCCCCAGGAGCAGCGCGGTGCAGGCAAGGAGGACGGAGATTGATTTTCGCATGGCGGAGGTAGCCGCGCGATACTAGCATACGGAGAATCGAGCGTCAAGCGATGCTCGAGATGAATACAAAAGGCGGGTCCAAGACCCGCCCTCACAAAAGAGCAGTATGGACAGCCCTCTAATTCGAAAAGGTGAACCGCCCCTGCTGCCCGCCGGCGGCGTCGAAGATGGTCACCTGGAAGAGGTCATTGCTGGAGTTGTTGGGGTTGGCGCCCAGATTGGTGACGGTGACATACCAGCCCGCGCTGTTCGGTGTGTTGTAGGTTCGCGAGCCGCCGACAGCCATGTCCAGCGAATCGAATGAAATGAAGGCGATGCGCCCGTGCTCGGCGAACACGGAAATGCCAAAGAGCTGGTCGACTGCGCGCAACGATCCATTCGAATAGACCACGCGGAAACTGACGCCGAGTTCCTCAAACAGACCGATCAGTTCTTCAAAGTTGGCCCACGTGTAAGTTTGTCCCTGGTAGGTAAACGCTCCGCCAACCGGGTCTAAGCCCAATAGTTGGCTCTGTGCCAGGAATTCGAAAGTGAGCGTGTCGTACCCATCCTCGCCATCGATGAGCCCTCCGACGATGGCACCCGCTCCCAGAGTAACTGAGTCGTTACCACCCGCGCCGCCTGCATCGTCGCCATAGATGTCACCCGCGACAGATCCATAAACGAAAATAGCATCATCGCCGCCATCACCGAAAGTTGTATCATCTCCACTGACCGATCCAAGGACGTCGCCCAAGATAACGATCGTGTCATTCCCGCCGTTGCCGAAACCCAGAATGCCGTCCCCGAGGATCCCGATGCCGACCAAGCCGCCGGAATTGACCCTGATCTGGTCGTCCCCGCCATCATCGCCTGCATAGTCGCCAATGATGCCGCCGACTTCCCCGTTTATGGTTATGGAATCGTCGCCGCCGGAACCACTCGCATAGTCGCCATTGACGCTGCAAACCACGGTCCCATTGACTGTTATTACATCGTTGCCACCATCTCCATCCGTGTTGTCGCCATCGACGCAGCCAGTCACGGTGCCATTGATCGTAATGTTGTCAGCTCCGCCGTCGCCGGTGTTGCTAGTGCCATCATCCAAAGCGTCGCCGCCGACAGAATCCGAGGTGACACCGGTATCCTGAACATAAGTGTCATTACCAAAGTCCAAGCCAACATCGGCATCCGGAGTAGCGGGATCGGCGGAGCAAACCACAGCAGGGTTTGAAATACCGTCATCATCTCCAGCCGTGCCATCACACTCACCGGCAAAGGCGACACCAGCCGGCATGGCAGCCAGCAAAATGGAGCAGATCAGGACTGAAGAAATAAGGCTGGTTAAGCGTCGGCCAAAGGCCTTCTGGCGAAAAGAGACCATGGTCTCTCCTATCGGCGGATTCTGGCGAATCCCGCCTGACTAAATCGTAAGGCTATATTCTACGGCAAAACCCAATCAGCAGACATTAGAGTCCCAATGGGCTCGGTGCTCTATCTATTTTCGGGCTGGCTCCCTAGCTTGCGTCCACCACACAGAAGCGATTACCTTCCGGGTCGGCCATGATGAAGTAATCAGCATCCCGTTGGCCGCTTGGACCAGTGCACTTCGGTGGCGCCTAGCGCCTTAAGGCGAGCAACTTCGCCCGCTTGATCCTCCGTGTACAGGTCTAGATGGATGCGCGGGGGAATATTGTCCGAGGAATGATGCTGGTCGAGCGATATGTTCGGGCCTTCGCCATCTCTTGGAGACAACACGATGAAATCATAATTCCGTGTTTGCTCGCGCGGCACGTAACCGAGGGCTGCCATCCAGAATTCCTCCTGCCGCTTAAGGTCTTTGACACGAAATACGATAGAGCCGATGCGGAGCACGATTGCATTTTAGCCCAGGTTGGCACTCTGCCGCTTAAAGCAAAATTGCCCATGGAAGGGGGCAATTTTGGTTCTGAATAAGTAATGCCTACGCGGCTTGCGCTACCGCTGGCCGGAACTTGTACCCGTAGATTAGCATGCCGCGCTCGTCGGTGGCGGAGCGCAGCAAACGGGTGACCATCTCGACGGGCATACCGATGGCCGGCTTCTGGGCGCCGAGGTCGGTGAGCTGAGCGGTGACCAAGGGGCCTTCGCTCAACTTGACCATGGCCAGTGTGTATGGCGCCTGTTCGGCATAACCTTCGGGCGCTTCGTAGACGGTGGTGTAGGAATACACCTCGCCCTTGCCGCTGAACTGGAACAAGGTCTTGGCTTCCTCGCCGCATTCCGGGCAGATGTCACGGGGCGGGAAGAGCTTGGCATTGCACTGCTCACAGACTTCACCCACCAGGGCGTAGCGCTGCTTGTTTAGTCTCCAATGGCGCGGGATATCCACGGCTGCTCCTTATCAGCCTAGACTTTAATCGGCGGAGACTATCAAAAGCTATCAGGTCTGGTTAGTATTATTAATCTACTAGAACAGGACAACTACCAAATTCATGGCCGCATGCAAAAACATGGCAGGATAAATGCTATCGGTTTTCGCGCGAGCATACCCGTAAAGCACACCCCAAATTACTGCGCTAAGCGTCTGTATGGCGACGAAAGCCAAAGGGACTCCCGCCAAGGCATTCCCCGCATGTAAAAGCCCAAAGGCGACTCCACTGGACCATACCGAAAGATGTGCGCTGGCGTTTTCATCGTACATTCTTCGAAAAATAGCCAACAAGGCTGCAAAAACCAATCCGCGCCAAAAAATCTCTTCGACTATGGGGACAGTGACGACTTCGCTAAAAAACCATTGGTTCCCACTGTAAGGGGAGGAACTTCCAGTAATCAAGAAATACGCGGCAACGATGCCGCAATTCAATATCAGGAACACAAGCAGCGTGCGCCAATGTCGATAGATCTTCCCAATTTGGAATCCGAATAATCTTGGCCGCCAAACCACAAGGGGAATAATGATCAATAACAAGTGCAGTCGCGAGAACAAGCCCCACAGAGTTGCCAACCATGAGGAATTGTCGATTACAGGAAATATCGAACTGGCAAAACGGTAGTAGGTGTTATCTGTGAGCAAAAAAAGGAAACAGAATACGAGTAATACAAGAATTACTAATAACGTGTAGGGGCGCGGGATCTTATTAACCGAAACCTGCTTTTCCATACTTCCTCCCAATGGTTTACGAAAGTCAACTTGGATAGCCTATGCGTTCACCGTTGGGAAAATAGGGCTGTTCGACTATTAGTTCACGTGACAGATGACCTAGGTCACGCGCAGCACATGCGTCACAGCCGTCGAGGCCGGGCCGCCCAGGCTTTGCACCAGGGCGGTCTTTGCACCCTTCACCTGGCCTCGCCCGCCTGGCCACGCAGCTGGAGCACAGCTTCGACGGCCTGGTAGGCACCCCGGTGGATTCAGTATTCCCCGGTATCTATCAGACTACTTAGGAATAAACAAGTAGATAGAGAGGACATTATCCTCAATGATCAACTTCAGCTCATCCGTGTATCTGGCGGGCAAGGGATGCGGATCGTTGCGTTGGACCTTGAATAAGACCAAATATACGGGATCTGCAGTCTCGGCTGGTGGGAAGCTATTCAGGTTATAACCCACCCGTTTTGTATGGAAGTACATTCCGTAAGTCTCGTTGCTAAACAGAACATTCTCAGGAGAGGAGGCAATGACCTTTAGTTCCGCAATCGCCGGTGAAGTAACGATGTTGCGCGCATTCCAGCCCAACCCTTCTTCGTACACAGTTGGCAAGGTGGATAATGAGCCGATAACGGAAACAATGGCCAAATAGCCGACAATTGCGATGGCTAGCAGTTTTCCTCGCTGATCCTCTATTGATAGCCGATGGGCAATAAAAACCACCGCGAGCAGTAGGAATGGGAATAGCGGGATAAGCATGCGGTCCTGGAGGCCGATACCATGATCGAACATGGTCTTGGCGAAGACGACCAGGACCATATAAGAAGCAAAAAGGAGGATGGCAAAGATAGGCACCGTCAACGCGGTAGATCCCAGTTTTCTCATCCCATTCACCAGATAAACCCCCGCGCCGGTGGCCCACAAAACGGCCAAAACAAGAAATAGCGTTTCGCGCCCGAATAGCCAGCCTTCGGGAACAACCCACGTAAAGAATGTAAAAACGCGCTAATCAGATTACCTCGTCCGAGGGGAACATAGCCAAAACTGAAACCATGGAACGAAGCCGATAACAAATAACTCCTCAATGACCAAAACAAAAATGGAATCAAACCGGATAGCAAAGTCCCCATTGAGTAGACGAGCTTGTCTCGCCGAGAGAGATTGGTCGACCAAAATAGAAGCACAAAAACAGGCACTAAGGCTCCGGCCACGAACTTGGTCAGCACAGCCAAGGCGACGCAGACCCACAACACCAAAACCCAGACGAATTCTCTTCTTTTCACCCATATATGAAAGGCAAGAAGGCTGGCCAACATGAAGGTTATTAGCAACGGTTCACTTAGCGCCCAAGAGTGAGCTACCAGTAAATCCGCTGAGAACAGAAAAAGGAACGCAGCAGCCAGGGCGATGACCTTGGAACGCGAAAAACCGTAAGCAATGGCCGAAAAAAGCAGCAGGTTCACTCCAAACAAGGCCGCGTTGAACCAGCGGGCGCCATCCATCGCATCGACACCAGCCAATTCAAAAACAGAGAGTACGGCAGGAAGCAGAGGAGCGAAATAAAGCATCGGGCGAAGCGAGGTAGGACTGACGGGCACCTGCAAGCCGTTCCCGACAGCCAGGCTACGTGCCGATGCGAGGTAGTTGAAGGAGTCCAGGTCAAAGAGGCCAACTCCCCAACGCGTCACCACGGCCACCGCAATCACACCGAGGACCGCCAAGGAAATTAACCCTGCCCAGAATGGGATTTGATCCTTCTGCATCTCCTGGATTGTAATGAAAAAGCGCGATCTAATTGATTGTTCTCAACACGTGTGTGACCGCCGTGGAGGCCGGGCCGCCCAGGCTTTGCACCAGGGCGGTCTTTGCACCCTTCACCTGGGCTTCCCCCGCCTGACCGCGCAACTGGATCACGGCTTCGACGGCCTGGTAGGCGCCGGTGGCGCCGCCAGGGAAGCCGCGCGCCTTGAGGCCGCCAAGGGTAGCGATGGGCATTTCACCGTCCAGCTTGATTGCGCCATTTTGCGCCCACTTCCAGCCCTCGCCCTTTGGCGAGAAGCCGGCCGCTTCCATAGAAAGCGCACCATAAATGGAGAAAGCATCGAAGAGTTCGAAGAAATCCGCGTCCTTGGGAAGGATCCCGGCCTGGGCGCAAGCGCGCTCGATGGATAATCTGGCCGCATTGAAGGTAAGCGGATCGGGCCGGTCGTGCAGCGCCAAGGTATCGGTCGCCGCGCTGGAGCCAATGATCTCCACCAGGGGATTTGGAAACTTCGGTGGCAGCAGGTCAGCGCGGGTGAGCAGCAGCGCTGCCGCGCCGTCTGCGTTCGGAGCCACATCGAACATGTTCAGCGGAGCGCTGACCATGCCGGCCTTGGCGTAGGTCTCCGGCTTAACCACCTTGCGGAACATGGCATTGGGATTGTGGGCACCATTGGCGTGCGCGGTGAGCGGGAAGCCGCCGAGGGCGTGGTCCGGAACCTTGAATTCGTGCATGTAGCGTTGGGCGAGCATGGCCGCTTGCGCGGTGAGCGTGAGCCCCTGTTCGGCTTCGTAATCTGTGTCGCTGCCCATGGCCAGGGCGCTCTCCACCTGGGCGGGTACTTGGTCGCTGAGCTTCTCGACGCCCAGCACCATGGCGGCGTCTACCAGGCCGGAGGCCACGGCGAGATAACCAACGCGCAGCGCCATGGCTGCCGAGGCGCCGGCGGCCTCGATGGTGGCGGCTTCGATGCCGGTGAGGCCGGCGAAATCGGCCAGCATGGCGCCAAGATGCGCCTGGTGTGAAAGGGCGCTAGCCAACATGTTGCCGACGTAAAGCGCATTGGGCCGCAAGCCGCCTGCATCCTGCATGGCGGCCTCCATGGCCTGGAAAGCCAGCTCGCGCAGCGAGATCTCCCAGTGTTCATTGACGGGCGTTTGGCCGATACCAGCAATAACTACATTTGTCATGTGATCCTCATCTGTTCAGTAATTAGTAAATAGTAATTACTACTTACTAGTTACTTCATTGTCAGCTTTCCTCGCATGCGCACATACTCGGCGTAATCGATCTCCGTGCGGCGGGCAATGTACTCTTCGGTCTGGGTGGCCAGCTCCGGCTTGCCGGCGATCTTGTCCGTGACGCGCAACACCATGGCGTCCGACCCGGCGCCGGAGCCGAAGGAGACCATCATGATGCGCTCGCCGGGTTTGGCGACATCCAGGATGGCGGTGAGGCCAATGATGGCGGCGCCGGAGTAGGTGTTGCCGATGCGCGGCACCAGCAAGCCAGTCGCCATCTGCTCCGGCTTGAAGCCCAGGATGGCGCCGGCGCGTTGAGGGAACTTGGTGTTGGGTTGGTGGAAGACGGCGTAAGCGTAATCTTCCGGCCTGGTGCCGGTGGCTTCGAACATGGCCTCGCCGGCTGAGGTGATGTGCTTGAAATAGGCGGGCTCGCCGGTGAAGCGCTGGCCGTGCTCGGGATACTTGGCATACTGGCGGCGCCAGAAATCCGGCGTGTCAGTAACGAACGAATAGGAGCTTTCGATCTCCGCCAGCGACTCCGCTCCAGGGCCAATGATGAAGGCGGCGCCGCCCGCCCCGGCGGTGTATTCCAGCGCGTCGCCCGGGCGGCCCTGGGCAGTGTCCATGCCGATGGCCAGCGCGTAGCGCGCCATCTTGGAACCCACGAAGCCCATGGCCGCCACCATAGCCTCGGTGCCCGCCTTGCAGGCGAACTCCCAATCGGCGGCCTGCGTGCTGGGCACCGCGCCGATGGCTTCGGCCACGATGGTGGAGGTGGGCTTGACCGCATACGGGTGCGACTCAGAGCCGACCCACACGGCGCGCAAGTCGCGCGGGTTGATCTGGGCGCGGGCCAGCGCATTGCGCGCCGCCTCGATGGACATGGTGGCCACGTCCTCATCCAGCCCCGGCACTGACTTCTCCTCGATGGGCAGGCCGCCAGTGCCGTCCATCCAGATGCGCGCCACTTCGCGCGCCGGCAAACGATAGCGCGGCACGTAGGCGCCGTAGCCCACGATGCCGACCGGATTCTCGGGTTTTAGCACACGGGCGTGTTCGTGGTCGTGATCAGTGGTTACCATTGGTCCAATCCTTCAAGATTTGCTCGGCGCGGTCAACGCGCACGGTCTTTTCTTTCACCAGCTGGCCAGCCAGCTTATCGATCGCGGCGCCCTTAGCACCGGCGGCGATGGCTACTTGCCGGGCGTGCAAGCTCATATGGCCGCGCTGGATGCCTTCGGTGGCCAGGGCGCGCAGGGCTGCCAGGTTCTGCGCTAGCCCGACTGAAACGATGATCTGCGCCAGGTCGGCGGCAGTGCTCACGCCCATCAATTTAAGGGCAGCCTGGGCCGCGGGATGAACCTTGATGGCGCCGCCCACAATGCCAACCGCCATCGGCATCTCGAGAGCGCCAACCAGGTTGCCATCCGTATCCTTACTCCAGGTGCTTAGAGAGGTGTAGCGGCCGGAGCGCGATGCAAATGCGTGGGCTCCGGCTTCCACAGCGCGCCAGTCGTTGCCCGTGGCGATGACCACCGCGTCCACGCCGTTCATGATGCCTTTGTTGTGGGTGGCCGCGCGATACGGGTCAGCCGCGGCGAATGCCCAAGCCTCGATGATGCCATCACGTACCGCTTCGGCGCTGAACTCGCCGAAGGCAAGTTCGTTCAGGTTGATGGTGCAATCGGCGCGCGCCAAGCGCCGGTCGGCCAGGTTGCTCAAGATGCGCAAATGCACGCGCCCACCGGTGAGCGCTTCGATCTTCGGCGCCAGGCGTTCGCAGGCGGTGTTGACCGCGTTGGCGCCCATGGCGTCGCGCACGTCGTAGATCAGATGCAAGACCAGGAACGGACCGATAGGCGATTCTTCAATGCGTCGAACTTCAAGGTCGCGCGGTCCGCCGCCTAGCTTTTGCAGCACGGGGTCGATCCCGGTGGCCTCGGCCAACAATTGAGCTTTGGCCTTCTCGATGGCGGCGGCCGCCTTGTCCAAATCGGTCACGTCCAGCAATTGCATCTGGCCGATCATTTCGGGCGCATCGGCGGAAGCGCGGAAGCCGCCGCCCGGCCGTGCCAACTTGGCCATGAAAGAGGCACCTGCCACCACTGAGGGTTCTTCGATGACCATCGGAATCAGCACCTCGCGGCCATTGACCACGAAGTTCAGGGTGATGCCGAGCGGCAGGTTGAAAGTGCCGACCACGTTTTCGATCATGTGGTCGGCGGACTCGGCGGTCAGGCCGCCGGTAGCGAAGGCGGCCACCTCGGCCGCGCCCAGGCCCAGGGCGCGCAGGCGCGCCTGGCGTTGGGCCAGAGGCAAGTTATAGAAACCGGGTATCCGGGCGGAATCCCGAGGAAAGCTTGCGGTCATGCCTTAATTAAGGCGCATGACCCCTATCAGGAACTATCAGGAAAGGCGAGACTGCCCGGGCTTATTTCTCATCGAAGCGAAAGGATGCGTAATCGTTGCCCTGTTTCTTGAGGGGGAGGAGAATGGGCGCAAGATCCGGATGACCCTTGACCACTCCCTCCAAGCCCTTGGCATCCCAGGTGACCCGTCCGGGGTGATAGGAGGCCTTGAGGCCTTTCACCGCCAGGGTCTGCTTCAGACCTACAACGCCGATCTTAACTGCCTCTTCCAATTCGCCCAAGTCTTTCTGCGCTTTCTCGTTCTTGCCGGCGAATTCATCCTCGATCTCGGCAATC
Organism: Anaerolineales bacterium; assembly: GCA_040902205.1. GTDB lineage: Bacteria > Chloroflexota > Anaerolineae > Anaerolineales > UBA11579 > JAMCZK01. The sequence continues at coordinate 34,022 of JBBDXR010000035.1, read as the reverse complement.
CTTTGGCGAACTTCTTTCGGCATCGCCTCATCGATCAGTTTTTCCTTGTCGGCTTCCATGGAGGCCAGCTGCGCCTTCAGGTCCATATACTTGTTCATTAGTGTGACTACATGCTCATTGGACATTCCAACCACCTTTCTTCCACCGGTCGTTAATTCTAACCCTGCAGGGCTTCGCCCCCTATAATGGTCTTGTGGAATCCATCACGAGCCAGCGCAATCCGCGCATCCAACTGATCCGTTCTCTGCGCCAGCGCAAAGAACGGCAAGAAACAGGCCTTTTCGTCGTTGAAGGCACTTTCCATATAGGTCTGGCTCTTGACCAAAAAGCCTCGATCGAATTCGTGGTCTATGCTGACGAGCTGCTGAGTACTCCCTTTTCCAAAGAACTGATCGGACGCATCACGCAAGCGGGAATTCCCTGCTTCCAGACCACCCGAGGTATTTTTGAATCACTGGGTAGCAAGGAGAATCCGCATGGCACCCTGGCGGTGGCTCAGCAGCGGCTTACGGCAATCGCAGCATATGCTCCAAGCGCGAACTCCATCTCTGTTGCGCTGCAGGAGCCTGCCGACCCCGGCAACCTGGGCAGCATTCTACGCACGTTGGATGCCGTGGGCGGCGAGGCGCTCATCCTGGTGGACGGGGGCGTTGATCCTTACCATCCCACCGCGGTGCGCGCGGGATTGGGCGCGCATTTCTGCCACCCGATCATGCATTGCAGTTTTGCGGAATTTGGAAGTTGGGATGCCCAGCACAAAGTACATACTATCGGGACTTCTCCAGATAGCGGAAGCAAATTCCGCCAGATGGCGGCTCAAAGGCCAGCGGTACTGTATCTTGGCAGCGAAAGAGATGGGTTGTCGAAAGAACAACTCTCCATCTGCGATCAAGTCGTGCGAATCCCAATGTCGGGCAAGGTTAATTCACTAAATCTATCGGTGGCGGCCGGGATTCTGCTTTTCGCCATGGTTGATTGAGATCGGACTCTTTACCTAGAATCATCCAGGAAACGCGCCGAAGTTCAATGTAATTCGGAAGACCTGATCGTGGGGATTTCTCGCTAGTCTATTCCGAAATCGGGCGGTGCATTACTACCCGCTCGGAATGACAGGTGCGGTGTCAATTCCCCCAGATCATGTAGGACTCGCTGGCGCAGACCTGCACAGCGCCGAAGCCCTCAAGGCAAACCTTATACGGCACCAGCGTCCCGTTCTGTCCCTGAATGAACGGCAACGTAAGTTGCGTTTGTCCGCTGGCATCGCTGGGCGGGAACTGGTAGATGCTAGTGGCCCCAGACGGCAGGCTGATCTCCAAATAGGGTTGAAGGCCGGAAAGCAACTGGGTGCCGGCGTATAAGCTGGCGTGGATCACCTGCTGCTCAGAGGAACTGATCTGCGAGTGATCTTCCCAGACCTGAATGCGGATATCGCCCGCGGGGGCAACGGGTTGCACGGCCGGTTGGTCGAAGACGCGGGCTTTGTATTCGGCCCCCATAGGCAGCGGCGCCACGCTTCCGTTTTCATAACGCAGGCAGAGGTTCGCAAAGCATTGCGCCGCGCTGCCATCCGCCTGCATCTTTATCTCTGAGATCGGCTGGCCAAAGAGTTCGAAGCCGCCGTGCTGGGCGACGTAATCGCTGAAGAATAACGGCACGTTATAGCCAAGTGCGCCGTCGATGCCATAGAACATGATGACCGGGCTATCCAACTGGGTCACCAAGGGCTCTGGGGATATGCCCATTAACGCCATGATGGGCCGCGCCGCCGCCGTTTGCGACTGGTCCGCGTTGGCATACAGCACCAGGTTCTCGTAGATGACTTCCAGGCTGCCATCCTCGGCCTGATAGGGCCCAGCCAAGCGGCGGCCCACAAAACCATCACCCAGGCGAGAGACGGTGCCGACGAAGGGCTCGCCATAAGGCAGCTCGATCTGGATGATGGCGGCCGGGTTGGCCGCGGGCGTATTGCAGATCTCGCCGCAGGCCAGGCTGCCGTAGGCCATCAAACGCACGACGCCGGGCTCGTCCAGGTTCATAAAGAAGCCGAGGTTCTGGAAATATTGCTCGACGCGATTGTGCTCCGCCGCGTAACGCACGCCGGTGAGCGGCCGGCCTACGTAGCGGCGGCTGCCCAACTCCTCGTACAAAGGCACGAACCCTTCGTAGACGATATAGCCGTCGACAACCAGCACGCCATCCAAGTTGGTATCGGCAACCGGCTGATCCCACACACCTAATTGCTCACCAAGCGGCGCCAAGGAATATTGTTCACTGGGCGGCAACTCGGGGTTGTAGACCATCAGCGCGTTCTCGACATACTGCTTCTGGGTGTTGCCCTCGAGAATGACGGGTGTGAGGGCCCCACCCAGCCGCTCTTCGCCGCCCAGGAAGGCGAAAAACTCCTGGAAGACCGGCTCGATCGCATAGGGGCTGATCTTGGGCAGGGCAGAATCAGGTTGGATCGGTGAACACGCGGCCAGAAGAGCGAAGAGGCCAAGGAAGGCCAAGCAGACACGAAAGCGGGTGAGCCTTGGGCGTGTCATGGTCGGCTTGGGATTCTAGCATGCGGGAAAGCAGAACTGCGATGGGCCGAATTGGCCAATCGACGAATTGACCGGTCAGCAACCATTATTCACGGACTATAATCATTTAAGCTGATCGCTAGCAGCTACCCGGAGGTTCGCCTATGGCCCACGTGAAACAACCCGAAACCCGCCCGATGACCGAAGAGGGCGATTTCTTGCAGATCCAAGCCGTCGACCACCTACATTTTTATGTAGGCAACGCCAAGCAAGCCATGTACTGGTGGTGGAAGGGCTTTGGCTTCAAACCCGTGGCCTATTCCGGCCTCGAGACCGGCAACCGTGAGTTCGCCTCCTATGTCCTCGAATCCGGCAAGATCCGCTTCGTCGTTTCGGCGCCCTATGGGCCTTCGCACGAGATCGCCGGCCACCATTTGACCCACGGCGATGGCGTCAAAGTTATCGCCATCCAGGTGAAGGATGTGGTCGAAGCTTACAAGGCCACCACGTCCCGCGGCGGCCAGAGCGCCTGGGGGCCCCGCGAAGAGAAGGATGAATTCGGGATCCTGCGCACTTCCGCCATACACACGTATGGCGAAGTATTGCATGTCTTCGTGGACCGCAGCGCGTACAAGGGGCCGTTCGCGCCCGGCTATCACGCTCTGGACCTCGAAGCCGACTCGGCGGGCCTGGCGTCCGTTGACCACATCGTGGGCAATGTACAGCTCGGCAAGATGAACCACTGGGTGAACTTCTACCACCGCGTCATGGGCTTCCGCCAGCTCCTGCATTTCGACGACAAGGACATCAGTACCGAGTACTCGGCGCTGATGTCTAAGGTCATGGAGAACGGCAACGGGCGCATCAAGTTTCCCATCAACGAACCGGCTGACGGCAAGAAGAAGAGCCAGATCGAGGAGTACCTGGACTACTACCTTACTCCAGGCGTGCAGCATATCGCCATGGCCACCGGCGACATCATCGAGACGGTCTCCAAGCTGAAGGCTAACGGCATCGAGTTCCTGCGCGTGCCGGATGCCTATTATGAGATGCTGCCGGAGCGCGTGGGGGATGTGGTCAAGGAGCCGTTGGACAAGATCAACGAACTGGGCATCCTGGTGGACCGGGACGACGAAGGCTACCTGTTGCAGATCTTCTCGCGCCCCATCCAGGACCGGCCCACTTCCTTTATAGAAGTGATCCAACGCCACGGCAGCCGGGGCTTCGGCAAGGGCAACTTCAAGGCGCTCTTCGAAGCGCTGGAAATGGAACAAGACCGCCGCGGCAATCTGGACCCCTACGGCGGCTAAGCTCCCTCATGCGCTATCTGACCTTCGTAGCCCCAGGAGAAGAACGCCCGCGGCTGGGTGCGCTGATCGCCGAGGACCGCGTGGTTTCGCTGGCCCGCGGCGACCTGCCCACCGATATGCTCTCGCTGATCCAGGCGGGGCCGGAGATTTGGCTGGTCGCCGAAATGCTGGCGCGCAGCACGCAGAACGTCTGGCCGCTGGACCAGGTGACGCTGAAAGCGCCGCTGCAGAATCCCCCCACCCTGCGGGACTTCTACGCCTTCGAGACCCATGTGAAGACGGCCAACAAGAATCGCGGCCGCGAAGTTCCCCAGGAGTGGTACGAGTTCCCGGTCTTTTATTTCACCAACCCCCACACCATCCACGGCCCCAATGAAGACGTGGCCATACCCGCGTTTACGCAAGCGATGGACTACGAGCTCGAAGTAGCCGCCATTATTGGCCGGCCGGGCCGCGACATTCCCGCCGACAAAGCGCTCGATCACATCTTCGGCTTCACCATCATGAACGATTGGTCGGCGCGCGATGTGCAACGCAAAGAAATGAAGGTGGGCCTGGGGCCGGCCAAGGGCAAGGACTTCGCCACCAGCCTGGGTCCCTGGATCGTGACACAGGAAGAGCTGGCGAAGAGAGCCACGGGGCGCGCAGGCGTCTACGAGGCGGCCATGGTGGCGCGGGTCAATGGAGAGGAACGCTCGCGCGGCAATTGGAGCGATATCCACTACACTTTTGCGCAGATGATCGCCCGCGCCTCGGAGGGCGTAACCCTGCTGGCCGGCGATGTAATTGGCTCGGGGACTGTGGGTACCGGGTGCCTGCTTGAGATCACCAAAGGCGAGGGCCCGTGGTTAAAGACGGGGGACCTGGTTGAGGTGGAGATAGAGGGGATAGGAGAGCTGAAGAACAGAGTGGCATAGCATTAAGCTCTAAGCTTTAGGCTATAAGCAAAGCAGAAAAATGCAAGACTTCAAGCAATTAAAAGTTTGGCAAAAAGCGCACCAGCTAACTCTACAAATCTACAAATCTACCAAAGGGTTCCCAAAGACCGAAGTGTATGGATTGACAAACCAAATTCGCCGATCTTCGTCTTCGATCCCAACAAACATAGCCGAGGGTTGTGTGCAGTCTACAGATGCACAATTTAGCAGATTCCTTTACATTGCATTAGGTTCGGCGGCCGAACTCGACTACCAAATTCTTCTGGCGCATGAATTAGAATACATAGATAGTATCGTTTTTAAGAATCTGCAATCTGAAGTTGATCAAGTCAAGAAGATGCTAGCTGCCCTTATCGGCAAGCTTAAAGCTTAGAGCCTATAGCTTACAGCTGAAAGGATTTCGCCCATGCCCTTCTATCATTCCCTGGGTCAACTTCCCAAGAAACGCCATACCCAATTCAAGAAACCCAATGGCGGCGGCCTATACCGCGAAGAAGTTATGGGGCTGGAAGGATTCTCCGGGATCCAGTCGCTGCTCTATCACCACTTCCTGCCGCCGCGCATCAAGAAGGTCGAGCTGCTGGGCGAGGCCAAGCCGGCCTACGTGGATTTCGGCGCCATCCGCCATCGCGCCTTCAAGACGGCCGAGATTCCCGCGGGGGGCGATGCCGTATCCGCCCGCCGCATCCTGATGGGCAATAACGACGTGACCCTGGGCCTCAGCCGCCCCACCAAGAGCATGGAATACTTTTATCGCAACGCGCAGGCCTACGAATGCTGGTACACGCACGAGGGCAGCGGCGTGCTGCGCAGCCAGTTTGGCGTTCTCGAATTCAAAGAAGGCGACTATTTGGTTATCCCCTTCGGCGTCACATGGAAGCTGGAGCTCTCCGGCAGGGAAGCGCGCTTCTTCGTGGTCGAGACGCCTTCGCACATTGAGCCGCCACGCCGCTACCGCAACGAGTACGGCCAACTGCTGGAGCATGCCCCATACACCGAACGCGACATCCGCGTGCCGCGCCAGCTCGACACGCACACCGACCAGGGCGAGTTCGAGGTGCGCGTGAAAGTGCGCGACACTATTAGCCGGCATGTGCTGGATCACCATCCGCACGATGTGGTGGGCTGGGACGGCTTCCTATATCCATGGATCTTCAGCATCCACGACTTCGAGCCGCGCACCGGTGCCCTGCACCTGCCCCCGCCAACGCACCAAACTTTCGAGGGCCGCAACTTCGTGCTGTGCTCTTTCGTGCCGCGCCTTTACGATTACCACCCGGACGCCATTCCGGCGCCTTACAACCACTCGAATGTGCAGTCCGATGAAGTGATCTATTACGCGGAAGGCAACTTTATGTCGCGCAAGAGCATCGACCGTTGCGACATCACTTTGCATCCCTTCGGCCTGCCGCACGGCCCCCAACCCGGCGCCACCGAGGCCTCCATTGGCAAGAAGCGCACCGACGAGCTGGCGGTGATGGTGGACACCTTTTACCCGCTACACCTCACCGCAGATGCTCTGGAGCTGGAGAAGCCCGGCTACCAGGACACCTGGCTGGACAACGAAGGCGAAGGAAGCTTTTTCACGGCCGGCTAGGCGCCTTTGCATGGAAATCAACCCCGCCGAAATCGCAGGCCGAGACCTGAACCGCATCCTCTTGGGCACCGTGGTGCCCAGGCCAATTGCCTGGGTCTCCACTCTGAACGATAAAGGCCAGCCGAATCTGGCGCCTTTCTCCTTCTTCAACGCCGTTTGTACCCGTCCACCCACCCTGCTCTTCTGCCCCGGTGTGCGCGGTCTGGATGGCGCCAGCAAGGACACCTTGAATAATATTCGCGCCACCGGCGAGTATGTCATCAACATCGTCACCGAAGCCACCGCCGAGGCCATGAACAAGACCGCCACCGAATTGCCGGCCGAGATGAATGAATTCGAATTTGCCGGTGTCACAGCGGCGCCTTCGGTCAACGTACGGCCGCCTCGCGTGGCCGAAAGTCCCGTGAATTTCGAGTGCGAGCTGCGCCAGATCGTAGATATCGGCGACGGGGAGCCCGGCTCCGGCTGGATCGTCATCGGCGAGATCGTGCACTTGCGCGTGGCGGATGAAGTGATGTTGCCCGATTACAAGATCGACATCCGCGCTCTGCAACCCGTGGGGCGCTTATCCGGTTACGGTTACGCGCACATAAACGACATCTTCGAAATGAAACGGCTGCCGCCGCAGATCCCGGTCAAAAAGTCATGAACTTCGACGCGTTCATCGCCTGGCTGCAAAGCAGCGCCGAGAATGCCGCCCTGGCGGTTTCGGCGGCCGCGCTGCTGGCCTACCTGGTCGCCCGCTTCTTCGTGGCCCGCGGCCTGATCTATCTGACCACGCGCACGCGCAACCAATGGGACGACATCCTGGTCAAGCACCTGCGTCCCTACCGCCTGGCAACCTTGGCCCCGCTGCTCATTATTTACTACTTCTCGTATTTTTGGCCCGACATTGAAATCATCCTGAGCAAAGGGTTGCTATTCCTGATCCTTTGGCTATCCATCTTTACTGTCAACTCGTTGCTCAATGCCTTCAACCTCATCTACGAGAGCCGCACTATGTATTCCGGCGTGGCCATCCAGGGGTACCTCGACCTTGTCAAGATCCTGTTCATTGCCGTCGGCGTCATTCTTAGCGTATCGCTATTCACCGATGAATCGCCGGTGCTGCTGTTAAGCGGGCTGGGCGCGCTCACCGCGGTTTTACTGCTCGTCTTCCAGGACACCATTCTCTCGCTGGTCGCCAGTGTGCAGATCGCGGCCAACGATCTGGTGAAGGAAGGCGACTGGATCGAAGTGCCCAGCTTCAACGCGGATGGCGATGTGACCAACATGTCGCTGCACACCATCAAGATCCAAAATTTCGACATGACCTTCACCGTCATCCCCACCCACAAGCTGATGGAAGTGTCCTACAAGAATTGGCGCGGCATGAGCCAATCTGGCGGGCGGCGTATCAAGCGCTCCATCTTTATCGACATCCAGACCATCCGCTTTTGCAGCCAGGAAGACCTGGAAAAGCTGAAAGAAAAGCCATTGCTCAAGGACTACATCGAGCAGCGCGGTTGGGAGCCTAAAGGCGGCGAGCCGGTTGCCACCGCGCCGGCCAAGCCGCGGCTCACCAATGTCGGCGCCTTCACGGCCTATGTGGTCGCCTACCTCAACAGCCGCCCCGACATTCGCAAGGACATGACCGTAATGGTACGCCAACTGGACCCCGGCCCCAGCGGCCTGCCGCTGGAGATCTACGCCTTCACCAGCACCACCGTTTGGGAAGAATATGAGGCTATCCAAGCCAGCATCTTCGACCACCTGCTGGCTACTGCGCAGGAGTTCGAATTGCGCGTCTTCCAGCAGCCCACAGGCAGGGACTTCACCGCACTGATGGCGCGTAATTAGCTGGTCTGGACAAATGACCTCATCAGTCGAGGACATAGACCACTAAGTAATTGCAGCAAGTAATCTCTATATTGGGGTTATGTCAAAGGGATGCAAGTGGACGCTTATCGCTTTTTGCGTTCCCGGCGTGGCTTTATTCCTTTGGGCACTTACCCAGATACCCGGTAGTCGAGCCGCTTATCAGAAAAATCTCGCCCTTGAGCGGGAACTAAATCGCGTTTGCCAGGGAAAAGCTTACCCGGCCGCGGCTGCCTTTGCGGGATCCGAGATCCATCCCATCTTTCTGGAGGATGCTTCGGGAGCCTCCCATCCCTGGAATCTCGAAATGCCTGCGGAATGGCAGCCAGCTGACGCCGATCAGGTGGAGCTGGTGGCTTGCCTCGAAAGCTCCGAAGTGATGATCCAAACCTGTTCGTATACGGGAGGAGGGAGTATTGCCCGATATCGATACGACCTCAGCGCTCAGATCATCGAAGCCCAATCGGGGCGTCTGGTAGCTGAGCGCGTGTTCCAAGGATCGGAACCGAGAGAGTGCGGACTTACCGAGCCAGCGAACTTAACGGCCCTGTTCGGCCGGGTGATCACGTTCCCTCAAATCAAGGATTGGCTCGCTTCTTTCGTTTACCCAAGCGCTGAAAAGCAGCAATAGCCTTTCGCGGAGGTCCACCTATGCGGAAACCTACATTGCCACATCGAGTTGTTATCGGGATGGTAATTCTCGCTTGCTCGGCCGCTTTAGCCTCCTGTTCTTCACGCACGCAATTCCCTCAGGCCGAGCTTTCCCGCATATGCCGGGCCACAGGTGAGGGAATGGACCAGGCGGCTCCTTTAGTGGGCGGGATTCATCCCTACATTCTTGTCTACCCAACCGGCGAGAATCATCCCCTGAACATTTCAATTCCCGAAGAGTGGTATCCGAAGGAAATCGACGATCTGCAGCTAGTGGCTTGCATCTCGGAACTTAAACAGAATATTGAGGAATGTAACTATTATGGCGGCCCGAGCATTATCCGTTACCAATACCGAGTGATAGTGAATGTTGTGGAGGCCCGCAGCGGGTTCCCGATTGGTGGGAATTTCTTTATAGGATCCGAGCCACGTCATTGTGGTCACAGCGAAGCCATCAGCGTGACCGAACTCACCGGGAAGCATGTAGACCCTGGAGTAGTGTGGGGTTGGCTGTCAGTGTATATACGATACCAGTTGGATGGACAATCCCGAAAGTGATCGCGCAGCAATACGGCAGGAGCCTACAACCCGCTATGGGGAACTCTTGTCGTTCGGATCCGACCTAACAGGGGGTTTGCTCGATAAACAGAGCGAGCCAAGCCTGACTGGACAAATGTCCTTGTTCGCCAGGGACATTATCCACTGAGTATTACTTCTCTATAGACATATAGTTACCTAAGATACGCCAGCCGGGCCGCGGTTTGGCGCGTTTGCCGCTTCTTTGGTCGTGCCGGGAGGTGTTGATGAGCATCCAGCTCCCCAGTTCATCCTCAAAGTTGTCTGGCTGGCTGCGACCCTCGGCGGCTATCCTGCTCTTCGCTGTCTCATGTGCGACCAGCTCAACAGGGCCATCCGATCCACGTCAGAATCTTTACTCCGCCCTGGCGCCCGTATGCGCCGGCGGAAGCAGCCCGGGGTCAGCGGCTTACGATGGATCCGGTCCTCATCCCATTGTGCTTGCTTCAATAGAAGGTGAGATATCCGGGTGGAGCAATCACATACCCGAAAACTGGCTCCCCGTTTCAGCGCAGGAAGCGCAATTGGTGGTTTGCCTCGAGTGGCAGGACACTATCCTTGAAGAGTGCGAGTTCATTACCGGGCCTAATATCACGCGTTACCGTGCCGATCTCCTCGCTCGCATCCTGGAGGCGCGCACCGGGCGAGAAGTGGCCAGCCAAAGATTCCAGGGCGCAAATGCACGCCAATGCCGAAGCAGTGAGGAAAACGAAACCAGGATCCTCTATGGAACCCGGCCATCCTACCGGGACATTGAAGGCTGGCTTAGCGAATACGTGGAGGGCCAGGCAGTTCCAGCCCAACCTTAGGATCCTTATGCCCATGCTTAGGCCGCTTCATGCTTTTCTTGTCTTGCTGCTCAGCGTCTCCCTTCTCGCCTGCTCTGCTCCATCTGCGGGTGCCACACCTGGTCAAGGCTCCGCAGAGCCCCGTTACGCTTGACCATGTTCGGCTGATCCTGGCTCCCGCGTGCCTTGGCAGAGACGAGGGAGGCGGCGAGATCTGGACAGAGGCCACGCCCATCGAAGGCGCGGCCGCTTACGCGGGCAGCGGCATCCACCCCATTGTTATCCTCCATCCACCCGGAGAGCATAGCTCCTGGGATGATCGGATCAACGATGAGTGGCGTCCACTCAATCTGGAGAATGCCCAGTTGGTGGCCTGCGTTGGACCAATAAAGAAAGAGGCAATTGAGCTCTGTGAGTTTTTATCCGGCAGCGGCATCACTCGCTACCGTTTTCGAATAGCGGTACGTCTGATCGGGGCCAGCACTGGCAGCACCCTTGCTTATCAGACTTTCTACGGAGCTCCACCGCGTGCGTGCAAAGTCTCCGAGCCCATGAATCTGGGTGAACTCACGGGTCCCGAAGTGGGCTACCTGCAGGTCGCCGGCTGGTTGGAAGGGATCGTGAAGGAGAAGCCATAGAGGATGCGTATGCATATGGTCAACCTGTACTCCCAAAGGACGGAATCGCCACGATTGATGGCAATGCGCCGGGTACTTTCGAAGGGGTGACCAGCGATGGCTCGGCTGTTACCTTTGACGTGGATTCCGCTCTATTCGTGGAAGGGGGAAGCTCCTTGTACATCCGGTGGCAGCTTGCCTTACAAGAATGGGGATATTGGGCCCGCCCGCTCGATTCTCAGGACTGGAGCGCCGCGCAGGGCATCACTTTCTGGTACCGCGCCGGTCGAGCCGGTGAGGAAGTTACCCTCCGGTTCGATAGCGGCAGCGAATCGGTGCTTGCCGCGTTCTTCACAACTAGCGAAATAAGCGTTGATTACTGGGTGCTATTTCGATCCGCTGGGACGAAGTCAGCCCGGCTCCCTGGGTTCCGGGGGGGTCCGCTCCTTTTAATCCTGGCCAAATCCATGGTTATGGCTTTGCCTTGGGAGCCAACACGTCCAGCAAGGGGCTGGAGTTTTGGGGTCGATGGACTACGATTAATTGGGTAACCCACCCCTCTGTTACAATAATCGTGGATGGCTGATCTGGTCCAAGACAAGCTTGCCGGCCTGTTGCGCCGCGCCCAGGCTACCCACCACGATTTCGAAAGCGTGGAACTGGGCGGCGAACGCGACGAGCAATGGGCAGCGTGGTATGCCGAGTATCTGCTGGATAGCGGGCTCGCCGGTTTGCTGGGCAGCCAACCGGACGTGGACGAGCTGTCCGAAGCCCTCGATCAGAGTTCCAAAGCCTTCAAGGCAGCAGGCAGCCCTGGCGATTGGGCGGCCTTCACCGCAGCCTATATCCTTGAAAAGAGGCTCGCTGCTCCCCAGATCTAGGCTCGTATTCGTGTCACAATCCACCATCTAATCTCATTCCCCTAGAAGGACGACAATGGCCAAGACGAAGAGCAAGAAAGCCAGCAAACCAGCCAAGGCTGCCAAAAAGGTCAGAATTAAGCCTGCCAAGAATGCAGCTAAAGCAGTGAAACCAGCCAAGGTACAAGCCAAGAACCTTGGCAATGTGCCGCGCTGGGACCTGAGCAATGTCTATCCCGGCCTGAACAGCGACCAGTTCGAGGCCGCAGTCCAGGACCTGAAGATGCAATTGGATGAGATCGACTCCTTCCTGCAGAGGCACAAGATCCAGAAGAACGAAGCCGGCCCGGCGCAAACCAGCATGGACGAGCTGGCCCGAGTACTCACCGACCTCCTGGACAAACGCAACGCGGTCTTGCGCCTTTACTTCACTCTGAATGCCTATTCGTATTCCTTCACCAGCACGGATTCTTTCAATACGGAGGCACGCCGCATCGAGTCGGAACTCGAACAGCATGGAGTGCGCTTGCGCAAGCACGAGGCGGCGATCCGCGCCTGGGTCGGCACGATGGGGAGCCAGTTGGTCGAGCTGATCGCCAAGCCGGGAACGCTGGAGGACCACGCCTTCTACCTGAAGGAGACTCACGAGCAATCCCAATACTTGATGAGCGCAGGCGAGGAAGACCTGGCCGCTGACCTCACCCTGAGTGGCGCCAATGCGTGGAGCAAGCTGCAGAACACCGTCACTTCGCAACTCAGCGCCGAGATCGCGGTGGACGGCAAAAAGCTAAGGATGCCTATGCCGGCCCTCATCAACCTGCGCAACCACTCCGATGGCGATACGCGCAAGCGCGGCTACGAGGCCGAACTGGAAGTTTGGGAGAAGAATAAAGAGACTTACGCGGCAGCCCTGAATGGAGTAAAGGGAGAAACCAATACGATTGACAAGCGCCGCGGCCGCAAGGACGCGCTGCATGCCTCCATCGACACGGCGCGCATCGACCGCCAGACCCTGGACGCGCTCATGGAAGCCATCCACGACTCCTTCCCGATGTTCCGGCGCTATTACCAGGCCAAGGCCAAGAAGCTCGGCAAGAAGCAGCTCCCTTGGTACGACGTATTTGCTCCCATGGGTAAGACCGACACGGTCTACACGTTCGAGCAGACGCGCGACTTCATCCTGGAGCAGTTCGGCACCTTCTCGGAGGATCTGCACGACCTGGCCAAACGGGCTTTCGACAATAGCTGGATTGACGCAGAAATGCGTGATGGTAAAAGCGGCGGCGCCTTCTGCATGGAAGTGCCCGGCGTGGACGAGTCGCGCATCCTGGCCAACTTCAACGGCTCGCTCGAACAATTGGGAACCGTTGCGCACGAGCTAGGGCACGCCTACCATAACTGGTGCCTGGTCGGCAAGACTTTCCTGCAGGCCATCACTTCCTTGACTTTGGCCGAGACCGCCTCCATCATGTGCGAGACGATCGTCACCGAGGCTTCGCTGAAACTGGCCAACTCCAAGGCAGAACAGCTGGCCATCCTGGAGAACGATCTGCAGAACTCCTCGCAGGTCATCGTGGACATCGCCTCGCGCTTCATCTTCGAGAAGGAAGTCTTCGAGCGCCGCGCCAAGGCCGAACTCTCGGCTGATGATTTCTGCGCAATCATGGAGGACGCGCAGAAGCAGACTTATGGCGAGGGCTTAGATCCGCAATACCTTCATAAGTACATGTGGACCTGGAAGCCGCATTACTACAGAACGGACCTCTCGTTCTACAATTACCCGTACGCCTTCGGCTTGTTGTTCGGCACTGGCCTGTATGCCATCTACCAGCAGCGCGGCAAAGAATTCACCACCGACTACCGCAACCTGCTGGGCAGCACAGGTCTGGGAGACGCCGCCACCCTGGCCGCCCGCTTCGACATCAATATCCGCGAAAAGAAGTTTTGGGCCGATAGCCTTAATGTGGTTGGCAAGCGCGTGGATCAGTACGCAAAACTCTAGGCTCGTTTGTCCTCACAAAATACGAACGGGGCGGCAATGCCGCCCCGTTTTCTTGTTGTGTTTTGTGTCATTCTGAGGCGGCAGCCTAGGATTACACCCGAATTGGTAATCTAGATAGCCGAAGAATCCTCAGGATCAAATCTCTCTGGTGCATCCACTTTTGCATAGTGGTATCAGCCAACAAACGCAGCAAGAACGAGTGACATTGGAAGAGTTGAACCTGTGGATTCCTCGCTGGTCCATCTTTTCCCCTGGGTGTGGCTCAAAGACCCGCTCGGAATGACATCGGTTTTTACGGCGTCGGAGTCACCGTGATCGTGCCCAGCTTGATCGCTTTCATCAGCAAGGTTGGCTGCGTCCAAGCGAGGCCATAGCGCGTGTAGTAACGCACCACGCACCACAGCCGGCCCTTGGCCAGGCCAGGCACAGCCTCCCAGTGCGTCACGCACTTGCGCCAGCCCCCACCCAGCTCATCGAAGTACCAGATGCTCATGTTGGCTTCTTCGTCGATCCATTTATCGTATTGGAACTTGTCCAAATTGAAGTACACGCGCACCAGACCGTATACCCATTTGAACTGGTCGCCGGTCTTATCGTAGATGCGGATGTCGAGCGTGCGCTGGGTAAATTGGTGCCAATGGAAGCCGAATTTCGTGAGCGGCTGCTCGGCTTTCACCACCAGCGTGCTATCGATGTACTGCGCATCATCAATGAAGACGCCGCCGTTGCCGATGATCACTTCGTAGTCCTGATTCAGCTCCAGGTGTTGCTCCTTGCGAATGGGTGGTTCGTCCTGGAAGGCAAAGGCGGGAACGGCCCATACCGCCAACAGCAAAATGGGGAGCGCAAATAAGGCGATTCGGTAGACGATCTTCGGCTTAGCCATAAGTCCGTTCAGCATTCCGGCCGCAGTGTGGTGCAACTGGCCTTCAGCGAAAGGGGGAAATGGTATGGGCCAATGATAGAACCGACTATCGGTGTTGTCAATTGAAAATCGTAGCTAACCGCCCTCCGCAGGCTGCCGCCGACTTCACGCACGGCGATGTAGGGAGAAAAGGCGCGCCCCAGAGCGAGAGCCGGGAGAGGCAGCAGCGCTAACAGCAAGAAGGTGATCGCCACCTCAGTCATTTTTTGGCCGCGCCTCTACTGTGTAGGCCTGAGCCCGGTCTTGAGCCATATCTACTGGACAGTAATGAGACTGCCATATCTGCACAGGAATTCTTTCACCAGCGGTTGCGAGTTTGGCACACCTGTGAAATTGGCTTCAATCTCGTAAAGCACGGTGCCGTTGTGCGAAAGATCGAACGTCGAACTCCAGGTCACGTTGTTCGGGTAGTTAGCGGTCTGTTGACCCTGATAGGCCCCGTTCCTCCAGCGGTCATAATCATGCGGGCCGAAGCCTGGGTAGGTGGCCCAGGTGTTGTTCGCATCCCAGGTGAGGCTCAAATTAAGGCAGCTCCACCCGGATGGGGTCCAATCAACATCCACGAACACCGGAGCCACAGGAGGGCCGACCGTCGGTGTGCTGGATGGCGTGTTAGTCCGCGTTGGCGTGCGCGTTACTGTCGGGGTGAGCGTACGCGTCGGGGTGGTGGATGGCGTGCGTGTGATAGACGGCGTGAACGTGATGGTGGCTGTATTCGTGTGCGTTGGCGTGCGCGTCAGCGAAGGCGTGTATGTTTGAGTGGGCGCGGAAGTTGGCGTAGGCGTGGATTGCGGATCCATGCTGCCGTTGCTGCAGCGCCAGGACTTCCACAGGGGCATGGAGGTCAACCCGCCCGAAAAATTGGCGACCCATTCGAATACGATGGTCTGGCCGTTGAGCACATCGATCCCAGAATTCCAGGTTACTGTGTTGGGATAGTTCGCAGACTGGGTGCCGTAAGAAATACCATTCACGTAGCGTGTGTAAGTGCTGGGACCGAAACCGGGGTTCGTCGCCCAGGTGTTGTTCGAGTCCCAATTGAGAGTAAGGTTATTGCAGTCCCCACCCGACGGATAATAGGTGCCGCCGATCCACACCGGTGCTGCAATGGCGCCGATAGCTGTATTCGTGGCGGTAAACGTGACGGTGACGCCGGTAGGCGTGCGCGTGGGGCTAGGCGAAGGCGTAAGCGTGTTCGTGGGCGTGCCTGTCGGGCCGGGCGTGTCAGTCACCGCAGAGGTTGGCGCTTCAGGCACGGCGGTATTGCTCACCGGGAAAATACCGCATAGCTCATAGCGCGTAGTTTGCTCGTATTCCACTTCAAACCCATTCAGACCGAGAGAATTGAGGGCTACGAAATTATATTCACCCGATACTGTCACTGTAACCAGGTCGTTCGCTTCGCAGTCCGCGACCCCGGTATTAGTGGTGCCGCCCACAAAGCCGGCGAAGGGGCCATCATTGGGGATCAGGTCTTCTACAAAGGTGAGCACACGGGGATCATCATCTTCCAGATCGATCAGGGTGGAAGCCATGCGAGCGCCCTCGCGCACCGCGTTCTGGACCGTTAGATTGGTCATCATGTAAAAACCCAATTCCAGAATGGCAAAGAACAGCGCGATCAGCAGGGGAATCACCAAGGCGAATTCCACCACGCCTTGCCCGCTGGGTGGCTGCTGCAGACGCCGGAAGGAGCTAAACGCTCGTTTCACGTTGGGGATCAGGGCGCGCCTATTAACCGTACGCCGGGCGCCAGGGCGCTGGCCGCCGTAACGAACACGAAATCCAGATCTCCACCTTCGGCCTGGCACAGGAAATGGTCGCCATCGCCGTTTTCAGCCGCAATGCTGGCAGCGTTGGCGCAGTGCCCCTGGTCATCGGCCGAATCCGTGGCCATATTGGCCAAGAGCTCGGTCACGCGTTCGTAATTATAGGCGCCACTATCGTCGTCGCAGTACTCGCTCTGTACCCCATAGCCGATCGTAAAGACCTCGATATCATTACCTTTCACCACGGCGGCGCGATCATAGGCATATTGGCAAGGGTTATCATCCCCGGCCATAGGGTCCGGCTCATTCGCCGCGCCATCGCTGAACAAGATGATTCCCTGTGTCGCGCCCTCCTGACCGGAATTCAGCAATTCCTCCAAGGCATCCGCCCGGTTGTAAAAGGAATCAGATAGTGGGCTGCCCAGGTTGGTGCCCTGGGACGAGGTGCCGATGCATTGAATTATGGAAACCAGGTCGCTACTGCTATTCAACGTGCCATCCGCATTCTTGTAATCATCGCTCAGCGGCACGATGAGCCAGTCTCCTCCATGATCTGGTTCGATCTGCTCACAAACATCCGAGGGGTTGCCTGTCCCCAGCACGGCCAGGGCGACATGCTGGTATTGAGGATCGAAGATTTCAAGCACGGCCAAAGCGCCGTTCTTGGCATCCGTCAATTCAGAGCTGGACATGGAACCGGAGCGATCGATCACGATTACGACATCGAGGGGCGAGGTAGGCGCGGTGCCGCAAAAACCCTTGCAGGCGCCATTGCGGCTGGCCGTAATCTCGACAGGGGGAAAGCCGAGCAATTGCGTGAAGGTGAGCGAAACCTCCTTTGTGGCATCCACGTCTATGACGTTGCAGCGGTTGGAGCCGGTAAAGGGATCACACTGGCTAACGCACAGCCTGTCGGAGCAAGTCCAGGATGCGCCGGCCCCAGGATTGCAGACGGCAGGGACGTCGCTGGCATCGGGAGAGCCATTATCATCGCGGTCGCCAACCAGACAGCGGAAGGTGGTGGTCACATCGGCCAGATCCACATCTGGGTCGTTAAGACCGATATACTCAAGAGCCGAACTGCGAGCCGCTGCTCCACTTTCGGGCAGTTCCAACCCGCCGGCTAGGGCGGCTGCATCCACGGCAATTTCCAGTTCTTGCCGCTCCCAGACGTAGGTGCCAAGATCAATGGCGATCACGGCAGCCGCAAAGAGGACAACCGAGACCACGATCAACAGAACCATCACCTGGCCCTGCTCTCGCTGTCTGGCTCGATTCATTAGCCTGCAAATTTTAGATTTCATCATTCAAACCCGCACGATTCATAACGCATGGTGGTCGACAAACTTAATGGGATACTCTCCAGCCCGATCAAATTGAGGGCAAGGAAGTTGTATTCACCGGCAACGGTTACTGTAACCTCATCGGCCAAATCGCAACCGGGGAACGCGGTGGTGATGCTATTGAAACTGGAATATAAATCGATGTCGGGGATCTGGGCTTCCACGTAATCACTTACCCGCGCATCATCCTCACTCAAATCGCCCAGCTTTACGGCAAATCGGGCGCCTTCACGACTGGCGTGCTGGATCGTTTGGGCCGTGAGATACATGATGCCCAAGTCCGCAATCGCCGCCAAAATCACCAGTAACAAGGGGAGGATGATAGCGAATTCAAGCATCCCCTGCCCTGGACGGCTAAGAGCCGCCTTGGGATCCGGCAGCATATGATTAGTTCCCGAGAATGGCGCGCTTCGAGGATCTTTCATGAGAGTAGAAGATTATAGCGGAAGGGGGTTAACCCCGTCCTCCCCCAAGGGTACCAGCCAGCTAGCTCTTGGCGTTGACCGGGGCGGACCTATTTAGGCGATTGAGGGCCTTGATTACGAGAAACATGGCAAAGGCTACAATGACGAAATTGATGATGGCCGTGCCCAATTGCCCATAATTGAGCGTCACCGCCCCGGCCTCCTGCGCGGCCTGCAGGCCGGCGTAGGGGCCAGGCACGGCACCCGGCTTAAGCACCAGGAATAGGTCCTGGAAATCAGCCCCGCCAAAGATCAGGCCGATGGGCGGCATGAGGATGCCGTTCACCAGGGTATTGACCACTGAGGTGAACGCCGCCCCGATAACCAGGCCGACGGCCAGGTCGATGGCGTTACCCCGCACGGCGAATTCGCGGAATTCCCTCAGCATGTTGTCTCCTTAGTAGGGCCAGCCAGGCGCCGGATGCGCCTCTCGAGAAAGGGCGAGAAATGACCCGCATAGCGCCGCTGCAGCTCCGGCAGCTGCCAATCGTTGCCGGTGACGATGTGCCGGCAGCGCGGCGAGCCGCACAGGCATTCGAACGAATCGTCGGGATCGCCATCGCACATGGCGTAGTCGATAGTCACTTCTTCGCCCGGAGCAATGTCGCGCATGGCTACGACGGCGATCTGGCCCTCCAGGCCGGCGTTGGGGTCGCACGAGTGATTGATCCAGTCGCCCGGTCCCGGCTTGCTGGAAACCAGGTAGAGGTTCTCTTCCGCCTGGGCACTCTGGCGCTTCTGGTGTTCAGCCAGCTTCTCCCATTGGGCGCGCTCCACCACATCCCCGCCCCACAGCACCAGCAGCTCATCGGCCTTGATGGGTTTGGCGGCGAACATGCCGCGGCCCTCGATGGTCTTATCGATGCGGGTCTCGAGTTTGGGCGAGAGCCAGGAATTCGGTCCGTCGATGGAATAGTCTTCTGTCATTCGATTTGCCGATCGGCCGCGAGGAATAAGTCGCAATTCTAATTCAATACCCACTGCGCGCCAGCGGGCTAGGCCTCGCCGGGAAGCGAAACAGTGAACTGAGATCCCTGACCCTTTTTGCTCTCCACGCGAAGCGCGCCCTTATGCAAGTCGACGAGCCCCTTGGCGATCGATAAGCCTAAGCCATGGCTATGAGTTACGCCCGTCTCCGCGCCTATCTGGTAGAAACGTTCGAAAATGTGGTCGAGGTGTTCGGCGGGAATACCCTGGCCTTCATCCTTTACCGCGATCTCAATTTTCCCGTTCACCCTTTGAGACCACACATCTACTCGCGTCCCCGCAGGGTTATGCTTCAGCGCGTTGTCCAAAAGGATCAATAAGACCTGACGAAGCCGGGCGCGATCTCCACGGATCACCCCCTCACCCTCCCGTACGTTCACCTGGCTCCCGCCAGCCAACTTCCCGGCCTGCGCTTTCAGCTCCTGCAAGAATCCGCTTACCGCGATCGACTCCATATCAAGATGCAAGCGGCCCCCGTCCAAGCGGGATAACAGGAGAAGATCCTCCACCAAGAGGCCCATGTAATCGGCCTCCTTCAACACGTCGTTCAGGAGTTCGGTCTGCTTGGAGCCCCGCTCGCCGCGCAGGGCGACCTCGGCGCTGGCGCGCATCAAGGTCAGCGGCGTGCGTAATTCGTGGCTGGCGTTGGCCACGAAAGTCTGCTGCTGGTCCCAGGCCTGTTGGGCCGGACGCAGGGTTCGGGCGGCCAGCCACCAGCTTCCAACGCCGGCCAGGGCCAACACTAAAGCGCCGATCAGCCCAAAGCTGGCGGACAACTGTCCAAGGACTCGGTCCTGCTCAGCCAATAATCTGCCCACTTGCAGTAAAGCAGGTTGCCCGCCCGGGCTGGTGCGGTAGCTCAACAGACGAACGCGTTGCCCATTAGGTAAATTAACAGAACGCAGATCATTTCCTGTCTCCAGCGCAGCCGCGCTGCCCGCTTTATCCGGCTGCATCGGAAGGGTATAGGGATTTGGATTAAATAGAAGGTTGCCATCCCGATCCAAAGGGAGCACAAAAATCAAGGCGAGATCCGATGCATAAGCATTCTCTAGCAGTTCATGCTGTTCATGGGTAGCCCCTTCGCCTTCTCCCTCCTCTCCCTCCTCTGCCTCCTCACCCACAGGGAGGGCTCCGCCGACAAAACTACTGATAGCAGCGCCCTGATCTTCGCGCCATTCCAGCTCAGACTGGGCCAACTCCGGCGGCAAGGAAAACCCGAAGAGCTGGAACTGGGTGGTCATGGAGTGGTTCAGGTCCAGGTCGACGCGGCGTTCTAGATAGCTGCGCAGACCGGTGTAAGCGCTCCCCCCAACCAGGAGCAAGAGCAACAAGGTGGCTCCCAGGAAGGTTAACGTCAATTTCCAGTGAAGGGTCCTAAGCATAGTCAGCCACCAAGCGGTATCCGATGGCGTGCACGGTCTCGATGGGATCGCGCATGCCAGCGACGCTGAGCCTGTTCCTCAAATACGAGATGTACACCGCCACCATGCTGCTTTGAACCGCTTTTTCATCGGACCATACGTAGTCCAGGATATTTTGATGGGTAAGCACCTGGCCAGGGTGGCGCATCAGGTATTCCAGCAGCGCCCATTCCGTTTTGCTAAGTTCGAGGGATATTTCCTTGCGACGCGCCCGATGGGAAAAAAGATCCATAACCAAAGAGCCGACGCGCAATTCCTTCACATCGCTCTGCGATCCGGCCACTCGGCGCCCCAGGGCGCGTACCCGGGCGAGCAACTCATCGAAGGCGAACGGCTTCACCAGGTAGTCATCCGCGCCGGTCTCCAGGCCTGCCACGCGATCTTCCAGCTGCCCGCGTGCCGTTAACATGAGGATGCCGGTCTTCAGCCTGGCTTCGCGCATAGCCCGGCAAATGGCCGGGCCATCTCGTTTTGGCAGCATCCAATCCACGACAACCACGTCATGCACGCCGCGCAAAGCAAGTTCTAGGCCCACGTCCCCATCGTGGGCTAAATCGACGGCAAAGTGCTCCTCCGAAAATACCTGGGCGATTAGCTTGGCAAGGCGCCTATCATCCTCAATGACCAAAACGCGCACTGTCTGTCACCATAAAGTGGATTCAAGGCGGGCTCTTGTGGGTTAAGTGTAAGCCCAATCCATTGGAAAACAATTGGAGAACTGGCAGCGCTTTCCCAGACTTTTCTCATACCTGGCAGCTAAGCTAGACGCCGTATAAAGCAAAGGAGCTTCTCATGCTACATAAACCTGCCTTATGGATCGCCTTAGTTCTCACCGTCTTCTCGCTTTTTGCCGTGGCCACCGTGTTCGCCGCTACTTCGCCTGTTGCCAGCCCGGTTGGCAGCCAGGCCGCCCCGGCGGTTGAGGGAACGATTAGCCCGGACATGGCCCAGTTGATCTCCGAACGCGAGGTGGCATATACCCAATTGATCGACCAGGCGAATCAGCAACTGGCGCAAGCCCAGGTGGCCCTGGCGGCTGCCGAGGCTAATGCGCAATCCGGTCAGGAAGAACCGGTGGCCACCACGATCTCCCCGGAGGGAGCCGTGCAGATAGCCCTTGGCTCCGCTTTGAGCGGGGCCCAGCTACAGGGCGAAGCCCAGCTGGTGAACTACGAGGGGATTGTGGCCTATGAAGTACCCTTCGATATCGGCAACATCTACATCGATGCCACCAGCGGGGACTTGCTGTTCAACGGCACCATCAACCTTGAACCAAGCCCCATCACGGCTGAACAGGCCGCTCAAATTGCCGCCGGCTATATGGGCCGCAGCGACGTTTTCAAAGTGGAGACGGTTCAGCTGTATGGCTTAAACGTGTACCGGGTCAAATTCTCCAACAGTGACGCCGTGTTCGTCGACCAATACGGCCAGATCCTGCTCGTGCGGTTAGCGGCGACAGGTTCCGGCGCAGAGGACAGCCACGAGGACCGCGACGACGACCACGAGGACGAGTCCGATGATGATTGAGCTGGCACATTCCGCCAGCCGGAGCCCACATGCCTAATCAACCTGCAATTAAGAAGCACCCGTTCGACCTGGAAGGGATCAAACTTCTGATCGGCAGCGGATCGATAGCCGCCACGATCGCCTTCTGGTCTTTGTTCGCCAACGTGGATCGTGTCGCCAAACAGGCGGACCTAGCTGCGGCAGCCACCGCCCCGTCAGTGGCTTATTCAATCGCCTTGCCGCCTTTGCCCACCCTGATCTCGTTGAACCTGCCCACTGGTCCCGAGCCAACCGGCCCCGCTGCAACTCCAGTCTCCACTGAGGGCCTGCGGACTGTCAGCCAGCCGCAGCCGACCTCCCGCCGGAGCAACGGCCCGGTGGTGGTGCAAGGGAACCGCTCCTCGGGACCCGCAACCAGCAGCGGCTCCTCCTAGGCCATGCACCGATTTGAATTCCGCGCCATGGGCACAGAAGTATTGGTCGCCGTCGATAACGACGAGGCCACTGTTGGCGCGCAACTCTCAAGGGTCCCCGGCTGGTTCGAGGGATGGGAACAGGTCTTCAGCCGCTTCCGCTCCGACAGTGAACTTAGCCGGCTCAACCAGAGCAATGGCGCCCCATTCTCAGCGAGCATGGACCTTTGGGAAGTTGTGCATCTCGCCCTCGAGAATGCCCGCCAAAGCCAAGGCCTGGTTTCACCCGCTATCCTTCCGGCGTTAGAGTACGCCGGTTATGTTTCCAGTTTTAAGGAGATGGCGAAGATCCAGTTCAACGCCTTCACTGAATTCAGCTTGGAGCCGCCACCCGCAGAAACAATTCGCACGGACCCAATTTCCCGCACTATTACCCTCCTTGAAGGGGCACGTATTGATCTGGGTGGAGTCGCCAAAGGTTGGGCCGCCCACCAAACGGCCAAGCGGCTTTCGCCTTTAGGCGCCGTCATGGTCGACGCTGGCGGGGATATCGCCGTAGATATCCCCACCGGCGAATCCCAGGGCTGGCTCATCGATGTCAAGGACCCGCGCGATAGCGCCACCTTGCACACCATTGAACTTGGACGCGGCGGTATCGCCACCTCTGGGCGCGACAGGCGGCAATGGCAGCTCAATGGCCGCGTACAGCATCACATCATCGATCCACGTAGCGGCCTTCCGGCCGAAACTGGTGTCCTCACGGCTACCGTGATCGCCCCAACCGTGATGGAAGCAGAGATGGCCGCCAAGACGGTCCTCATCCTGGGGGTGGACGCCGGTCTCGAATGGCTTGAGCAACGCGTGGATTGTGCTGGCCTGATCGTACCTGAACATGGCTCTGTCACCTCCACATCAGTTTTCGAAAAATACATGAAGGCAAGAACATGGAATTAGAAAAGAACCAGCTCATTGATATTGACCAGGCCGTGCCCGTAATGACGGGCCGGACCCTGGTGCTCCTGCTGCTTGCCACGGCCATGGGAGCCTTCATGGCTGCGGTGCTCTTGCCCGCCTGGGTGCCGGGCCTGGCCGCCTCTGTGCAAGGGGAATCGCCTAAGGTCTTCTGGTATCTTTCGCGCGGCAGCGCGCTGGTTTCCTTTGCGATGCTATGGTTCTCCATGGCGCTCGGCCTCACCATAAGCAACAAGCTGGCGCGCCTGTGGCCGGGCGGGCCGGCCGCCTTCGATCTACATCAATATACGAGTTTGCTGGGCCTGGCTTTCGCCGTATTCCATGCCGTGATCCTCCTGGGCGATCACTACATCGCCTACTCGCTGGGACAGATCCTGGTGCCCTTCGCCAGCCGCGGCTATAAGCCCACGTGGGTGGGCTTGGGCCAGCTAGGCATCTATTTGTGGGCCCTTGTTGTCTTTAGCTTTTATGTGCGCCAGCGCATCGGTGGACGCACCTGGCGGCTCCTGCACTTCGTGAGTTTTGCAGCGTTCGGGTTGGCCCTGGCCCATGGCGTAACCAGCGGCACGGATTCCGCCTCCCCGTGGGCCGTAGGCATGTACTGGTACGCGGGTTCAAGCCTTCTGTTTCTGGCGCTCTATCGCATCCTGGTCAACCCCCGCCTGCCATTTTCCCGGGCGCTGTCCACGCCTCGAGCCGCCGCTACTCCCCCGGAAACTCCACGCCCCATTGCGCTCGAAGATCATCCAGCGTCTTCATGATCGCCAGCGACTCGTCCAACGGCATCACCGGGCTTTCGAGGAGGCTCGCTTCCAGACAGCGCACCACCTCGGAAGCCTGATAGCCGTAGCCTCGGCCATCAACCGGCAATTGCAGATCCTCCACCTCACCTTTGCGCTCGATGACCAGCCGGTTCATCTTCCAACCGCCGGAGCGCGGCACGCGCACCTTGCCCTCGCTGCCCAATAGTACGATCTCGTCTTCGAAGTACCCGCTGAACCCGGCCGAAATGCTGGCCTGCCCGCCGCCGGCATAATCAAAGATCGCCGCGAAGCGTTCATCCACCCCAGTTTCCGCAAGGGTCACGCTGCTCTGGATACGCTGCGGCGCGCTGCCGAAGATCAATGAAGCGAACGAGATCGGGTAGATGCCCAGGTCCATCAGCGCCCCACCTCCCATGGCCAGATCATAGAAACGGTTGTTGGCGACTTTGGGCGGATTGGAATGGAAGCTAGCCTGCATCCACTGCAGGTCGCCAATCGCCTTCTCGGCCAGCACTTGCCGCAACCGGGCGACCGCTGGCAGGTAACGCACCCACATGGCCTCCATCAGGAACAGCCCCTTGGCCCGAGCCAGTTCGATCAGCTCGGCCAGTTGCGCGGCGTTCAGCGTGAAGGGCTTCTCGCACAGCACCGACTTGCCGGCTTCCAACGCCTGGCGCACTTGCGGGTAATGCACATGATTGGGGGAGTTGACGTAAACAATATCGACGCCGTCATCGGCGAGCATTTCGTCCAGCGCGGCATAACGCCGCACTTTGAAGTCCCGCCCGAACGCGGCCGCGGACTCCGCGGTGCGCGCCACCACGCTGTGCACTACGCAGCCAGGCACCGCCGCCAGGTCGGCCGCCATGGCTCGCGCCATCCAACCCGACCCTACGAAACCCCAGTTGTAAACTTCTGTCATGGTCTACTTGCCCAGCGATCCGAAATCGATGATGATTTTATCGTACAAGGCGTTGGCCTTTTCATCAACCAATTGCGCCGCCGGATTTCCATCCACCCAGGCCATCACCTCGCGGACCCCTTCCGCAAAGGGGATGCGCGGGTTGAATTCGGGCACCACGCGCTTGATCTTGGAATTGTCGAAGATCACGCTGTGGGCTTTGTCGCCCAGCAAGCTGGCGCCCCAGTCCGCATCGTATTTGGCGATGAGCTCAGAAGGGACGTGGATGGCATGCAGTTCGGCGCCGGCAGCCTCGGCGATCATCCCGAAGATTGCGTTCCAGGTCAGCAGCTCATCCGATGTAATGTGGAAGATTTCGCCAACGGCAGCCGGGTTGCCCAACAAGCCGGTAAACCCGACGGCAAAATCCTGGTGGTGGGTCATTACCCACAGGGAGGTGCCATCGCCATGGACGATGACTGGCTTCCCTTTACGCATGCGGTCGACCACTGTATAGCCGCCATGGAACGGGAACAGGGTCTTGTCGTAGGTATGCGAGGGCCGCACGATGGTGACCGGGAAGCCCTGCTTCCTGTAAGCCTCCATCAGCAACTGCTCGCACTTGGCCTTATTGCGCGAATACTCCCAGAACGGGTTCTCCAGTGGCGTTTCTTCCGTGATGGGCAGCTTGCGGATCGGCTTCTGGTACGCGGACGCCGAGCTTATGAAGACGTATTGCTTCACCCTGCCCAGGCAGGCATCGATATCGCCCTGCACCTGTTCGGGGACGAAAGCGATCCAATCCACCACCACGTCGATCTTGTGCTGGGCGATGGCTTTGGCCAGCGCTCCCGGGTCCGTGCGGATGTCCGCCTGAACCAGGCGCGCCCCAGCGGGCTGGCCGCGCGGCGAAATGCCGCGGTTCAGAACGAACAGGTTATCGCCGCGCGCCACAACCAGCGGCGATACCGCCGAACTGATGATGCCGGTGCCGCCGATAAATAGAATGTTATTAGCCACACGCGCCTTTCGTTAGGATTTTCGCATTCCAGCGATGGTTTTCATTGCAGCCAAGGCTTAGCCTCTCGTCGAGCCGCGATCAGTGACTGGTAGAAGGCAAACAATTCTTGATCCTGTTCCTCATTCCAGACCATAGGAGCGCGGCAACCCACCAGTTGGTCACTCTGATCTTCCACCATTCGTTCGGTCATGCCCACTTCGGTTCCATAATATACGATAGGCGGACCCGGCAGTGCAAACTGCAACTCCGCTGCCGCCCGCAATTTCGATTTGTCCTCACCTGCAATATGGAGAAACCGGACTAGATCGTGATTATCGATAAAAGTGGGCAACAGTAATCCGGAATCGGCAAAGAATTCCAGGTGCCTCTTCAGGAACAGGTCAAACGCTTCCTTGGTCGTGCTACCGTAGCCATAGGCTCGGCGGATGGAGTCGTTGAAGCCAAAATCCAGCAATCCGTCCACGCGGCCGGCGTAACGCTTGTAATCGCTCGGCGGCTCAACCACCTCGCCGAAACAAAAGCTTTGCGAGTTGACCTGCTTGCAGGCCAGTTGGAACTCTGCCCAGAATTCAGGACCGGGACCATTGGCATGGTCAAGCCGGAAGCCATCTACCCCAAAGTCGTCAAGCCAAAAGCGGGCGATATCGATCATCCATTTGCGGGCGGCTTCATTGCTGAGGTTGACTTGCGGCATGCTGCGTACTCCAAAGAAAGTGCGATACCCGATTTCGGATTGGTCGAAGAGAAAATGCTTCCGATAAGGGCTGTCAACTTTTTCATAAGCTTCCCGGAAATAGGGGTGCTCGCTAGAGGTGTGGTTGGCTACCAAGTCCAGCAGGATTTTGACCCCGCGCGCATGAGCCTCTTTCACCAATGCTTTCATCGCCTCCATCCCGCCCAAGCGCTGGCTCACCGCTTTGTAATCGGTGATGTCATAACCATGGTAGCTGGTGCTGGGCCAGGTAGGGCTCAACCAAATGGCTGTGGCGCCCAGTTCCTGCACGTAATCTAACCTATCGCGGATTCCCCAAAGAGTGCCGCCACAAAAATCTCTCAGATTGGTCGTTTGAGTCCATTCCCGTCCTTCACCGGGATGGAAGCGATCCGCAAAGATTTGGTAAATGACGGCTTCCTGAGCCCACTGAGGAACCCGATAGCGGTTGACGTGGTACGCGAATGTCTTTCCTATCATCGGGTCCGTGGGAACAATGGCGGGCGAAGGAAGACCACTAAAATGAGCTCGCGTGGCCATTTCCTGGCGATACTTGGGGTCGGGCCAATCGGCAACTGCAGTATTCTGGCCGCCTTTCGTAGAGACGATGCGGTATCGCACAAAGGTGCCTTCTGGTTGCGCCGGAATCTCCCCCCGCCACGTCTCTACATAACCCCATTTGAGCGTGTCCCAATCCACACTAATCTGTGTCAATTTAATCATGCGCACAACCGAACCAATGCTATTCAGGGAATCGGTGGGTTGGCTTCCATCCAGCGTGTAATAGCAAATCACCTCTTCAGCGTCCAACTCGGGTCCTACAGTGGCAAATAAGGATACGGGCCGGCCGGGGATTGGACGCTGCGGGGTGATCTCATAGTTGTGCTGCAATCCGCTGTGGTGCGAACGGTGATGAAGAAGCTGGAGTTCATCAGTGATCAGCGTTCCAAAAATGTTGTCTTGCATTTGGCCTCGGGGTTTCTATGGATATAGAAAGAAGCAATTACACAACGAACCGTTCACCGCTCCTTAAGTCAGACCGCTCACGATGTAATCTTGTAGCCGGGTGTAAATGATCCCCGCCGGCAAGGCGCCGATCAGCGCCCCGACTGCAAAGATTCCCCAGGACTGGCCGAAGTTCGGCTCCACATACGGATACAGGCCGGCCATGAGAGTGAATTGGTCCGTGTTGCGTAGAGGTATGCGGGCCTGGACGAACTCGTTGAGCGTGCCCACAAAAAAACCACCGGCTTTGACTGAGTTGCATTTGTCCGCGCAGCGGACTAGCAACTCCAATAGCAAAAGAGGCAGCCTCTGCTTTTCCGCCTCTTTTGCGTATGCTCCCACGGGGAGTCGAACCCCGGTTTTGGCCTTGAGAGGGCCACGTCCTAGGCCACTAGACGATGAGAGCGTATGCAAACGCGATTTTATCACGCCAGTTAAACCTGGCAGTGGGGGCAAAAATAACATGCGCCGCCCAAGTAGGCGATTTTCTCCACCTTGGCGCCGCACTGCGGGCAGGGGCGGCCCACCGCCCGCTTATCCATGAGACGGACGTATTGCCCAGGCTGGCCAAACAGGTCGTATTCGTCGTAGCGTCCACCCTTCTTGATCACCTCGTTTACGGTGGCCAATATGGCATCGTATAACTCCCGTTTCTGTTTTGCTCCCAAGCTCGCTATATTGTGCCGCGGGTGCAGACAAGCTTTGAACAGGATGTCCTGCGCGATCGCGTTCCCCAGCCCAGGCACCCATTGCGCCTGGGTCAACAGACCCTTGGCGCTCGTTCGCTTTTCAGCGGCGACCTCAATCATCAAGTCGCCGAAGTATTTAAACGTGAAAGCCCTATCCAGCGGGGTCGGGCGCATGTCTTTGATGTATTTGCGTTTTTTTTCTTCACCCTTCGGATAGAGGTCGTAGGCGCCCCACATCTGCGTTACGCCAAACAGGAAAGATCCATCCTCGAATTCGATAAGCAGGTGAAATTTGGATGGCCGCTTGGTTGCCTGCTCCTGGTAGACGAGCTTGCCTCCACATTCACCCACCACCAGCACATATCCCGGCTCAACCGGGACGGTCAACCAGCGGCCGCGTGCGTTCGCCTTCCCGATCTTTTTCCCTTTGCAAAGCTGCCCGAATTCATTGCTCGTCAGGTTATGCCAGACGAACTTGTGGGTCACATTGCTTAGCGCTGCCTGCCGGATAATCTTCCCCGCCAGGGTAGCGTTTATTTGGCGGACCAGAACCTGATACTCCGGTAATTCGAACATCTCTCTTTACCTCCGCGGGGATGAAGCCTGGAGTAAGTAGCTGCCGATTTCTTCGGGCTTCATGAACGCGTCGGGCAACTCGTAATCCACCCTGTGCCCGCTGCACCAGATCAATCTCGCCGGTCCCTCCAAATTGAGGATTCCATAAACCCCCTGGTGCGCCTCCAATAGTCCTTCGAACCGCTTCCGGATGGACCTGGATTCGGCGAAAAGCAGACTCATGCGCGTACCGGTCGTACCGAATTCCATCAACACCAAGTCGGTGTTATCGAAATCCTTGTTGAACGCCTGCAGATCACGGTAGACCGTCAAGTAAATGATGCCGATGGGGAACCCTAGCGGGCTCTCCTTGGACATCTCTTCGTAGTGCTCACGGAAGTTGCGCATCACGTATTCCCTAATGGCCTCATCCTCCTGGAAATAGATGCTGATCGTGAACGGGAATTGCGGCGCATCGAACTTCACCATCCTGTGCTCCGAATACCAGGGCTCCAAAGGCAGCAGCAGAATGTGATCGGGAAAGACCACTACGGTCTGCTTTTTGCTGGGCCTGGTGAAGCCGGCCAGCCCCTGCAGCGCGTCCCAGAGCCGCTCGCGTTTGAAATAGAGTAGATAGCTGTAATCGAGGCCCATGAACCCCTAGAGGGCGGTTAAGCCGGCGGCCTTCACACAAGGGCTGACCTTCAATCTCGCCCCGCAGCGCATCAGCCCTTTTTCGCCGCCGTAAGCCCTAAGTTGATACGTTTGAGGGCAATCGACCTCTTTGCCCAGGCTTTCCCTGCCAATGGCGAATTGATGTTGGCACGCAGGGCAGCGCACCTCCAATCCCCGCTCGCTCTGTGTGGCGCTAACGAGGTTAGGCCCGTACCCCGGCCCGGTCATCCCCAACGAGGTCAAGTCGTCTCTGATCCCTTTCCGGCCGGCAGACCTACCCGTGCGATTTCACGATTGCGTATCCCGCCCGCGCCAGAATTACCGGTATACCGCGTACCATGTCCCGTTCCTTTTCCTTTTCATCTTCTGGGAGCTGGTCCCAAGGCAGCAGGCCGCGGTTCTCCTTCTTTTCCCTGCTGGATTCTGCCGCGTGGATCCAGCCGTCTGCCAGCTTGGCGCGCATCCAACGTTCATGCTCCGCTTGGGAGAGCATCTCCAGTGCAACCCCGGGGAAGTTGAAGGGCCGTTCGTTGCTGCGTGCCGGGATCATGGCGTAGCCTGCTCGAGCCAATTTGAGGGGGATATCGCGGATGTTCCTGCGGTTTTGTTCCTTGGACTCCTCTGGCAAATCCGCATAAGCCAGCACCGCGGTATCTGTTTTCTGGTGGCGCCCCGTCACCCCCTTGCGATAGATTTCGTGGGCCGCCTCGGCCAGGTTCTCGAGGACCGCGCCGTCCAATTCGATCTGCCGCACCAAGGCCAGGAAGTCCAGCCCATCCACGTGCAGGTCCAACTGTGACTCGGCCGGCAAGCTGGAACGGGCGAAAACACTTTTGCCTGCCAGCTGGCTCATGGCGATGATCGATTCAATGGAGCGCACGCCGTGCCGGTACTCGCGGGTATGCAGCAAGGCGCGCAGCACGCCCCGGTCGATATTCAGTTGGTCTTTCCCGTTGCTTCTTTCGAACAGTTGCGGCGCATTGCGCTTCATTATCTGCCGCAAGAGAATGGCCCGGCGGATCAGATAGTAAGGGTCGTGGGTGGGTTTATCCTCGCCGCAGTCCACCGGATTGGGTCCCAGGATATTGACGTAGCCCTTAAGACGGCTGACGAAGTCAGGCCCTTTTGCCGCACGGAAGGCATCCTGATTGAACCCGCCTCCAAAGGAAGCCATACTGCCGCACGTCCCTCCGGCAAACACAAAAATGCAGCGGCCCAGTGGGTGGTTGATCTGGCCTTCCTGGAAACGGCCATCTTGCATGGGGACCAGGAAGTGGCGCAGCCAACCCAGGGGCATCTCTTCGAAGGTGGTATCGAATTCATCCCAGAAGACAAGGGGGATCTTCCCGCCCAGCGCGATATCCCGGACCTGGTGGAACGCCGCCAACAGGTCTTCGGTGGAATTGAATTGGGACAGATTGAACGCGCGGATCTCCACCTGCCCCGGCAGCACGGAATTGGTCACCTCGATGATGCCGAAGGATTTGCCCGAGCCGGGCGAGCCGAAAACGGCGATAGAAAGTGGGCGCTTTTGCTGCCCAAGCCGATGGTATTCGCTCACCAGGGAGCGAAGGCAGCGGAAGCTTTCGATCTCATCGCGATCGACGGTGAGCAGGTTGCCGAATTGACCCAGGGGGACATCCGGCAAAGAAACCTCCGGCCCTTCCAGGACGATTTGCTCGGCCACCCGCTCGAGGTTCTCCTTGTAGCGGTCCTGCAGGATCGTCCAAACGCCCTCGGTCAGGGGTTTCTCGCTGCCATTCTCCGGTTGCTTGATGAAGCGCAATGGGTCCTGAACTTCGGCCACCGCGAAGGGCTTTTCGCCTTTCGCCAATGTGGATGCAATGAGTCCAATTGGGAAGCGGAGTTGGACTTCCGAGGTGCTTGCGCCTCGTTCCCCATAACCTTCCATGTGAAGGGCGCGCAAAGCAGTCAATCCCGACTGAACCCCTTGGCCGATATCCGGGCTGGCCGGAGACATCATCAGCTGGCGTGAGATCCCGGCTGTGAGGCAGGTTGTATAACCGATCATGCCGCCCGGATAGTTTTGTTCCCACATCCCCTCGATCACTTTAGGATCGAAGTAGAGCAAGCAGGTCGATGAATTCTTTTCGCGTGACAGCAAGACCGCGCCGGCCTCGCCGAAGAGGACGATGACATGCGCACAACTTGACAGCGCATTGATGCGCGGATTGTGGACGAGTTCCCAGAACAGATCCTGGGAGGTGCGTTCCCAGGATAGCTCCCGGCTGATCTGCACCTCGGTCAGCCGCAAGTCATCCGCGCTGGTGACCACGATTAGGCGGTCGGCAAATTCCCCGTGCAGGTGATCCCACAGAGGGCCTTGAGCCACGGTGCCCGAGATCCTAAGCAGGATCCAGGGCCGGTTTGTCGCTCCAGTCTTAATGGCCAGAGGCCACAGCTCCGGCCGGTCGCGAAATCCCTGGTCGCCATCATCCAGAATGACCAGATTCGCATCGGCTGTATCGTCGATCACTTTTTGCCACTCCGGTCCCGTGTTTGCCACCCGATCCAGGCCCAGGAATTCTTTGATGCGCCAGGCTGCCTTCTCTTTGTCTAGCGGTGGTTTTTCACCGTATTTGAACAGCGACCAGATCGTGTAGGACTGGTCGAAGCGGGCGCCGGAGGTGGAAGCCTCCAACTGCCCGCGCGGCGCGGCGGTCTGCAGGATGGAGAACGGCGCATGGCCGCCTTGCTGCAATTCGGCCGCAATCGTCTCGATGATGTCGGCCAGCAGGGCGCTGCTGCCACGCTGCCAGCAGGCCCGCGTCACCTTATCGGCGCGGCCGCCCACCACCACGCTGTCGGATTGGCGTACTTTGGCCAGATACCAGTTGGCGGTAAAGTCCCCGGTAACCACGACCGTGGTGGGTTTTTTAGGTTTAGGCATGAATTCTCTCCTCGCCGATCCCAGGCAACGTGGCTGGGATGTTTAGCTCAGCAAATCAGGTTCGATAGGGCTATCGG
Source organism: Anaerolineales bacterium (assembly GCA_040902205.1). Classification (GTDB taxonomy): domain Bacteria; phylum Chloroflexota; class Anaerolineae; order Anaerolineales; family UBA11579; genus JAMCZK01. The sequence goes on along the minus strand of JBBDXR010000035.1, from coordinate 1,191 downwards.
GCGAAGATGAGGGGCGTTGGCGGCGATGTTCCCCTGTGCGCCAACAGCGGAGAGCTGCAGCTACTCTGTCAATTGATTATACAGAGTAGCCAGAGGCTATACAAGAGCCGGAGTCGCAGCCCAGGGCGCAAAATTGGGGAGTGGAAGGCATCAGCTATAATCGCTGGCGACGGAGATCCGTCGCCGAATCCGCCTATCCCAAGGAGCGATCCATCCATGTTCGATGGCGAAACCCTGAAACGCCTGCGCCAACAGAAGGACAAGTGGGAAGAAAGCACCCTGCCCCAGAGTAGCGCCCGGCTGCCTGAACGCAAGGGGCGTTTCCTCACCACCAGCTCCGAAGCCATCGAGCGGCTGTATACGCCGCTGGACGTGGCCGACCTGGATTACGGCCGCGACCTGGGCCTGCCCGGGGAGTATCCCTATACCCGCGGCATCCACCCCACCCTGCACCGCTCCAAGCTGTGGACCATGCGCATGTTCGCCGGCTTCGGCTCCGCCGAAGAGACCAACAAGCGCTTCAAGTACCTGCTCGACCAGGGCCAGACCGGCCTCTCCGTGGCCTTCGACCTGGCCACGCTGATGGGCTACGACACCGACCAGCCCGAGGCCGAGGGCGAGTTCGGTGTGTGCGGCGTGGCGGTTTCCTCGCTCAAAGATATGGAGATCCTCTTCGGCGGCATCCCGCTGGACAAGGTCTCCACCAGTATGACGATCAATTCGCCGGCGGCGATCATTTGGGCGATGTACATCGCCGCCGCCGAGAAGCAAGGCGTCCGCCCCGAGCAGTTACGCGGCACGCTGCAAAATGACATCCTCAAGGAGTACATCGCGCAGAAGGAATTCATCTTCCCGCCTGAGCCGTCCATGCGCCTGGTCACCGACACGGTGGAATACGGCGCGCAGCACCTCCCGCAGTGGAACCCGATCAGCATCTCGGGCTACCACATCCGCGAGGCGGGCTCCACGGCGGCGCAGGAGCTGGCCTTCACCCTGGCCGACGGCCTGGAATACGTGCGCTGGGCGATTGAGCGGGGCATGGACATCGACGACTTCGCCCCGCGGCTTTCGTTCTTCTTCAATGCGCACAACGATTTCTTCGAAGAGATCGCCAAATACCGCGCCGCCCGGCGCATTTGGGCGCGCGAGATGCGCGAGACCTTCGGCGCCAAGAACCCGCGCAGCTGGCTG
>JBBDXR010000034.1:0-71866 GCA_040902205.1 Anaerolineales bacterium | reverse complement strand
CCCCCACTTCAACTACCGGTGTGACATTTTAAAGTGAACAGTGCAGCAGCTGGACCCGAAATTGTGTTAGAAATCCGTTAATCTTTGAAACCGATTTCAGCTTTTCGCTCCAATATGTGCCTGATATGATTCGAGTGATCGCCCATGCCCAACTTCGAGACCTTGGCCAAACAGGAATACTGCTACCTCACCACAAAGGGCCGCCGCAGCGGGAAACCTCACCGCATTGAGATCTGGTTCGGTCTGAAAGACTCGACGGCCTATCTGCTTTCCGGCGGCGGCCGGGATTCTGATTGGGTGAAGAATCTTCTGTCCGATCCGGAGGTTAAGCTGCGCATCGGCAAGCAGTCCTTCGCCGCCGCGGCACGCCTGGTAACCGATGAACTCGAGGATGCCATGGCTCGCCGCCTGCTGGCTGCCAAATATTACCGCTGGCGCGAGGGCAAGCCGCTCAACGAATGGGCGAGTACGGCGCTGCCGGTTGCCATTGAGGTGGTAATTAATTAGGTGAGTATACCTTGACATCAGGTAGAACAAGTGATATACCTTTAGTCATAAGGAAACCTGAAAATGAAATCTCAAATGACTAAATTCACGCTCAAAGACTTCCAAAAGATGTTCCCCGATGACGACACTTGCCTTGACTATATTCGCCACAAGAAATTCCCTGAGCGAATTGATTGTCCGGCGTGTGGCAAGAACAGCCTGTTCCACCATGACCGAGGGCGCAAGTCGTATTCCTGCGACCATTGCGGCTTTCAAATCTCCCCGACTGCCGGCACGATTTATCACAAGTCCAGCACACCTTTGACTGTTTGGTTTTATGTGGCTTATCTCATGGCGCAAACCCGCGGCGGGATTTCTGCCAAACAGATCGAGCGCGAGACGGGCGTTACCTATAAGACGGCTTGGCGCATGTGCAAGGAAATTCGTCACGCGTTGAATGAGGATTATTCCCCGTTCGATGGCGATGTTGAAATGGACGAGTCCTATTTTGGCGGACGCAAACATGGCAAGCGTGGTCGCGGCGCGGCTGGCAAAACACCAGTGTTCGGTATCGCTCAGCGTGGGGGCATGGTCGAGGCCCGCGTTGTTCCTAATGTCCGGCGCATTTCCATTCTCCCGATTGTAGATGCCAACGTTGCGCGAACTGCCCACATTTACACGGATGAAATGCACACCTACAAAGCCTTGCCGTCTATGGGTTACACCCACGACACTATTCCGCACGCCGAAAAGATTTACGTCATGGGCAATGTTCACACCAACACCATCGAAGGCTTTTGGTCGAACGTCAAGAACGGCATACGCGGCGTTTATCATGCGGTTAGCTCAAAGTACCTGCAAAGTTACCTGAACGAATATTCCTTCCGATACAACCATCGCAAAGACGTTACTCCGATGTTTTGGTCTTTTTTGCATCGGAGCGTTTTTTATCGGGCTTCTTAGCTCGAATTATCTTGTCTAGAACTTTGAGAAACCCTTCCTTTGTGAGGGGTTTTTCCTTTGCTTTATCTATTTTTGAGTAGTACCGTTGCCGTTTTTCACTTTTAGACATTGGTCGTCACCCTCCCAACTGTGGAAGCAATAGAAAGAAAACCATCAAGCCCAATAATAGTCCAGCCCATGTAGCTAATGATTTTCGCTTGTCAACAGCACTTTGATTTTCCTGGATCGCCACCAGGTATCTGTCAATTACCCTGTTCATAAAGGGAATCTCGGTCTTATATCTTCTATAATACACTTCCATGTTTTTGAGTGACATTTCCATAGGCGTTCTAAGAGTAAGGGGAGATAAAGATTTAACGGAAACGCCAACAAGTATGATGTAAAAAATCGCCGCCACCTTTAATCCCCCAATGCAAGATGGAGCGCACGCGTTATAGTTTGTGGCAATGAACGCGGCTACGACAGAAACTATTATGCTGGCAGTTGCCATTATGCTCTGCACTGCACGTTTCGCCACATCAATTTCCTCAAACTGGTTAGCTTGAAAACGCCGTATTTCTTCCAACAGTTCTTTTCTCTTAAACAGTTCTTTTTGCATGTTAGACTCCTGTCTTGGAGGACAAAAATGCCCGACAACAAGGAAAAACAGCCCCCACAGCAACCGCCATCGCCACCAAAGCGCGAGAGGCCAACCGAGCTAGAGAGACCGCCAGCGAGGCCGCCTCAAAAATCCGATTATGGAACAAACAGGGACGAACCCAGAGAGGGTAACGGAGGCGACCACACCACAAAAAAGGATGAGTAAATAAACGTCCTTTAATGCCTTGAAAAACCCTTCCTTCAAGAGGGGTTTTTTAGGATTTTTCTCTTGTCGTTTATCTGATTTTTTGCTATTCATTTTTTCCTAACAAATGACAACTGTTTTGTTTTTGTATCAAATCTAATCGTCTCACGAAATTTGTATTGCCTGTAACCAGCCTCGCCGTCCATCCTTCCAAATACACGATAATCAACTGTGTATACTCCCGATTCAACAACGTTATATGCCAATACACCAAATAAAGCTCTGCCGCTTTGTTGCGCTGCGACCTTAAGCAACGCACTTTGCCCCGGATCGAGGCGCGGAAAAACAAAACTATCATCGTGCCATGCTACACGAGCATTTGTATATATCGTTGGGATCATTGCTTTCCCAACCCTCGCGCTTGCTGGTTTTACATACAAATCAAATAGAGTGCCGTTCATATTATTGGTAACACACACTGTTAGCGTGTTAGTAAGCCTTCCCTTTTTGTCTTTTTTAAAAAATGGATTTTCGCAACGCTCAACCTCGATCTTTAGCGACCGAATCGCTTCACCATTCTTTAATCTTTCATTTTCATTATGAATGACTGAAAAGTGCCAGATCAGTGTGGCAAAAAAGACAATTAGAACCAGAACCCGACCAACCCCATCATTAAATATTGGCGGGAAATCCGAAAAATCAGATGCGTTTCCATATGCAAATAAAGCGGCACTAATCAGCATAACAACCGCCCGCACAAACGTCACCATTTCCCCATTTTACCCCCGAATACCTGACGTTAGGGTATACTCGCCATTAATTAACATCTCATTGGGAATTTATACGGGGATCAACCCCCTGAATATCGAGCCCGTACTACACAGGGATTAGTTCAGTGCGCTGGGTGGGAATCGAACCCACACGCCTTGCGGCACATGGCCCTCAACCATGCCTGTCTACCAGTTCCAGCACCAGCGCAGACTCGAAGTATTATAATGGCACGAATTCGCAAGTCAAGCTAACGCGGGATCGGTAGCCTCTCATGGTCGACATCGTCCTCGAAATTCTCGGCAGCATAACCGAGGCCTTATTCAGCGGATGGTACAGCGAGCAATCCTGGTGGGTCAAGACGCTCGTATGGACTCTGGTGATCATGGCGGTCCTCGCTGTTCTCTATTTCTTCTTCCCGGATCTGCTGGGCCTGCCCAGAGGTCGGTGATCCCGGGTTTACAATACGCCCAGACTCACCTCACAACAAACTATGCGCATAGTTTTAGACGCCATGGGGAGCGATAAGCACCCCGGCCCCGAAGTCGAAGCCGCCCTTAAAGTATTGCGCCAAGATGGCGGCGAGCTCGTCCTGGTTGGCAATCGTCCCGAATTGGAGGGCCTGCTGCCCGACCGGCCTGAGGGACTTGAGATCATGCATGCCGCCGATGTCTTCGAGATGACCGACCACGTTTCGCTGGGAAGGCTGCGCGAAGCGGAACACTCGATGGGGGTCGCCATGGACCTGCTAAAACACGGTAAAGCGGACGCCTTCGTGACTGCGGGCAATACGGGCGGCGCTATGGCCACCGGGCTCACCCGCTTGGGTCGCATCAAAGGGGTACAGCGACCCGCATTGACCGCCCCATTCCCGGTCAAAGGCGGGGTTTGCATGGTGCTTGACGCGGGAGCCAACGCAGAATGCAAGCCCGAATACTTGCTCCAATTTGCTTTGATGGGCTCCGCGTACGCCGCCAAAATGCTGGGCTTAAGCCAACCCCGCGTCGGCCTGCTTTCCAATGGGGAGGAGGAAGGCAAGGGAGACGACCTGGTCAAAGCGGCCTTTCCACTGCTGAAGGAAAGCGGCTTGAACTTCGTCGGCAATATCGAACCCAAGGAGTTGTTCGGGGGCATGGTGGACGTTGCCGTTACGGATGGCTTTACCGGGAATGTCATGATGAAAGCCAGCGAAGCTGTGGCCAGATTGCTTGTGGATACGCTACGGGAATCGTTGACGTCCTCTTTGCGCACAAAGGTAGGGGCTCTCCTGGCCCGGCCTGCGTTCAATGAATTGCGCAAGTTGATCGATTCTCGCGAGATCGGCGCGGTACCTTTGTTGGGTATCGACGGCCTGATCTTCGTGGGTCATGGCCGCTCGGATGCCAAAGCGCTGGTGAGCGCCATCAGGCTCGCGCGCCGTTCGGTTGAGGCGGGCCTTCTGGATTCGTTAAGGGCGGCGATCGAAGCAGGTATCAGCCAACTGGCAAGAAGCAGGGCCGGTTAATAACATGCGCATATTTGCCAACGAAGGGCTTTACAAAAGGAACACACGTCTGGCTTTTGCCGCCAATTTGGCGGGGATGTTCTTTCTAGTGGCCTCAATCTTCGTCCTGTTTAACAGTGATCAATACTTTGGCTTGTACCTCCTTTTCCTCCTGCTCGGCATCGTGTTGGTACAGGTGGGGACCTATTTCGGACGCTGGAACAGGCGCCCTGACCTGGCCTTTAACCAGGCGTTGTCATCCTTGGATGACTATTATTCGCTTTACCACTTCCGCACCCCTGTTTCCCATTTGCTCTTAGGGCCGACTGGGTTATGGATCCTCATTCCTCGGCACACGCGCGGCGCGATCACCTACGACAGCAGCAGAAAACGCTGGCGGGCGAAGAGCCGCGGCGTCCTCTCTCGGTTCGGCCAAGAGGCGATCGGCCGGCCCATCCTGGATGCCTCGATGGAAGCCGAAGCCCTGGATCGCTACCTGCAGAAACACTGGACCGAGGGCGGCTTGCACGTCCAGGCGGCGCTGGTTTTCATGGACGAGGCCGCCGAAGTTCAGGCAGGCGACGCGCCGATCCCAACCGCGTCGATAAAGAAGCTCAAGCACGTGTTGCTGAAGGCCGATGAAAAAAGCCGCCTGACCCAAAACCAGATCAAGCGGCTAAACGAATTGTTTGCTAGGCAATAGGCCGTCGCTTAATCAGTGAATTACAATATGGCCAGAAAAAGGAGGAGGTCATGGACGGCCAAATACCGACTGCAGATGACCTTCGCCGGCAGTCCACATTCCGCCAATTACAGGAATTCAGCAACAAGCTCCTAAGCCAGCTTGAGCTCAAGCCGTTGCTGGAATCCATGGCCAGCGGCGTCGTGGAGTTCCTGGACGCCGATTCAGGGGGCATTTACCTCTACGATGTCCAACGCGGGGAACTGGATCCTGTTATCCATATTCGGCAGCCTGAAGAAGCGCTTTATGTCGTGAAACCCGGCGAGGGAATGGCCGGGCGCGTCATGCAGACGCGCATGCCGATGAAAGTGGATGACTATGATCAATGGCCCGGGCGCAACCCAAAACAGCCCAGAGGCATCGTCGGCGCGGTGGTCCAAGCTCCGGTGCAGAAAGGCGATGAATTCCTTGGCGTAATCTTCGCCGAGCGCAAGCCAAAGGAGCCGCCTTTCAGCGAAGAGGATCTGGAAAAACTGCAGCTCTTTGCCAGCCAGGCCGCCATTGCCATCTCGAATGCGCAGTTGTACGAGGAGGCCAAGCGCGCCGCCCAGGAACTTTCCAGCCTCTACGAAACCTCATTGGAGATCACGCGGCAACTGGATATTCCCGTGGTGCTGGAGCGCATGATCCAACGCGCCGAGAACCTTGTGCACGGTTTTTACGGCCAGTTCTATACCTTCGACAAGCAGCGTCAGGTGTTGGTGCCAGCCGTCCCCGGGCACCTGCCCCCCGCCCTGCGCACCGTGAACATGAAGCCGGGAGAAGGACTCTCGGGCACCGTGTTCTCCACCCGCAAGGCTATGATCATTAATGATTACGATGCCTGGGAAAATCGGGCCACCAATACCCCGCTAGGTTTGATCCGGCAGGCCATCGCTATCCCTGTGGAGCATGGCGAAAGGATTCTGGGCGTCATCGCCCTCTCCCGCAGGAAAAATGACCCCGCGTTCAACCAGGACGATCTGAGGCTGCTGACGCTGTTTGCCAGCCAGGCGGCTGTGGCGGTTGCCAATGCCCAGCAATACGGCGAATTGCAGCAACTCTATGCTCAAGTACGCGAAAAGGAAAGCCTTGAAAGTGAGATTCGCGTTGCCCACACCATCCAATCCAGCTTGCTTCCACGCAGACTGCCCAAGATCGCCGGTTGGGATGTAGCCGCGCGATGGAGCGCGGCCAAAGGAGTGAGCGGGGATTTCTACGATTGTTTCCCCGTGCCCGGAGAGCGTTGGGGATTCATCATTGCCGATGTAGCCGGCAAAGGCGTGCCGGCAGCCGTGTTTATGGCTTTTTGTCGCACCCTGGTGCGAACCTTCTGCATGGATGGCCGGCCGCCGGCTGAAGCCATCCAGCGGGTGAACGACCTAATTCTTGCAGATTCCTTTAGCGAGTGGTTTGTAACGCTATTCTACGGGTTGCTGGATCCGAAACAGGCAACCCTCACCTACGTGAACGCCGGCCACCCCAGGCCTCTATTGTTGCGTCCTGGCAAGAAGCGTATCGCCCGGTTGCGGGCGGACGGGATTGCGCTTGGCGTCGTTCATGGCATCCGGCTCGAGCAGAAAGTTGTAGAACTCGGCCCTGGGGATTTGGTGCTGTTCTACACCGATGGCATGAGCGAGGCCATGGACTCTTCCGGAAGGTTATTTGAGGAACGCCGCATACAGGCCGCGCTCAAGAAGTTAATCCACGAGGATCCGAGCGTCATCCTGAATACGATCCAGGAAGAAATAGCCGCCTTCTCCGGCGGAGTACCTAACGATGACTTGACTGCGATATTGCTGAAGAGGAAAGCAGAATAAGTATTTAGCGAATACGCTTGCACATCCGTACTGCGTGCCCGCCCTTTGATGTAATGGAGAACTCCACCTCATCCATCGCCCGGCGGATCATCATCATCCCCAAACCCTCCAGGTCCACCTCGGCCAGGTCCGGTACGATCTTTGGTTCAGGCACCTTTTCTACATCGGGGCTAGATTTGCCCCAATCGGTTACGCAGATTTCAATTCTGCCTTTATCTTTGAGAATCTCCAGCCGCAGCCTGCCGCGCTGCCCCTCGTAGGAATGCTCCTGCGAATTGGCGGCAGCCTCGCCAATCGCCACCTGCATATCGCAAAGCTCCTCTTCCTTCACTTTCAAGGCTTTGCCTACTTCTTCGACGAAATTGGACAACTCTGTCAGGAACCCCTTTCGTGTTTCTCCTTCCCAAACAAAGACTTTGCCCTTTTTAATGGTCTCAGGCATGCGGGTCTGCCATTATCTACGGTCTCAAAAACTTCCGACCGCATCCTCTACTTTATCAAAACTTTGAAATAGTTGATGGAACCCTACCAGGTGGAAAGCATCCTTCAGGCGCGGGCTGAGCGAAGACAGGCGCACATCCCCACGGTTGTAGCGCCGAGCTGACTTGAGGCCGGACACTAGCACGCGCAACCCGGCGCTGGATATATAGTCGACACCCGAGAGATCCACGACTACCTTGTATTGCCCCTTCTTGAAGACCTTATTGAGGTACTTCTCGAGGTCGGGCGATGTCTCCATGTCCAGCCTGCCCTGTACCTTGATCAAGGTTGATCGCTTGTATGCTTTTTCCGAAATCTCCATGTCATGGCTCCTTGTGTCACAAATTGCCGTAAAAAGAGATTTTACCAGCGAAAAGTCAGGCGCAATTATCGAAAAGGCGGCTGTTTCCCATTCACCGTGAATTAGAATAGCGCCTCTCTTTGCGGAAGGATTCAATATGGAAAAACAACTGCTCGAGCTGAAGACCAGGCTGCAGGAGGTCTACGACCTCAATTCGGTGGGCTCCATCCTCAACTGGGACCAGTCCACCTACATGCCCCCCGGCGGCGCTCCGGCCCGCAGCCGCCAGCAATCCATCCTTGCCAGGTTGGCTCAGGAGAAATTCACCGACCCCGCCATAGGCAATTTGCTGGACCAGCTGGAAAAGCGGGCGGCAAGCCTGCCTTATGCTTCCGATGAAGCCGCCTTGATCCGCAAGACGCGGCGGAATTACGATAAGCTGGTCAAAGTGCCTCCTGCCTGGGTGGCAAAATTCAGCGAGCACACCGCCCTCACCTACCAGGCCTGGACCAAAGCACGCCCGGCAAACGATTTCGGAGCCGTCGCCGACCTGCTGAAGGTCACCCTCGACCTGAGCCGGGAATACGCCAACTTCTTCCCGGGATACGAACATATCGCCGACCCATTGATCGATATTTTGGATCCAGGGATGAAAGCCAGCGACGTCCGGCTTATATTCAATGAACTGCGCCAGCAGCTGGTACCCATCGTCAAGAGCATTACCTCCCAGACCGAAGCGGACGATAGCCCACTACGCGCAGGATATCCTGAAGGAGAACAGCTAGCCTTCGGGGAGAGCGTCATCCGGGATTTCGGCTTCGACTTCGAACGCGGTAGGCAGGATAAAACTCACCATCCTTTTTGCACGAGCTTCTCGATTGGCGATGTGCGCATCACCACCCGCGTGCATGAAGCTGACCTCTCGGATGCCCTGTTTAGCACCCTGCACGAAGCGGGACACGCCATGTACGAGCAAGGCGTGGATCCCGCACTCGAGGGCACGCCATTGGCGGCAGGGACATCTTCGGGAGTGCACGAGAGCCAATCGCGAACCTGGGAAAACATCGTTGGCCGCAGCCGTGGATTCTGGGAATCCTATTATCCCAAACTGCAAGCGAAATTCCCCAAGCAGCTGGGCAATGTGAAGCTGGACGCGTTCTATCGTGCGATCAACAAGGTTGTGCCTTCGCTGATTCGCACCGACGCGGATGAAGTGACCTACAACCTGCACGTGATGCTGCGCTTCGATCTGGAATTGCAGCTGTTGGAGGGTAAGCTGGAAATCAAGGATCTGCCGGAGGTATGGCACGCGAGTTACCAAGCTGACCTGGGAGTCCGCTCACCGAGTGATGTAAATGGTGTGCTGCAAGATGTCCATTGGTACGGCGGACTGATCGGGGGAGTGTTCCAGGGATATACCCTCGGCAATATCATGAGCGCTTTGTTCTATCAGGCGGCGCTCAAAGCCCACCCGGAGATCCCGGCCGAAACGGCAAAAGGCCAGTTCGGCACACTGCACACTTGGCTTGAGCAGAATATCTACCGCCACGGGTCCAAATTCACGCCCAGTGAATTGATCGAGCGTACCACCGGCGGTAAGCTGCAGATCGAGCCCTATATCGGCTATTTACGCGGCAAGTATGGTGAGCTCTACACCTTATAGGCAAGTGCCCGCAAAAAATGCGGCTTAATGGATTATGAGTAACTACTATGCGGGTATATCTCGTTTTAATGCTAGATAGAATCCTGAACGAGGTGCCATCCCCATGAAAAAAGCAGCTCTCTTGGTAAGCTTGCTAGTTTTTTTACTCACCCCCGCCTGCGGCCTTGCCGAAGCCGATATCCAGGCTACGGTCACTCAAGCTGTCGGCGACGCGGTGAACACCGTGAACGCCCAGTACACGCAGATTGCCCTGCTGACGCCGAGCGCCACGAATACCCTACCGCCGACCAGTACACCGGCCGTCACCAGCACGCCAGCCGTTAGCCCCACGGCAGGCCTGGGCGCAGGCGCTGCAGCGGGTTGCGATGTGATGACGTTCGTCGCGGATGTCACCGTCTCGGATGGCGAGGAGATCGCCGCCAGCACGCCGTTCACCAAGACCTGGCAAGTGAAAAACGATGGCAGCTGTACCTGGACGACTACTTACACGATCATCTTCAGCAGCGGCGATCAAATGGGCGGCTCAACAAGCCAACCTATTGCCGTTTCAGTTGCCCCGGGCGCAACCGCGGAACTCTCGGTCTCGCTGGTGGCTCCCGCAACAGCCGGGTCTTATACCGGCTGGTGGGCCATCGCGAGTGCTTCGGGCCAGGCCTTCGGCTTCATGTCCGTAGTAATAGAAGTGCCTTAAATATTTGGGGCGCCTTTGCAGGCAAAACGCAATAGGCAGCCGATAAGCGCGGCTGCCTATTGCGTTTTTTAGTTCTCGGAATCAGGCCTGGGGGTGAGATCCACCGACGCTTGCAACATGGCTGCCACCTCGGGTTCCTCCACCTGGCCCAGGTCATCGACCTTGATGTGCCGAGCCCTCTTACCTGTACCCTGAAGCATGGCCTCTGGGTCCGGCAGATCCACCCCGCGCGGAAAGCCAAAATTGACATAATCCGTATAGAGGATGATCACGCAGATTAAGTGCTTGTATGTCTTAGCATATCCATAAGCTAGCAAATGGGCAGGCACATCGATCTGCTCGATCGCATCCGGTTCGATATCCAGTATCAGGTCGCGCAGGGCCAAGGCTAAATTGCGCACCTCCGGGGAGAAGTTGGATAGGAAATCCTCCAACTCGATGCTGATCGTCCTGCGCCCACGTGCCATAGGAATCTCGTAAGATCGCCCCAAGTATAATCGTCAGTACGCGGAGGCTGTCACTATGGTTGAAAGATCCAAGAAAGTGCGCGTGGCCATCATCGGCGTAGGCAACTGCGCCAATTCTCTCGTCCAGGGCGTTGAATACTACAAGAATGCCAGCGAGACGGAACAGATCCCGGGCTTGATGCACGCCTCCCTGGGTGGCTACCACATTCACGATATTGAATTTTCTGCCGCTTTCGATGTGGTCTCGACGAAGGTAGGGAAAGACCTTAGCGAAGCCATTTGGGCCTACCCCAACAACACTATTAAGTTCGCTGAAGTCCCTTATCTCAAGGTACCCGTGCAGCGTGGCATGACTCATGATGGCCTGGGCAAATACTTGCGCCAAGTGGTGGAGAAAGCCCCCGGCCCCACCGCGGACATAGTCCGCATCCTAAAAGAGACCCAGACCGACGTGGTAGTGAACTACCTGCCCGTGGGTTCCGAAATGGCCACAAAATGGTATGTCGAGCAGGTCCTGGAAGCCGGTGTAGCTTTCGTGAACTGCATTCCGGTTTTCATCGCCAGCCAGGATTATTGGTCCCGCCGCTTTGAGGAACGCGGCCTGCCGGTGATCGGGGACGACATCAAGAGCCAGGTAGGCGCCACGATCACGCATCGTGAATTGGCGCGCCTCTTCGTCGAGCGCGGCGTCCACTTAGATCGCACCTACCAGCTTAACTTCGGGGGAAACATGGACTTCTACAATATGTTGGAGCGCGAGCGTGTGGAATCCAAGAAGATCTCCAAGACCGGCGCGGTCACTAGCATGCTCCCTTATGAGATGGACCCAGCCGACGTCCACGTGGGTCCCAGCGACTACGTTCCCTGGCTCACCGATCGCAAATGGGCGCACATCCGCATGGAGGGCCGTGCCTTTGGCGATGTACCGTTAAGCCTGGAGGTCAAGCTCGAGGTTTGGGATTCTCCCAATTCGGCTGGCGTCGTTATCGACGCCGTGCGCTGTGCCAAGCTGGCGCTCGACCGTGGGCTGAGCGGGGCGCTGGTGGCGCCCTCCGCCTACCTGATGAAGACTCCTCCGCAACAGTCACCCGATGACCTGGCTCGCAAACAGATCGAAGAATTTATCGCGGGCGAAACCGTTCAGATCAGCTGATCGAGGATCTTTCGATCCATTTCCTCGAAATATCAGGGAAGCCCCAGCCTTTTACATAAAGGCGTACAAGGATACGCCGAGCATAATTGATCCATATTTACCTGATTGCCGCTCGGGTCATCGCACATGTTAGTCCCGTAGGCGTTATAGCAGTCGCTGGCGTTCGGTTCTCCGCCCGCGCCAGCCACGTACATCTGATTGCCGCCCGGATCCGTAGTGTAATAACCTCCTCCTGACGGCCACTGGAAGCTGCAGCTGCCTCCATCGCCTCCACTGCTTAACCCCGAAACGATCGAATCGGAAAAGGACCAGAGCCAGGTGATAACTACACTATCTGAAGATTGAAGCTCTTCGGCAAACCGGTCAAGATCTCCGTCAGCTGCAATGAACGCAGCGAAGAATGGCCAGATGACGAAGTAGAGAAAAAGTAGCGTAAAAGCTAGAACCAGCCAGACTCCTAAGCTTTGCCGGTGCCCTGCGGGTTTGCCTGCTGGCGGTTCTTCGGACTTCAAGGCGGGCTTTTTGGCGGCAGGCTGATCGGCTGAAGCTGGGCTTGATCTGCGCCGAACCATGAACCAAATCGAATTCACCAACAAGCCCACCCCGCCCAATAGGAGAACTATGGGGAAGAATGTGCTATGAAGCGCCACATATATGTCGTAGTCGATAGGCAACTGAAATACAAATTGCCATCCCAAATATCCTAGAACTATTAGAAGTAGCAGCCAAGCATTCCGGATCCTGAATTTTCTCTCCAATTGTGCTGCAGATAAATTCGACCCTTGCATCCCTTGCTTAGCTTGCGCCAGGGGCTCGGCGGCTTCGGTCACTATAAGCTCTCTCCCGCAGCTTCCGCAAAACCGGTTTGAGGCAGAGTTCTTCGCACCGCATGATTCGCATGTTACATTTCTTGCCATCATTCTCCTTGGGATCCATCAGAAAAAACTTGAGTCCACCGTACTGGTGAACCCACAAGGCTAATCTTGAGCAATATAGGAGGCCTGCCACGTGTCATTTGTCCCGTATAAGCAGGTGAAAGCGACATGCAGTGAAGTCGTAGAAAGTCTGAGACTGGGGTCACGGCTTGATGGCTAGTTGCAGGCGCGTGTATTCAACGGCTCTTCGCTTTTTGGCGAGGGTCATAGGGGCGGTTATGCATGGTTGACTCGGGTATGCTATGATGTGAAAGCCTAACTACATTCTTCACAATATGTCTATGAAGGAGAAAACTTGAGTACCCGAAGCGCAACGCGCCGCTCCGTTCACCCCATCCCCCTGTTGGCTCGTTGGAAGATGGCCTTAGACGGGTGCAACGTACCACAGATCCAGCTGGCCGACAGCGTCACCCGCTGGCTGGTGATCTCCCGATCCTGCGTCTTTTCCATGTCCCTCACGTCGGGCTTGCTTGGCCTACTGATAGCCGCCGAACGGTCCGCCCGCGGCCTGGGCACCGTCAACTGGGGTCTTGGGCTTTTGGCCGTACTCGGCGTGGTCATCGCCCACGCGTCGAACAATCTCATTAACGATTACCTGGATGTGCGGCAAGGCGTTGACACTGAAGACTACCCCCGCGCCCAGTACAGTCCCCACCCACTCCTGGGCGGGCTGACCACGCCACGGGGTTTGATAACGGCTGCGGTCATCCTTAACCTCATCGACGCCGCTATCATGATTTATCTGTATACGCAGTTGGGCACCACTGTGGTCTATTTCGCCGTGGCCGGATTATTGCTTAGCCTTTTCTACACCAGTGTCCTGAAGAGGGCCGGCTTCGGTGAACTCACCGCCCTCATCGTCTGGGGTCCGCTGATGATCGGCGGCACCGCCTTCGTCTCGCTCGGCGGAGCTCCCCTGCCCTTCGAAGTCTGGCTGCTGACCCTGCCCTACGGCCTTATTGTGGCGTCCGTGCTGGTTGGCAAGCACATCGACAAAATCGAAGCGGACAAGAAGGTAGGCGTGCGCTCAATTCCCGTTATCCTCGGGGAGGAACGAGCCAAAGTTCTAAACAAAGTCACCTTCGTTTTGTTCTATGCGCTGATCCTGGCGCTGGTCGCCTTGGGCTACACCGGACCCGGTGTTCTGCTTACCTTCCTGGCCATCGGCCGCCTGCGCACCACCTGGAAGATGTACTCCGAACCCAAACCCGCAAAAGCCCCTGAAGGCTGGACTGTTTGGCCGCTTTGGTATGTAGGCTGGGCCATGCACTACAACCGCCAGGCAGGTGAATTCTTCACCATTGGGCTGATACTGAACATAGCGGTGCCTTACCTCCTGCGGCTGTTCTCTTAGTTCCAAGATACGCTAGGTCGATGCGCTTACCCAGCATTCGCGGGCGGCTTGGCTTTTTTCTCTATTTACAGGGGCGCAATGACCGCGTCTGGGAGAGCCTGAGACCCGAGGATAAGAAGCTAGTCCTCCAGGCCAATCAACTGCACAATAATTTTCGTCCGGACTACGCCGACCCGGAGCTATACCAGGGCGGCCAGGATTTTGATTCACTCGATGATCGCGGCAGCACGATCGTCGGAACGAAACTCCTGCAATTCCTGCAGCGGAGGCAACCCGCCTCCGTCATCGAGATCGGTCCCGGCAGCGGATTCTACACGCACAGCATTGCCCATTTCCCGTCAGTTACCAAGCTGACGCTCATCGACATCGTGGATGCGTTTCTTGGCTTCTTGAACGAACGCCTGGCAAAACTCTCGCACACCAGGAAGGGCTTTTCCCATGCGGTCCTCCATGGCGATTTCCAGCAGATGAAGTTGGATCCGGTGGATGCCATCGTGCTTTTGTCCACCGTTCATCATATCCCCAACAGATTGGATCTCTTCCAGTGGATACACTCGACGCTAAAACCAGGAGGGAGTTGCTTCATTTCAGAACCTGCTCATTATTGGCCGCGAAGGAATTCACTGTTCGGCAAGTTTATGCGCGAATACCACACTCCCGCCCACCGTGCAAGGATCGAGAACTACAGCACACACCATTTTTGTACCCTCGAGGAATTCGAGAAGATCACCTCGCAGATCCCCGGCTTGCAGATCCATTCGTACCTGCTATACCGTATGGATTTCCCACGCTTTACACGGAAAGTCGTGAACCGACTCCTGAAGATGGCAGGTTATCCGCGCGATACTCAAGGATCAGTCTACTTGGAGAACCGCAAATCCCCCGTGCGTTTCTTTAGCCAGCGCATGATCGTGGAGTTCACGAGAGTACAGTGACTATGCAATCTCTCGCCGACTTCCGCAAAGCCAAGGACAGCTTCTTCGCCAATGACGCGAACAGTCCGCTGACGCCTGAACAGCGAGAGAACTTCGAAGGCTTAAGCTATTTTCCCGAGAATACCGACCTTCGCTTCGAGATCGAAGTGCCGCCTTTTGCCAAGCAAGACCAAGTGCAGCTGCCTACGTCCACAGGGGACGTGAAGACCTATATGCGTTACGGGCGATTCTCATTCCAAGTCGAAGGCCAGGAGGCGCAACTCACTTTGTTCAATAGTCCGCACGGCTTCTTCCTGCTCTTCGTGGATTCGTTGGCAGGAATTGATACCTACAGTGCCGGGCGTTATCTCGAACCCCAACAACTATCCAATGGGCTGTTCATCGTGGATTTCAACTACGCCTACAATCCGTATTGCGCGTACAACGAATTGTGGAATTGTCCTATTCCTCCGGCAGAAAATCGCCTGAAGGTGCCCATCAGGGCCGGCGAGAAGATCTTTGGTGGCCACTAAGTCCAGCCAGATCCTCGTTGTCGGCGGGGGCGTATTTGGCGTGGCCACCAGCATTGAACTCGCCTCTCGCGGGCATGGCGTTACTCTCCTTGAACCTGGGCCGCTGCCTCACCCCCAGGCGGCCTCCAACGACATCAGCAAGGTCATCCGCATGGACTACGGCCGCGATCAGTTCTATATGCGGATGATGGAAGAGGCGCTGAGAATCTGGCGCTCCTGGAATAGCGAATTCGACGAAACTGTATTCCACGAGACGGGGGTCCTGTATTTGACTCTGGATGGGATGGACCAGGGCGACTTCGAGTTCGAAAGCTTCCAGCTGTTACAAGCACGCGGGCACTCCGTTGAGCGACTGGATTCCGGCGCCATCCGCAGTCGCTTTCCGGCCTGGAATGCCGATCTGTATCCGGATGGCTATTTCAATCCGCAAGGCGGCTGGTCTCCCAGTGGCCGAGTACTCTCCTTGATGGCCGAACGCGCCCTGCAACGCGGAGTCCAAATCGTGGAAGGCACTTCTTTTCGCGCGCTGACCGAAGAAGGCGGAGTTGTGAAGGGCGTGAGCACCGTAGAGGGCAAAAAGTATCGCGGCGATGCGGTAGTGTTTTGCGCCGGCTCGTGGACGCCGGCCTTGCTCCCCTGGCTGGCTGAGGTGATGTGCCCCACGGCCCAGGCTGTATTCCATTTCCAAGTTACCGATGTCAAACGCTACCAGCCGCCAGCTTTCCCGGTCTGGACGGCGGACGTGGGCAAGACCGGCTGGTACGGATTCCCGGCGCGGGATGACGGCACGCTGAAGATCGCTAACCACGGAGCAGGTTGGCACCGGGATCCGCGTGGACAACGCCAGGTTCCAGCCGAAGCCGAGCCGCGCTTCCGCAAGTTCATGGTGGAATCGCTGCCGGGAATCGAAGATGCGCCAAAAGTGTTCGAGAGGCTGTGTTTCTACTGCGACACGTTCGACGGAGATTTCTGGATCGACAAGGATCCCGAACGGCCCGGCCTGCTGGTCAGCGCTGGCGGCAGCGGCCATGCCTTTAAGTTCACGCCGCTGATCGGCAAGATCACCGCCGATGTGCTGGAAGGCAAGCCCAACCCTTACGCCGACCGTTTCGCCTGGCGGAAACGGGGCGAGCTGCATGCCGAGGAAGCGCGCGCGGTAAGCGAAGGCGTCAGAAAATAGAACCGCGGCTTTCGCCGCGGTTTTTCTTTTTCTATGTCAGGCCTCTAGCTACCCAGGTATTTCTCCAGGTTCTTCTTGGTGATGCGATATTCCTTGCCGACCTTCTTGGCCTTCAAGTCCTTGGCCTTGATGGCGGCGAGGATATCTTTCTCGGAGACTTTCAGCCAGTTGGCTACTTCGGTGGTGGTCATCACATCCGGCATCTCGGCGGCGGCCTTGCTGGACATGGCACCCTTGAGCGCCTCGCCCATTACGTTGCCGATGCCCAAGCCAGCGCCAATGCCGGCGGTGAGGCCTGCCCCGCCGCTGGGATTGGCGGCCGCGGTGCGCATGGCATCCGCGGCTTGCAGTTGCGTGTAGGTGGCCGTATCCAACAAGCCCATTTCACGCAGGCCTTCGGCCGTAGTCCGAGAAGGCGTGAGGTTGGCGATCACAAAGCTCTTGAGCGCCAGGCCGCGGGCTTCAAAGTCGTCCGCCGCCTTGGCGCGCACTGCGGCGCTGATTTCATCCTGATTGCCGATGATGTCTTGCACCGTGGTGTATTTGCCCTTCATGCTGCCCAGCAGATCTGAGAAGCTGCGCAGCAGGCGAGAGCGTAAGTCGTTTTCGATGTCCACAGTGTCGTAGGTCCCCTGGGTACCCACTACCTGTGTGACGAATTGCTGCGGATCCTCAACCTGGTAGGCGTAGGTACCGAAGCCTTGCAGCAGCAGCCAGCCCAGGCCGATGCCGGGGGTTTGCATGACGATGGGCTGCGGTGTACCCCACTTGCGATCCAGGAATTCACGCCGGGAGACGAAATAGACCTCGGCGGTGAAGGGGCTGCGTCCATTGAAGGCCACGCCCAGGATATTGACCAGCAAGGGGATATTGCCTGTGGCAATGGTGTGGCGGCCGGCCTTGAACACATCCAGCGCTTTTCCATCGCGGAAGAACACCGCGCTCTGCGACTCGCGCACGATCACCTGGGAGCCGAGGCGGAAGTCGCCCGAGCCGCTTTCAGGAAAGCGGTGGACGATCTCCTCTTTCATTTCATTCGGATATTCGATTACATCAAATATGCGGGCCATGACTCTCTCCTAGTGGTTATCTCTATTTAGGGCTCTGCGGTAATGACTTCGCTGCGCTGGTCAAAAGTCGAGACCAGGTCACGAGTCAGATTTACAAGGTTGGTGACGGGGGCGGCCATGTCTTCGGTGCCTACTGCGGCCTGCACGGCGTCCACGCCTGCTGAAATGCTGTCGGCGCGTTCGACCAAGGCCAGGTCAAACTCGTACAGGCGCTTCAGTTCAGGCGACTTGATCTTCTTAGCATCAAAGAAGCCGGCGTTGCCGTAGGAGGCGGTGCGCACTTTATCGATGAAGGTGCGGAGCTTGGTGGCTGCGCCTTCCAGGTTATCCAGGTATTCCAGCTCCTGGGCATCGGCGAGTTCCTTTTGGAGGTTGCCCACCCGCTTCCAAATCAGTTCATATTTGTCGGCGATGGATTCGCGTAGCAGCTTATCGGCGGCGCGGCGGTTTTCCCTAGCGACGTAGCCACTGAAGCCGGGGATCTTGCCAGCGATCTTACGGAAAATATCCTGGTCGTTCTGGACCTGTTCGTAAAGATCAGACATTTCTGCTCCTCACTACAAGGCGGCGCGCCCTTTGCGCACACTCGCGGCCATTATACTTTATAAAGCATAAGCGATTTGTAATAATCCGCAGGCATGGCCCGATGGTAAAATCCCTGCGTAATTATTATCTGTAGAAATCCGAGGGAACCTGAATGACCAACCCAGCACTTAGCTCCGTCCTTTCCAAGTTGAACAACAGCGTCCAATATAGCGATAGCGGCATCCAGATCTTGGATGAAGGCGCCTTGCGCGCAAAAATAGGCGAGTTGGCGCGGCTCTCGGCGCTGGGCAGCGGCGCAGAGCAAGCCTGGGCGCGCTACCTGACCCGCCTGATCTCCCTGGAACTCGGCGCCATCCCCTCCAGCATCCACGACCTGTACATGGCCCGCGGCCGCGGCGAGGTGCCCCCAACCTTTACCGTGCCGGCGATGAACCTGCGAGCCCTGTCGTTCGATGCAGCGCGCTGCGTTTTCCGAATAGCCAAGCGCATCGGCGCCGGGGCTTTCATTTTCGAGATCGCCCGCTCGGAGATCGGCTATACCGAGCAGCGGCCTGCTGAATACGTCACCAACATCCTGGCGGCTGCGCTGGCGGAAGGCTACCGGGGGCCGGTCTTCATCCAGGGCGACCACTTTCAGATCTCGCCAAAACGCTACAAAGAGGACGCGGGCAAGGAGATCGCGGCGGTAGAAGAAATCACGGCCGAGGCGATGCAGGCCGGCTTTTTCAATATCGACATCGACACCTCCACCCTGGTTGACATCAGCCAGGTTGGCGAAAGCGCCCAGCAGAAACTCAACTCGGAGCTTTCGGCCCGGTTCACCAGCTTCATCCGCGAGCGGCAGCCAGAGAGCGTTACAGTGTCGGTGGGCGGCGAGATCGGCGAGGTGGGAGGACGCAACTCCAACGAGGCCGAACTGCGCGCCTACGTGGAGGGATACCGCCAAGCCCTGGCCGCCAAGGCGCCGGGGGCGGTGGGATTGAGCAAGATCAGCATCCAGACCGGCACCTCGCACGGCGGCGTGGTGCTGCCGGACGGCACCGTGGCCAAGGTCAAGGTGGATTTCGACACGCTGCTGAAGTTGAGCCGCGTGGCGCGCGAGGAATATGGCTTTGCCGGAGCCGTGCAACACGGCGCTTCCACCTTGCCCCAGGAAGCTTTCGGCAAGTTCGTAGAATCTGAGGCCTGCGAAGTGCATTTGGCCACCAACTTCCAGAACATGATGTACGATCGCTTGCCCAAGCAGTTCATGAGCGCCGTTTACCTCTATGTCAATACGAAATACGGCGCTGACCGCAAGACAGGACAAACCAATGAGCAGTTCCACTACGAAGGGCGCAAGCGAGCCCTGGGGCCTTTCAAGCCCGACCTGTGGAGCCTGACCGGCGCAGATAGGCAAGTGGTAATCGAAGCGTGGGAAAAGCAATTCGCCACGCTGTTCGAGCTGCTGGCCATCGGCGATACCAAGAAACACATCGACCAATTCGTCACCCCCGTCAAAGTTATTCCTAACCGAGAGTTCTATTTCGGCGAGGAAGTGGAACAGGAAGAAGTTAAGGACCTTTCGGATTAGCTGATCAGTCGATTGGTCAATCAGTCGATTGGCCAATTTGCCGATCGGTCGATTGGTCACAGGCATGTCATCCCCTCAAGCTCCTGATAAGGCGCGCTACCAGTTCATTCCCCGCGTGTTGGTGTTCCTGACCCGCGGGGATGAAGTGTTGCTGATCAAGCGCGGCGCTGATCGAAAAGTGTTCCCGAACCTGTACAACGGGATGGGCGGCCACGTGGAGCGCGGCGAGAGCGTGTTGGGCGCGGCGCGGCGCGAAGTCGAAGAGGAAAGCGGCCTGACTGCCGAGGGATTGTGGCTATGCGCAACGGTGGCGATTGATACGGGGGACGCGGAAACGGGAATTGCGATGTGGGTCTTCCGTGGTGAAGCAGTTGGCGAGCCAACCTCTTCATCTGAAGGAGAGATCGCCTGGGTGCCGGTGAGCAGGATGGCAGAATTGCCGATGGTGGAAGATATCCCCTCCCTGCTACCCAAGGTGCTGACGATGAAACGAGGGGATGCGCCCTTGTGGGGAAAGTATTCGTACGATGAGGCGGGCAAATTGGTAATGGAATTTGATAGCTAATCATCGAAACCCCCTTTTACAGTGAACGCCATTTATTAGTTAAGCTGTGTGAATTCCTCGTCGGGCAGCGCCGCTAAAGGCAGCGCTAGGCGCTCCTTCGCCTTCGCTCAGGACGGCGCCTGCTCGGAATGACAAATTAAGAAGCTCTCCTTTCAAAGAAGACAAGCAACACCTTGCCATATTTCCGCTGGTCGAATTCGTCGAGGTTGGCGAGGACGAGTTGTTCGTATTCGCTGGGGTCGAGCTGGACGATGACCCAGGCGTCCGCTACCAGCCAGCCCGGATTTGCATCCAGCGCCAGGAGCGCCTGCTTCCAAAGGCCGTGGTATTGCGGTGGAGCGATGAAGACGTAATCGAAGGTGCGGTCGGGTTTGCCCGCCAGGTGCGCAAAGGCGTCGGTTTGCAGAACGTGAGCTCCCTCCCCTAACTTGGTGACCGCCAGGTTGGCGCTGATGGTCTCCACGGCGACGCGCTGGTTATCGATGAAGCGAACGAAGGCAGCCCCCTGGCTTAGGGCTTCGATGCCGACGGCGCCAGTGCCGGCGAAGAGATCCAGGAAAGCGGCGCCCTGTAAAAACGGGCGCAAGATGTTGAACAATGATTCTTTGGCGCGGTCGGTGATGGGGCGGGTTTTATCGCCGGGGACGGAGCGCAGATGCAGGCCGCGAGCGAAGCCGGCGACGACGCGAAGGGGCTTCAAGGCCGCACCGTCATTGCGAGGAGTGCGTTGCCAAGGCAACGCCGACGAAGCAATCTAGTCCATTCTATTCGAGCAGACAAGTCATTCACTGATTGCGAAGTACTCATCGTAGAGATCATTCCATTCGGGGTTCATTTTATTTATTAGGTCGATTTTGTCTTGACGCGAACCTCCCTTTATCTGTTTTTCCCCAGCAATGGCATCTTCGATTCGCTCTGTAACTTCCACAAATACAAGTTTAGTAAGGTTGTACTTTCTTGTGAATTGACCTCCTCCCTTGGTTTTGTGCTGTTCTATTCGTCGCTGCAGGTCATTGGTTACACCAGTATAGAAAGCGGTATGTTTCCAGTTCGTAAGGATGTACACACAGGCGTCTTGGTCTCTCCGCATCTTAGCCCTTTAAGCAGCGCACGGATTGCTTCGTCGGCCTCATTTACATTCGGCCTTCCTCGCAATGACGGTGGAAGATCATCGTTTCGTGGCCGAAGCCAATTGCTTCTGGCTGAGGCGGTATTGCTGGCGGGCAGCGCCCTGCTCCATGCGCTGGCGCTCGAAATCGCTTTCGGCCAGCAGGGGCGGCACGCGGACGGGCTTGCCAAGCTCATCCAGGGCTACGTAGACCAGGTAGGCGGTGTTGGTGTCCCAGGCCTGGCCGGAGGTGGGGTTCTCGGCCTTTACAGAGACTTCGGCCTCCATGGAGGTGGAGCCGACGTAGCTGACTTCGGCAGTGATGGTGACCAGGTCGCCGATCTTGATGGGATGGGTGAAGGTCATGCGGTCGATGACCACGGTGACGACGCGCTGGCGGGAGTGCTTCATGCAGGCCAGTGCGCCGGCTTCGTCCACCAGCTTCATGATGTGGCCGCCGTGGACGTTGCCTTGCACGTTGGCGTGGGCCGGCTCCATGAGCTGGGAAATGGTGACCCGGGAGGCGGAAACGGGCTGCGGGGCGAGCTTGGGGGCGGGCATGGGAGGATTATAAGCAAAAAGCATGGCCGATTTGATCGCGTATTCAAGGCCATCTGCTTGTCAAGTGGTAATGTAACGAGCGCCACACGGCACCATTACAACTTGACAAGGCCGGCAAGCGGCAGGCAGCAGGCAAGCAGGGCCCCCCCTTCCTTTCATGGGCCTATTAATCGCACGATTTGGGGATTTGTGGCGGGAATTCAGGCTGATGTCAAGGAGCGGAAGGCGCACGCCAATTCATTGACCGACCTTCCAATTCCTAGAGTCCTTACGTAAGGTTTCGAGTTGCCGCCAATGATTATCAATTGCAGCGCGCCCCTTTTTTGTGAGTTCGGCGACGGTATTTGAGCGTTTGGCAACGAACTGTTTTTCGGTGCGCAGCAAGCCAGCCTCTTCCAGCTTGGACAGATGGACGGAGAGATTGCCCACCGTAAGCCCGGTGAGGCGCTGCATGAAGGTGAAGTCGGCTTTTTTGCAGGCGGACAAAGCCGTGAGAATAGCCAAGCGGGCGGGTTCGTGGATCAAGCGGTCCAGGCCGGCCATCTCTTCGAAGACGCTAGCCATGTCCGATCTCCCCTGCCGGGAATTGGCGAACGAAATTGAGATGCTCTCCCAAACTCCCTAGCAGCAGGATAACGCTGGTGACCAGCAAGACCAACAGGAGGTGCGAGCGCAAGCCGAGCTGCAGCCAGACACCTCCGGCGCCAAGGACCGGAAGGAGGCTGACAGCCAAGATTAGAATAAAACTTATGATCGTTTGCCACACGAAATAGGAACTCTTCCCCAGCCGGTAAAGGCGCGTGTATTCGAAAATGCAGCCAGCCGCGAACACCAAGCCGACCATGTTGACCGGGAGTTCATAGCTGACATCCATGAGAAAGGCACCCAAACCAGTGATACCAGCCAAGGCAGCATACAAAAAGTCCACGCGCCTTTGTTCGACGGTCACCTCGACCCTTCCATATCGCCTACGATAATAGTCACCAACCAGCCAATACAGGATGGCCGCCCCTACTCCGAAAGAGATTGGGAGAATCAGATTACGGGTAGCACCTGAGGTGAAATTTACCCAGAGAACGACGGCTAGCAATAGGAGCCCCAAGGGGAACCCTTTTAATCCCTGGCTGCGAGAGTACCTTAGGGTCAAAAACCGGATTTCCTTTGGGCCTTGCATACATCCTCCACTTGACAGTACAGACTACTTTGTATCGCAAACCTATTTACATATTATATCGTTGGAGGATTCTTGTCAAGGTCGCAGGAAGGGGCTCACCCACACTGGGATTGAGGTTGGTCCACAGGGACTTGGGAGGGCTATTATTGCTGCGCGGCTTGGTTATGGACACAAAAGCGTCTGACGCAACAAAGCAGTTGCTAGTCAGTTAACTCGAACTACTCCACATCCCCGAACGTCCACCTACGATTGACGAAGTAGTTCCATAGCAGCACCACGCCGATGGGTGCCGTGCGTTGCTACGCAACGCGGGAGAAACAGCCCGGCTTCGCCGGGCAACACTTCTCCAGCCTGCTACTTGACGTCGCCGAATGTCCAGCGCCTGTTAACGAAGTAGTTCCAAAGTAAAACGACCCCAATAGCCCCCGCAAGGGCCAGGTTGTGGGCCAGCCAGTGTGCAGTCAGCCCGAAGGGCACCTGGAAGCCGGCCAGCATATTGCCAAACAGGCCGCCAAGGAAGGCAAAGATGGGGGTGCGGATGAGGAGGCCGATGGCGTTGACCAGCACGTACTGGGCGAGCTGCACGCGCACGTGCTTGGTGCGCGAGTCGCGGAAGGTCCAGTTGCGGTTGAGGATGAAATTGGAGGCGACGGCGGCCAGGAAGCTGATGCCCTGGGCGTAGAGCTCCTCGACGCCGAAGAGGAAGGCGACGAGATTGAAGACGCTGTAGTCGACGAGGGTGCCGATGGCGCCGACGATGGCGAATTTCACGAACCTTTTTTGCTCTTTGCGACTATTAATTAGGCTCATAACTCAGCAAATGGTCTCGGAGATTGCCACAGCAAGGGAGCGACGTGGCAATCTGAACCTACGAAGGAAAATGCAACTCGCTTAATCAAAATATTCATCGTACAGGTCTTTCCAGTCAGGATTGACGCTACTTATCAATTCGTTCTTTCTCCACCTCGCCCAAGATTTGATCTGTTTCTCACGGGCAATTGCATCCTCGAATCTCTCAGTAACCTCCACAAAACCAACGTGTTTAGATTGTAGTGCTTTGCGAATGCGCTTCCAGTTTTACTTCAATGTTCTTCCATCCTTCGAGCCAAGTCACTCGTTACTCCAGTATACAGGACTGTATGTTTCCAGTTGGTCAGGATGTAGACGCAGGCCTCTATTTCTTTGACCACGGTACCAGGTCAAGGGGCTATCAGATTGCCACGTCGCCTTAGTTGCCTACGGCAACACGGCTCCTCGCAATGACGGATTAGGCAATCCCCAACTGCTGTTTGAAATAAGGGATGGTCTTCTTAAGCCCTTCTTGCAACGAGATCTTGGGTTCCCAGCCGAGGTGCTTGCTCGCCCGCGTGATATCCGGCTGGCGGCGCAGCGGGTCGCCGGAGAGCATGCGATCCTTGTCGTATACCAGGCCAGCCTTCTTGCCGACAAGGGAGTCGATCTCTTTGGCGAACTGCTCGATGGTGATCTCGGTGGGATTGCCGATGTTCACGGGTTCGTGCACGTCGGAGACTAGCAGGCGGTAGATGCCTTCGATCTCGTCATCCACGTAGCAGAAGCTGCGCGTCTGCTGGCCGTCGCCGTAGACGGTGAGTTTCTCGCCGCGCAAAGCCTGCTGGATGAAGTTGGCCACGGCGCGGCCATCGTCGATATGCATGCGGGGGCCGTAGGTGTTGAAGATGCGCACGATGCAGGTGTTGACGCCGTGGAAGCGATGGTAGGCCATGGTGAGCGCTTCGGCGAAGCGCTTGGCTTCATCGTAGACGGAGCGCTCGCCAATGGGGTCCACGTGGCCCCAGTAGGTCTCTTTCTGCGGATGCTCGAGGGGATCGCCGTAGATCTCCGAGGTAGAGGCGAGCATGAAGCGCGCCTTGTTGGCAAAGGCCACGCCGAGGCTGTTGTGCGTGCCAAGCGCGCCGGCCTTCATGGTCTGGATGGGCAGATTGGGATAGCCGATGGGCGACGCCGGGTTGGGGCTGGCCGGCGAGGCAAAATGCATCACCGCGTCCAGTTTGCCGGGGACGTGGATGTAATTTGACACATCATGGCGGATGAAGCGGAAACGCTCGTTGCCGGCCAGGTGGGCGATGTTCTCCGGCTTGCCGGTGATGAAGTTGTCCATGCCGACGACCTCATGGCCTTCGGCCAAGAGGCGGTCGCACAGATGGGAACCTAAAAATCCCGCGGCCCCAGTTACGAGCACTCTCATCGCGCGCTCCAGTGCGGCCTTCCGGCTGTCCATGCCGACGATCCTTCGCTTCGCTCAGGACAGGCTTCGTGGCCTTCGGCCAGGAGGCGGTCGCAGAGATGGGAGCCGAGGAAGCCGGCGGCGCCGGTTACGAGGATGCGCATGGTCAACTTGAAACCGCCCTACTCTCTAGTGTATGCACGTTTTGAAGAAAACCCAAAGGGATTCCTCCCTTCGCTTCGCTCAAGGGCAGGCTCTGGGCTGCGCCGCTAAAGGCGGCGCAAGACGCCCTCGCTCGGAATGACAAAGAAGGGGATGGCATGGTGATGGCGCGGGATTTTAGCATGCGCAACAATCTAGCGCCACGAGAGGCGGCTGACCAAGCCATCGCCAGTGAGCTGCTGCGCCTGGCCGGTGAGGACGTTGACGACCCAAAGATTGCCCTCGTACACGAAGGCGATCATGGGTCCGCTTTCGGCAGAGGGCGACCAGGCCACCTGGTGCGGCTGGAGACCCGCGGCGCCTTCGGGTGGGAACAAGGAGGCGGTGACGCCTTCGGAAGTGGCCACCATCAGCTCATAGGTGCTGATATCGCTTTGCGCGGGAATGAAGGCGCGCAGGAAGGCAACCTGGCCGCCATCCTGTTCCGCGGCCGGATAAGCGAACATGCCGACGTCGGCGGCGATCTGCGTGCTGCCACCGGGGCCGGTGAGCACCAACGCGAAGCTGGGCGGGTTGAGCGCGTAGCGGACGTAATAAAAGCTGTCATCGTCAAGCCAGGAAAGGCCGGGGATCCAGGCCCAATCGCTGCCGGTTTGGAAGGCGGGCAGCGTGAACCACACGTCGAGGGAATCGGAATCAAGATTCACGGTCCCCACCCCATCCGGGCGCGAGAAAGCGAGTTGCTCGCCGGAAGGCGACGAGGCGTAGCTGGTGCCCCACCAGGCGTAGAAGCCGTCTTCGCGCGGGCTAAGCAGAATCTCGAGCTCAGCTACCTGCCCCGCGTCGGTAAAGGTGAGGGACTGCAGATCGTTGTTGGCTTGCCAACCCGGAGGGTTGGGCGAGGGCTCGACGGTGGAGAAGGCCACCTGGTATTCGTCTCCGGGAACCCAGCCTGCATAATGGACCACATTGCTGACATTCAGATCAATGAGGAACTGGTCGCCTTCATCGAGGCGGGCGACCCACAACTCGTTGATGTCGCCATCCGAAGAACTGGTGCGCGAAAACAACAACCACTCGCCGTTCGGCGAGACCTCGAAGATACGACCGTCGAGATCGCCGGTGATGGCCACGGCGCGGCGGCTTCCGCTGCTTCGCTCGAGCACCCAGGCATTGCCGGCGGAGAGGAAGGCCAAGCGGCCGCTGAGCTCCACGGAGCTGAAGGTCGATTGCGCGCCGATCATGATGATCTCCTCGACCGGCTGGGTGAGGACGGCCGAGTCGACCTCGGTGCGGGAGACGAGTTCGCCATCTTCGAAGAGCAGACGATAATGGACTTCACGCAGGCCGTTAGCGCCGTTCTGTACCAGGCGCTGCTCGCCGACGGGCAGCGACTCATTGGGCAGGGTGCGCGAAATGAAAGGCAGGGTGGATTGTTCGGTCTCGAATTCTTCTGTGACGCGGATGACGCGGACCTCATCGCCATCGGTCAGTTCCGTGTAGGATGGCGGCTCGCTGCGGTCCAGGTCGCCGAGTTCAATGGCAGCTGAGGCGATGGCATCGCGCACGCGGCTGCCAGCTGGCAGGGTCAGTGAGCGGGAATCGCCATCGAAGCTGATGGTGACGGAGATGGCCTCGGCAGGTGCGACGGCTGGGGCACAAGCCGAGAGCAGCAAGAGTACGAAGAAGAGCAGGATGTATAATCGCATCTTCAAATGGTGAAGAGAGAAAAATTATAGTTTATGGCCCCGAAAAACATTGAACCAAAGAGCGACCAGGAATTAAGCCTCGAAGCCAGGTTAGAGGCGCTGCTATTTGTCGCGCCCGGGTTGGTGTCCGTAAAGCAATTGGCCGAGGCCCTGGAGGTAACGCCGCGTGAGGTGGACAAGGCGCTGCCCAATCTCGAGGAATCGTTCGCGGCGCGCGGCGTCCGCCTACAAAGACACAAAGGAGAATTGCGCCTGATCAGTGCCCCGCAAAGCGGGGAGCTGGTGAAGCGCTTCCTGGACCTGGAAGCCACCACGCGCTTGAGCCATGCGGCCCTGGAGTGCCTGGCTATCATCGCGTATCAGCAGCCGGTCACCCACCCGCAGATCGACCATGTGCGCGGGGTGAACAGCGACAGCGCTCTCCGCTCGCTGCTAACCTACGGCCTCATCGAGGAGTCCGGACGGGCCGAGAGCGCAGGCCGTCCGATCCTTTACACCACCACGTCAGAGTTCCTGCAGCACTTCGGCCTCCAAAAGCTGGAGGAGCTGCCGCCACTGAACCTCGACCATCTGGCCAAACAGGAAACGCTGCCCGAGCCAGAACCCACACCCGAAAGTGGCTAAGAGTTAGCCCGAGCCGCCATGGCAGAAGAACGTTTGCAGAAGATCCTGGCCCGCGCCGGATTTGGTTCGCGGCGATCGGCCGAGGAATTGATAACCGCCGGGCGCGTATTCGTCAACGGCAGGCGGGCCGAACTGGGCAGCAAAGCCGAGGCGCAGAGCGACGCCATTTTGGTGGACGGCCACCGACTTAAGCTGCCGCAGGAATTCGTCTATTACGCGGTCTACAAGCCGCGCAATGTGCTTTCGACCACTGCCGGTCCCGACCCGCGACCGAAGGTGACAGACCTGGTCCCGGGCGGCCAACAGTTGCACCTGGTGGGCAGGCTGGATCTGGAGAGCGAAGGCCTGATGCTGCTCACCAATGATGGGGAACTGACTCAGCGCCTAACCCACCCCCGTTATGAGGCCGAGAAGGAATACCGAGTGCTGGTGGCGCGGCACCCGGAGCCTAAGGAGTTGGATGCGTGGCGGCGCGGCGTGGTGCTGCCCGACGGCACGCGCAGCGCGCGCTGCGAGGTGCGCATCGATCGGGCGCAGGGCAAAGGCATCTGGCTGCGGGTGATCATGCACGAGGGCCGCAAGCGCGAGATCCGCGAGATCGCCCGCACCCTGGGGATGCCGGTGGCCAAGCTAATCCGTGTGCGCATCGCCGGCCTGAATGTGGGGGCGATGAAGCCCGGGCAGGCGCGGCAGCTGACAGCGGAAGAAGTGCAGCTCCTGAAGGCTCCGCCGGCCAAACCCAAGAAGCGCGCCTGACGGAAACCGGGTGGCAGCCGCATGCCCGCAAACTTGGCGAAAGCCCACCCTCTAACGTAAAATACTGCATCCCTGCGCGGAGACCCACTCGCCAATGCTCAAAGAATCTCCTAAAGCAAGACACTGGTTGGACCGCCGCATCTTCCCTGAGTACAAACTGACCTGGGAGATCGGCTTATTGGGGTCGCTGCTGATCCTGGCTGTGGTCAGCCGCTTCTATGGCCTGGGCGACCGAGTAATGAGCCACGACGAGACCACGCACGTGGTCTTCTCCTGGCAGCTTTCGCAGGGCAGCGGGTATACCCACGACCCGCTTACCCATGGGCCGCTGCAATTTCACTTGATTGGCCTCAGCTATTTCCTTTTTGGGGACAACGATTTTACGGCGCGGGCGCCGGCCGCATTGTTCGGTGTGTTTACTGTGCTCTTAGTTTGGTGGGGTTTCCGCCGCTACCTGGGCCGCGTGGGGGCGCTGATCGCCGCGTTCCTGTTCCTGATCTCGCCGTACATGCTGTATTACAGCCGCTACGCCCGTAACGAATCCTGGGTGGCGTTCTTCGGCCTGCTAACGATCTGGGGGATGCTGCGCTACCTGGATCGGGGTGAAAACAAATACATCTACGTGGCTACGACAGCGCTCGCCCTGCATTTTGCGGCCAAGGAAACCTCATTCATCTACGCGGCCCAAGCCCTGATATTCCTGGGATTGTTGTTCCTGGCGCGCATAGGGAGAAGCAAATGGCGCGAAGCGGAGGACCGCCAGCGGTTCTTCTCATTGCTGCTGGTGGCGGCCGGCGCTCTGTTTTTGGGGGTGGTCGTGCTGGCGGTGGCCTCCAAGGAAGCGGGCACGCTTGCAGGTTCCTTCCTCCTCGCATTGGCCCTGGTCTCTGTTGCCGCGAGCCTCTTTTTCCTGGTGCGCGGCTACGGCCTGGAAGTCCTGCGGCGGGAGCGCAGCTTCGCGCTCGTCGTCATCCTGTTCGCCGTGGTGCTGCCCAATCTGGGAGCCTTCCTGCTCTCGGGGCTGGGCCGCGTGCTCAATACGGACCTCAGCTATTCCTACTTCAAGAACACCATCCTCACGATGAATTGGGGCCAATTCCTGCAATCCCCCGCTTCCGGCAATGTGCTCATCCTGGTGCTGGTGATCCTGGTCATGTTCGGCCTCTCTGCTTTGGCTGGATGGCTTTGGAATTTCCGCCAATGGTCAATCAATATCGGGATCTTCTTCCTCATATTCGTTCCGCTATTCACCACGATGTTCACCAACCCGGTGTTGGGAACATTCACCGGACTGATCGGGTCACTGGCCTATTGGCTTGAGCAGCAGGCCGTGGAACGCGGCAGCCAGCCTTCGTATTTCTATTGGGCGGTGCAGATCCCTGTCTACGAATTCCTGGGCGCGCTGGGCAGCTTTCTGGCGGCTGGCCTCGGGTTTGGCATCTGGAGACGCGAGCGCACGCATAAGGCCAAGAAGGAAACTGAAACGCGGAACCTGATGCCCGCCGAGAGCCGCCGAATCGCGTTGTGGCTATTCGCCTTCTGGGCGGTCAGTGCGCTGGCGGCCTATACCATCGCGGGCGAGAAGATGCCCTGGCTCACGGTGCACATCGCCCTGCCCTTGCTGATGCTGGCCGGTTGGGCGCTGGGCTGGGTGATCCGCCGGGTGGACTGGGCGCGGTTCGCCAGTTGGCGAGGCGTGGCCATGGTTGCGGCGATGGCGGTGGCCGGCTTTGTTTTCCTGGATGTGATGGGCATTCTGATGGGGAGTGGGCTTCCCTTCCAAGGGATGGAGCAATTCCAGATCCAAGCAACCCTGCGCTTTGTCTTTACGGTCCTGTTGCTGCTGGGAAGCTCGGGGCTGCTGGTCTGGCTGGTGATCAAGGACAAGTGGCCGGATGCGCAAGTACGCAGAACGTTCGTATTGCTGACCTTCGCCGGGCTGGCCGTGCTCACGGCGCGGGCCGCGTTCCGGGCGGCGTATCTCAACTACGACAGCGCTACGGAATACCTGGTTTACGCACACATGGCGCGCGGCCCCAAGGAAATGATGGAGCAGCTCGAAGAGCTATCCTTGCGGCTCACCGATGGGCTGGATATCCGCGTGGCCTATGACAACGAAAGCAATTACCCCCTGTGGTGGTACCTGCGCAACTATCCCAATAAGCTGTATTACGATGTGAACCCGTCGCTGAACTTGCGGGACTACGCGGTCATCATCGCCGGGGATCCCAACTACAACAAGATCGATCCCATCGTGCGAGATGACTATTACGTGTTCCAGTTCCAGCGCATCTGGTGGCCCAATCAGGATTATTTCGAATTCCAGAAGAAGAGCCTTGCTGCAACTTTCGCCGCCGAGACCGGCCGGCCGACCACGGATATGTCCTATCTTGAGTACTTGCCCCGTCTCTTTGGGCGCATTGGCGAATACATCGACACTCCTGAAGAACGCGAAGCCTTATTCGACGTCTGGCTGAATCGCGATTTCACCAACTACCTCACACTGCGCGGGCGCGACCCCAGTCCATCGGCCTGGTCGCCGGCGGCCAGCATGCGTATGTACGTGCGCAAGGATATTGCCGCGCAGATCTGGGACCTCGGCGCCCCGCCCGCGGCGCTGGCCGCCGATCCCTACGAAGGGAAGAGCGTCAGCCTGCCGCTCGACATGATCACGGGCGATGCGGGCAGCGGCGAAGGCCAATTCAACTCGCCGCGCGGCTTGGCCGTGGCGCCGGATGGCAGCCTCTACGTGGCCGATTCCTTCAACCATCGCATCCAGCATCTGGATGCGGACGGCCTGTTCATCAACGCCTGGGGGGTAGCTGGCGATCCGGTGGAAACGAACGATCCCGAAGGCGCGTTTTCAGAACCGTGGGGCGTGGCGGTGTCGCCGGATGGACGGTTTGTGTACGTGGCGGATACTTGGAACTATCGCATTCAGAAGTTCACGGCCAGCGGAGCATTCGTGACCATGTGGGGCACTACGGAACAGACAGGCGCCCTGTACGGACCGCGCGACATCCTAGTGGCTAATGACGGTAACGTGATCGTGACGGACACCGGCAACAAGCGCATCATCATCTACGATGCGAACGGCAACTACGTAAGCCAGATCGGCGGCAGCGGCTTCGAGTTGGGCCAGTTCGAGGAGCCGGTGGGCCTGGCGTTGGATCGGGAAGCGAACTTGCTCTTTGTGGCCGATGCCTGGAACTTGCGCGTGCAGGTGTTGAGTTATCAGGATGGCCTGCTAAACCCGCTGCGCAGCTGGGATATTGAAAGCTGGGAAGGCCAGTCGATCACCAACAAGCCTTATCTGGCCGTGGGCAGCGACCACCGCGTTTACGTAACGGATCCCGACCTGGGCCGCGTGCTGGTCTTCGAGCAAGACGGAACCTTCGTGCATTTCTTCGGCGGTTACACGGAAGGCGAAGTGAACATCGGCATCGCCCAGGGGATCACCGCGGACGACAGCGGCGGGCTGTGGGTAAGCGACAGCCTGGGAAATAGGCTGTATCATTTTGTGATCGAGGCCGAATAGCGGGAAGGAGGAAAACAGAGATTAGAGATTAGAGATTAGAGACTGGGAAACCTAGCAAGTATTGGTAATTGGCAATTCGTAATTCAGGAGCGGCTATACGAAGTCAGGCCAGGAAGGCCCGCTTGCTGAAGGTATCGATCGGCTCGAGGCGGCGGAGCATGGCGTTGACTTCTTCGCGGCGGATCGAATCGGCGTGGGCCAACATATCAGCCAGGGAATTGAAATAAGGATACAGCAACTTGGGGGCGGCGCGGCTGACCAGAGTCAGCAAGCCCGCGCACTCATAGGCCACGCGTGCATCCCAGGCGAATAAACCTTCGACAAGACTCATGATGACCTTCGGCCGGTTGAGGGCCTGGTCCACCACGTCCCTGCCGGTCATGGACTTGGAGTCGATCGTCGCGATCAGTTCGGTAACAGTCATTTTCCTCGAGCGGCCTTCAGTCTAGCTGGAAGCCACCATCGCTTGCAGACGGTACAAATGTCTATGCGAGCGGGGCAAGGTTAATCCCTCCCCTCTGAACATGGCTCACAACGCAGGCACTTTGCCTGCTTTTGTGTTCCTGGCCAGAAGCTTCTGGGCAGCCATGCGAGTCGAATTGCGACCGCTATCCCTATGCCGTTTGGCGAAGGCCACCACCACAGATGGGTCCTCCAGGAACTTGTAGATCTTGTCAAAGGCCTTCAGGGCTTCACCGCACACAATCTCATAGCATTCGGAGGTCTCATAATGACCGTCTTCTGCCCGCAAAATTTCTTTGACTATGCGCTTTGCCAGGTCCGGCCTGGCTTTGGCGATCTGGGAGCCGCCTTTAATGGTGTTTGCGGCGGTAATCATGGTCGGCCCCTCCAGGCGGGCAAAATAGGCCGGCAATAGATCCTCCAGCTTATCGTCCTCATCCACGCAGGCCAGGCCGGCGAGCAGGTACAGCGCCTCCCACTGGAAGATGTTGTTGCGATTATCCAGCATGACGGCGAACACGTCGAAATAGGGATAGAGCAGCTCCGGCTGCTCGTCTACAACAAAGCGTAAAGCCTTGGCGCTGCCGTATTTAACCTCGGCCTTCTTTTGGCACATGCCCTCAACCAGAATGGGTATCAACTCCGGCTTCCTTGCTGCCTTCTTGGCCAGATCGGCTGGGGATACCTTGCGGCTTGCCAACTGCGCATAGATCTCTTCAGATTTCATGTTGCCTCCTGCATTCCATATGCAGACTACAACAATCGGCATACGCCTGCAAGTATCCCTCCCTTTTTTAAGGTTGGCGGATGCCTTAAAGAGGGACGGATTCCTGCGCCGCGCGGGGAGGAAAGACATGGTGAACGATTGGCGAGATGACATAGTCCGTTCACCGGCTCTCCCTTTAAAAATCCTAGCATTAAGAGCTGCCACTACCCCAATGGTATAATGCCGCCGCTTTCCATGAAGGCGACCTCTACGCAGGCGCAAAAAGCAAAGGCCGCGCTTGCGTTGGGAGTCTCCTTGTCGGCAAAACCGACAAGGAACTCCTGTTAGGAGCAATACCCCGGATGAAATTACACGAATACACATCTAAACAGATATTCGCCAGATATGGCGTCCCTGTTCCACAGGGCAAAGTAGCGGCTACCCCGAAGGAAGCAAGCAAGATCGCAAAACAACTGGGTGGCCGCGTTGTCATTAAAGCGCAGGTGCTGGTGGGCGGCCGCGGCAAAGCCGGCGGAGTGAAACTGGCGAAGACGGTTAAGGAAGCCGAGGACGCCGCCAAAGCTGTGCTGGGCATGCAGATCAAAGGGCTGCCAGTGCGCAAGGTGCTGGTGGACCCGGTCGCGGAGATCGCCACGGAGATCTACCTGGGCATCACCAACGACCGCGCGGCGCGCCAGCCCGTGATCATCGCTTCGGCGGCGGGGGGCGTAGACATCGAAGAGGTGGCGCGCACCGCGCCGGAGAAGATCATCCGGGTGAACATCAACCCGCTGCTGGGCGTGCAGGACTACAACATCCGCGATCTGGCCATCGGCATCGAGCTGGACCGCAAGCACTGGAGCGCCTTCCACCGGATCACCAAGGGCCTGTGGGAGGCCTACCATTCCAGCGACGCCACCCTGGCGGAGATCAACCCCTTGGTGATCACCAAGGATGAGAAGCTGCTGGCCCTGGACGGCAAGATGATCATCGACGACAACGCGTTGTACCGGCATGAGGACCTGTCCGAACTGCGCGACTTGGACGCCGAGGCGCCGGCCGAGATCGAAGCGCGCAAATACGGGCTCACCTACATCAAGCTGGACGGCGAGATCGGCTGCATGGTGAACGGCGCCGGCCTGGCCATGGCCACCATGGACATCATCAAGCTGTTTGGCGGCGAACCCGCCAACTTCCTGGATATCGGCGGCGGGGCGGATGCCGAGAAGGTAGCGGCCGCGCTGCGCATCATCCTCTCCGATAAGAATGTGAAGGCGGTGCTGTTCAACATCTTCGGCGGCATCACCCGCGGCGACGAGGTCGCCCGCGGCATCCTGGAAGCCATGAAGCAAGTGAAGCCCAAGGTTCCGATGGTCATCCGGCTGGTGGGCACCAACGCCGAAGAAGGCCGCGCCCTGCTGGCCGAGGCCAAGATGACCACCGCGGAAACGCTGGCCGACGCGGCCAAGAAGGCCGTGGCGGCCGCCAAAGGAAGCAAATAATATGGGAATCCTGGCAGACAAAGGTACGCGCGTGGTGGTGCAAGGCATCACCGGCCGCGAGGGGCTGTTCCATTCGGAACGCATGCTGGAATACGGCACCCAGGTGGTGGCCGGTGTGCGTCCCGGCAAAGGCGGCGAATGGGTGCTGGACGGCAAGGTGCCGGTGTTCGATTCGGTGAAGGTGGCCGTCGAGGCCACAGGCGCGGATTGCAGCATGATCATCGTGCCGGAATCGGCGGCGCCGGATGCCATGTTGGAAGCGGCGGATTCGGGCGTGCGGCTCATCGTGTGCCTTACCGAAGGCATCCCCATCCAGGACATGATGCGCGTGCGCGCTTATTTGGACTTCAAGAAGGTGCAGCTTATCGGCCCCAATTGCCCAGGCTTGCTCACTCCCGGTGAGACCAATATCGGCTTCATCCCCGGCGACAATGCGATCCCCGGCAACATCGGCGTCGTATCGCGTTCCGGCACTCTTACCTACGAGGTGCTATACGCACTGAAGCTGGTGGGCCTGGGAGCTACAACGTGCGTGGGCATCGGCGGCGATCCCGTTAAGGGACTCAATTTCATCGACATCCTCAAGATGTTCGAGGAAGATCCGCTGACCGATAAAGTGGTGATGATCGGCGAGATCGGCGGCACGGACGAAGAGAAGGCCGCCGAGTTCATTAGCAAGCATATGACCAAGCCGGTGGTTAGTTTCATCGCCGGGCGCAGCGCCCCTCCCGGAAAGCGCATGGGGCATGCCGGCGCCATCGTGGAAGGCGGCGAAGGCAGCGCCGAAGACAAGATCGCGGCGCTCAAGCTGGCCGGAGTGCAGCTCGCCGACCACCCCGAACAGATCCCCGAACTACTTAAGAATTGACGGCCATCCCCGATCCAAAACATGCATCGAGTGCGGGCGACTTTATTGCCCTTTATACAGCCCTTGAGAAGCTTGGCATAGACATTTGGCTCGACGGGGGTTGGGGGGTTGACGCGCTGCTTGGCAAGCAAACGCGCCCACACGAAGACATCGACATTGTCATCCAGCAACAAGACCTGCCAAAGCTCCGCGAGCATTTGGCACGTGAAGATTACACAGATAGGCCCAGGGACGACACAAGCCCCTGGAATTTCGTCTTAGGAGACGGGGCTGGCCGCCTGATCGATGTGCATGCAATAGTATTCGACGAAGAGGGAAACGGGCTCTACGGCCCGGTTGAACAAGGCGTGATGTACCCGGCTGAGTCCCTTACAGGTATTGGTGAAATCGGCGGCCATACGGTGCGCTGCATTTCGGCGGCATGGCTGGTGAAATTCCATTCTGGGTACACCCTTTGTGAAAACGATTATCGCGATGTATCCGCTTTGTGTGAGAAGTTCAGTCTGCCGCTTCCAGAAGCGTTTGCCGATTTCGCAAAGTAGTTGAGCACCAGGAAAACAAAAAGCGCAGCTTTCGCTGCGCTTCTGTTTCAGAGGAAAGGCGGGCCTACTTCGCTTGGCCTTCGATGTAATCGACGGCCTGGCCAACCGTGGTGATCTTCTGGGCATCTTCGTCCGAGATCTCGATCTTCATCTTGTCTTCAAGCGCCATAATGAGTTCGACGATATCCAGCGAGTCCGCTTCAAGGTCCTCACGGAAGCGAGCTTCGCGGGTAACCTTCGCGGCGTCAGCGCCGAGTAATTCGATAATGGTTGCTTTCACCTGTTCAAACGTATCTGCCACTTCAGCCTCCTAAGCCGTGGAAAACCTGACAATTCTACCTATCGAATGGCGGCTGTCAACCATAGTTTGACAGTCAAATATGCGGCTGGTAAACTAGCCTCAAGCACAGGAACACCCCTTTATGGCGAAAGTTACGCGCACAAGCGAGAGGAAAGCGGATCACATCCGCATTAACCTCGAAGAAGACGTGCGTTCCAAGCTTACCACCGGGCTGGAACGCTATTTTTTTCTGCATAACGCCCTCCCCGAGCTGAACCTTGAGGAGGTGGACCTCTCGCTCGAGATCTTCGGCAAAAAGCTGAAAGCACCCATCCTGATCTCCTCGATGACCGGTGGCAGCAAAGATGCCACCCAGATCAACCAGCGCCTGGCGGAGGCCGCCCAGGCGGCAGGTATCGCCCTGGGGCTTGGTTCGCAGCGAGCCGCCCTGGAAGACGAGAGTCTGGCGGCCAGCTTCAAGGTACGCAATGTGGCTCCGGACATCCTGCTATTCGCCAACCTGGGAGCCGTGCAACTTAATTATGGCTACGGCCTGGCCCATTTGCAGCAAGCTGTAGAGATGTGCGAAGCGGACGCCCTGATGCTGCATCTGAATGCGCTGCAGGAAGCTGTGCAGCCCGAAGGCGATACGAACTTCAGCGGCTTGCTCAAGAAGATCGAGATCATGTGCAAGCAACTTCAGGTTCCGGTCGTGGTGAAAGAAGTGGGCTGGGGCATCTCGGCCGAAGTGGCCAGACAGCTGGCGCACGCCGGGGTGCAAGCCATCGACGTGGCCGGCGCAGGCGGCACTTCCTGGACGCAGGTAGAGATGCATCGAGCCCAAAATGAAAGCCAGGCGCGCCTGGCGGCCGCGTTCAGCGATTGGGGCATCACCACCAGCGAATCCATCATTCAGGTGCGCCAGGCGCTGCCAAAGATGCGCATCTTCGCGTCCGGAGGCTTGCGCTCCGGGCTGGATATTGCCAAGGGCATTGCCCTGGGCGCGGACCTGGGCGGTATGGCCGGCCCGTTCCTGAAGGCGGCCAGCGAATCCAGCCAAGCCGTCCGCAAGGCCATCGAAGAAATGGTGCGTGAGTTGCGCGTCACCATGTTCGCGGCAGGCGCCGGCGATCTGGCCGCGCTGCAAGCCGTTACGATGGTCCTGCGCAGCTAGCTCCTTCTTTTTTTCCTCTATAATCTCCGCATGTCGCTTGAGCAATATCGAAAACTCTTTCTTCCTGGTGTCGAGCAGGCATTGAAGGAAGCCATCCAGCCGGCCAACACGTCCGGCCAGGAAGAGTTTTTTCGAATGCTGTGCTACCACCTGGGTTGGGAGGGGGAAGGCGCCGGCCAAAAAGCCACCGGCAAACGGGTGCGCCCCACCCTGCTCTTGCTGACTTGCGCAGCCGCCGGCGGCGACTGGCCGCGGGCTCTGCCAGCCGCGGCGGCCGTGGAATTGCTGCACAATTTCTCCCTGATCCATGACGACATCCAAGACGAGAGCGATACGCGCCGCGGCCGGCCCACGCTTTGGGCGCGGCTGGGCACGGCCCAGGCGATCAACGCCGGGGATGCCATGTTTTCACTGGCCCACATGAGCCTGGAATTGCTGGAGACGAGCGCTTCCGGCTCCGCCTATACTGCAGCCGCCAAAGTGCTGCTGCGCACCAGCCTGCAACTTACGCAGGGCCAATATCTGGACTTGGCTTACGAAGAAGCGCCGCACCTCAACTCGGACGCTTATTGGCCGATGATCTGGGGAAAAACGGCCGTGCTCATTCGGACCTGCACGCAGTTGGGTGCGCTGCTAGCCGATGCTTCAGCCGCGACGATCAAGGCTTACATGGTGTTCGGTGAGAAACTGGGCCTTGCCTATCAAGTGCACGACGACCTGCTGGGCATCTGGGGAGACGCCGAAGAAATGGGCAAGTCAGCGCACAGCGATCTATTGAGCGGAAAGAAATCGCTACCCGTCCTGTTTGCTTTGCAGAAGGAAGGCGAATTTTCCAAGCGCTGGACTAATGGTGGGAACCCGGCAGATAAGGTGAAGGACCTTGCCCACTTGCTCGAGGCGGAAGGCGCCCGGGATTACACGGCGCATGAAGCGGCGAGGCTCACCGGTGAAGCGCTGCAGGCGCTGGCGGCGGCCAAGCCCGAGGCCGAAGCGGGCGCGGCACTGGCCGAACTTACCGAGGAACTGGGGCGGAGGGAGATCTGAGTAACGGCAAGTTGCTGGGGGCGTTAGTTTCCACATGGAACTCGTCCTCGTCCCCGCAGCAGCATTCATCGGTTACGTGGTCAGCACAGTTGGAGGTGGCGGCGGCTCCCTGCTGTTGGTCCCCGTCCTAAGCTTTGCGCTGGGGGCACGGGCAGTGGCCCCTGTCCTGGCGATCGGCGAAGAACTAAGCCGGCCGGCTCGGCTGATCATTTTCTGGCGTGACATAAATTGGTCAGTGGCCAAGTTCCACATCCCTGGCGCCATGCTTGGCGCCTTTTTGGGAGCCTACGTATTTACCCAGATCAAGCTCGAATGGCTGCAAATCGCAGTCGGCTTGTATTTGATCTCCACAATATTCCAATATCGTTTTGGCGAGAAAAAGAGAACCTTCGAAATGAAAGGGATCCATTTCCTCCCCTTGGGATTCGTCGTCTCTTTAATGTCCGCCATTATTGGAGCCACAGGCCAGTGGAAAACCCGTTTTACTTAAATTACGGCCTGGAGAAGGAAGCCATGGTAGGCACCAACACGATCAATTCCTTCATGGCCGGCCTTGTTCAATTGGGTGCCTATGCATATTTTGG
Organism: Anaerolineales bacterium; assembly: GCA_040902205.1. GTDB lineage: Bacteria > Chloroflexota > Anaerolineae > Anaerolineales > UBA11579 > JAMCZK01. The sequence goes on along the minus strand of JBBDXR010000034.1, from coordinate 32,416 downwards.
TGCGCTACCCGGCGATCTATGGTTCTACGGGATCGCAGTTGCGGTTGGGGCGGCTGCTGGCAGCTTTGCTGGAAAGCAGTTTTTGAGCAAGATGGACGGCAAGACCCTTCGCCGCATCGTGCTGGCGGTGATGGTTATCAGCGGCTTCGCGATGATCTATAACCAGCTAGACTGATGGTCAGCGCTCCCAGTTGATACGCACCTTTTCCTGACCCTTCAAATACTCGATCTCCAGTTCCCCTTGATAGGCATCCTTTAGCGCATTGCCCAGGCGGCGGGCCAAGTGGTGGCCTGTGGTTTCTATGCGCAAGCCGCCCTTGGCGGGCTTCATGGCCATCATGCGTTCCAAAGGGTGGCGTTCCTTTTCGAGTTTCTCCTGATTATTGATCAGGCTTTCGATCTCGGCGCGGTGTTCCTCGAAGAAAGGGCCGCTGAGTTCCACAATGCCGGCAGCCACGCGATCTTTAATGCGGCGGCAGGCCGGGCACAGCTCTTCTTTAACCGGGTCGGGAACGGTCTCCCAGGTCCAGCGACCCTTCAGAAAAACCGCCTTACAAGTGGGACAACGTGTAGGATCGGGAAGTTTTTTGCGCGACTCGTAGGGATCTATCCGCCCCTGTGAATACATCTTGTCCGCTCTGGCGGGCGCCTTGGGATTGCCGGATTTCGTTATGTGTGCCATACACCTCCTAACGATGATCGGTCGTCATCCGTACACTCGTCAGACAAACTCCCTGAACACCCGGTTCCCCAGTAACTTGCCGCGCTGCGTCAGCCGGATCAGATTTCGATCCGCGTTTAGCTGTTCCAGCAAACCGAGAGCGGATAAATTCGAAATATGCTCCCCGTACACCTCTTCGATACTCACACCGAATCGTTTTGAGAAATCATCCCGCGAAACGCCTTCCTCTACCAGGCGGAGCCCCATCATCATGGTCTCACCCATTTCGCGCACTCTGTCGATCGGTTCGCCGCTGACCGTAGCCGGAGTACGCGGGAAGGCACTTTGCTTCCCGCCCGTGAGGCGTTTGATGTAGGCGGCCGGGGCAAGCACATTGGCGGTTCGCTGGCCTGCTAGAAAACCGTGGGCACCTGCGCCGAGGCCGGCATAAGGCAAATTGCGCCAATACTGCAGATTGTGCCTGCAGGCCAACGGTCTGCTGTCCTCGCCTGGCTGGGCCCAATTGGATATTTCGTATTGGATGAAGCCAGCGGCTTTGAGCTTGGCCTCCGCCAACTCGTACATATCCGCGGCCAGGTCAGGATCGAGATCGGGAAGAAGGCCGCGACTAGAAAGGTCCATGAAGGGTGTGCCATGCTCGACGCTGAGGGCATACAGCGAGAGATGCTGCGGAGCGAGGCCGATAGCCAGGTCCAGGTTGCGCGCCCAACTGGCCAGAGACTGGCCAGGTAAGCCGAAGATCCAATCCAGATTCAGGTTCTGAAAGCCGGCCTGCCGCGCCCACATCACTGCCATGAGCACATCGCTGAAGTCGTGCTGGCGCTCGAGCAAGCGCAGCTCTTCAGGGCTGGCGGATTGCACGCCGAAGCTGAGGCGATTGATGCCGGCTTGGCGCAGCCCCGCGAGCTTATCTAGTGAGACCGTGCCTGGGTTCGCTTCCAGGCAGATCTCGGCATCCTCGATCAAGTCATATGCGGTTCGTATGGCTTCCAACATGGATCGAATGGCGTCTACTGGAAGCAGAGAAGGCGTACCTCCGCCGAAAAAGACAGTGTGAACGGTGAGGCGTTCCCCGGCCGCGGCGGCAAGCAGGCGCGCCTCCCGGGTCAAGGCGTCCACGTAGGCTGGCATCAGGGCTTCCAGGCCGGCGTAGGTGTTGAAATCGCAATAACCGCAGCGATGGATACAGAAAGGAACGTGCAAGTACAAGCTGATCGGTTGCACGGAGCGAGTATAACCTTGGCACCTGCTTGAGCGCCCGCTTGACAAGCCCGATTGGTATAATCCCTCGGTTTTATGGCCTCGGATAAACCCCGCTCCACTCCAACCAAAGTCTGCCCGTCATGCGGAACTCGAGTCAGCGAGCGTTCGCCGCGCTGCCTGGTGTGCGGCTACCAGTTCAGCGCCAGCGAGAAGAAACCGCTGGCTGCCATGCCGCTCGTGGGCCGCGGCGCCATGCCCGAGGTGAGGCTCAACTTGCCGGTAGCCCTCGGCCTGCTGGCTTTATTCCTGGTGGTAGGCGCCGGGCTGGCCTATGCGGCCCTGTCGCAAACGGGAGGCCTCAGCGCGGCCCCTGCGGTCGTTTCCCCATCGGTCTCGCCGACTGCCACGCTTTCACCCACTCCTGAAACTCCCACGGTCACGCCGACGCCGCAGGCGACGCCTACGGCGCTTTCCTATACCGTTCAACTCGGGGATACCTGCGGAGGCATCGCCTTCGCGTTCGACATCCAGCCGCAAGACATCATTTTGGCGAACGCGTTGAATGCCAACTGTGACCTAAGTGTGAGCCAGGTCCTGCGCATTCCGCAGCCCACCTTCACGCCCACGCCCGCTGCCTCGGCCACGTTGAGCGAATTGGACGCGACCATCGCGGCTTGCCCCACCCAGGAACACGTGGTGCAGGAAGGCGAAACGATGAGCCTGATCGCGGTCACTTTTGGCGTCCCCATGGAAGCGATCCTGGAATGGAACGGCCTTACCAGCGATGTGGCGTTCCTGGGCCAGCACCTGACCATCCCCCTGTGCGAGCGGGTCTTCGTGGCCGGGGCTACGGTGACGCCTACCATTGCGCCGCCTTACCCGGCGCCGGAGCCACTGCTGCCAGCCGACGGAGCCGCGTTTGACTCCACGGCCGACAGCGTTACGCTGCAATGGTCCTCGGTGGGCGCCTTGCGCGGCAACGAGTTCTATCAGGTTACCGTCATCGATATTACCGGCGGGCAGAACCTGCGCATAATCGACGAAGTCAAAGACACCAGCTTCATCGTGCCCATCTCATTCCGTCCTACAGACGGCCGGCCCCACATCTTCAGGTGGTTCGTAGTGCCTGTGGCGCAGATCGGGGTGGATGTGGAGGGGCTGCCGGTTTTCCTTACCGGAGGACCGGTCAGCGAAGAGCGTGTTTTCTCCTGGTCCGGCAGCGGCGTGGCGGCGACGCCCACCCAGTAGCTAATTACTCGTAAAAAAAGAGACCTCCGATTGGGAGGTCTCTTTTATTTTCGTGACCGGCTGACTATTTGCGTTTGGTCATCGCCACAAAGTCGCGCTTGTCTTTTCCAAGGTAGACCTGGCGCGGCCTGGCAATCTTCTGTTCTTCGTCGCCAAGCATTTCCTGCCATTGGGTCAGCCAGCCGACGGTGCGCGGGATGGCGAACATGACGGGGAACATAGCCACGGGCAACCCCATGGCCTGGTAGATGATCCCCGAATAAAAGTCCACGTTGGGGTAGAGCTTGCGCGAGACGAAGTAGTCATCCTCGAGGGCAATGCGCTCCAGTTCGAGGGCGATGTCCAACAGCGAGTTGCGGCCGGTGACTTGGAATACATCCTCGGCCACTTTCTTGATGATGCGCGCCCGCGGGTCATAGTTCTTATAGACGCGGTGCCCGAAGCCCATCAGCTTGCCCTCCCCTTTCTTCACCTTTTCGATGAAGCCGGGGATGTTCTTGATATCGCCTATCTGGGCCAGCATCTTGAGCACGGCTTCGTTGGCGCCGCCGTGCAGCGGACCGTAAAGTGCAGCGGCCGCCCCGGCCATGGCCGAATACGGATCCACCTTGCTGGAGCCGATTGCGCGCATCGCGTTGGTGCTGCAGTTCTGCTCGTGATCCGCATGCAGGATGAAGAGCACGTCCAAAGCTCGCTCCAACACCGGGCTGGGCGCATACTTGGCCTCGGTCATCTTGAACATCATGCTCAGGAAGTTACCCGGGTAACTCAGATCGTTGTCAGGGTAGATGAAGGGCAGCCCGCGCACATGGCGGAAGGAGAAAGCTGCGATGGTGGGTACCTTGGCGATCAGCCGCTGGATCTGGATGGTGCGCAGCGCCTCATTACCGATATTGCTGGCCTCAGGGTAGAAGGTGGAGAGCGCCGCCACAGTTGCGATGAACATGCCCATGGGATGGGCATCGTAGCGGAAGTTCTGCATGAAATGGCGAATGTTCTCATGCAAAATGGTGTGATGGGTGATGTCAAAGACCCATAGAGCCAGTTGATCCTTGTTGGGCAATTCACCGTAAAGGATCAAATAGGCCACCTCGAGATACGTGCAGCTTTCCGCCAGCTGCTCGATGGGATAGCCGCGATAACGCAGGATGCCTTTTTCGCCATCCACCAGGGTGACCTCGCTCTTGGTGCTTGCGGTGTTCAGGAAAGCGGGGTCATATGACATCAGGCCGAAATCTTCATCGCCAGTCTTGATCTTGCGCAGATCCATGGCCTTGACGGTTCCCTGCCAGATAGGCACTTCGTACTGCTTCCCGGTGCGATTATCCGTAATCGAGAGAGACTCCGTCGACTTCATCGCTTCCTTGCCATTGCCTGTTTGGATCATGACATCTTTCGACATGGTGCCTCCTTAAGGGACTGAGCAGCCTTATATCTTCAATGCGGCGGTGCTTTCCCGCACCTCGGCCGCAGATTTTTCCACGCTGGCCTTTTCTTCGGCGTTCAGCTGGTATTCGATCACTTTGACCAGACCGCCCCGCCCTAACTGGGCAGGAACCCCGAAGAAAATATCCTTCAAACCATATTCGCCTTGCAAGTAGATCGAGCAAGGAACGATCAGATTCTTGTTCTTCAGGATCGCCTCAGCCATCTGGGCGATGGCAGCGGAAGGCGCGTAAAAAGCGCTGCCTTGCTTAAGCAGCGCTACGATCTCTCCACCGCCCTTGCGGGTGCGGTCCACGATGGCTGATAGTTTATCGGCAGGCAGGATTTCGTTGAGAGGTACGCCGGCCACATTGGAATGGCGCGTCAGGGGGATCATACTGTCCCCGTGGCCGCCCAGCACATAGCAGGCCACGTTCTCCACGCTCACGCCCAGTTCCATGGCCACAAAGGCGCGCATGCGTGCCGAATCGAGGATGCCGGCCTGGCCGATGACGCGCTCGCGCGGCAGACCGCCTACCTTCATGGCCACATAGCACATGGAGTCGAGCGGGTTGGTAAGGATGATGTAGACTGCTTTGGGGGAATGCTTCAGCGTGCCTTCGGTGGCTTTCTTGACGATGTCGGCGTTGGTGTTGAGCAGGTCTTCGCGGCTCATGCCCGGTTTGCGCGGCAAGCCAGCGGTGATCACCACAATGTCGGAACCTTCCGTGGCGGCGTAGTCGTTCGAACCCACGACGCGTACATCCTTGCCGATCACTGGCATGGCCTGTAACAAATCGAGGGCCTTGCCCTGCGGCATGCCCTCGACGATATCGACCAGGGCGATATCCGCCAGTTCGCGCTCGGCCAGCCAATGGGCGGCCGTAGCCCCGGTCATCCCCGCGCCGACTATCGAAATCTTGGTCACTGAAGTCTCCTGGGAAGTGAATTACGGGATCGCATCTCGCGGAATATCCTCATTATAGCTTGGTTGACCCCGAAATTTCAACCGACCGACTATTCATAAATGCAAATATGCGTATAACTGATTCACCCGGATGCCCCCATAAAACGTTAGAACCCTAGCTAATTAGGCTACCGGTTGCATGTTTCATTGCTAGACAGTAGCTAAGGATTATTTTCCAGGAACCGCGTCGCCTGGATGGCGGCGGCAGCGCCCATGCCCGCCGAGGTGATCACTTGGCGAAAGTGCGGATCGGATACTTCGCCGGCGGAGAAAACGCCCGCCACGCTGGTTTCCATGTTGCGGTTGGCCACCAGGTAACCGGCCGCATCCATTTCCAGTTGGCCTTTGAACAATTGCGTATTCGGCGTATGGCCGATGAAGATGAACACACCGTCGGTCTTGAACGGCTCGCCTTTGCCGGTCTTCAAGTTTTCCATCTGGATCTGCTGCACGGCGCCGTTGCCTTGGATATCTTTGATCACCGTATCCCAGATGAAGCCCATTTTGGGGTTGTCTTTGGCGCGTTGCTGCAGGATGGGGCTGGCGCGCAATTCATCGCGGCGGTGAACGAGGGTGACCTTGTTGGCGAAGCGCGTCAGAAAAACGCCTTCCTCGAGGGCGCTGTCTCCCCCTCCTACCACGACCACATCCTTGTTCTTGAAGAAGAAGCCATCGCAGGTGCCGCAATAAGAAACGCCGCGACCGGTGAACTCGGTCTCGCCAGGGATCTCCAAATGCCGCGGCGTGGCGCCGGTGGCGATGATCAGCGTATCGGCAAGGTATTCCTTCTCGTAGGTCTTGATGCGGAAGGGGCGCTTGGCCAGGTTTGCTGCGGTGGCCGTGTCGAACATCACGCGTGCCCCAAAACGCTCGGCTTGCTTTTTGAACAACTCGGTCAGTTCAGGGCCGCCCACCCCCTCCGGGAAGCCGGGATAGTTCTCCACGATGTGGGTGAGCGAAACCTGGCCGCCGTATTCGGCGCCCGCCAGCACCACCGGCTCCAACTGGGCGCGGGCGGTGTAGAGCGCGGCGCTCAAGCCGGCCGGCCCGGAGCCCAGCACAAGGTTCTTAACGTGCTCTGCGGCTACAGGCGATTTGGCTGTGGGTTTCTTTGATTCCATCGGGATTCCTCGTCTGTCTAATAGACGCTGTTCGATATCAAAATCATACTCCAGGCGGCGCTTGCCGATTATATAACGCCGCGGCGGATGCTAGAATGACGAACATGCCTTCGCCTGACGTTATCGACGCGTTCAACGCAGCCCATGAGGCCGCGGACTACTACGTAGTCGCCAAGCCCGGTTACGTCGCGTTCAGCGGCGAGACGCGCCGCGGCTACCTGCAGCGCCAAACGACCAACGATCTCGATCTCTTGAGCCGCACTCAGGCCCTACCCAGTTTGCTGACCGCTGCCACTGGCCGCATCCTCGAATATTTCCTGCTGATCGACGAGGGCGAAGCCGTCGGCATGCTCACGCAACCCGGCCATGGACCTGGGCTGGCGGCCTATTTTCAAAAACGGGTCTTCTTCAACGACAAAGTTACCATCGAGGATCGCAGCGCACATTGGGCGCAAGTCGAACTGCATGGGCCGCCGGCTGGCCGAGTGTTGACCGAGATTGGGATAAGCTCCATTCCAAATCTGGATGGCGTCGCCACAGGGACCTTGGATGGTGAGCAAACTGCGGCCATCGGCATATCCGGCTATTCAGCAAACCTGGCATTCCTGGTTTTACTCCCGGCAACGGTGTTGGAAGTGCTCGTTGAGCGCTTGGCTCAACTCTCGATTGCCCCCTTGGACTTCCCGGCTCGCGAGGTCCTGCGCATAGAAGCGGGTTTGGCCGGCGATCCTGAATTCCAAAACGAATACACACCTTTCGAACTGGGCCTAGACCGCCTTGTATCACCCGTCAAGGGTTGTTACACGGGCCAGGAGGTGCTGGCCCGCCAGGTGACCTACGACAAGGTGGTGCGTCAATTGGTTCGCATCCGGGCCTCGGCTCCCTTGGAGGCTGGTGCCGCCATCTACGCGGATGGCAAGACCATTGGCTCCATCACATCTTCAGCCCTCTCTCCCCGATCGGGACCCGTCGCCCTGGGCCTAGTCCGAAAGCCCCATGACCGCCCCGGGACCTCCCTGGCTATCCAACAGAATTCCCGGGCCGAATCGGCAACCGTAGTGTGAATCTTGGCTTTCGGGATTCCTGATATCCCAAGCACCTTGATTACTGCTCAAACCTATTATTCTCTTCGCCCTACCCAGCCACCAAGTCCGTTTATCTAAGAATTTGACTTTTGTAATAGCAAGCTTGATATTTCTTAGATTAGGTCTTGACTTTTTCAAGACAATCTGTATAATTACGCATGAAAATGGCTCACAAAATAAGGATTTTGAATGTCCGTCTACCAGAAGAGGAGTAAGCAATGATTATTTCAAACAATGAAGTCTATCATTTTACGTGCAGCAAACGGTGCAGGGAGCCACAGCCTCGGTTGGCGGCCAGCTCTCCCCTCAGAACCGGTGGGACCACAAGGTTAGGCAGGGGATCGGCGAGGCGTTGATCACATTAGGCTCGTCGATCAAACCGCGAACGTCCGGGGGCAATCAGGTGGCCTCGGCCTGGCAAGGCCGGTAAGCATGCACAGAATCCCAAACGCCTGCCCGGTCTGCGGCGGCGAACTGGTGGTCACTGGCCTCTCCTGCCGGGAATGCGAAACCCGGCTGGAGGGCCGTTTCACCTCCGGCATGTTCAGCCAGCTCAGCGAGGAGCAGCTAGCCTTCGTCGAGCTTTTTGTGCGCAATGAAGGCAAGATCACCCGCATGGAAGCGGATATGGGCCTTTCCTACCCCACCATCCGCAACCGGCTGCAAGAAGTCATCCGCGCGCTGGGGTACGAACCCGGCGAAGACGAATTTGCCGGCTTGAGCGACGATGAACGCAAACGCATCCTGGATGACCTGGATGCCGGCAGGATCAATTACGAAGAGGCGCTGCGCCTCATCCAAGAGAAGGAAGGAAACTGAGATGGCAAGAATCCAAATCCCCGCAGGGGAATCCCCGCTGCTCAAGATCGAAAACGTAGCCGGAAGCCTGCAGGTCAAAGGCTGGGATGAGCAGGTCATTCGCATCGATGTAGATAGCGAAGAACATCTGGAATACCGTTTCAAAGACGACACTCTGATATTGAGTTGCGAAAGTGATTGCATGCTGCGCGTGCCAGAGCAAAGCGAACTGCACATAAAATCCGTGGACGGGGATGCGTATGTAAATGGCCTCGAAGGAAAGGTTCGCGTAGACCAAGTGGGCGGTTCGCTCAATCTGAAAACCGTGGGCGAAGCTGCTTTGGGCAACATAGATGGAAACCTCACCGCACGCAATGTGGAGGGCGAACTCAATGCCGAGGAGGTATCCGGCAATCTCAGTCTGCGCGACGTGGAAGGCGAAGTCAGCGCCAAGGAGATCCACGGCAACCTCAGCCTGCGGAATATAGAGGGGAACATCGAGGCGGCTAGCGACGGCAACGCCGAATTGCGCCTGGAGCTCGAAGCTGGCTCCGAGTACCGCGTCAAAGCCGGCGGAAACCTCTTCTGCCATTTGGATGCCTCGACGGACGCGGATGTCGTGCTGATCAGCGGCGCAAAGCAGATCCATGTGTATACCGAAGACAGCAAACAACTAGTGCAAACCGGCCGGCATGAATTTATTCTCGGAGACGGCGGGGCCACTTTGGAGCTTTCGGCCGGAGGCCATATCGATTTCCGCTGCCGGGAGGGCGAAGAGTTCACACCAGACATGGATTTCGTGGATGACCTGGCCGGATTGGCCGACGAGATTACAGAACAAGTAACGACCCAGATGGAAGGCCAGTTGGAATCGCTCAATGAGCAATTGGAGGCCTTGGGCGAACGCCTGAAGCAAAGCGGCTCGCGCGCCGCTGCTCACGCGCAGCGCCGCGTCCAGGAAGCGCAACGCCGGCTGGAACGCAAATTACGCAATCGACACGGCCAGGTGGTCACGGTCTCCCATAGCGGCAAGGCATCCGAGCAGGTATCCAGCAAGGAGCGCGGGCTCATCCTGCAGATGGTGCAGGAAAAGAAGATCAGCGTGCAGGAAGCCGAAATGCTGCTGAATACGCTGGAGGGGCGCAAGGCTGGCGAGGGCGAGCCTCCGGTGCCCCCAGTTCCGCCAGTGCCGCCCACCCCACCTGTTGCGCCAGTTCCTCCAACGCGCGAAAAGGACGAAGACAATGCCTAGCCCCTCGGAACGCATGGCCATTTTGAATCGCCTGGAAAAGGGCGAGATTAGCCCGGCAGAGGCGGAGCGCCTGCTCAGCACGGATGAAACCTCGACCAAGGCCGAAAAGCCTATGGATGTGCTCGAGCTTCTGGAGCGCGGCGAAATCAGCGCCGACGAAGCTGCCCGGCGCCTTTCGACAAAGGCCGCAACGGAAGAGCTGCCGCGTGAGCGGGAGGCCCAGCCGCCAAAGGTCGAAGTCATACCCAATCATTTCAGCACCTCGCGCACCTGGGCTTGGTGGCTGATCCCGATCACGGCGGGTACCCTTATCACCCTGCTGGCCGGCTTGTGGATGGCTGCCGACGCCCGCGATGGCGGCCTGGGCCTGGGTTTCTTTTGCGCCTGGTTCCCTTTGGCCATCGGCATCCTGCTCATCGTGTTCGGCTGGCTATCCCAGCGCGGCCCCTGGGCCCATCTCAAAGTGGACTCGCGGCGGCGCGGCGGCAAAGTGAACGTCAACGTGGACCTGCCTGTGCCTTTGGGAGTTGCCACGACCGCCCTGCGCTCGGTGGGCCGCCATATCCCCGGCATGGAACAAGAGGATGTCGATAAGCTCCTGCAAGCCATTAAGGAATCCGGCAAAAAGGGCGAGAACATTCACATTCAAGCCAACGATGAAGATGACAACGAAATCGTCGACATCACCATTAGTTAGCAGGCAGAGGAAAAATGGCAACCAGCGAAGAACGATTGAAAATATTGCAGATGATCCAGGATGGCAAGATCAGCCCGGCGGATGGCGCCAAGCTTCTGGAAGCCCTGACCCGCGGCGCGAGCCGCGCCCCGCGCGGTTCCGCGCCTGTGGACGATGGGCGCTACGTGCGCATCCGTGTGACCGACAGCTTCAGCGGCCGCTCCAAGGTCAGTGTGAATCTGCCGCTCTCCATGGTCAGCGCCGGAATTGGCATCGCCGCCAAGTATGTGCCCGGCGTGGCCGAGGTGGACCTGATGGAAGCTATTCGCAGCGGCATGACCGGCAAGGTCATCGATGTGACCAACGAGGATGGTGGAGACCATGTAGAGGTCTTCATCGAGTAAGGGCAACCTTCTCCAAAGAAAAAGGGGCGTAGTTCCCTGCGCCTCTTTTCTTGCCGGATATACTCATTGCATGGCCGTGCGCAACCCAGACGAGATCTTCGTCACGCCCGAGCAGATCCCTACCGCCTGCCAGGGCGAGCTAGATCCTATGGCCATAAAGGGCATCGAGCTATTCGACAGTGGGCATTATTGGGAGGCCCACGAGGCCCTGGAGGCCGCCTGGCGGGCCGAAACCGGCCCTGCCCGGCACTTGTACCAGGGCATCCTGCAAGCGGGTATCGTCTACCTGCAGATCGAGCGCAACAACTTCATCGGTATGGCCAAGATGTTCGAACGCTGCAAGAAGTGGCTGCGCCCCTGGCCGGATACCTGCCGGGGGATCGACGTTGCGCAACTGCGCGTAGACGTGGCCGCAGCAGTGGCCGCCGCCGGCAAGCTGGGTCCGGGAAATCTGGGTCAATTCGACCGAAGCTTATTCAAAAACCTTAAGCGCGGAACTTAGCCCAAGCACGAATCGGTTTCTGCTTTCGCCAGGCCGGCAAAGCTACGCGGCGGCGGGGGCTCAGCCGGATGCTCGCCCAAGGCAAGTTCCCACCAGCCAACATCGCGCCACTCGCCTAACTTGAAGCCGACCTTCATATACAAAGCTACCCGTCGAAAGCCCATCGATTCATGCAAGCCGACGCTGCCTTCATTGGGCAGCGCAATGCCGGCATACACGTTGTAGTAACCCTGGGCACGCAGCAGGGCAAGCAGGGCTGCGTAAAGTCGCCGGGCCAGACCCCGGCGACGGGCGGCGGGGTGCACGTACACGGACACATTGGCGGCCCAATGATAGGCCCAGCGGTCGCGATGGTCGCTGGCATAGGCATAAGCCAAGATGCGGCCGTCGCCTTCCGCAACCAGCCATGGGTATTTGAGCAGCGTGTCTGCGATCCGATCCTGCATCTCCATGCGGTTGGGAGGTTCCAGTTCAAACGAGATCACCGTCTCGCGAACAATGGGAGCATAGATCTCCAGGATCCCCTCTACGTCACCTGGTTCCACAACGCGAAGCGAAGATGACGACATTCAGGCACCAATACCCTTGTTGGGAGAAATTATTGGGGAACGGTGGCGCACCGGGCTGGCGGCAGCGGTTGCCGATGCGTGCAATTTCAGTCTCGAGAATCTGGAACGGGCAGACATGAGCATGCCCATGATAAAACACATATCTTATAGCTGCTTCCAACCATAGGCCACTTCTACTAACTTTTCCCCCCGATCTCAATTTCTTTTTGACCTATCTCTTTTCCTCCCACATGCTCATAGAACCCACGCGAAGGATTATCGACCAGTACCCAAAGCAGCATGCTCTGATGGTTCCGCCGTTTCAGTTCCTTCACCGCCTGATTGAATAGCCTTCTTCCAATTCCCTTACCCTGATACTTTTCTAACAGGTATATGGCATATATCTCCCCTGAATATTCCTTCCATCCCCCGCGCTCAGGCCCGCAATCGACGAAGCCAACAAGACCAACTTCCTTATGCTCAGCAACAAATATGCAATTGCGATCTGGGTTTTCCAGCGCCGCGCTCCACTGAACAGAACGCCTTTCGGGGGACAAAGAGACCAGGAACTCACTGGGCATCAAGCCCTTATAGGTGCTCCTCCAGCTATCGACGTGGGCGCGGGCAATGTCCCCGGAGTCAGCCGGGGTCGCCGCACGTATGCTGATCACTATTCCCTCGGATTGACCTAGACGCCGACTAGGATAGCGCGCGCCGGCGCACCATCGCTGCCATTTAGCTTAAGCGGCAGGCAGAAAAAATTGTAGCGCCCTTTGGTGACCTGCGACAGGTTGAGCCCTTCCACGATCACTACGCCTGCCTTCAGCAGGGTGACGTGCGTTGGGGTCGCATTTCCGAATGGGGCCACGGATAAGTAATCCACGCCGATCAGCTTTACGCCACGTTTCACCAGGTATTCGGCAGCTTTCACGTCCACGCCGACGAAATCCTCCTGGAAGGCGCGGTAGCCCTTAGACCACTGCTTGGAATTGCGCGTGCGGATCAGCACACGCCGTGTGCGCGGCGGAATGCCGGCGGCTTCGAGAACTTCGGGGGTGATCAGGTCGACATCATCGCGTAAATGGATGACATAGGCGCGGCCCACCAGGATCTTGAGCGGCAGACTTTCTACGGTGAGGCCATCTTTGAGGAAATGATAGGGCGCGTCCACGTGCGTGCCGGTATGCACGCCCATTTGCATACGCGAGACATTAGCCGGCGCCCCTCCCTCAATTTTTTCGATGCGCTGGATCTGGATGCCGCCATCCCCTGGCCAAACCGGCATCTCCGGGGAGATGGTGAGTGAAACGTCGTAGGTTTTCATTCAGTACCGATGCTGGCAGGAGTATATAAGAGCGCTTAACCAGCCGCCACTACAGAACCTATTCAATTTGCAAGGTTGGCCGCAGTAGCGGCGCGGCCATTTCCGTGCGCAGGATCTGGCGCCAATCGACGCCGGCCAGGTATTCGGTCTTCTGCGAGAAGCGCGCCGGCAATAAGTGGAACGCGCGCGGCAGCGTATCCAACTCACAGATACGGTTGGCTGCAAAATAATCGAGCCAGTAATTCGAAACTGGCAAACGCGGCTTGACCGCTTTCAGCAGGCTCACCAGCAAACGCAAATAAGAGGGACGGCCGGAGATCATACGTGTGTCCAAGCCCGCTTTGTCCCGGATCATTTCACATACGCGGCGCAGGCTTATATGCTCCGGGCCACCCACTTCAATGGTCTGTCCCACCGTTTCCTCCCCAGCCATACACCACGTGAGGCAAGAGACCAAGTCTTCGATCCAAAGAGGCTGCATGAGGATTCGCCCATCCAATGGCAAAGCGAAGACGCGCGCAAAAGCGAGGAGCTTTGCCAGCCCGGTGGTGAAGTGGTCCCTTGGGCCAAAGACCAGGCCGGAGCGCAGAATGGTAAAAGCCAAGGGGCTCTGGCGCACGAACTCTTCAGCGATGCCCTTGGCCTTAAGGGCCGCAAAGGCCGCCGCCCGGTCCGCGCCGAGGTGGCTCACAAACACGAAGCGACCGACTCCGGCATCCTGGGCGGCATCCAGCAGATTGCGGGTGCCTTCGGTCTCCGTCGCACGGAAATTAGCGGCGGGATCCAGCCAGTCAACGGCCGCCAGGTGGTAGATGGCGTCGACGCCAACCAGGGCGGCGCGCAACCCGCGCGGGTCAGCCAAGCTGCTGATGGCAGCTTGCACCGACAGGCCTTGCGGCAGCCGGGGGCTGGAGGCGGACGGGCGGATAAGGATGCGCACGCTATGGCCTTCGTCGACGAGGCGTTGGACGAGCCGTTGGCCGATGAAGCCTGCGCCTCCCGTTACCAGGATCATGACTCGGTTTTACCATAGGGCTTTCCCACAAGCGCAAGAATGCCAAGGGGAGATGCTTCTGGCGCAAAACGTTAACTGAACCTTCCCAGGACCTTTATCAGCCCTTAAACGCGCCTGGCTAAACTGGCCTCGAACAAAGATGCAGAATACCCAAATTCAAGGTTCACGCCTTTCGCTTGAAGCGCAAAGCGACCCCCAGAAGGTTCGACCCGATGGTGGCTGGCGAAAGGCATTTACATAATTACGGGTCCCCACTGTTGGGGGCTTAGTCCCACAAACTGATTAGCCCGGCTGCTCCACCGGCCGCCCTCCTAGCCAGCCTCGCCCTGAAGCGGGGCTGGCATGTGTCTTGCATCCAAGTAGCCGCAAGGAGCCATCATGCAAGACAAAACGACCTTCCCGAATAACGCAGATTCACTGGCCGAGTATTTTAGGCTGCACCCGGAACAAGCCCCCGATGCGAATGTCGGCAATGCGGATCTGACCGCGTCCGATGTCCCCACGGAGATTGAGACGGCTGCGGCCGCGGGTGAACTGGCCGCGCCTGATGAGCCCAATCCACTCTCTGAGGAGATGGACGCGCAACCTGCTTCGGATCCCCTGCCAGTCGATCCGCAAAAGCGGCTGGGCATCCACTATTTCGCGGATATCAAACACTACAGCCAGGCCGATCTCGACCGCTGGATGCCCGTCATGCAAAGCCTCGGCGTGAATTGGGTTACCCTGCCCGCCCCGCTGGACCGCGCTATTCCCAACGAGTTCATCAGCGCGCTAATCGACGCCGGTATACAACCGGTGGTTCATCTGGACCTGCCGCTGACCGAAGCGCATGAGGCCGAGGACTTTGCCCCCATGTTTCGCGCCTACGCCTCTTGGGGCGTGCGCTACGTCGCCCTTTTCGATCGCCCTAACTTGCGCGCCCAATGGCCCGGCACGGCCTGGACACAGCGCGGGCTCGTTGCTCGCTTCCTCGACTACTTCGTTCCCATGGCAATTTCCGCCCTCGAAGCCGGGCTCTTACCCGTCTTCCCCGCGCTGGAGCCTGGCGGCGATTACTGGGACACGGCCTTCCTGCGCTCCGCGCTCGAAACGCTTTCTGAACGCGGCGAAGGTTTGCTATTAGAGAGCCTGGCCCTTGGCGCTTACGCCTGGACCGGGGATAACTCGATGACCTGGGGTGCCGGCGGCCCGGAGTCCTGGCCTGCCACTCTGCCTTACCACACGCCGGATGGAAGCGAAGACCAGCGCGGCTTCCGCATTTTCGATTGGTACAACGCCATTTCGCGCGCCGCCTTGGGCAAAGAGCTGCCCATCATCATCCTGGCTGCCGGCGTCCAAGCCGAAAGCGGAAAATCGCTGGATGCCCAGGCCGGAAAGCGCGCCATCAACATGGCCGAAACACTCGAACGCGAAGCATCCTCCGAAAAGAACAACGCCGTGCCGACCAATGTATTGGCGTGCAATTTGTGGTTACTGGCAGCCGACCCAGCCAGCCCCGCGGCCCATTCCGCCTTTTTCAAGATCAACGGCAAGCCCACTAAGGTTGGCGAGGAATGGATCGCCTGGCGGACCCCGGCGGTCGCGCCAAAGAAAACCTTCAGCGCGCCGCGCAGGTATGCCATCGACACCGAACGGGCGATCAAGCATTATTTGCTGTTGCCCGCCGCGCAGGAATGGCCGATGGATGCCGTACGCTCCTTCCTGCAAACCAGCCGGGCCACTGTTGGCACCTCGGAAGCCGAAGCCGCACAGGCCGCCCGCGTCACGTTGGCTGGGGGGCTGGACGCTTTTTCTAATGAACTGCTGCGCAATCTAATCCAAGCTGGCTGCACCGTGGAACACCTGGAACTTGCCGGAGCGTAAAGGATCTCGCCATGGAAGATACGAAACCTAGCCAAACCAACAAAGAGCAAGTGCTGCGCGGACCGGTCATCAAAGTGATGGGTCTGGGCGGAGGTGGCAGTAATGCCGTGGACCGCATGATCGAACTCGGCATTCCCGGGGTCGAATTCATTGCCGCCAACACCGATTACCAGGTGCTCCAGAGCAGCCAGGCGCCGGTGAAGATCCAGCTTGGGCCGCAGCTCACCCGCGGCCTGGGGGCCGGCGGCGTCCACGAGGTCGGCTATCAGGCCGCCCGCGAAAGCCGCAAAGACATTGAAAATGCGCTGCGCGGC
Organism: Anaerolineales bacterium; assembly: GCA_040902205.1. Lineage (GTDB taxonomy): Bacteria > Chloroflexota > Anaerolineae > Anaerolineales > UBA11579 > JAMCZK01. The sequence continues at coordinate 15,989 of JBBDXR010000034.1, read as the reverse complement.
GCCGATATGGTATTCCTCACCGCGGGCATGGGTGGCGGCACCGGCACCGGCGCCATCGCGCTGGCCGGCGAGGTGGCACGCTCCTTAGGCGCTGTCACCATTGCGGTGGTGACCACGCCGTTCAGCTTCGAGATGGGCCGCCGCCAAAAGAACGCGCAAGAGGGGTTAGCGCGCCTGCAGCCCAAAACTGACACACTTATTGCGATCCCCAACGATCGGCTGCTTTTCGTCGCTCCCCAAAACCTCCCCCTGGAAACGGCCTTCCGCTTGGCCGATGACGTATTGCGCCAGGCGGTGCAAGGTATCGCCGAGTTGGTGACCCAACCGGGTCTGATCAACGTCGATTTCGCCCACGTGCGAAACCTGATGAAGCGCGGCGGTGGCGCGTTGATGGCTATCGGCCATGGCACCGGCGAGGGCAAAGTTGTCGAGGCCATCGAACAAGCGCTCAAGCATCCTTTGTTGGAAAGCATTTCTCTCGCAGACGCCAAGGGCGTGATCGCTAATTTCAGCGGCGGCGAAGACCTGAGCCTTTATGAAGTCGGCGAAGCTATCGGCCACATCCGCGGCCTGATCAGCGAGGACGTCGATGTAGTGATGGGTCTTTCGCAGGACGACCGCATGCGCGAGCGCGCCCAAGTGATCCTGATCGTTACCGGGCTGGGCGCCAAATCACTAGCCGACGTGATGCAAGGCGTAGAGGCGATCCATACTCAAGCAGAGGGCTTAGAGGCTCTGCCGGACACGAAACCAAGCCTGCCTCCCGTGGTCGAGGAAAGCCGTGAAGTATTGGCCGTGGACATATTGAACGACCTGGACGTGCCCGCCTTCCTGCGCAAACGGGCGCGTGTGAACGTACCTGCAAGCGCGCGAGCGTAAGGAGCAAGATGGATGCAAAGACCATCCAGGGCATTTCGCAACAAATCGGCCGTCAATTTCCTGAAGTGGCAGACGCCGAACCCAGTGTGAAGTTGCAGGCCGGCGCCAAAGGGTCTGGGGCCAACCCCACTTACCTGATCACGTTCAAAGGTCGCGTGCCGCAATCCGGCGGGGTGAGTTTCAACCGCATGGTGCGCGTGGTGGCCGATGATAACGGCCACATCCTGAAGATCACCACCTCGAGGTAAACATGGTTGCCCGCTTTGGCGAATGGATCGAATTAAGTTTCTGGCAGACGGTGGTGCGCATCCTAAGCACCGCTCGTCCGTTGAGCCACGGCCTGATCCAGGCCAAGACCCTGGTCGAAGCGCAGCCCGCCATGGCTTTCCTTCCGCAGGGTTGGGTGATCGCGGTTAGTGGATGGGCTCTCGGCCTCGTGCTGGGCATCGGCCTGGCCTGGTGGCTGCTCTAAGCCATGGCCATCACGCCGCGTTTGCTGTTCCTTAGTTTCCTCGGCCTCGGCCTGGTGACCGGCCTTTTCCTGGGCAGTCTGGGGCAGGCCATCGCCGCTCCCGCTGGCGAGAGCGGGCAGCACAACTACCTCTTCGTGCTGGTGGATGACCTGGGGGCGGAACACCCCACCCTTGAGGGGATCTGGCTGGCAGCCAGGACTGAGGATAGCGCTACCTGGAATTGGATGCCCGTTTATCCAGTGCCCTTGGACGAAACCGAAAGCGTATACGCCAAACCCCATGCGGCTTTCTATTTGCCCAGCGGCAATTTCGATGATGTGAATGCGCTGCCACCCCTGCGCACTCAAGGCGCGTGGTGGGATGAGGTCTTTTGGATCGACGAGGCCGCGCTCGGCGTTCTCCAAGGCCTGAGCGGAAGCAGCGCCTCGTTGACCTCTGATACCTGGATCGAGCCCCAACGCGCTTTATACGAACAAGTGCAGATCCTGAATAATGTCTGCAACTCCGCAGCGGCAATCGCCGCGGCCGGTCCGGGTGCCCTCGACCAATTGCTAGCGTTAGTGCCTGCCCACCTGGATCCGTCCATCAGCCCGTTCGAGCTGATCACGCGCTGGGATGACTGGACGCAATCGGGCTTCGCTTTGAATTGCGCGCATCCCTGGGCCAACTAGGCCTGGCATCAAATAATCTTCCCGTCATCCTGAATCGCTCGGCCAGACATTCTGCGTTTAACGATCAGCATCGGCAGCGCTGATCGGGCAGGCGCGTACGGGGTTACAGGTAAAATGTCGGATAAGCCCACTGGGCATCTTAAGGACGCATGGCAGAAATAAAGCGAGTCGTTATTGGTAAGCGCTTGGCATATTTTCGCCAAGCCGCGAGCGCCGAATACTGGGATGAGGTCTGGTCGGGACAGGACAGCCAGCAGCTTTACGAGCAGGCGGCGCGAGGGGAATTGGGCTATTACGAAGACATATTTCCAAAGTATCTCCCGAAGGAAGGGCGCATCATCGAAGCCGGCAGCGGGCTCGGTCAATTCGTGATCGCCTTGCGCGCTCGCGGCTACACCGTCGATGGCGTGGACTACGGCCGGAAAACGGTCGAAGCGCTGAGGCAGCGCTTTCCTGATCAGCCTTTCCGCTGGGGTGATGTGACCCAGCTTGACGTGCCGGACGGTTATTACCAGGGATACATTTCCCTGGGCGTAATGGAACACCGCCAGGAAGGGCCGGAACCCTTTCTATCCGAGGCCAATCGCATGCTTGGCACGGGTGGCGTAGCCTTGATCTCAATACCTTTCCTAAATGGTTTACGTCGCTTGAAAATGAGCCTGGGTTTCTTTGGCAGGACTCCACCTGCGGACCTGGCTTTTTACCAATACGCTTACTCTCCCGTTGAGTTCGATGAATACTTGCAGCGAGCCGGCTTCAGCGTGATCGCCCACCATCAATATGGCGGGTACAAGGGCGTGAAAGATGAGTTGCCCTTCCTCACTCGCTTCTTCAAGACCCCCGAACTTGGCCGCCGGTTGCAACGCTTTCTGATGAACTGGGGCTGGGCCGAGCACCACATGGGCCACATGCTCATGTACGTCTGCCAGAAATCGTCTGCCCAACGAAAGAAGCCCCTATACCTCTAAATCCAAACCGCTGGGATGCATTTCAAGAGAGCTTGCTGTACCGTGTATTATTACCTTTCGGGCTTCTCAGCCATGTTTTTCCAGTCAGCGATGTGATCGATTAAATCCTGATAGGTATCCCCTATTCGTTCTTGAATCGTCTCTTTGTCGGAAGCGGATATTCGTGATAACGAATCTTGCTCCGCGCTTTCGTCAACGCGGATCTCGCCCTGGACTACATTTCGCAGTCCCCTTCCCGGCTTATTAGATTCATCCTGATATGGATATTTTTCCCTCCTGGGCGCGAGATCTGCCCATTGCCCAATCCATTGAACATTGCTCACCGAATCGCGCATTAGGTCGTCAAATGTAAGACCGATAACCCTATCCGAAAATGCAACGCTTTGCTGAAGAAAGGTGCGGTGCAATTCCAACCAAAAATCACATAATTCGGTTAAATCGGCATTCATAAACAAATGCCATTTTCGTCGAAATCCTTCGATGGTAGTGATGGGGTTGCGCAAAATAAGGATGAAGCGCCCGGGGGGGAAAGCCGCCGCCAGATGCTCAGCCCGCACCAAATGCGAATTAGCTGATTTATCAATGACGACCGAAGAGCGCTTCGGGTGCCGAACGAAACGGCGGTAAAGCGACAAACTGTCTTCTCGAACTTGATCCACAGTAGTCCCAGAAGGAAAATATAAAGCCTGCAAATATTCATCGATATTTCCATAATGGTGTGCGGGACCTACATAAAGTGTGGAGTCCTCCGCCACGCTCCGGGCGCTTTCCACTAGTGAGGCCGCTACGTCGAAATTCTGGTCCAATAAGCCTCGCAATAAGGAAGTGCCTGCTCCAGATGCGCCGCATACGAAGATAGGATTAAAATCCTCATCCCAGCGACCTGTTATGCGATAAACGGTCGTGGCACCTATGCGTCCAAGTTTTCGGGTAACTCTCTGGATTAGTGGGGGTCTCATCTAGGTGTCACTTGGCCGAAGGGAATCGGCAGCATTATTGGCCAAGTGCCTTGGCCTTCACCGGCAAATTATACAAGACCCACAGGAATCGCTTTCTGATGCATCGGATGCGGGTAAAATCCTTGCGCTATGGTGACCCAGCCAATGGCCCAGCCGCCCCTCGAGCTAGCCAAGCCAAGTATCCTCGCCAAGTCGGGAGTGATGCTGGCCGCGGCCGTTGGTTTAGCCGCGTTGGCCGCGCTCGTCTTCTCCACAATCTTCAGCCTGGCTTACCTTGGCCGCATCTTGCCCGGCGTGCGCATGGCCGGGCTGGACCTCGGCGGCATGCGCCGAACGGAAGCGGTCGCCCTCCTAGCCCGGCAATTTAGTTTCCCCACCACCGGCCACGTCACCTTGCGCTACGGCGAGCGCGTCTGGACCTTCACGCCCGCGGAACTGGGCTTGCGCTTAGATGCGGAAGCCAGCGCCGGCGCTGCCTATGGCTTCGGCCGCAGCCTTTGGCCCTGGGAGAACATCGCCGGCAAGGCCCAATCGCTACAGGGTGGTGCGGAGCTTGCTCCGCGACTGGTTTTCGATGGCCAGGCGGCTTACCGCGCATTGCAGCGCATTGCCGCCGAACTGAACCGACCGACCATCGAAGCACAACTCTCCGTGTCCGGCTTACAGATCGCCGTGCAGCCCGGGCAGATCGGGCTCACGCTGGATACCCAAAAGACCGCTGACTGGTTGGCCGCCCAACTCCTGCTGATGCAGGACATCGAAGTTCCCCTTGCAGTCATTGAAGCCCCGCCGCGTATCCTGGATGCCAGCGCCCAAGCCGCCATCGCCCAGAATCTGCTGACCCAGCCCCTTGCAATTCTTCCTGGCGGCTCTTACGAAGACAATCCCGAACCGTGGACCCTTTCTCCTGAGACGCTGGCGGGCATGCTAAGCGTGGAGCGCGTGGAGGGCGAGACTCGCGCCCATTACCAGATCGGTCTCGACGCGCAACAGCTGGGCGCTTTTGTTGCGGATCTAGGCCCGCAGGTCGCTGCAACGCCGCGCAATGCGCGGTTCATCTTCAACGATGAAACCGCGCAACTCGATATTTACAAGCCGGCAATTGTCGGCCGCACGCTTGATTTGCAGGCCAGCATCGACCACATCAATGAGCAGATCGGCGAGGGCACCCATCAAGTGGAACTACAGTACGACTATTCGGACCCAGAGGTCGGCGATAACGTGACCGCCGCCGAGCTGGGCATTACCCAGTTAGTTCATCAGGAATCCACCTACTTCTACGGTTCGGCCCCGGCGCGCATCCAAAACATCACCACCGCCGCAGAACGTTTCCATGGCCTGCTGGTTCCCCCTGGGGCGGTGTTCTCGATGGTGGACAACATCGGAGACATCAGCTTGGAATCCGGCTTCGCCGAAGCGCTGATCATCTTCGGCGATCGCACCATCAAGGGCGTCGGCGGCGGCGTTTGCCAGGTGAGTACCACCTTGTTCCGCGCCGCGTTCTTTGCCGGCTTCCCCATCGTCGAACGCTGGCCGCACGCCTACCGCGTGGGATATTACGAGCGCAACTCGGCCAACCAGATCGACCCCGGCTTGGTAGGCCTGGATGCCACCGTGTTCGCGCCCATTGTCGATTTTAAATTCCAGAACGACACGCCCTACTGGCTGCTGATGGAAACCTACGTCGAATCGGGATCCATCACGTGGAAATTCTATTCCACCAGTGATGGCCGCACCGTTGAAGCGCAGAGCAGCGGCATCGATAACATCACCGATCCGCCGGATACGCGCTATGAAGAGAACCCGGAATTAAGCAAGGGAGAAGTGAAGCAAGTGGACTGGGCTGTGAAGGGCGCCGACGTGACTTGGTTCCGTCGCGTCTATCGTGACGGCGTGTTGCTTTACGAGGATATCTTCGCAACCCAATACCAAGCCTGGCCGGATATTTATCAGTACGGGCCCGGCACCGCAAACATGCCTCCTAAACAAGTCAAGGGGCAAGACGACTAAAATGCGCGGCGCCGCCACGCGCAGCAAGACCGCGCCCCTGCCGACTGTGCAAAGCACTTGGACCATCGAGGGCGGCGCCCCGCTGCGCGGCGAGATCGCCGTTAGCGGCGCCAAGAACTCTATCACCAAGCTGTTAGTGGCTTCCATGCTCAGCGATCAACCCAGCCACTTCGCCAACGTACCCGATATCGGCGACCGTCATATCACGCAGGAGATGTGCGAATCCGTGGGGGCGCGCTTCAAGAGCGAGAGCGCTCACCGCTTAGAAGTGCATACCCCCTCCTTCACCAGCGACGAGATCATCAAGGAATTGGGCAACCGGAATCGCCTCGCCATCATGATGATGGGTCCGCTGCTCCACCGCCGCGGTCGCGCCCTCATCCCGGCCGCTGCGGGCGGGGACCAGATCGGGCCGCGGCCGGTGAATTTCCACCTCGAAGGCGTCAAGAAAATGGGCGCCCGCGTTCGAACCGAAGGCGGCCTTTACGTCATCGAAGCCGACGGCCTGCACGGCGCCGAGATCGAGCTTCCCTACCCCAGCGTCACCACCACCGAGAATCTGCTGATGACGGCTACGCTGGCCAAAGGGCGCACCACCATCCGCAACGCAGCCATCGAGCCTGAAGTCATGGACCTGGTGATCTATTTGCAGAAGATGGGCGCCATCATCGATTACAAAGTGGATCGTACGTTCGTCGTCGAGGGCGTCGGCACGCTAACCGGGGCCAGCCATCGCCTCCTGCCGGACCGCATCGTGGCGGCCTCCCTGGGCGCCGCGGCGGTGGCCACCGGCGGCGACGTCTTCGTGAAGAACGCGCGCCAGCAAGACCTGCTGACCTTCCTGAACACGCTGCGCCGCGTCGGCGGCCTCTTCGAAGTGCAGGAGGACGGCATCCGCTTCTTCCACAATGGAACTCTAAAAGCCATCCACCTGGAAACCAGCGTACACCCTGGCTTCATGACCGATTGGCAATCCCCCTTTCTGCTATTGCTCACCCAGGCCGAAGGCATGTCCGTTGTCCACGAAACCGTCTTCGAAGACCGCTTCGGCTATGTGAGCGCCTTGCAGCTGATGGGAGCCGAGATCGCCCTCTTCGACTCCTGCCTGGGCCATCGCTGCCGTTTCGACGCCAGCCAGTACCAGCACAGCGCCGTAATCAAAGGACCCACCCAGCTCGAAGCCGCCCAGATCACCGTTCCCGATCTGCGCGCCGGCTTCACATACCTGATCGCCGCCATCATGGCCAAGGGCAAGTCCACCATCCACGGCATCGGCCACATCACCCGCGGCTACGAGAATTTGGAATCCAGCCTGCGCAGCCTGGGGGCGCGCATTGAGGCAGTAAAATGAAGTCAACCGATAGGAGACTATATGGTCAGTAAAGAACTTATCGAGATCCTGCGTTGCCCCCATTGCGTCCAGGCCAGCGAAGGCGAGCTGGAGTTCTACAAGGATGCCTGGTTCATCTGCAAAGAATGCGGACGCAAATATCCGGTCATCGATGACATCCCCGTCATGCTGATCGAAGTGGGCGACAAATTCATCCAGACGCCGAAAGACAAGTTGGAAATCCCGCCACCGAAATCCGCGGCTGATTAAGGGCATCCCCAGCCAGGGGATTTTGCGATCCGATTCAGCAACCGGCCAAAGTGGATTCCCCTTCGCCTAGAGAACGAACCTGAAACAAACCGTCTCTGCCATTGAGCAACGCTAGCCACATCCCACCAATGGGCTTCGGCACGTATGGACTGGGTCGCTCCGCCACCCAATCCATACTGCACGCCTTGCGCACCGGGTACCGCCATTTAGATACCGCCGACATCTACGGCAGCCATGGATACATTGCCGAAGCCCTCCCGCATAGCGGAATTCCACGCGATCAAGTCTTCATCACCACGAAGCTATGGAGCCATAGCCTTTCGGCGCAACGCGTTGGCCCGGCCGTGGATCGCTTCCTCACCGAGCTCGGCACAGACTACATCGACCTCTTGCTCATCCACTGGCCCGGCAATACACCGCTCTCCGAGACTCTAGGCGCCATGGATACGGCGCGCCAGGCTCGCAAGGTGCGCAGCTTGGGCGTTTCCAATTTCGATGTCGACCTGGTCCAGGAATGTTTGGACACCGGCATCCCTATTGTCAACAACCAGATCGAATACAACTTGAATCATCAGCCACAAGATATCCTGACCTTCTGCATCAGCCACCAGGTCACCGTGACCGCCTACAGCCCGCTTGAGAAGGGAACTCCTCAACAGGAGCGTGTGCTCGCGAGCCTCGCCGCGAAGTACAAGGTCTCCCGCGAAGAAGTGCTGCTAAATTGGCTGATGAACAAAGGGATGATTGTCATTCCGCGTTCCTCAGATCGAAAGCACATCGAGTCCAATTTCCACACTTTGGCTTGGAAGCTCGCCGCAGATGACGGACGCTTAATAGACGAGGCGCACTAGACCGAAATGCCCAATCGCCTCGCCCAATCCAATTCGCCTTATCTGCTGCAACACCAGGACAACCCGGTCGATTGGTATCCCTGGGGGCCGCAGGCGCTGGCCCGCGCCGTGGCCGAGGATAAGCCCATCTTCCTCAGCATCGGCTATGCCGCCTGCCATTGGTGCCATGTGATGGCCCACGAATCCTTCGAGGACACCGAGACCGCCGCCTACATGAACGCGCACTTTGTGAACATTAAGGTGGACCGCGAAGAGCGTCCCGACTTGGACGGCATCTATATGAACGCCGTCGTCGCCCTCACCGGCTCCGGCGGCTGGCCCATGAGCGTCTTCCTAACGCCCAATGGCCAGCCCTTCCTGGGCGGCACATACTTTCCGCCCGAACCGCGCCACCGCCTGCCCTCCTTCCGCCAAATCCTTGAGCATGCGTCCAACTTGTGGTCGGGCCAGCGCGATAAGGTCTTCGAGGCCGGCCGGCAATTGCAACAGCACTTGCAGCATGCCGAACCCACTGCCGGCCAACCTGGCGGCCCGGACCCTGAAGCGCTGGATCGCGCAATCATGTCCCTGGCCCAGGCCTACGATTGGAACCACGGCGGCTGGGGCGGCGCCCCTAAGTTCCCGCAGCCCATGACCATCGATTTCCTGCTCGGCCGCGCCACGCAAGGCGACAAGCTGGCGCAGGCTATGGCCGTGCATTGCCTGCGCGCCATGGCCCGCGGCGGCATGTACGATGTCGTCGGCGGCGGCTTTGCCCGCTACAGCGTCGATGAACTCTGGCTCGTTCCGCATTTCGAAAAAATGCTGTACGACAACGCCCAACTGGCCCGCGCCTACTTGCACGGCTATCTAGTAACTAGAGATGAAGCCCTGCGCGAGGTCTGCGAGCGCACCCTGGATTTCGTCGCCCGAGAACTGCGTAACGAACAGGGCGGCTTCCTCAGCAGCCTGGATGCCGACTCCGAAGGCGAAGAGGGCAAGTTCTACGTATGGTCGCTGGAGGAGGTAGAGGCCGAGATTGGAGATAACGAGATTAGAGATTCATTCGTAGCCGCATATGGGATAACCAAAGAAGGTAACTTCGAAGACGGCAGCATCCTGCAGCGCGCCAGATCGGATGAGGAGCTTGCCGGCGAGTTCAATAGTGATCCGGCAACCGTGAAGGCTCGCTTGTCCTCGGCCGCGGCGGCCTTGCTGGCTGCCCGCGGCCGCCGTGTGCGGCCCGCTACCGACGATAAGGTGCTCACTTCATGGAACGCGCTCATGCTGCTGGCTTTTGCGGAAGCCGGCCGCTATCTGCGCCGCCCGGACTACACCGCCATCGCCAGCCGCAATGCCGCCTTCTTGTTGCGCGAGCTGCATCCGGGTGACCGCCTGCTGCGCTCCTGGCGGTCCGGCCGCGCCGAGCACAATGCCTACCTGGAGGATTACGCCGCCCTCATTCTTGGCCTGCTCGCCCTTTACCAGTCTGCACCCGACGTGCGTTGGTATGCCGAAGCCGAGCGCCTGGCGGCCGAAATGCTGGCCCACTTCCGCGACCCGGCGGGCGGCTTCTTCGATACCCGCGACGACCACGAAACGCTGATCTCCCGCCCTAAGGATCAGCAGGATAACGCCACGCCTAGCGGTAACGCCCTGGCCGCCATGGGTCTCTTGCAGCTTGCGACGTACAGCGGCAGCGCCCAACATCGCCACCTGGCCGAGAGCATGCTCGCCATCATCCTTCCTTCAGCTAGCCGCTACCCGACCGCATTTGGCATGTGGCTATGCGCAGCGAACTTCGCATTGGCCGAAGGCCGCGAGATCGCCGTTGTCGGCAATCCCAAGACAGAGGACGCCATAAGGTTAATTGATGAGACTTGGAAACAGTGGCGGCCTTTCGATGTCGTCGCCATGTCCGGCTTCCCTCCCCCTGCAGGCAGCCCGCCCTTGCTGGCTGACCGGCCGCTCAAGGATGGCAAACCGACGGCCTATGTGTGCAGGAATTTTGTGTGCCAGCTGCCGGTGAACACCGAAGGGGATTTGAAGGAATTGTTATCCAACTAGGTGTTAGGGGCGGGGTAACCCCGCCCCTACTCTATCTATTGCCTGTTACTTGATCTCCAGCATGGACGGACAGTGGTCCGAGCCGGTCACCTTATCGAAGATGGTCACGCCTTTGACCCGCGGCAATTGCGCCAGGGATACCAGGAAGTAGTCGATGCGCCAGCCGATATTGTTCTTTCGCGCCGCCGGAGCGCGCTGCGTCCACCAGGTGTATTGCACCTTTTCCGGGTTCAGCTTTCGGAAGGTGTCCACCAGCCCAGCCTCTTCGAAATAACGCGCCAGCATAGCCCGTTCCTCGGGCATAAAGCCGGAAGTCCTCTGATTCTCCTTCGGCCGCGCCAGGTCGATTTCCGTATGCGCTGTATTGAAATCGCCGGTGATCACCAGTTGCTCGCCGGCCTTCTGCAGCTTCTTGATGTGCTTGAGCAGCGCCTCATAGAACTCCATCTTGAATTTCACCCGCACCATGCCCGTGGTGCCGCTGGGGAAGTACACGTTCAGCAGCACGAAGTCCTCGAAGCGCGTCTGAATAACCCGGCCCTCTTTGTCGAAGCGCGGCACGCCGAAGCCGATGATGTCTTCCTTGGTCTTCTTGGCCACCATGGTGGCCACACCGCTGTAGCCCGGTTTCTCCGCCGGGTTCCACGCCACCGTATAGCCCTTAAAGGTCTCCATCTGGGCATCGGTGAGTTGCTCCGGCTTGGCCTTTAGTTCCTGCAGGCAGATCGCATCCGGCTTCTGCTCCCGGATCCATTTCCAGGTTCCCTTTTCGGGTTTCAGGTGAGAGCGCAATCCATTCACGTTCCAGCTAATGATCTTCATGTGACCTCCGGGGCATTCAGGAATTTTACCGCCAACCGCTTGCTGGGTCTGCCCATCTGCAAACCAAAGGTAACAAACCCCCTATGCTAAAATCACCGCGCATGTCCCCCCTCATCCAGCCGGTACGCGGCACGCAGGACTATTACCCCGAAGAGATGGCCATGCGCACCTGGCTGTATTCCAAGATGCGCGCCGTCTCCGAATCCTTTGGCTACCAGGAATACGAAGGCCCCATGCTGGAGCGCCTCGAGCTCTACGCCGCCAAGTCCAGCGCCGAGCTGGTCGAGAAGCAGTCCTACGTCTTCGAGGACCGCGGCGGCGAGAAGATCACCCTGCGCCCCGAACTCACCCCCACCCTGGCGCGCATGGTAGCCTCCCGCCAGCGGCAACTCACCTTCCCATTGCGCTGGTGGTCCTTTGGCCCCTTCTGGCGGTACGAAAAGCCCCAGAAAGGCCGCACGCGCGAATTCTTCCAGTGGAACATCGACCTGATCGGCGACGATAGCCCCGAGGCGGACGCCGAGCTGGCGGCCATTGCCGCCGCCTTTCTCAAAGCCGTCGGCTTGGCCGCCACCGAGACCCAGGTGCTGGTCAACAACCGCCAACTCATGCAGTCGGAGTTGGAAGCGCTTGGCGTCCAGACCGCCTTGCGCCTCGAAGTCTTCAATCTCATCGACCGGCGCGACAAGCTTAGCGAGGCCGATTGGCTGCAGCGCGGCAAGGACCTGGGTTTGGATGCGGCCCAACTCATGGGCATCCGCAGCCTTATCGAAGATCGGGACCTGTGGAAGAAGTCGGCTACCTTGCAGCGCTTCTTCAAGGCCATTGATGCTTACGGCGTCAATGATTATGTGAAGTTCGCTCCGCACATTATCCGCGGGCTCGACTATTACACCGGCACCGTGCTCGAAGCCTGGGACACGGCCGGCGAATTCCGCGCCATCTTTGGCGGCGGCCGCTACGATGACCTCGTCAACGCGGTTGGCGGCGACCCGGTGCCCGCTGTCGGCTTCGCCGTGGGCAATGTGGTCATCAGCCTCCTGCTGCAGGCCTTTGGCCATGTACCTGACTTGAAAGCGGAGGCGCCCGTCTATGTCACCGCCTTCGATAGCGAACACGTGCTGGCCTCGATCAGCCTGGCGGCCGAGTTGCGCGCCGCCGGCCTCAAGGTCACCAGCCATCTGCGCGCCGACAAACTGCAGAAGCAGTTCAAGCAGGCCGACCGGGTTGGCGCGCGCTTCGTTCTGGTTCTGGGGCCGGACGAGATCAAAAAGGACGAGGTGAGCGTGAAGGATCTGCAGTCTGGTGACCAACACAGTTACTCGCGAGGCGATTTGGCAAGCAGTCTGCGAAGCCTGCTGGGCGGCTGATTAGCCGACTAACCGATTGCTCTTTTTTATAAGGGACGGGGGAGATATTCGCATGATAAAATCGCTTTTCTTGGTGGGTGTAGCTCAACTGGCAGAGCACCGCACTGTGGATGCGGTGGTTGCGGGTTCAAGTCCCGTCACCCACCCCAATGAATCGGCCGCTATTCAGCTGGCCGATTTTGCTTCCAGCTCAAGAACGGAGCCAAACTCCGCTCCCAGCAGGAACAGCGTTGCCACGACGTAAGCCCACAGGGCCAACGAGACCATCCAGGCCAAAGAACCGTAGACCGTGCCGTAATTTATGACCGTCGAATTGAGAAACAGGTCGAAGAGGAAGCGCGCCCCTAAGAGCGAGACTCCCACCACGAGCCCGGCCAGGATCGCCGGGCGCCGCGGCACCCTACGATTGGGAAAGGCCGTATAGAAGATCGTAAGCACAAAGACCAGGAACAGGAAAGACATCAAAGAGCCCAGCCATTGCAGCTCCGGAAGGCGGATCAACGAAAGCAATCTCGGCAGGAACTGGCCCAGGGTGACGCTGGTAAGGAACAAAAAGCTCAACACCAGGATGGAGACCGTGGCCACCAGGCGTTTGCGCCAGAAACCGCGCGGCCGCGCACCCCAGATCCTATTCAAAGCTGTCTCCAGCACGGTGAACACCGAGGAGGCACTCCACAGCAGGCCGACGATGCCGACCAGCCCGATCGACCCGCGCAGGTCAGTCGTGGCCGAAAGCACCTGCGAGATGGTGTCTCCCCCGGTCGGCAGGAATTCGATGAGTCCCGAGTTCAGGACTTCGTACACCCCGGAAGGGGATAGCAATTGGCTGCCGATGTAGATCAGGAATAAGAGCAGGGGAAAGATGGAAAAGAAGCTGTGATAGGCTAGTGCCGCCACCAGCATGGGGCAATTATCCTGGTTGTATTTATCGTTCGTTGCGCCAACGAGGTAGAGGAATCTTTTCAATGCGCCTGGAATGACCATCACTGAAGGCCGCATTATAATTCAGTGGATTTGGACAGGGATTGCAGGCAGCTAGAAACAAATGAGCCCCTCGAAGAAACAGACATCTGAAAGACTTTTGCTGGCCGCGGATATCGGAGCCACGAATACGCGCCTGGCGCTCTTCGCCGTGGGCAGCGACCTGCGCACCCCCAAGCGTGTGACAAACTTCAAGGGCAACGATTACTCCGGCTTGGTGGAGATCCTGCACGAATTCCTTGGCGACAAGGAAGATGCCGTGGTGGGCGCCTGTTTCGGCGCGGCCGGCCCTGTGGTGGATAGGCACATTCAGTTGACCAACCTGGCTTGGACAATTGATGCGGACGAGTTGAAGGCCACGTTTGGGTGGGAAGGGGTGTGGCTGCTCAACGACCTGCAAGCCATCGCCAATTCCGTTCCGCTATTATCCGGCGACGAGCTGCACACCTTGCGCGCCGGGATCCCGGAACCGAAAGGAAAGATCGCGGTGATTGGGCCAGGAACTGGCCTGGGGATCGGCTTCCTGACCTGGGCCGGTGGCCGTTATCACGCCTACTCCACCGAAGGCGGCCATTCAGATTTCGCGCCTTCCGATGCCCTGCAAGATGAAATGCTGAGTTACCTGCGGCGCAAGTTCCCGCAAGTGGCGGTGGAACACGTCTGCTCTGGGATTGGCCTGCCCAATGTGTATGACTTCCTAAAGAGCTCCGGGAAGGCGGCGGAGCCAAAATGGCTGGCCGACGAGCTAAGCGCCGCGCCAGACAAGACTCCGGTGATCGTGCAGAACGGAATTGAGCGCAAACCCGGCAGCGAGCTTTGTCAAATGACGGTGAAGATCTTCATCGATGTATTGGCCGCGGAGGCCGGCAACCTGGCCTTGCTCTTCGGCGCTACCGGTGGAGTGTTTATCGGCGGCGGATTGCCCTTGTACATGCTCGGCGAATTCGACAGATATAACTTTGTGACCACCTTCAACGTTAAAACTGGTTACGAATACTACTTGGAGCGCTTCCCGATCCATATCATCCGGTACTCCGAGCCCGGACTCTTAGGCGCCGCGGCCTACGGGATGCAGCATTTGCAATGAAAGGAATCCTTAAGCGAGGTTCTGGGGATGCCCAAAGCAATCTGGAACGGCGCAGGTCTAGCCGATAGCGACCAGACCGTCATGGTGGAAGGCAATCATTACTTTCCGCCTGAAACGGTGAATCGCGATTTTTTCACGGCCAGCGAGAGCCATACGGTTTGCCCCTGGAAGGGCGTGGCCAGCTACTACAACGTAAAGGTCGGCGGCAAGGTCAACTTCGACGCCGCCTGGTACTACCCAAAACCTTCCGAACCCGCCAAGATCGTCAAAAACTACGTTGCCTTTTGGCGAGGCGTCGAAGTCATTCCCTAGCCTGCAGTACAGCCTCCTTAACCTCCGGCTAATCTTTGGCACATAAAGCTCTAATCCTCTAAACGCAAAATGACCCTTAGTTCTTTGGCTTAGCAGTCCGCCGTTTCCTTACGCCCTTACGACTGATTGAGCTGCTTTGCTTGTTTGCACAAGCAAATAGCCTGCGTGGCGCTTTGTAACGCGGATCCTAGGGCCTCGTTTCCCATCATATAGCCTTAAGGAAACGGTGCTACTCTTTTGTGGAGGCAAACACCTAAAGAATGGAAATCAAAACGATCGAAGCATACGAACACGAAATGACCGAAGAAGAGGCCATGGAGCGGCTGGTCAAACTTGGCCGCAAAAAGGGCTTTGTAAGCATAGACGACGTGCTCCAGGTAGTTCCCGGAGAACAGCGCCAGGCCGAGCATTTGGAGGAGGTCTTCGAGGCTTTGCTTAGCGCCGGTATCCCACTGGTCGAGGATGAAGAGAACGCCGAAGCCGATTCCACCGATGTCGAGGACGTCGAAGAAGTGGACAGCGAGCCCGAAGGCCACGTCATCTATTCCTCCGAGGACCCGCTGGCCGAGGCCGAGACCGGCGACCTGGTGCGCCTGTATTTCAACGAAGCCGCCAGCGTTCCTTTGCTGACCGGCGCCGAAGAAGTGAAGCTGGCCAAGGCCATGGAGCGCGGCAACAAAGCTCGCGCCAAGCTGGCCGAGAAGAACCTGAGCGCAGCCAAGCGTGCGGAACTCCTGAAGGAAATTCAGGACGGCTGGGACTCGCGCCAGCATCTCATTGTGGCCAACTCCCGTCTGGTCATCAGCATCGCCAAAAAGAACATGAACCGCGGCCTGCCGCTGATCGATCTGATCCAGGAAGGCAACATTGGCTTGATGCGCGCAGCCAAGAAGTTCGATTACCGGCGCGGCTTCAAGTTCAGCACCTATGCCACCTGGTGGATCCGCCAGGCCATCACCC
>JBBDXR010000033.1:0-266834 GCA_040902205.1 Anaerolineales bacterium | reverse complement strand
TTGCATCGAATGGTATTATCTCCATTCGTTGCACTAAATGTCTGACGCTACCTATCAAATATCGGATACTATGGCAACTATCGGTGAAAATATAAAAAGAATAAGGGCAAAACAAGGGATAACGCAAGACGACCTTGCTAAAAAAAAACGGGTATTAAATACTCCACCCTCGCCAAGATTGAGGGCGATTTTGTGAAGAAGCCGGGCGTTCAGATGATCGCCAAAATCGCCAAAGTGCTCGGTGTTTCTATGGAAGATTTATTGAAATAATAATTATGAAGCCAGAAAAAACACTTCATGTTCCAGACAAAAAATCTTGGCGTGCATGGCTTGCAAAACACCATAAGAGCGAAACGGAAATTTGGCTGATATATTTTCGTAAAGAGACCGGCAAGCCCCGTATTTCCTATAACGATGCAGTTCTGGAGGCGCTTTGCTATGGATGGATCGACAGTACCGTCAAAACTATTGATAAAGAACGATTCGCACAAAGATTCTCCGTAAGAAAAAAAACGAGTAGTCTATCGCAAATGAACAAAGAGCGAATTTGCAATCTTATTGCTCAAAAGAAAATGACAAAGATGGGGCTTGCCGCCATTGCCCACGTGTTTGATCCAACAAAAGACAAAGTTAAGCACTTTGTTGTCCCTGCTGATATTCTTGAATCGCTTAAAGTTAATAAGCAAGCGTGGCGGAACTTTCAAAGATTCCCTGACTCGTACAAAAGAATTCGCATAGCTTTTATTGAAAGTCGTAAACGTCATGGAAAGATACAATTTCAGAAATCACTCGATCATTTTATAGACATGACCGCAAAAAACAAGCGTTTTGGTTTTGTCAAAGAAATGTCTTAAGTATATAATTACACTATGAAAACAATTTATCTATACGTGCTAAACACTATGGCCGACTGGGAAGTCGGACAGGCGATTGCCGAACTAAATTCGCAACGCTTTTTTGCTGAGCGTAAAGATTGGCTGGTGAAAACTTTTTCGTTGGCTAAGGAACCTGTCGTTACGATGGGTGGCATAAAAATTGTGCCCAATTTTTCGGCAGATGAGGTTAAAACCGAAGATGCGGTCATGCTTATTCTTCCTGGTGCCGATATTTGGATGGATCCCACTCAAGCCATAATTTTAGATATAGCAAAAAGATTCTTGTCCGCAGAAATACCTGTTGCTGCAATATGTGGTGCAACAATAGCACTTGCTGAAGCGGGCATGCTCGACAATGTAAAACACACCAGCAATGGTTTACCGTATCTGAAGATGGTTTGCTCAAATTATAAGGGTGATCAACATTACCAGAACGAGCTTGCCGTAACTGACAAAAACCTTATTACCGCTGGGTCAACATCTCAGGTTGAGTTTGCTTACCATATTCTTAAAAAGTTAGAAGTATTCGAGTCTAATAACCTCGAATATTGGTACGGTTATTTTGGAAAGCATTCCATTGAAGATTTTCTAAAACTTTTTGAGGCGATACAATCCAAGTAAGACAAATAATCACCAAGTCATTTTCTGGAAGTAAAAAAAGAATTTTGCCGCCAAAGTAAAACTTGAAATCTTCCTTTCCGCTCCGGTTCAAGGCGAGGCGGGCGGAGGGGAGGTGTGGGGGGAATTCCGTCCGCCGAGGCCAGCCTGTTCCGTTTGGATATTTTCAAACAGACACCGCTGAACAAACAGGGGCTCAGCCCAAATGAAGAAATACACCAAGCAAGACCATAGGGCGCTCGCCACTTGGGCAGCCGAATGCGCCGCCAGGGTCCTTCCATATTTTGAGAAAGCCCGACCCAAGGACGATCGTCCTCGCAAGGCCATCCAGGCCTGCCGGGCCTGGATGCGCACAGGTGAGTTCAGCATGGCGGCGATCCGCGGCGCCTCGCTGGCGGCGCATGCCGCCGCGCGCCAGGTGAACGGAAACAGCGCGGCCAGGTTTGCCGCCCGCGCCGCGGGCCAGGCCGTGGCGACAGCGCATGTGCCGCAGCACGCTTACGGCGGCGCGTATTATGCGCTCAAGGCCATCGCCGCGGCCGACGCAGCGGACGCAGAGGCCCGGGTGAACCAGGAGCGGGACTGGCAGGCACGCCGTCTGCCCGAGAGGCTAAAGGAGCAAATCATGGATCGCATACTGGTTTCGAAGAGAGGTGGCAGTGTCCTTATCAAAATACGCAAAGGCGAAGGGTACTGACAACGCCAGGGATTGCATGAAGCCAAAGATAATCATGCACAACTCCATCAGCCTGGACGGAGCCTTTAGCGGCTTCGAATTCCCAGCCGAGCTGATGGAATTGCACTACCGCATCGCCGCCGGATTCGGCGAGTCCTTGCGTCTGATCGGCTCCAACACGGCCAGGGTCTCGATCGACCTGTTTGGCGGCTTCACCCCCGAGACCAGGGCGGACAGGGACAAACCGCAGAAGCCCGAAGGCCTATCCTATTGGGCGATCCCAGATTCCAAGGGTAGCTTGGATGGCATGCTGCATTACTTCCGGCGATCAGAATATTGCCGGGACGTCATTGTCCTTGTTTCCGCTTCCACGCCAAAGAGCTATTTGCACTATCTGGAAGAAAGAAAATACGATTTTCGTGTTGCAGGCCGGGATCGAATCGATCTGAACGAATCCTTACGGTTCCTGTCCGAAAAGTACAAGCCGAAAACCATACTTGTTGATGCGGGACGCGGATTGACCAATGCGTTATTGAACCGGGGATTGATCGACGAGATCAGCCTGCTCATCCTTCCTATGATCTGCGGGACGAATGCACTTAATTTGTTTGGCCAAGTCGAACGGATGGTTAGCTTGACTTTAGTTAAAAGCGAAGCTTACCCAGGGGGATCTACCTGGCTTTTATACGCAGTACGCAACCATCAGGCCGATAACTGAGGGGGCGAGACAAAGGGAACCTGCGTTGAAATAGTGGTATATTTCGTGCCTTGCGTTTTTGTTAGGTGATTCGGTTGAAACACTTCGCCAGCGGCATCCTAATCCTATTTGCTGCCATCTTCTTCGCCCTCTCCATCACTTTGCTGTCCTCGCGCGATTCCAACGCGGCCACCCCGGCGGATGATTGCGTAGCCAACTTCGGGACTTGGGCGGGGGCGACGTCGGATGATGGCACTTGCACTTATGCCGCCAATTCCAATTTTGCCATCTCGCATTGCGGCGCAGACTATACCTACACAGAAACTTTCGACGCGTCCGAGGAGACAGTTGCGACTGCCTGCACCCTGGTTGTCATGTCCACTTTTGCATCACCCCAGGCAACAGGATACGGCGGCTGCGGCAACGAGGTGCGCGGGCCGCTGCCCCAGCCAATCAAGATCTCTTTGTGCAATGGCAAGAACGGAACCGTCACCTTTCCAATTGGAGCCTGTGAGCTTAAATGCACCATCACCAGCAGATTGCCGGCTGCCGCAGCCAGGAAACTCCCGGGGAGCGCCGAGGCCACCATCTATGTGCGCGTGGTCGATGCCGGCGGCACGCCGGGGGATGATAGTTACACCGTATGCTTCAGCCTCGGCGGGCTGGGATCGGATCCCCCGGCGATCTACAGGTTTATCAGCGGGAAATGGACCCTGCTGGCTATCGGCAATAGCGAGAGTCAGTTTATTTGCGCCAGAGGCGCAGCAGATGGCGCTTATTATTTAGGCGAGCCGCCTAAGGAATCCTGAAACTGGATCCAATCAGCGTCAGCTTATAATCGGCACAGGCGGCGCCATCTCGTCACCCGCAACGACGTCAAGGGGTTTCCTCGCCGGCCCTGTACCTGGCCGCGATCGGTATAGTCTTCGTCAACCCATGGATCTCCTACGCCATTTTGGCCTTAGTCGTTCTGATCTGGTTTATCCCCGTAGATGAATAGGCCTAATCGCCCCGAGTAAAGGAGGCCTGATGAGCAAAAAGGAAGTAGACCAATGGTTCGCCAAGTACGATAACCCGATGAAAGCGGTCGTACAACGCGTGCGCGAGGTGCTTCTGGCGGCTGACGACCGCTTGGAAGAAGTCATCAAGTGGCAAGCGCCTACGTTCACCTACAAAGGAAACCTGGCCAGCTTCAACCCACGGTCGAAGCAACACGCCAGCCTGCTGTTCCACACGGGCGCCCAGATCCCGGGCAAGTTCCCCCACTTGGAAGGCGGCGGCGAAACCGCCCGTTACATGAGCTTCACCAGCCTCGGAGAAGTAAAGGCACGTGCGAAAGAACTCACCGCGATAGTTAAGGCATGGATAAAGATGAAGGACAGTAAGTAAATGGCCGCCACACTGGAGAGCTCCGCTTACGGGGTGATCGGATTCGTTGCCCTGCTGCGCGGCATCAACCTGGGCCGGCGCACTGTCAGGATGGACGCGCTGCGCGAGGTATTTGAGGCACAAGGATTCAAAAGTGTGAAGACGCTGCTGGCCAGCGGCAACGTGATCTTCCAGGCAAAGGACGCGAACGTTGCCAAGCTGCGCGCCAAGATCGAAGATGCCCTCCAGAAGGCCTTCGGGTTCCAGGTTCACGTAATCCTGCGCAGCGCCAAGGAGATACAGGCCCTGGTGGATTCAGAACCATTCAAGGGGGTAAGGGTGACTCCACAGACCCGGCTGTACCTGACCTTTTTGTCGGAGACACCAAAATCGCCCGGCAAAATCATAGGCCGCGGGTACGCCATGCGCGAGGCGACCGCCGGGCATCTCGCCTGCGCGCTGAGTCCCAAGCAGTCGACCCCAGACTACATGGACACACTGAGCAAGAGATACGGCGAGGAGCTCACTACGCGCAATTGGAACACGGTGATGAAGATCCACGCTGCCATGCAAGGAAAATGAAGCCTACGTTCTTTGCTAAGGCCGCCAAGTTCCGCAATTGGCTGGCGACCAACCACGATTCCGCCGATGAGATCTTGCTGCTCTTCCACAAGAAAGGGTCCGGCAAGGCCAGCATGGCAATAGGCGAGGCTGTGGAGCAAGCTCTGTGTTTCGGCTGGATCGATGGCAAGCTGAAAAGCACAGGACCCGATAGTTATGTGTTGCGCTTCACCCCGCGGCGGCCGGGCAGCATCTGGAGCGAAGTCAACGTCCGCCGGGTCAAACAGCTCACTAAACTTGGCCTGATGGCGCCGGCGGGGCTGGCCGTCTTCGCAAAACGCGACCGCAAGAAGGCCAAGTTGTATTCATACGAAAACCGTAGCAAGAGATACTTCAAAAAGAAGAAGGGCTCCTGGGCCTTCTTTCAGGATCAGCCTGCCGGCTACCAGAAAACCACGACTTTCTGGGTGATGAGCGCCAAGCAGGAGGCAACCCGAGTGAGGCGGCTGGATCGCATCATCGAGGTTTCAGCCAAAGGCCAGCGCGTGGACCTGCTGGCGCCGTTCGGGAAGAAGTAGCCATGCGGGAGCCATATGTCACTCTAGACCCGGGAACTAAAGTTTGAATCCCAAATTTCCAAACAACAGGGCAAGCCAGGGCGAGAGAATTATCGACCTGTATCGCCGGCAGGCAAAGGGTTACGATGCCAGCGGAATCGGGGCGCTGGAATCAAAACGCCGGCAAGCGGTTGGCCTGCTAAAGCTAAGCCCGGGTGACCTTGTTGTCGACATCGGATGCGGAACGGGGCTTAATTTCCCGTTCCTTCAATCAGCGGTCGGCTCCTCTGGAAAGATTATCGGCGTGGACCTAACGGATGCTATGCTGAATCAGGCCCGAGAACGCGTGAGCGAACACGGCTGGCAGAATATCGAATTGGTGCAGTGTGATGCCTCGGTTTATGAATTTCCGGACGGCGTGGACGGAATAATCTCTGCGTTCGCACTGACCTTTATCCCGGATGCATATGGCGTTATTCAGAATGGTGCGGCGGCGTTAGCCCCAGGAAAACGCTTTGTCGTTTTGGACATGGCCTGGCCCAGGGGTTGGCCATTGTGGCTGAGGCATCTAATCCCGCTTCTGCCTTCCTACGGCGTTACATCGGAGACCATTCAACGGCGCCCATGGGAATCGATAAGGAATGGCATGACTAAGAATCTGTCTGCGCAGATGGTAGATTTCTGGATGGGATAAAGATGCTAAATGAGGCCCCTTTTTTTCAGTTTATCGCGCACGGGCTAGGATTTCACTTTGCAGATCTATTTTCCTTGCAGCGCCTCATCGAAGTTTCGGCCAAAGGCCAGCGGATGGATCTGCTGGCACACCCTTTGGAAAAGCGGAAAGTCTAGCCAGCAACGCCACTAGAATCGGTTCACAAAATCGAGAAGATCCTGCAGGAATTGCTCCTTTACTTGCGAGTGGAACATATCGGTTCCATGTCGGGCGATGCCCTCGTACAGGATCAGAGTCTTAGGTTCGGCAGCGGATTCGTAGATCGCCTCGAGTTCATCAGACCAATGATCCACGGCTCCGGCGATGAATAGCTTGGGGTACTCCCCGCTGAGACCAGGCCCCATGTTAGGCCCGGCGACCAGGGCCAACCCGATGATTTCTTCTTTATGCCCGAGATTGGCACAGGCCGTGATGCCCAGGCTTGCACCGATGCAGATGACCCGCACAAAACCAGCTTCCCGCACGGCATCGAACACGAATCCGGCATCTTGCCGCGCTTCGGAATAATCATCCGGCTTGGCATAACTGAATGTAATCACGGTGAACTTATCTTTGTCTACGGCTTCCACGAACGGATCCCACTGAGATTGGCCGCCCTGGCCCATATTGGCCAGAATGATGGCAGTGTCACCATGCCCGTAGGCGGTGCCCACAAATTTCACTTTGGCGTAATTTTCAAAGAAGATCTGCCCTTCCGGCAAGTAGGGGCCGGTCGGAGTGGAGGGGACAGCCGGCGCGCAGGCGGCCAATAACACGAGAACAACTACAGAGAGGTAAGCTATTTTTCCGGTCATGTGTCGTCACCTAATTGAAATCCTACATCAGTTACCCCACAAAGCAAAGGCCCCGAAACCTCGGGGCCTTTTAATTGAAGTAGTTGGCAGCCTCAGGCCACCGCCACAACCGCAGGCACCATGCCCTTGAGCACGATCTCCAGGGCCATGGTGTGGCTGCAGCGGTCTCGGCCGACGAAGAACTCACAATCGCAATGCCAGCGGCCATCTTTGAATTCGACGCGGTGGGGGTTGTTCACCCCCGTGAAGTTCACCACTAGCGATTCAACGTGCATGCGGTCGCGTTCCTCTGCATAGGTCTTGGCCTTCTCATACTTGCGGATCAATCCTGTGTCCATAGCCGGCTCTCCTTTGTGCGGAAATAAAAAAGGCACGCGCGTTGCGCGTGCCTTTTGAGTTGACTAGTCCTTTGCCTGCTTTACACCTGATGCTCTCATATGAGAGGTACTCCTGGCCCCAAGTATATACCCACAGCCTGCACTCGTCAACTTTCAGACCTGTGGGATCTCTTCCAGGCGATCCTGGCGGGCGCCACCCTGGCCGGCAACGATGGCCGAGCCGCGGTAGAACTCCACCAGGCGGACAGGGATGGTCACATCGAATTCGCTGGCCCAGAATTCGCGGCGGGTGCCTACATAGAAGCGTTTGCCCTTCTTCAGGCGCTGCAGCAGAGCTTCGCGGTCCAGCAGCACCACGTCGGACCAGGTGGGGCCGCGGCGCTCGTAAGCGCGCACCCAGGCCAGCCTGCCATCTGGGTTGAAGTGGGCGGCTTCGATCACGCCATCCAGTTTCTTGACCCGTTTTGGTTTAGCATGCTTCGTTTGCATAGGTCGGGGTGGGCGGATTTGAACCGCCGACCACCGCGTCCCAAACGCGGTGCGCTACCAGGCTGCGCTACACCCCGCAGCGCGGCCAGTATACTCGTTGGCGCGGAGGGGCGTCAAGAAAGGGGACTACTGTGATTGGACGAACAGTGATGGGTGATGGCGAAACTCACCGCTGGAATTACCCAATCATTGCTCACCATTCACTGCTCTCTTCCCCTGCAGAATGGACTAGACTAAAATCTCGTTAGTCTCCTCGCCATGATCCCAATCCGAGACAGCAATCGCTCGCGGCACTTCCCGGTGATGAACTGGCTGCTCATCGCCGCCAACGCCCTGGTGTTCTTTTTCGAGCTGGGGCTTAGCAACGGGCAGCTGGCCGCCTTCATCGACACCTGGGCGTTGGTGCCGGCGCGCATGGATAGCGCGCCGGCCACGTTCGCCGTCACCATTTTTAGCAGCATGTTCATGCACGCCGGCTGGTTTCATTTCCTCAGCAATATGTGGGTACTGTATATCTTCGGCGACAACGTGGAAGACCGCATGGGGTCGATCTCCTATCTGATCTTCTACCTGCTGGGCGGCGCGGCCGCCGGCTTGCTGCAGACCTTTGCCTCCCCAGGCAGCAGCGTGCCGGTGCTGGGCGCCAGCGGCGCCATCGCCGCGGTGCTGGGCGCGTATATCTTCATGTTCCCCAGGGCACGCGTGGTGACCCTGGTGCCTATCTTTTTGTTCATCACCTTCATCGAGGTGCCTGCTTTCCTCTTCCTGGGTTTTTGGTTCGTGTCGCAGCTATTCTCCGGTCTGGCGGCCATCGGCCCCCAGGCCGCCGCTGGCGTGGCCTGGTGGGCGCACATTGGCGGCTTCGTGGTCGGCCTGCTGCTGTGTTCGTTGTTCCAGCGCAGGCCTCCGCCGCGCCAGGTGGAATTTTTCTAGGCCGGCCGCAGCACGAAGGGGAGGGCAAGAACGGTTCACATGTTAGAATCAGCCTCTTAGATGAAAAATCCCGTTTCTGCCCCTAATGAAAGCACCCAACGGAGCCATCGCCACCAGGTCTTCTGGCAGATCGTGTTCCCGCTGTTCATTGGCGCTCTGGTTGCGGGAACCCTGTTTTACATGGCGTTGGCCGGCGGGGCGGGCAGCATTGAGCGTTCGGCGCAAATTGCCGCCATTCTGCTGGCGTTTCCCGCGCTGGCCCTCGGCCTGGGAGCGCTGGCCCTGATCCTTATCCTGAACTCGGGCCTAGCCAAGCTGATCAAGTGGCTGCCTCCACGCACCGCCCAGGTGCAACGCGCTGTGCAAGGTGTGAACGCGGCCACGCAATCGGCGGCGAGCTGGGCGACGAGACCGTTCATTCTGTTCGAATCCTGGGGAGCTTCATTGCGAAAGGTATTCAGGCGCAGAAAGGCGTTATGAAAAGCAGGCAGAGTCGAAACCAGGTCCTGGCCATCAGCGCCATCTTGGGCGCGGTAATCGGTGCCATCGCTGGAATTACGCTGCTCAAACGCGTGGAGCAAGAGGGAGAAGAGCGTCCCTTGCTCACTGGGGTAGAAGGCATGAGCCTGGGCATGCTGGTGGTCGGATTATTACGCCAGGTCTCCAATTTAGGGAAACCCGGTAAGAAGTAAATACTGCACTCAAGAGGCCTTTTGCCATAGGCCTTTTTGTGGCATAATAATAAACGAACGTTCGTTAGTATGAAAACTACCGTTGACTTAAGCAAAGGTGAAGTCTCCCGCGACCGCGTACTACAGGCGGCCTTCAAGCTCTTCGTCGCCCAAGGATACCACGGCACCTCCATGCGCGAGATCGGCCAATCCGCCGGGCTGACACCCGCCAGCATCTACAACCATTTTGAAAACAAAGAAGAGGTCTTCCGCCAGGTGCTGCTCAAACACCACCCCTATCACCAGATCTTGCCGATCCTGGAAACCGCCGAAGGGGACGACGCCGAATTGCTGATCCAGGGCGTAGCCCGACGCGTATACAAGTCCATTCGTACGCGCACGGAATTGCTGCACCTGATGTTCATCGAACTGGTCGAGTTCGAAGGCAGACACTTCGGCGAGATCTTTACCACCATGTCGCCCAGGATCTACGCCTTCCTGAACAGGCTGAAAGCCTCGCAGGCGCAGCTGCGCCCCATTCCGGCCACCAACATCATGCTGACCCTGATCGGGTTGGTGATGTCGCAATGGATCCTGGAAAGCATGTTCCTGACCAATATAAAGCTGCCCTCTTCCGACAAGCACTTCGAGGATGCCCTGGATATTTACCTGCATGGCATCCTGCTGCCCAACTAGGAGACCTATGACCAAGGCTTTAGCCATTGAAGCGAAAGGAACTCAAAAGCTCTACGGCCACATCCAGGCACTCAAAGGCGTGGATGTGAGTGTCGAAGAGGGGCAGATCTTCGGGTTGATCGGCGCCAACGGTGCGGGCAAGAGCACTTTCATCAAGCTGCTGGTCGGCGCGGCGCGGGCCAATGCCGGCAGCCTGCGCGTGCTGGGCCTGGATCCGCGCCGCGATCGGCGCCAGCTGCGCGAACAGCTCGGCTACATGCCGCAAACCCCGGCGCTGTACGACGACCTGACCGCGGCCGAGAATGTGCGCTTCTTCGGCCAAGCTCACCGCCTGGCCGACCTCAAGGGCAAGGTCGAACAAACGCTCGACTTCGTGCAACTTAGCGCCCGGGCGGATGATGCCCTGAGCACCTATTCCGGCGGCATGAAGCAGCGCGTCTCGCTGGCCTGCGCCCTGGTGCACCAGCCGCGCCTCCTGCTGCTGGACGAGCCCACCGCCGGCATTGACCTTGAACTGCGGGCGGCGTTCTGGCAGCGCTTTAAGCAACTGGCTTCCGAAGGCACCACCATCCTGGTGAGCACACATCAGATGGACGAGGCCGTGCACTGCCACCGTCTGGCCATCATCAGCGATGGCCTCATCCTCACGACGGACACGCCGCAGCAATTACTGCAACGCGGGCGAGCCACGCTGCATGTGTGGCGCGGTCCTGCACGCCAGGAGCACAAGCTCAGTGACTACCCCGTCGATCTACCCAAAGCGCTGCAGGCGTATGGATTGGACAAGCAAGTCACACGTATACAACTAGATACCAACTCTCTTGAAGCCATTGTGCTGGACCTGATCCACTCAAACTCAAATCAGGAAGGAAACAAGTAATGGGCACCTTCTTCTCCCACATCTTTGCCGTTGCCCAACGCGTGCTGCGTCAGCTCAAACACGACCGGCGCCTGATCGCCTTGTCGCTCGTCGTCCCCATCGTAGTCATCTATGTGCTTTACATCTTCTTCGAAAGTCTCAACAATCCTTTCGTCCAAGCCTCCGATTACGCCTTTGCCATAGGCGCTTACTTCGTCCACTTCCTCACCTTTGTGCTAACCGCTATTGTGCTGGTACGTGAACGTGTGACGGAAACACTGACGCGCATGATGGTGAGCGGCTATCGCAAGCTGGAAATAATCCTTGGCTATCTGCTGGCTTACACCGCACTGGCAACCGCCCAAAGTCTGTTGGTGCTGGTGGCGATCACCTGGTTGTTCAAGGTAGACTACCCGTACGGGACTCTGGCAGCTATCTACTTGATCATGTGGTTGCTGGCAGTGATCAGCATGGCGCTGGGCATTCTCGTTTCCACCTTTGCGCGCAATGAAGGCCAGGTTTTCCCGTTCATCCCGCTGTTCCTGCTGCCCAGTATTTTCGTGTCGGGAATGATCATTAGTGTAGAAGCCCTGCCACAATGGGCTCAGGCGCTCAGCTACCTGACACCCCTGTATTACTCCACCCAGGTCATTCATGCATTGGCAGATGGAGGCGGCCTGCTAGATGAAAGTGTCGCATTGCTTAGTTTGCCGATCTACGGATTGGCGGTGTTAGTGCTGTCCAGCCTCACTTTGCGCGAAGGCGAATAGGCAATCAGCGCGTTTGCGGGCCAACGATATAATCCGCGCGTGGCCGCGCCTTTATGCTTGCTGCTGGGCCGTCTGCAGCGCGATACCATTATCACCGCCGATGGCGCGGCGCGCATCGACCAGCTGGGGGGCAACCTGCTGTACGCCGCCGCCGCGTGCCGCCTGTTGGGCGGGAAACCGGGGCTGGTTACCCGAGTAGGTAATGATTTCCCCAGGTCCTGGCTGGAAGAAATCAGTGAAAAGGATTGCGACGTACAAGGCGTTCGCCTGCTCGGGCAGCCGCAAGACCTGCGCCGCTTCATTGCCTATAACTCTCTTTACGAGATCACCAGCGAGCATCCGGTAAAGCAGTTCGCAGCATGGGGCCTGCCCTTCCCAAAATCGTTGCTGCAATATCCCGGCCGCCTCAATCGGCTCGACTCCAAGAAAGAGAGGTCGCCGCTGACTCTTCGGCCGGACGATCTGCCGGAGGTTTATCGCGGGGCGCGCGTAGCCCATTGCTGTCCCATGGATTTCCTTAGCCACAGCCTGATGCCGGCTGCATTGCGCCAACTCGGCGCCACCCAGGTCACGCTGGAGGCCGGCGACGGTTACATGCACCCGGAATTTTGGAACGAGATCCCGGACCTGGTTAACGGCCTCACGCTTTTCCGCGCGGACGAATCCCGACTACGCGCTCTGTTCGGCGCGCGCACAGATGATCTCTGGGGAATGATCGAGGCCATCGCGGCCTACAATTGCGCCGCGGTCCTGGTGCAAAGGCAGGCGCGCGGCTACCTGTTCTATACGGCCGCCGATCGGACCCGCTACCAATTGCCCGCCTACCCCGCCCGAACTTTCGATCTCACCGATAAGGGCAGCAGTTTCTGCGGGGCCTTTGCCGCCGAACTGGCGCGTACCCAGGACCTGCGCCGAGCCTTGCTGGTGGCCGCTGCTCTGGCCTCGCTGGCCGCGGAAGGCAGCGGCGCCTTTTACGTGCTGGATACGCTACCAGGTCTGGTGGAGTCGCGCGCCCAGGTCCTTGGAGACGCGCTCAAGGTGATATAGCCGCGGGCTACCTGGGGGCTTACTCCTTGTGGTACTTGAACGAGAGCTTGACCTTGGTGCGATAAGCCACCACCTTGCCCTCTTCGATCTGCATGTCCATTTGCGCCACTTCGGCGACGCGCAGGTCTTCCAGCGACTTGGAGGCCAGGTTTATGGCCGCCATGGCCGCTTTCTCCCAGGATTCAGTGCTGGTTCCCACCAATTCGATGATCTTATAAACCGATTCGTTTGCCATTTCAGCTCCTTCCGGTTGCTTCCGATAACGAATAAGGCGAACAGCCTATGCCTGCCCAGTATATAGGCAAATAACAGGCTAACCAATACCTCAAAAAAACAGGCTTTTAGCCTGTTTTTTTTGATTCCTTAAGCGCCCTTACAGGTCTGCAAAGGGTACTCTCATCCCATTCTTTTATTACCGTTTCCTAACTAAAATCTAACCACTAGTCGGGCAATCCTCACTCGGCAGAGAGGTTAGAAAAGTGAAATCGCTCAGTTTGCTAGTCCTCCTCGGTTCAGTAGCAGCCCTCGTACTCGGCGGCATTTTAGCCGTCACCCCCGTTTTTGCCAACAACTCGACCACGCAGCCGGCCCCCGAGGCCCTTGCAGCGCCTATTACCGGTGCCCAGGAGCTCCCTCAGGCCGCTGTGCTTGACGCTCCCGAGGTCAGCTTGCCGGCCGCGGTCGAAGTAGCCGATGAACCCGCCCTGGTCATGGCCAGCACCTTCAGCATTAGCCTCACCAAGGATCGCGCCGCAATGGAAGCCCTGATAGCGGCTGAAGCTTCCGTCACCGAGGCCACGGTCCGCTTCGATGATTTTGCAGCTTCGCTCAGCAATGGCGCCGCCGGCCAGGTTGCCGGCATCTATGTGGACGGCATTTTGGCCAGTCCGGTGGTCCTCCAACCCAAAGGCAACGCGGCTTACGTGTCCGCCAATGGGGACGACATCACCCTGTTCGATCTGGCTTCGCAGTATGGCAGCCAGGCCTTCCTGGCCCACAACTACTTGGCTGGCGCCCGCTTCTCCGAACTCAGCGTGGGCCAGATCGTGACCCTAGTGTTCGGCGACGGCAGCACCGCCTCCTTCCGCATCTCCGAGATCCTCCGCTTCCAAGCCCTTTCTCCAGACTCCACCCAATCTCGCTTCGTTGACCTCGAAACCCGCAAGGAACTTTCCGCCTCCAGCCTCTTCCACTCGATCTATAACAGCAACAACCCCGTCGTCCTGCAGACCTGCATTGCCAACGAAGGCATCAGCACCTGGGGTCGCCTGTTCATAGTGGCCGTCCCGGTGGATGATGTCGTGGCCCAGGTTAATAACTAGGGACTGACGGATGATGCAAGGCACGATGAGTTTCTGGATATAGCAACGAAATCTCCCCGGAGAATCGTTGTTTATCATGTAGTCCCGCGGAGCTTGAGCGAGCCAACCGAGGACGGGACTACACCGAAATCCCCGCTTGAGGAGGCGGGGATTTTTCTTTAGCGAAAACCGCCGCTGAATGAATGGTGTAGAACATTCAATAAGGATTACAATGAAATGACCGCAAGCCATCCCGGAGAGGAGCTGGGATGCAGACAGTGGTGCTGTACTTGATCGCCGTGGTCGCCGTAGTGGCCATGTGGCGCGGCCTGTGGGGGCTAATGGATCTATATCTCTGGCGCAACAACCCTAGACTCAGCTATTGGGTTACTTTTGTGGCCGGTTTCGTTGTGCTGGCCGCGGTGCTGCTGCTTGTCCCGAAATAAATCGCGGACACATCCGTAATTGAAGCGTTTTCTGCGTTCACCCTTCGGAGGAGAGATGAATAAGAACAGCTGGCTCACGATCCTTGCGTTGATTGTTGCAGCATCCCTTCTGGTGGCGGCCTGCAATCGCGCCGAGTCTGTCTCGCCAGCCACTGAACCGCCGGGAGCCCAGCCCAACACCCAAGCTCCACTGCCTCCGTCCGAGGCCGTGCAAGCCGCGCTGGCAATCAGCCCACCTGGCAGCAGCGGCGTCTTCCTGTTCACCGACGATTTCCAAGACGGTGAAGCGGACAATTGGGAGGCCACAGGCGCCTGGTTCGTGGAGCAATCTGCTGACCTCTATGTCTTCGGCGCCACGGGGGCGGGAGGCGCCTGGGTACCCGGGGGTCACGATTGGGCGGATTACATCTTCCACGCCGGCGTGCGCGTCGAACGTGGCGCTTTATTCCTAAGCATGAACGTGACCCAGGGCGGACGGTATCTGTTGCGCCTGGATGAAAATGAAGTAGCGCTGATCAAAGAGCAGCCTGCCGAAAACTATGCCGTATTAGCCACGACGGGGCCGATCGGCACTGGCATGGGTCGTTCAGTATTGCTCGCCTCCCAACAAGGCCACATCCAAGTGTATGTGGACGAAGATCTTTGGATCGATTATGTCGACGCGAACCCCCTTACGTTGGGCACCATCGGCGTCTCCTCGCTGGAGGATTCGGTCGTGGCGGTGGATAACATCTTCGTCCTTCAGCTGGATGGAATTCTGCCAACTGGCGAACCGGTAGTTGCACCTCTACCCGTAGTTGAGCCTGTCGCAGCAGAAGTGGTAGCCGCCGAGGCAGCCGAAGTGCCTTTGGAAGAAGTCGAGCAGAGCTTCGCAGCCGAGGAGCAGGAGCAGGAAGAGGAAGCCGCGGAGGCTGAAGCAGCCGGTGCGCTGCCCGATCTGGTCGCGTTCCAGGTCGAATTCGATCCCAATCCCGTCATTCAGGGCCAACCCTTCCAGGTGGTCCTTTATGTGATCAACTTGGGTGATGCGCCATCGGGCGCTTTCACTATCCGCATGCACTTCCATGCCGCCACTGGCGTGCCGGATTGCAATGCCGACTTCTGGGGTCTGGCGGTCGGTGAAGGCGGCACGGCGTTTTGCACTTCGGTGACGAATGCCAACCCGGGCACTTCGCCCACCGAATTCACCGTGGACGTGGAAGGTGAGATCACCGAAAGCGATGAGGGCAATAATCTTTACACGCCAACCTTCACCGTGGAAGCCGGTCAGGGCGGTGAAGACGAACCCGTGGGCGAACTTGCTTCGCCCGTGAATTGCAGTGCAGACCCAGGGCAGACTTCTGTGATCATCTCGTGGAACGTGCCCGGTGTGCTAGCTGGCCATCTGGGCTTCCGGGTCTATCAGGGTGTGGACAGCCTGGAACTTGAAGAGGCAGGTCCCGGCCTGCGTTCAACCTCCATTGGCGATCTGGAACCTGGCACGCAATACCACTTCGACGTGCGCGCTTACAACGCCGCCATCGAATCCGAGCGCGACGCTTGCTCGGTGGATGTAACCACTTTGCCATAGGTTGCGCCTGATTAACCAAAAAAGACAGGCTTATGATGAGCCTGTCTTTTTTCAGCCAGATCGTGATGATCAGTTATCATTCGCCTGCCGTGCGCAAGGGGACCGCCACCACCACCACGCGGTGGGTATTGCTCTCGTAGGGCCAGCATGTGATCAAGGTGATGCGTTCATCCTCCGTCGGGCGGATCCATTCGGCATTCGCCAGGCGGACATCCAGCGGTTGGTTGCGCTCCGGCAGCACGGCGGTAAAGACCACGACATATCTGAATTCATCCTCCCCCGAATACAGCGCGATCTCATCCCCCACCTGCACGCGGTACAGATCGCGGAACACCTCGCCCTTGATGTTGTGGTGCCCGTTCATCACGGTATTGCCCGCCGCTCCCAGCCCCACGCTGGTCTCGTGCCAACCGACGGCGCGGTAGCCCGGGGCCAGCCACTGGTCGTAGATCTGCCCTTCAAATTGCAGCTTCTCGTAACCGATGGGAACCACCACAGCATCCAGCTCGATCTTTGCGATCACAATACGATCGGGCGCTTTGCCCGGGTCAGGCGTGGGCACGGCAGCTCCAGGCGTGGCTTCGGGAGTGGGGAATGGCTGCGCAGGGCCAACACCCACCGCCACCAGGGTCGGGTCGGCGTTGGCGCCTTCTTCGGCGTACACGGGAAGGAAGCCGGCTTCGATCTCGTCATCGGCCGCCAGGTCGATGGTGCGGGCGGGCAGCACGATCAAATCGATGATCCCTTTGCCAAAGGCAAAGAAGACCACCAGGAATCCCAGCAAGACCAAGGCAATGATGGCAAGGCTGGAATCGCGTTTGGCAGAGCGGGGCTGATTTTCCATTAATCTCCAGGTAAGGCGTATTCTACCGGGCGGGTGGAAAAAAACCCGACGTTCTCAGGTTTCGCAGCCGCAATAAAAAACGGGGCATCTCAGACGGATGCCCCGCATTTATCCTAGCGCTTTTCCGGACGGCTAGTCCTCATCCTCGTATTCTTCGTCATCGTCCCCGGCTGTCCGGTCGCGATCAAGCTTGATGCCGATGCCGAGTAGGATGAGAGCGAAACCGAAGACGCCGAGCCCCAGGTTGAGGAACATGCTGTCCCGGAAGATGGCCGGCAGATCAATGCCGGTGACCGGGATGAGCACGCCCGGGGTAACCGTGGCTGTGGGCGTAGCGGTGGGCTGCTCGCCGCTGCAGGCCACTCCAGCGTTGGCGTGGCTGATGGACTTGGCGCTGCCATCCGCGGGGTCGATCCACATGATGGCCAAGGTATTGGGCAGCGGCCCGTCGATGAGGGTGTCGAAGTTGAAGGTGCCATTGGCGGGCACGACCAGGGGGCCGCCTGAGGTGCTGCCGCCCACGATCCACCAGACAAAGCTCACATCGAAACCATTCGCGTTGCTCACCTGCCAGGCCAGGGATACGCCCGGATTATTGGTGCACAGGTCGGTCAGAGTGAGGCCGCCGGTCACAG
This sequence comes from Anaerolineales bacterium, assembly GCA_040902205.1. GTDB lineage: Bacteria > Chloroflexota > Anaerolineae > Anaerolineales > UBA11579 > JAMCZK01. The sequence continues at coordinate 249,356 of JBBDXR010000033.1, read as the reverse complement.
GAATGAAGACGGTGGCGGTAGCCGAAGGCGTATTGGAAGGCGTGAACGTACTGGACGGCGTGTTGGTGATCGAAGGCGTCAACGAAGCCGTTGGCGTATTGGTGGGCGTCAGGCTGCCCGTGGCTGTGCTGGTAGGCGTGTTGGACGCGGTCGGCGTGTCGGACGGCGTGGGCGTATTGCTGGGCGTGAGGGTATCGGTCGGCGTCGAGGTATTAGACGGCGTCGGTGTTGGGCTGAGCGTGCCGGTGGCGGTATTGGTCGCCGTGGGGGTATTGCTAGGCGTCAAGGTATTGGTCGGCGTCGACGTGTTGGTCGGCGTTTCGGTAGGTGTCTATGTGTTCGTAGGCGTCGGGGTGGTGGTCGGCGTCAGCGTGTTCGTCGGCGTGTTGGTCGGCGTGAACGTATTCGTCGGCGTCGGGGTGTTGCTCGGCGTCAACGTGTTGGTCGGGGTCGATGTGTTCGTCGGAGTATTGGTCGGGGTAAACGTGTTCGTCGGCGTCGGGGTGTTGCTCGGCGTCAACGTATTCGTCGGAGTATAGGTGGGCGTGAAGGTATTCGTCGGCGTCGGCGTGTTGCTCGGCGTCAAAGTATTCGTCGGAGTCGGCGTGTTCGACGGCGTGTTACTCGGCGTGAAGGTGCTGGTTGGCGTCGGCGTATTGCTCGGCGTCAGTGTGTTCGTCGGTGTGTTTGTCGGCGTGAACGTATTCGTCGGCGTCGGCGTGTTGCTCGGCGTCAGCGTATTCGTCGGCGTCGCCGTGTTCGTCGGAGTATTGGTAGGCGTGAACGTATTCGTCGGCGTATTCGTGCTTGTGGGCGTATTGGTCTTCGTGGGCGTGTTGGTCTTGGTCGGAGTCGGCGTCTTGGTGTGCTGGATCGTGTAGCTGCCGCTATCTTCGCAGTCCACGGTTCCTACGACTCTCCAGGTCCAACTGCTGGTGGGTGGGGTGATGCTGCCGATCGTTACCCAGTTGGTGTTGTCGTTCATGGAAGGGACGTTCAACCGCACCACGAAACTGCCGTTTATGAAGACATCCGCCTGTTGAGACGGTTCATCGTTACTCGATTCGTTCTCAACCTGGACGGTGCCGTCTTGCTGCACGCGGAAGTTGTATTGCGTGCACTCCCAGGCGCCGGCAATGGTGACCGTGGCGGCCACCAGCAAGGCTACGATCAGCACCGAGAAAAACAATCGACGTACGAACGTGGTTGCCATTATTCCGCCGCCAGTTGGTACCCATAACGGGTCTTATTCAAAATAAGTTCGGGTCGTCCGGGATCCTTTTCGATCTTCTGGCGCAGCAAGTAAACGATCCATTTGATGCGCTCACGGATCTTGTCGTTGTCCTCGCCCCAAACATCATGGGCCAGTATTTCGTAGGAGACCGGTTTGGGGTGTTGCTTGGCCAAGATCTCCAATACGGCAAATTCACGCGGGGTCAGATCGATGAGCTGTTCACGGAAGGTGACCTGGTGCGTCTCCAGATCGAGTGAGAGCCCCTGACCCGGGAAGGTCAGCTTGGAAACGGGTTCTTTAGGGCCGGCGCGGCGCAAGGCGGCTTCGACGCGCGCCACGACCTCGTCGCCAATGAAGGGCTTGGCCACATAATCATCGGCGCCTTCGCGCAGGCCGCGCACCACGTTATCCTTCTGGCTCATGGCCGAAAGGATAATGATGGGCGCATCGGTGACGGCGCGCAGCTGGGCCAGCGTCTCCCAGCCATCCATCTCGGGCATCATCAGATCCAGCAGGACAATGTTAGGGTTGGTCTCCATCCATTTGCGGATGGCTTGCTTGCCGTCGGTAGCCCCCACAACGTTCATCCCGGCGCGGCGCAGGGTCAGCTTGAGCAGGTTCAGCGTGTCCGTGTCGTCTTCGACAACCAGGACCACACGCTGGCCGCCTAGTTCCTGAACCGCGTCAAGATCCAGGCCAGAAGCCTGTACTGCCACGTTTCCTCTGGCCAGATCTTTGTTTGCCATTTGTTTTACGGTCGTTTCCAGTTCCAAATTCTTCCTAATCAGCGAAAGCCCCCACATGTGGGGGTATATTCAAAATCCACCCATATCTTGGGTCAATTTCGACTTTGTACATACTTGTTTTCGACTTATTCCAACCAATATAATACCACGTACTTGCAAAAATGCAAGTACGTATTTAGTCGACTTTCAGGTTTATTAGGGGAAAAATACTGTTTCTCTGAAAGTTAAAACCGGGCATCAGCTGCCTGGGGCAGGGCGGCCCCCACCGCCCTGCCTTATCGGACAACGTCGGCCACCCTAGTTGGCCACATCGAAAGCCACAAAGGGATTCGCAAAGGTGTCTATGACCGCCCCGGCGCCTGAGGTCTCCATGAGGCTAAGTTCGGCCCCGGCGTTGCCCAGCAGCATTTGCACGAAGCTATTGCCTTCCACCCACACTACTTCGGCGTTGGCGGCCGCAAACGGGGTGAGCCCCGAGATGGGGGTCACGTTGGGGCTGTTCGCGTTGCCTAGCCACATGTGCAGGTTGCCCCCTTCGGTAATGAAATAGATGTACTGGTTGTTGTCCGGTCCCCAATCACCGAACGTGATCTCGGGAGACTGGATGGTGGGCGATTCGTTGCTACCATTGCTCAAAGCTACGACCAGCTCATACTGATTGGCCGCCGGTTCCCCATACTGACGGATATAGGCGACGCGGCCGATATCGGGTGTGAATTGCACTTCCTTCGTCACGAACCACACGGTCTGCACCGCGCCGGCTTCGAACGCTGGCGTTCCATCCAAGGGTACATACCACAGCAACGTTTCCGGATAGACGCCATTCACCGGAGGCGCCAGGCCATCCTCAGGCGGAATAGCCAACATAAAGCTGTTGCTATCCGGGCTCCAATGCACCGGCGGGTAGTAGAGGTACTCGCTGTAAGTGATTACCACGGGGAAGCTCACCAGATTGCTGCGCAGGTCGCCGCCATCTGCATCGACCACGCTTACGTTTGTGGACGTTGTGAATGCAATTTGCTGCCCATCGGGCGAGAAATAGAAGTCACCGCCCTGCCCCATGGGCAACAACGTGACGATATCGCCCGGGCCAATGGCCGTATCGGCGTTCACCAGGTACACGTCGTTGTTCTGCGCCAGGCCAGGGCCGCTGAAGGTGGTGCGTGTGCCGAACGCCAGCGTGTGGCTGCCGGGCTGCCAGCCGAACTTGTATAGGTCATAAGCCGTGTTCGCCGCAGGCGCGGGCAGAGTGGCAAAGAATTCCTGGCCGGCCATCTTGCGCAAGCCGACCCCGTCGCTGTTGACCACCCAGAGCTCATTGAACGTTGACTGCAGGGGGAATTCGACATTGGGGTCGTAGGCCGGGTTGGGTACCGACCGCATCAACGCTATGCGGCAACCGTCCTGGGAGATGCGCACGTCGTTGGCATCCCCGTTGTTGGTCAGCTGGCTGTGCGGGCCGCCCTGAACCCAGATCCACACATTGCCATCTTTCACGTAGGCGATGCTGATCTGGCCGGTATTGGCGCAGTCCCCGAAAGCACTTTGCGCTCCAATGGATCCATCGGTGGGCGCCACCTGGGCCTGCAAGGTGGCAGCAACCCCCGTGGCGATCTGATCCTCGGCGCTCAGCGTGGGGGCTCCCCCCGCTTGCAGAGTGGCGGCCACGATCGTGGCGATCTGGTCGTCCGCGCTCAGCGCAGAACCGCCGGCGCATGCCGAGAGCACGGCGGCGGCCATGAGGGCAAGGGCGATGAATAAATGATTGCGATTCATTGAGTCTCCTCCAAGAAGCGAATGGAATCTAGCTTACCATAGACCTCGCTCCCTGAATGGTGCGGGTCAAGCAGCACCTCCTCGCAACCGCTGGCAGGCGATCCCGTATATAGGGAAGAACACGGTCACCTTGCCACGCAACCTACCCCAAGGACCCAGAGTAACGGTTATCCAAAACATGCACAGACCCGATAGAATTGCCCGAACTTTTGACCAACCAGGAGGGAAGTCATGAGCCAAATTATCCTTAGCGCTCAAGATCTCCACAAGGACTTCGACAAAGTGCAAGCCGTCCAAGGCGTGAGCTTCGATATCCAGCAAGGCGAGATTTTCAGCCTGCTGGGGCCCAACGGCGCCGGCAAGACCACCACCCTTTCCATGCTCTCTTGCCTGCTGACCCCCACTAAAGGCGACGCGCTCATCGACGGGCATTCGGTGCGCAAGCAGGCCGATAAGGTCAAGCAAGTCATCGGCGTGGTGCCGCAGGAGATCGCCCTCTACCCCGACCTTACAGCCCGCGAGAACCTGACCTTTTGGGGCCGCATGTACGGCATGGGCGGCGTGGAACTCAAAGGGCGCATCGATGCCGTACTCGAGATTGTGGGCCTAAGCGATCGCGCCAAGGAAAAGGTGGAGACGTATTCGGGCGGCATGAAGCGCCGCATCAATATTGCCGTCGGCCTGCTGCACCAGCCCAAGATCCTCTTTATGGACGAGCCCACCGTGGGCATTGACCCGCAGAGCCGCCGCCGCATCCTCGATACGGTGTTGGATCTCAACCAAAAGGGCCTCACCGTCCTATACACCACGCACTATATGGAGGAAGCCGCCGAATTAAGCCAGCGCATCGGCATCATCGACCACGGCAAACTGATCGCCCTGGGAACGCAAGCTGAACTGACCAGGATGGTGGGTCAATTCGATACGCTGCATATCGGCGTCGATGGCGACAAGATCGATAAGGAGCAGATCCTCAAGGTCGTGGAAAAAACCAAGGGAGTGCATCGCGCCTCATTCGAGAATGGCAGCATGATCGTTCAGGCCGAAGATGCCAACGCCGTGCTGGGAGATATTGTGGCCCACATGAACCAGGCCGGGGCGCGTGTATTGGGCCTGCGCATGGAAGAGCCCAACCTCGAAGCAGTGTTCCTGCACCTAACCGGGCGGGCGTTAAGAGACTAGGGATGAAGCCACTCACTTTATCATTGCTCGCTTTGCTCGCAATGATGGGCGGGTCTGAGACCCGCCCCTACGGATGCTGAGCCCATGAAAGCCCTGCTGATTGCCTGGAAGGACACCCTCACGCGCCTGCGCGACCGCAAGGCGCTGGTCACCCTGCTTGCCGCGCCGCTCATCATCTCGGCGCTGATCGGCCTGGCCTTCGGCAATATCAACTTCGGCGGCAGCGAAGCGCCCGTCACCGACCTCGCCGTCATTCTGGTCAACGAAGACAGCGGCCAATTGGGGCAGGTCTACGAAGAGGTGCTGACCTCGGAAGCGCTGGCCGAATTGCTGGACGTAACGCAGATGGATGACCTTGACGCCGCCCGCCGCCAGATCGAGGAGGGCGCGGCGCGCGTGGTGGTACACATCCCGGCCGGCTTCAGCGACCAGGTACTGCCTGAGGCGCCCGGCGCCAGCGTGGGCCGCGCCACAGTGCAGATCTATACCGACCCCACTTCCACGGTCGCTCCGCTCATTGTGCAAAGCATTCTCGAGCAGATCAGTGCCGGCATCAGCACCGTCAATCTGGCGGCGCAGATCAGCGCCCAGCAAGCCGGCGAATACGCCGCCATCCTGGGGCCGCAATTGGCGCAATTGGCGCAAGTCTTGCCGGAGGAATTGAGCCGGGAGAAGTTCGATTTCGAGACACAACGGTTAATCCTGGAGACCAGCCAGGTGGGTGAGGCGCAGCAAGAGATCAACGCCTTCGCCTATTTTGTGCCGGGCATGGCCGTCTATTTCCTTATGTTCTCGATGTTCACCGGGGCGCGTTCCATCCTCGACGAAGAGAACAGCGGCACCCTGCCGCGGCTGATGACCACGCCCACCCCACTCGGCCAGATCATCCTGGGAAAGATGGGCGGGACTTTTCTTATTGGCTTGCTGCAATTCGGCATCCTCATGCTGGCCTCGCGTTTTATCTTCCAGTTGAGTTGGGGCACGTCATTACCCGGCCTGGCTCTGATCGTCATCCTCACCGTATTCGCCGCCAGCGGCCTGGGCGCTTTGCTGACCACCTTCACCCGAAATCAGTTGCAGGCTAACGTGATCGGGTCCACCGTCGCGCTGGTGTTCGGCGCGTTGGGCGGCTCATTCTTCCCGATGCAAGGCACCACCGGCATTTTGGATGTAGCCAGCAAGCTCACCGTCAATCGCTGGTCCATGGATGCCCTGACAAAGCTCACCGTCCAGAACGCCGGCTTCAGCGAGATCCTTACGGAGGCGACTATCCTGGCGGCGATCGGCCTGGTCACTTACCTGTTGGCCATTCCTCTATTCCAACGCCGTTTTGTGAAATGATATGCGCAAAATCCTAACTATTACCCTACGCCATCTAACCGCTTCGTATCGCAGCCGTTCTGCGTTGGTCTTCGGCCTGGCCATGCCTATTGTGTTCACCCTGGTCATCGGGGCAGCCATGAGCAGCGGCGGCTCCTCCGCGGTCATAGAAACTCGGAGCCTGGCTGTAGTGAACCAGGATCGCGGCGAACTGGGCGCGCAACTGGTCCAGTACCTGGAAGCCAAGCCGATCCTGGAGCTCAGTTTGGTGGACGCCGAGACCGCCCAAGCTCAGCTGGATACCAAGGAAGTCTCTGCCAGCCTCGCCATTCCGTCTGACTTCAGCGCCCGCCTCCTGGCTGGGCAGAGCCTGGCCCTCGACCTCACCACGAATATCGAGAACGCCGTCTCCGGCCAGGTGGTGGAGCAAGCCGTGCAGGCCGCCCTCGACGAATTGAGCAGCGCCCTGGATATCGCCGCGGCCAGCCTGCGCGTGGCCGATCGTTTGGGCCTCTTCGAGCCCGGCTTAAACGGCGCGCCCAGCGAAGCCGAGTATCAGCGCCAGGCGCTCACTCTCGCGCAGGCCTCTACGCAATCCGGTCCGCCGATCACTGTGCAAGCCACGCAGGAAACACAGCGCGACGAGCCCGGGACAAACAGCCCTTACGGCTTTCAGCAGTCGTCGCCGGGCAACGCGGTCATTTTTGCCATGTTCTTTGTCATATTCGGCGCCGGCAGCCTGGTGGCGGAGCGCGAGGCGGGCACCTTACCCCGGCTGATGACCACGCCGGTGAGCAAAGGCATGATCATGGCCGGCAAGCTCCTGGGCGTGTACCTCGCCGCCATCATCCAGTTCTCCATCATGGTGTTGATCGGCGCGCTGCTGTTCGGCGTAGATTGGGGCGCCGAACCTCTGGGCATCATCCTTATGATCGCCGCCTTCACCTTCAGCATCACCGGGCTGGGCATGATGGTGGCCTCCCTGGTGCGCACCCATGCGCAGATCGACGGCCTTAGCACCTTGCTGATCATGCCGTTGGCCGGCCTGGGCGGCGCTATGTGGCCCATCGAGATCACGCCGCAATGGATGCAGCAGTTCGCCGGGTTCCTGCCCAGCGGCCTGGCCATGCGCGGCTTCCATGATCTGATCAGCCGCGGCCTCGGCACGCAAGACGTACTGCTGGAAGTGGGCGCGCTGCTGGCATTCGGTATCGTTTTCCTGGCCATTGGCATCTGGCGTTTCAAATACGAGTAGTCTTTTCCAGATTTCATCAACTGCTGCTCGCTCTTCAACATGCAATCCAACCCTCAGTTGGTTCTTGCATGCTGGACGCGGATTCTATTTGCCTATAGAATGAGAACCGCAGAAGCGATCCATGAAATACGTCTTTATCACTTACAACGGCTTGGCGCTTCCAGTAGCGTATAAACTCCAACAGGAGGGGCACGAAGTCCTCGTCGGCCAGATCGGCCACGTAAAAGACTACGTGATGGAAGAAGAGATCGAGAATGCGGAGGAAACCGACTTCGCAAAAAAGCGCCGCCTCGATCTGTTCAAGGGGATGTTGGACATCCGTGACGCCCACAAGGTCATCGATATCCTGCTGAAGGCCGACCCCAAAGGATATTTCGTCTTCTTCGAAGAGAACAATCTGTACCGTTGGGCGGATAAAGTGCGCCATCTTCCCTTTGAGGGCATTTTCCCCACCAAGGAAGATTATCTTTTCGAGATCGACCGCGACTTCGCCAAGAAGTTCGTCAAAGAACATTACCCCAGGCTCTACACGCCGGACGTAAAGGAATTTGCCACCATCGAGGATGGCATCAAATTCCTGCGCAGAACAAAAGAGATCTGGGTGCTCAAGGGGAAAGATGACAGCGCGCCGACCTTCGTTCCTGATGTCGATGTGGCCGACCTGGCCAACGCGCAGGTCGTCGATATGCTGGAGAACTTTCCCTACAAATATCAGAAGCTCGGCTTCATTTTGGAGCCCTTTATCCCCCTGGCCCTCGAACTGACCCCGGAGATCATGTTTTACGATGGCGTGCCGCTCTTTGCAACCATCGGCATCGAGAATAAATCCTTTGGCAGCGGCAATCTCTCCATCCAAACGGGCTGCTCCGAAGACCTGGTCTTTCCCATCTATCTGGAAGACAGGATCAACCGCATCGCTTTCCCGCCCGTCGTGTACGAGATGGCCAAGGCGCACAAAGGCCTGTTCATTTGGGACGCCTCTCTGCTGGTGAGCAAGAAAGACGGCAAGATCTTCTTCGGAGAGTTCTGCAGCAACCGCCCCGGCTACAACTCCTTCTTCACCGAACTGGCGCAGGTCAAGACGGTCAATGACTTCTTCGAAGCCTCCATCTCCAGGCAGCCGGCGCTAAAGCCCGGCACGGTGGGCACCTCCCTGCGCATCTTCAACATGAACAGGGATGAGGACACCGAACAGATCTCGGAGAACATCACCGTGGATTACAAGCCGGAGATCGAAAAAGATCTGTGGCTGTGGGATGTGAAACGAAACGGGACCAAGAAGCTTCTCACCGTGGGCGCGGACTGGAACCTGGCCATCATTACCGGCGCCGGAAAGTCAATTAACGAGGCGGTCAATCGGCTTTACAAGAACGTGGATGGGTTCTCTTTTGTAGGCTCTTACTATCGCTCGGAGGACGATTTCATTTCGCAGGACTATGCCACGTCCATCTTGAACCGCCTGAATTACGGATTGGAGCGCGGCCTCTACCGCCTGCCGTTCGAGGTCCGCGTCGGGCAAATAGAAACGCGGTAAGCAGACTTCCCGTGCCCTCATAGAGGGGCGATCCTTACCGCTTTGAGCGCGCAAGCAATCCGGTAATCCCCACCCAAAACAAGACGGCGGCAGTGATGCCTACATAAGAACCGGGAGGTCTCATGAAAGGGCCGCGTATCCCATATAGGATCGATAACATGGGATCAAAGGGAACGAGATAGGTGAAGACCAAAGGCAAGAATACAATTATGGCAAGGGCAATGTGGATGGAAAACACCCATGGGGCCGGCCTCCCGCGCACAAGTACGACTTGAAAAAGGGCGACGATCAGCAAAGCAAACAGCAGCGCCAGACCCAACTGTGCCCAGATGGTTGGACGAAAATCAAAGGTTGTTCCCGCGTATTTCTTGAGGGAGTCAACTGCGCGATCCAAAAAGACAGCGATGACCAAGATCACTATTGGAAGAATGAGGCTGATTAAATTCGATCTGTTCTTCATGGCTCCTCCTCTGTCTACTGTCCTCTGGCTACTGTCTGTTGCTCTTCACCTTCACCCACAAGAACCAGTACTTGCCCTTCGGGAAGGCCGCCTCGGCGTCTTTGCCCCACATAAAGTCGCCGCTGGCCGTGAGCGAGCGCAGCGTGCTGTCGGCAGCGGCCAGCTGGCTACGGACGCCAGGCGCCTCGTGCGCCAGCAGTTCCAGCAGCATACGCACGCGCACTTCTGTGGCGTAGTAAGACGCGTGCCGGTCGGGATGCTCGACTAGCTCGTTGAGGTATTGCGTCCATTGGCGCAGGCGAGCGCCGACCTCGCGCTCAGCTTTGTTCTCCCAGGCCGAGCGCCATTCCTTCTTGTGCGCGGCCAGCTCCTTGGCCTCGGCGGCCGGCAGTTTGCCCACGCCATCCAAGTACTCCTTGGCCAGCAATAGGTTACCCAGAGTCAGCTGCTGGCTGGAACCGGCATTCCAGAAGACCTCGTTGGACAGCAAATAGTCCTTGAGTTCGCCGAGACCGGCTCGCAAGAAGCTGGTTTCGGAGGACACGCTGAATTTGACCATACGGCAATGATAACGGAGGAATGACGACTTCCGTCATTGCGAGCAAAGCGAAGCAATCTCGAAAGCTTGTGCTGGGCTGCAGAGAAACACGGGCGTCACAAGAGGAAATAACGCCGACACATCGGCGCATTACGTAATAATGATACGAGATTGCCACGTCGGGCTTCGCCGCCAAAGGCGGCTCAAGACGCCCTCCTCGCAATGACGAAGCGAGGCCAGCTATCAGCTCATGAAGAGCGCGACCGGATTCTCCAGGTAGTTCGCCAGCGCCTGCAGATACTGGGCTGCCTCGGCGCCGTCGCTGACGCGATGGTCCACCGAAATGGTGGCGCGCATGCGCCAACCCGGTACCACTTGGCCGTCCTTCACCACGGCCTGCTGTACGGCTGAGCCTAATGCCAAGATGGCCGCCTCGGGCGGGTTGATGATCGCCGTAAATTCGAACACGTCGTACATGCCCAGGTTGCTGATCGAGAAGGTCGAGCCTTCGATATCCTCCGATTGCACCTTGCCGGAGCGCACTCGCTCGGCCATCTCTTTGACTTCGATGGAGATCTGGCGCAGAGGTTTGCGATCGACATCGCGGCAAACCACCACCAGCAGCCCGTTCTCCACCGCCACGGCCACGCCGATGTTGACGCTGCCGAATTGCAGCACGGCGTCGCCATCCAGCTTGGCGTTCAGGTTGGGGAATTGGCGCAACGCCAGCGCCGCCGCCTTGATCACGAAATCGTTCACCGAGAGCCTTTCGCCGCTGCTTTCCAACAATGTATTGGCCTGCTGGCGGGCATCCATCACGCGGTCCATGTCGTACTCGTGCGTCACGTAGAAGTGCGGCACTTCTTGCCGCGCTTGCGTCATGCGCCGGCCAATGGCAGCACGCAGGCGGCTCAAGGGCACGCGCTTGTCCGCGGGCGGCGGGCCGAGCTCGTCCATGGCCAAACCCGGGAATCCGGGTAGGGCAACGCCAGCCATGCCGCCAGCTTTGGCGCCCTCGACATCTTTCTTGGTGATGCGACCCTGCGGGCCGCTGCCGCGCACGTCCTGCAAATTGACGCCGCGTTCCTCGGCGATCTTGCGCGCTAATGGTGAAGCCCGCACGCCGGAGGGCAGGTTCCCTTTGCCGGCGGAGGATTTCTCAACCGGGATTGGCTTGGCCACCGATACGGGTTTTGAATCAATCTGTTGATCTGTTAATCGGTTAGTCGGTTTTTCTTGATTGACCGATGGCCTTTGATTAGCGGATTGGTCAACTTTCTTTTCTTCCTTCGCCGGAGCATCCCCGCCACCGGCTGCCCCTGCATCCACGGTCTCGCCTTCCTTGCCCACTGCGGCGATCGGCTTGCCCACTGGCACGCCGGCGCCTTCGGCCACAAGGTGCTTAAGCACCACGCCGCTGTATTGCGATTCAACTTCTACGGTGGCTTTGTCGGTCTCGATCTCGGCCAGCAATTCCCCCTTCTCTACCTTATCGCCTTCCTTCTTTACCCAGCGAATAAGGGTCCCCTCGGCCATATCGAAACCCAATTTGGGCATCGTGATGATGTCAGCCATTACAAGATCTCCTTCACCGCGGCGAGCACATCCGCCACTTGGGGCAGGGCGGATTGCTCCAGGGCGCGGTTGTAAGGCAGGGGTACTTCCTTCTGCGCGACGCGCTTGATCGGCGCGTCCGCATAATCGAAGGCCTCTTCGTATAAGCGGCTCACCACTTCCGCACCCACGCCATAGCTCTTCCAGCCCTCTTCCACCACGACGGCGCGGTTGGTCTTTTTGAAGGATTCCAGCACCGGCCCCATATCCAATGGGCGCAGGCTGCGCAGGTCGACCACTTCGGCGCTGATGCCTTCGCCGGCCAGCTGCTCGGCGGCCTGCATGGAAAGCTGCAGCCCGCGGCAGTAGCTCACAATAGTAACGTCGCTGCCCTCGCGCTGCACTTTTGAAACGCCAATGGGCACGGTGTAATCGCCCTCGGGCACTTCGCCCTTCACCTGGTACATGGCGGCATGCTCGATAAATAGCACCGGGTCATCGTCGCGGATCGCCGCCTTCAGCAGGCCCTTGGCGTCGTACGGCGTTCCGGGCGAAACAACTTTCAGGCCAGGGAAATGTGCAAAGATGGCGTCCGGCGTTTGCGAGTGCGTGGCGCCTAGTTGGCGCCCACCTCCGCCCGCCGTGCGGATCACCAACGGTACGCGCATCTGTCCGCCGAACATGGTGTGCAGTTTGGGCGCTTCGTTCACGATATGGTCCATTGCCGCGAAGGCGAAGTTGATCGTCATCAATTCGGTCACCGGCCGCAGGCCCACCAGGGCCGCTCCGATGCCGGCGCCGATGATCACCGCCTCGGCAATAGGCGTGTCCTTCACCCGCTTCGCGCCGAAGTGGTCGAAGAAGCCCTTGGTGACCGCATAGGTGCCGCCCCACACGCCCACCTCTTCGCCCATGATGAAGACTTTCTCGTCGCGCTCCATCTCCTCCCACAGAGCGTCGGAGATGGCCTGGCGCATGGTTATCTCGGGCATAGATTAACTCTGTGATTCGGCATAGTTGATCTCATATCAATTGGGTGGTTGGGAGGTAATGCGCGATCGTTGACGCGCCAGAGAGAGATGGGCCTGAAATTCCTTCGCTGGTCTCGATTCGCGGTCGGATGAGCATTGATTAACCCGCTCAGGAAGACACGGAAAGGGAAGGTACACGCGATCAGCCATGGTTCTGCTCCTTGTCCGTGTACATGTAGTCGAACAAGGTATCCCGCGCCGGGTCCGGGCTGCTTTCGGCGAACTCCACCGCTTCCTTCACTTCAGCTTCGACGGCTTCTTCAACTTTAGTGAAATCGGCCTTAGTGGCGATCTCTTGCTTCACTAAATAACGATTGTAAATACCGATGGGATCGGTCTTCTCCCACTTGGTGACTTCTTCCTTCTGGCGGTAACGCTGCGGGTCGCCCATCGAGTGGCCCTGGAAACGGTAGGTGATGATCTCCAGGAAATAAGGCCCTTTGCCGCTGCGAATATGCTCCAGAGCCTTCTCGCTGGCCTCGCGCACCTTCATAAGATCCATGCCATCATCCAGACGAGAATGCGGGATGCCATATCCCTCCGCCTTCATGTGGATCTCTTCCACGGCCGAAGCGCGGTTAACCGCCGTGCCCATGCCGTATTGGTTGTTCTCGCACACCCACAGCACCGGCAGATTCCAAACTTTGGATAAGTTCACCCCCTCATGGAAGAAACCGATGTTGGTGGCCCCATCGCCGAACATGCAGATGGTGACGCCCTGGTTGCCCTGGTACTGGTCGCCCAGCGCCATGCCGGCCGCGATGGGCAGGTGGGCGCCAACAATAGCGTGCCCGCCCCAATAGTTCTTGCTCACATCGGCCATATGCATGGAGCCGCCGCGGCCCTTGGAGATGCCGGTCTCTTTGCCCAGCAGCTCGGCCATCACTTCCTTGGCGCTGATGCCGCAGTTGATCGCCACCCCGTGGTCACGATAAGCGGTGATCACCCGATCTTCGGGCGTACGCGCCGAGATCAGACCGGTGCTCACGGCTTCCTGGCCGATATAGAGATGCAGGAAACCGCCGATCTTCCCTTCCTGATAGAGTTCAGCGGCCCGCTCTTCCAAGCGGCGGATGAGCACCATCTGGCGGTACAGCTCCAGATGGTCTTTCTTTTTTAATGCCATGATGTGTGCTCCTACAAAAACAACCCCCGTAATGCACGGGCGTTGTGAAATTCTGCGAACAAACGAGTAATTATACCAATGGGGTCGACCTTCCTCCCTTTTTTATTCCAGCCCATTTGTCATTCCGAGCGAGGGCGTTTCGCGCCGCCTTCAGCGGCCCTGCCCAGAGCCTGCCCCGAACGGAGTGAAGGGAGGAATCCCTTTAGTGATCCTCACCTCAAATCGGCCGACTTATAATCGCAGCATGGATTTTCGTCTCTTACCCCTCACTTTCCGGGCTGCCGTGGAAGCCAAGCACCTGGACCTGATGGACCACATGAACGTCATGTGGTACACGCACTTCTTTGACAGGGCGGTCTGGGGCTTCTACGAGACCTTCGGCTTTGGGCAGGATTACCACACCACCAGCGGCTTCGGCAGCTTTGGTCTGGAAATGTATACGCGCCATCTGTCGGAATTGCGCCTGGGCGACGAGATCCACATCTATACCCGCGCCATTGCGCGCAACTCGAAACTATTCCATTACATGCACTTCATGCAGCGCGTGGGCGACGGCGAGCTGGCCGCCACCTGCGAACTGCTCGGCGTGCACGTCGACCTGGCCACGCGGCGCAGCGCCCCGCTGCCCGAGCACATCGGCGCGGTGTTAGACGGAATCATCGCCAAACACCGCGCCCTGGATTGGGCGGCGCCAGTAAGCGGGGCGATCCGGCTTTAGCCGATCACGGCTGGTTTGGATCCCCTCCACCCTTCACAACGACTCGGCTTCTGGCTTTGTTCCTACTTGCTGGCCTTGACCAGTTGTGTCACCTTATCCGGCACCCAGCGGCCCTCCTCGTTCTGGCGCTCGGTGTAGTGAGCTGTCCATGACCCTTTGGGCTTGTTGTCCTTCAGCGGATCGAGCTTCTCGGCCACGCCGGCGGCTTCGAGCGTTTCCGGCCAGCAGGTCACGCCGAACTTCTTGAAGTTGCCGCCTTTCACCACCCAGCGCGGGTGGTCGCCGCCCGCGGCCAGCTTGATGCTTTCGACTTCGAATGCCTGCCCTGAGCGCTGCTCTGAGCTTTGCTCAATGGAGCGCGTGAGGGTCTTGCCATTGCGCGTCTCGGCTTCTGCACCGCTGTGACCATTGGCGAGCTGCTCCCCGCCCTCGACGCCGTTCCATTCCGTCCAGCCGTTCTCCTCCAGCAGCCTGACGAAGAGCTGCACGCGGGCGACGAATTCCTTGTCCGCTTGATTATCAGCTTGCCTTAAAGTGAACTGGTCCTTGTTCCCGCCCGGGCTGCGAAAGTAGCCGTTGAATGACGCTTTTGCCTCGTTCATCTCATCTCCGTTCCACTTGTTTGCCGGTGAGTGTGCCCTCCGCATTACAATGACTTGTGCGGATGGGTTCTGAGTTACAATAAAACAAGTGTTCTAATATAATGCCACTCGATTTTCTTTCTGTCAAGCAACAGATCCAGCGCCTGGCTGCCGACGCGCCAGCCCAGTTGAAGCACCTCGAGATCCTGCGCCGCCATGCTGGCGAGCTGCTCTCTGCCTACGCCGCCAAAGGCGCCGAACTGCGCGCCAAGGTAGAGCAGGCCGCGGCCGAAGACAGTTTCCTGCGTGCCGCCAAGCCAACGGACGAAGCGCTGAACGCCACTTTCCCCCTGCCCGCCGCGCCCGCCCAGGCCACTATCATTGCCGCCGACGGCTCGCAGATCAGCCCCAGCCGCCATGAAGCCATGAATTACTTCCTCATCAACCTCGGCGCCATTCAGCTGACTCCGTCCACAGGGGAAACGCCAACGACGTTCACGCGCAGCGAACTGCATGTAGCCGAATACGACGCCCGTGGCAGCTACACCGAGGATATGGTGGCGCAGGCCCGCGATAAAGGCGAGCGAGTGCTGTTGGCCGAATTGGCCAGGGCCGAATTGGCCACAGCCGAGTTGGCCGCCAAATCCCCCCAGCTAATCTTCACTCTCACCGACGGCCCGCTGGAGCTGTGGGGCGGGCGCAGCCGCGACCCCGATGAGCTGGAAAGCTTCGCCAAGCACTTCGAGGACTATTTGGCCGCGCTGCGCAGTCTGCATGCCGCCGGGGCCGCCACCGCCGGCTATGTGGATAAGCCGCGCGCCGACCTGGTGGTGCGCGCCCTGGAAGTGGCCGCCACGCCGCAGGACCAGCTGGCCGACATGCGCCACTCGCGCCCGCTGCGCGGCGTCACCGATTACGATCTGTTCGCCGGCTTGCTGGCGCCCGGCGCGCGCTCGGCCATTTTCGCACTGCAGTCGCAGCTCTCACCCAAATACGACGGGGCGTTGGCCTTGCACTTTTTCTATCTGAATGTGGGCAGCCAAAAGACGCCCTGGCTGGCCCGCGTGGAGATGCCCGCCTGGGTGGCCGAATCCGCGGCGATGCTAAATGGCTTGCACGCGCTGCTCATTGGCCAATGCAACGTGATGGGCATCCTTAGTTATCCTTATGCGCTGCACCGCGCCCACGAAATTGCCATCGTCAGCCGCGAAGAAAAAGACCAGGTGACGCAAATGCTCCTGGCTGAATGGCGTGCTCAAGGGCTGACGGCGGGCGTCGTTTCGCACAAACAGGCAATTAAAGATCTGCCAGGCCGCACAAGGAGTTAATTTATGGCGGAAAAAGAATATAAGATCGGGCACCTGCTGCGTTCCGGCATCACCGGCTTCGTGGCCGGCTGCCCCATCGTCGACCAGGAGATCCCGCGCTTCGGCGAGCTGGTGCACGCGCCCATGGGCGGCAAGGACCGCATCTACGGCATCGTGCACGAGATCAGCATCAGCGATGACGGGCTGGTGCGCCAGATCATCAACACCAGCGCCCCGCTGGACCCTACCGTGATCGCTGACAACCGCACCAACCGCACCGTGCCCATGGAGATCAGCGTGCTCGCCGTCGGCTACCGGCGCGATGGCGCCATCCACCATCTGCTGCCGCCGCGCGCCCCGCTCAGCCTCGACGTCCTCTACCAGTGCAGCGACGCCGAACTGGCCGAATTCACCGGCGCCGGCCGTTTCGGCTACCTGCGCCACCTGCTGCGCAACCCCGACCTGCCCGTCGCCGAGCTCATCGCAGCGCACGTGGCGCAAGCCGCAGCGGTGCACAGCGCCGCTGGAAACTCGACCTGGAAGCAACAAGTTAGCCAGGAACTCATTACTCTACTTCGGGATGATTACCAGGTGCTGATGCAAGTGCTTGGAGCACTCGGAGATGCATTTCCGATTTCAGATTTATGATTTTTGATTTGGGATCTAAATGAATCGCCAGGAACTGCAAACAAGGACACGCCAGTTTGGCCTAAGAGTAATTAAGCTGGTCGATTCCTTGCCAAGAACGAAAGGTGCAGGCGTAATCGGCAGACAGCTTTTGCGTTCCGCTACTGCAGTAGGCGCAAATTACCGCTCCGCGTGTAGAGGACGTTCTCGTGCCGATTTTGTATCAAAGCTGGGTATCGCCCTCGAAGAAGCGGACGAATCACTTTATTGGATGGAATTACTTGTTGAGTCTGGATTAGTCTCGAAAAAGAGGATTAGCGATCTCCTTGACGAGGCCAATCAAATCGTCTCGATATTGGCCGCCTCCTCAAAAACAGTTCGGACAAACCCCGATCGAAAATCTGAAATCGTAAATCGAAAATCTTAGATGCTTATTCTCTTGGGAGAGCCCAATGACTAAACCACAGCAAGCTGGCCGCATCCGCATCGGCTTCGTCGTCGGCGGCAGCCTCAAGGAGAACCTGCAGGTGCGCCTGCAGGTGCCGGCGCACGAGGTGCAGGAGGGCGCGTTCGTCGTCATCCAGAGCGGCGATTGGCTCTTCCACGGCCTGGTCACCGACCTGCAGCTGGGGGCCACCGACCCGCGCTTCGCCGACGAGGTCACCGGCGAGCGCCTGCCCGCCGAGCTGGCCGGCCTGCTGCAGGGCCAGACGCTGTTCACCAACCTGGAGATCCTGCCCTCGCTGATGATCACCGGCGGCCCCGAACCCGAAGGCCCCTTGCCGATCAAGACCATCCCGGCCCACCATGCCGACGTCTACCTGGCGAGCGAAGGCGACGTGGCTGAGATCTTCAAGGGCAACTTCGTCATCGGCGAAACGCGCGAACAGCGCCACCCCGTGGCGATCAACCTCGACAACTTCGTCAAGCGCTCGGCCGGCATCTTCGGCGCCACCGGCACCGGCAAGAGCTTCCTCACCCGCCTGCTGCTGGCCGGCCTCATTCACAACAACGCCGCTTCGGTCCTGGTGCTCGACATGCACAACGAGTACGGCTTCGACAGCACCTCGTCCGACACCGGCGAAAAGGTCACCGGCCTGCGCACCAAGTTCCCGGGCAAGGTGCGCGTCGTCGGCCTGGGACGCGGCGCGGCCATCCGCGGCCAGGCGCCGGACTTCAACCTGGAGTTCGCCATGAGCGACATCCAGCCCGAGGACATCGAGCTGCTTACCCGCGAGCTCAACCTCAAAGAGACCACGCCCACCACGCTCGACGCGCTGGTGGCCACCTTCGGCCGCGAGGCCTGGTTCAAGGAGTTCAAGAACCTGCGCGTGGGCGCCGTGACCATGAACGAGGAAGGCAAGCGAGTCGCCGCGCCTGATTCCGTGGCCGCCTGGGCCGACGAGAACGGCGCCAACACCATGGCCGCCGAGGGCCTGCGCAACAAGCTCGGCCCCGTGTTCCGCCGTGACTACATCGTTGACCATCCCGCCGCCGACACCATCGGCGAGATCGTCAAATCACTGGAGGCCGGCCAGCACGTGGTGCTCTCCTTCGGCGCCCACGAGAGCGACCTGGATTACCTGCTGGTGAGCAACCTGCTCACCCGCCGCATCCGCGAGCGCTGGGAGCTGGCCACCAACGCCTACCTGGGCGACAGCAAAAAGCCCGAGCCGCGCCCGCTGGTCATCGCCGTGGAGGAGGCGCACAAGCTGCTGAACCGCGAGATGGCGGTGCAGACCACCTTCAGCACCATCGCCCGCGAGCTGCGCAAGTACTACGTGACCCTGCTGATCATCGACCAGCGGCCCTCCCAGATCTACGACGAAGTCATGTCGCAGCTGGGGACCAGAATATCTGGATGGCTCGGGGATGAAGACGACATCCGGGCGGTGCTCAGTGGCCTGGCGGGGCGGGACGCGCTGCGGGGCATGCTGGCGCGCCTGCAACCCAAGGAGGAGGTGCTGCTGCTCGGCTGGGGAGTGCCGATGCCATTGCCAGTGCGCTCCCGCAGGTATGACGACACGTTTTGGAAAGAGTTATTGGGTTCAAGCGGAAAACGATCGGCGAAAGAAATAAAGGAAGAATTAGGATATTAGATTTCCTTCCAGCGGGGAGGTTGCCACGTCGGCCTTCGGCCTTCCCTCGCCCTGCGCTCGGGACAGGCTCTCGCAACTGCGGACGGCGAAGCCGTCCTTGGCTGGGGCGTGCCGATGCCGCTTCCGGTTCGCAGCCGCCGATACGACGACGCGTTCTAAGGAGTTGTTGGGCAGGGGCGGAAAGAAACGGAGCGCGAAGGAGATCAGCGAGGAGTTGGGATATTAGGATTTCTGATTTCTGATTGCTGATTTTAGCCACCACACCCCTTCCAGGGATAAGGCTCGTTTCGGACAGTAGAGACAGAATAGCCAAAGCAATCTTGCATTTTTTCTTTTTGTCGGGCGCCGCCCCAGCGCCCCTGCGTCAAAAAACGACACGGGAGTGCATGACCCACAAATCCTTGCCTTCGCATAGAAGAGTCCGGAACAGATGAAGTAACCTCGCTCTTTTTCTTTTGTGGGGGCCTCTGGCCCCCACGCTCCCGCCGGGGGAGTTGCGCCTCCCCCGTGACCCCTGGCGTGAAACTGGCAGGGGCAAAATTTTCTTGACTTGTCCTCCGATTCACTCGCCTGCCTGAAGGCCGGCTCGCTTTGGTGCAGAATCTAGATGCGGGGGCTGTGACCGAGCGGCGCGTGGTAGGTTTGTACATGTGGTGGTTTGTGGCGGTTTGGTAGCTATGGTGACTGTGGTAGCTGTGGTAGGTTTGGTAGGTCGACTTGAGGTGCGGCCGCAGATTCTTCGATCAGTTTGGTCAGCAGGTCGTGGATGGAGGTCTTGAGGGGCCTGTCCATGCGGGAGGGGACGGCGTAATAGCTTACACCGCCGGAGCGGAAGAAGCGGAGGGCGTAGCCTTTGCGGACCAGGACGGCGAGGCGCTTGTGAAGGTTGCTGCGATCGGCCATGAGGTAGCGGCCGAGACCGGCGAGCGAGGCGACCCCGCAGGCGCGCAAAGCGATGAGGGCTTCTTTTTGGCGATAAGTGAGGCCGGGCAGAGCCATGACGGGGTGAACCTGCGAAAGCATCTTTCTAAGCTGGCCTTTGGCCCAGTCGTTCATACTGTCCAGGGCGTCTTGGAGAGCCTGCATGGGAGAAAGGCCAGCGGCGAGGGCGTTTTCGATGCGCTGGGCGAAGGGCGGCCAAGGCGGCTCGAGGAAGTCGAGGTACTTGGCGGGCAGGCCCTGCAGGAGGGCGTAGAGGATCTCGAGAGTAAGCATGTGTTGTCTCCCTTCATGACACGAGAGTAGTGCGATGCTAATTTACGGCGAGGAGGAGCCACGCTCGCAAAAGAAGCTCGCTCGCAATACGGGTCGGATAAAACCGACCCTAATTATTGAACGGAAACGGGATCCTGTGCGAAAATGGGTGCGGAAATCAAGGTGGTGGACAGCATGAGCTGCGGCTCGGTAGCCGGTACCACGATAGCTCCTGGGAGGAGCTTATGGGAGGCTGGCGGCAAGAAGCGGAGCGCAGAAATAAATGAACGAGTAGATTGGCATTAAACGACTCGGAAGGTATTAAAATCTTTTTAGTAATACACCAGCAGCATTAGTGGAGGTTCTGGTGGAAATTATTACAAGCGAAAATGAAATCACCGATGCACAGAGGTCATTTGAGGATTCCATTTGCAAATTAGCATCGGTTTCGCGGGAGGCGTGGCTAGGCTTTCAAAGCGGCAGACTTTGGAGGAAGATCTATTGGCTTCCCGATCTTTGCCTATGGGCTCATTTTGGAAAGGTTGCCGGCAGTAAGTCTACAGGCCGTAGGTATTGGAATGTATTTGGCTTAGGAGAGCCCAAGGCTAGTATGAGCATTGATTGCGAAATAAACCCTCCCTTGAGCGGCAGAAACCGAAGAACTGGTGGGATTTTTATGAAAGATAATTCAGGGAATATTCACCTTGCCCACAGAGGCAATTTAAATGCAGGTGGAAGTATTCCAAGGCAATTCGTGTTTTCGAATTTTAGGGGAAAGATAATCATGACGGAAGATGGTGAGCGTAGGGTGAATGTATTGTTAGTAGGCCAAATAAACCACTCAAGATTTCCACATTCACTGAAGGAATTCATTGAGGAAACGAGAGTATTAAAACATCTCTTTAGGGAGTCTTAGGAAATGGCAATCCCAGATTTTCAATCAATTATGTTGCCCCTCCTGGCTTTGACTGGAGACGGGCAGATTCATGAGATTCACGATGCAACCAATCAGTTAGCGGAACATTTTTCGCTTTCTGAAGAAGAGCAGGCCAAGTTGCTCCCTAGCGGTCAGCAACCAGTTTTTTATAACCGCGTGGGTTGGGCAAGGACGTATTTGAAGAAGGCCGGGCTTCTCGAGGATCCAAAACGGGGGTGCTTCAAGATCACAGAACGGGGAAATCAGGTTCTCGCAAGGAACCCTGCCAAAATAGATATGGGCTTTCTCCGCCAGTTCCCAGAGTACATTGAATTCCGCGAGGCTGTTCGTGATCACGAAGGTGAGATTCGCGATGAGGACTTGGGAGAGCTAACACCGGAGGAAGCGCTCGAAAATGCTTATCAAAAAATTAGAACCGATCTTTCCGAAAGCCTGATTAGATACGTCACTAATAGCACCCCAGGGTTTTTCGAGAAGTTGGTCGTTGAGTTACTGGTTAAGATGGGCTATGGTGGGTCTCAACGGGATGCCGCACGGGTGGTGGGCCAAAGCGGCGACGAAGGTATTGATGGAATAATCGACGAAGACAGATTGGGACTAGATAGTATATACATTCAGGCAAAAAAGTGGAGGAAGGCTGCACCGATAGGCCGCCCAGAAATTCAAAAATTTGTTGGCGCATTACAGGGGAAACGAGCAAAAAAGGGGATTTTCATAACCACCGCGAGGTTTTCAGCGGAAGCGCGCGACTATGTGAATAGTATCGACATAAAGGTGGTACTCATTGATGGCACCAGGCTTGCCGAACTGATGATTGACCATGGTGTGGGAGTAACCACAAGTACTACTTATGAACTTAAGGATGTAGATACTGATTATTTCGGCGAAGGTTCCGGCGGCGCAGAAGAGGATGAGGAATAGGCGAAATTTCTGCCCTAGGCACGCTCCCTTCGGCTTCCGCTAGCGCTAGGAGCAGGCCGCCAACAATAGCCGCACAGACCGGCAAGGCCGAGCCGCGGCCGCTGTTTGATCGCCAGGAGGAGGGCACAAGCGAGCCGTTGCCTATCCGGTCGCGGCGCTGCGACGACAAATTCTGGCAGAGCTGTTGGGGGATGTTGCTGATGTGTTTGCCCAAGATGCGAGCGAACCTCGAGTATTATGAGATGGTCAAGATGCTAGCTAATTAAGAAAGGTCAAACAACATTAGCTGTTGCGTTTCCATTGAAGAAGACCTATACTTGAACGAATTAAAGTTACCAGGCGGAACAATACTTCACACCTCACAATGCTTACTTCCTCTACGATTATTGAGAGTCTTCGATCTCATAGACTAGTTGACGGTCTTACTCATAGCCTATATAACTATCCAGCTCGATTCTCTCCAGATTTAACTAAGGAAATAGTAAATAGATACAGTTTGCCTGGCGACTGGGTATTCGATCCCTTCATGGGTGGGGGTACTTGCATGGTCCAATCGCTTGCAATGGGAAGAAACGCCCTCGGCGTTGATATTAATTCCCTTGCATACCTTGTTGCACAAATTAAGACTACCCCTGTAAATAAGAATGACGTTTCTGAGGTTCAAGATTGGATAAATGTTGCTAGGAAAAATCCTAGAACAGAAATCGCAAGCTTGGAGATTCTTGAGTTAAAAAAACATTTTCCTAAACACTTACTTCATTTTATCGACAGCCTGTTAGAAGGAGTCGCCAACCTTTCAACAGTACGCGCAAGACGACTAGCTCGCTTTGTTATGCTCCTAGTTTATCAAACACATTTAAACGATCGAGATAGATTTCCAAGTTACTATGAAGTAAAAAGAAGAATGCAAACTGAATTTGACCGAATTGTTTTGGGATTAAGTAAGTTCGAGAATTCTTGCCTAGAAGCAGGCACAACTAAAGCGCAATTATCCGCTAGGAAAAAGTTATTGAATAAAGGAGTAACGGGAATAGAAGCCGATTTGAGGATAGCTAGGTTGATAGGCCAGCCAAAGCTGGTTTTTACTTCCCCTCCATATCCGGGCGTTCATGTGCTTTACAATAAATGGCAAATCGCTAGTAGGAAAGAGACATCGCTTCCTTATTACATTGGCGGAATCAAGGACTCTCTTCCCTCGTCTGGCTATACCTTAGGGGGAAGGTCAAAAACGGGAATTTCAGAATACTTTGATCTAATTACTAGTGCTTTTAATTCGGTCGCAAAAGTCGCCCACCCAAATGCGCTAATTGTTCAACTAATCGGATTCTCAAATGTGCGTGTTCAGTTATCTCGGTATCTGGAAGCGATGGAACGGGCAGGTTATCGCGAAGAGTTTCCTTTAACGATTCTTAGGAAAAGACTCTGGCGCGAGGTGCCAAACCGAAAGTGGTATAGCAGCAGTCGTGAATGGGATGCTTCGCGTGAGGTTCTTTTGTTTCATCGACTCGCTTAATATTGCTGGTCATCAACGAAAGTTTTTTGACTCATATGATAAATGATAGGAATTAGCGTTATGGCAATTCCTTCGCTTGCTCTGTTAATCCTTTCAAAAATATCGTCCTGCTGTTCGTTCTCTTGATTCGAAGGCTTTGTTTCTTTTCGATCTGTTTCGGCCTTAATCATTCCCAAGGCAATCAAAACCAGTCCCCATTCAAACCAATAACTTAATAACTTTGCATCTAGCTTTTTTCTTTTTATTATTTCGTTTTGTAGATAAATGTTATCTACGTTAATCGCCACATCGAAACCCCCATCCTCCTGACCGCTATTGCTGATTTTTAAAGCCGACTTTTCATTAAGGTTTTCAGCTGCCCATTGATCGCGATGGATCCTTCTAATATTGGGGATTCCAGCAAGAGCTGCTCCCTTTGGCGGGGATGGGTCACTTGGTTCACCTTTTTCACTAGGCTCCTCGACTCGGATGCGAAAATCGGATTCAAAAGGCTGAACCCGAGAAATATCGTTGATTTCTACCTTTACTCTGAATTCATCACCAACACTTACATTTTCGGGTAAGCCGAACTTCAAAATAGACTTTCCATTCCCAAGACTCTGAGAGAGTTTTTGTGGTATGCCATGACATTCAATATGGCCGGGATCCTCTAACCTATCAAAGTATCCATTTTCCGCATCCGTCTCAAATTCAACTCGGCAGCTTCTATTAATGGGGCAGTTCCGAATAAGACCGTTTTTAGGTTCATCGTGAATTCGGAAGTAAGTTGGAAATCGCTTTCCTTCGTAGGGTTCTTCGTCAGTGATATCTTTGCCAGGGACTTTGACTAAAGTACCTTTTCCAAAAAGGCTAGCTAAGCTTGGATCGGACCTAACCAGACTTTGAAAGATTTTTGAGGTTTCCTCTTGGGAAAGCGCAGTCTCCTGCCTTTTTTGCCGTCTTATCGCGTTTAATTTTTTAATAGCAGGGTGGTCTTTAATATACTCAATCAATGCACCTTCGATAGCTGATTTCTCCTCAATTTCGCGCATTCTGTCCCGTGAAGCCATAAAAATGTCTTCCCTTACCTCCTGGGGTAAATCTATGCAATCGACCATTACAATAAGTGAGGATGAAATGTAGTCAAATTTAGTTTTTCGAGCAACAAAGTTCTTATTTTGGTACCCTTGGAGTTGTCCATTCACAATATAGAACAAACCTGCTGGATATCTGTCAGCAGAATCAGGATTTTCCATTTCTTTGATTACGACTAACCGTACTTGTACATCTCCTACGTTATTAATTTTTAATGGGCTGGAATCGGAAAATTCTATGTTTTGTGGTTTGTCAGCCAAAACGGCTGATAAACCGGACATTGTTGTATCGTAGTAGTTAGCCTTATAGCCCGGTCGGCGTTCATAGATCCTTATTGGCAGTACGGGCTCGGGTAAAAATTCCTCTAACTCGTATCTTAAATCGAGGGTAGCAATGCTTTTCAACCCCCTTTGCATTTTATAATTCCAAATCTTGATGCAGCTGCCCGAAGCTAGCGGTTCCTCGTACGGTTGGGGATATTTACCAGGGCGCAATGGTAAGGAATCGGCCTCGAATCTAAGAATGTTTCCTTCTGGAGCGAGAAAGACATATATCGAATGCGGATGATTGGTATCAGGGCGCATCCTACGTATTAATGTGAAACCCCATTTCTTCTTATCCTCGGAATTTCCCGGGGCAACTGGATTTCTTTTTGAAATGATTAATTGGAAGCTGTTTCTTCCCGCAAACTGAAGCACCCCTGTTCCTCCCATATTGAACTTTCCCTGAACGAATGGGATACTGCTCTTGTTTTCTTTCACCAATGAGAGAAAGGTTTCAGCAAATTGGCCTGGCGTCTGTCCCTCCCCATCGTCAATTATCGTATAAGCGGGATTCTCCTTTGTTCCACATGCAATTAGTTGGATTCTCTGCGCAAGCAATGTTCTTTCTGACGGAGTAAGGATTTGTATATGGCCATCTTTTATCCCGTAGAAGCGTTCTGCAGCCTCGCGCATTGTTTGCGGTGCTGCCGATGATTTGGGGTCCACCTTAGAACGATAGCAATCAACAGTAAGCACTGCATCAATCGAATTCACCAACTTCTCAACTAAAGCGGCAACGGGTTCGCTTTGCTGGTTGCTAACAATTCCTCGGTTATTCGGGATATCTCCATATGGCTTCCAAACAGATCTGTCCTCCCAGATTTGGTGCTTCTTTAGTACATCTATAACCTCTTCTTCCGTTTCGGATCGTAATAGCTTAATGCATAGATCGTGGGATTTTTCTTCAGTAAGAGCTACCATTTTTCCCTTCTTACAACCAAGATATCTTGATTTCAGACTCTAGTGATTTGAATTCCCGATCACCTGTAACTAGCTCCGCCTTTCGGATTTTTGAAAGCGCGGCTGCAAAACAATCACCATAAGCGATCTTTCCTGCGACTTTATAGAGAGCAGCCTGGCGTGTTAGGATCCAATCGGCGTCTACAATTTCAATAGCCATCGTCTCAATTTCTTGTACATACTCATCGGCCGTGGTTGGGGAGGATCTACGAGCAATTGAATACCAGACCTCACCTAAATTGACAGTAGTCATTAGGAGCTTTGTCTTTCTATTTTCTGCTTTAAGTATCAAGTCTCTGACCGCATCGGCCCCTGGTTCATCCTCAAGAAAAGCGAGAAGCGCGTACGCATCAAGTACTTTTGTTGCCATCTTATTCTCGGTCCTTGTCTTCTTTACGCCCTTCGGCAAGCGCCTTAAGTGCGCCTGATCCCTTCAAGGAACCTTGGAGTTTTCTAAGATATTGTTCTGTTATGGGCTTTAGGACGATCGCCTCTCCGTTGTCGGTAACAATAATTTTCGTGCCTTCTTTAATTCCGTATTTCCTGCGTAGCTTGGCGGGAATTACAATTTGCCCTTTAGTTGTGGTGTATGTTTCCATGTTCCGTATCCTTTTCTGATGCTATATGATACATTGAATCGTAGGTAAGTCAAGAATAAAATGTAAGTCAATTAGCTGGTGACATACTTATTTCACAGTCCCGAAATGCTGGGCAGCTTTGCCTTGCTTCTTGCCTCCCACCGTGCCCAGGCTGCCTGCCGTCTTGCCCTTGAGAATTCTATCGGCAGAGGCGGGATCTCCTTGACGAATCGCTCATAAGATTGATTGCTTTGCCGCAATGCGCAAAGTCGTCGTCGCAGAGGCCCTGCGTCCGTCAGCGGCCCAGCCGCCAGCACTGCGATTGCTGCGCAATCGCGGGAGAAGCTACTCGGTAGGAGCCTGCCCTGAGCGAAGCGAATGGGCCGAGTAACGCTTCTCCATGGCAAACAAGTAGCCGCAGGTCCCACGCCTCTAGCCTTCGGCCCCCGCCGGCAGCGAAGCTGCGCAAGGGTTTGCATGTGCGGCAAGCTTCCTAAACAAGCGGTGGCTTGCCAACAAGCGACCTATCTGATAGAAAAGCGGGACAACCAAAGCACCAGATAATCTATTTCGCTTGATCTCCGGGAGGTTCCAACGTGGCAGATGCTAATCGTTCAGATGGAAATCAATTTAAGGACAAGGTAGCCCTGGTTACCGGCGGCGCTTCGGGGATCGGCGAAGCCTGCGCGCTCACCTTTGCACAGCGCGGCGCCAAAGTGGCCGTCGTCGATGTTAACGATGAGCTCGGCAACAAAACGGCGGCGGCGGTCAGGAACGCAGGGAGCGACGCCATCTACCTGCACACCGATGTGTCCGACCCGGCCGCGGTGGAGAAAATGGTGGCGGAAACGGTGAAAGCCTTCGGCCGCCTGGATATTGCGGTCAACAACGCCGGCATCGGCGGGGAGCAGAATCCCACCGGCGCATACACGATCGAAGGCTGGCGCAAAGTGATTGAGATCAACCTGAATGGCGTTTTCTATTGCATGCGCTACGAAATTCCAGAAATGCTCAGGCATGGCGGTGGCGCCATCGTAAATATGGCTTCCATCCTGGGGACGGTAGGCTTGGCGAACTCACCGGCCTACGTCACTGCCAAACATGGCATGCTGGGACTTACCAAAACATCGGCACTGGAATATGGCAAACGGGGAATGCGCATCAATGCCGTGGGTCCGGGATTTATCAAAACGCCGCTGCTAAATGCTTTGGATGAGCCGACCCAGGCCTATCTCAGTGGGCTGCATGCCATGGGGCGCATGGGCGAAGCGCAAGAAGTCGCGGATCTGGTTGCCTATCTCTGCTCAGACCAGGCCACCTTCCTCACCGGCGGGTATTACCTGGCAGACGGAGGCTACACCGCGCAATAAATTTCAGCGAGGGATTTATTGCGGTGCTAGAATCTTGCTGATGTTTCGGGCTTTATTTTGGGAGGAACCGCTCATGAAAACCAATCGCATCCTCACTGTGCTCTTCACCCTCGCCACCCTTACCGTCAACGCCCTGGCCAACATCCTGCCCTTCAACGGCCAAACCACCGGCGAGATCTCGGACCGTTTCCCCATCCGCTTCGTGCCCGCCGGCTACGTCTTCGCCATCTGGGGCCTCATCTACCTCGGCCTGCTGGCCTTCGCCGTCTACCAGGCCCTGCCCGCCCAGCGCAAGAACGAAACGCTGGACGGGATCGCCCCGCTGTATTGGCTGGCCAGCCTGGCCAACGCCATCTGGATCGCCCTCTGGCACTACGAGTACTTCACCGCCACCATCTTCGTCATGGCCGCCCTGTTGCTCGCGCTCATCGCCATCTATCGCCAGGTGAAGGCCGCCCGCAAACCGGGCGCCGCCTTCCGCTGGTGCGTGCAAGTGCCCTTCAGCATCTACCTGGGCTGGATCTCCGTGGCTACCATTGCCAACGCCTCGCAGCTGCTCTACTTCCTCAATTGGGATGGGTTTGGGATCAGCGGCGAAGCCTGGGCAGTGATCATGCTGGCCGTGGCCAGCGCGCTGGGCGCGGCCATGCTGGTGCGGGAACGCGATTGGGCCTACGCCCTCGTGCTCGTCTGGGCCTTCATCGGCATCGCCGTCGCCCAGGCCGACTCGAACCTGGTCGCCTACGCCGCCTGGGGGCTGGCGGCGCTATTGGCCCTTGCCGCGGGCACCACGCTCAGGCGCAAGCCCGCCTGACTCGCGGGTATCAATTCTTCACTATGAGGGGTTGGACCGCAACCTACTTTAAATTCGCCGCGTATGCCAAACGGGAGGTTTGGGGGGGGGTGACCATACAGCCCCCCAACAGGAGGGTCCCTGACACAGCGAGCAAGCCGTCAGGCAGGCGTGGCAACCTCCATCACTGTAAACCTTCGGACTCGGCCGCAAGCTATAATGGGAAGCAGGTCAACATGGAAATAAGCAGGATTCTTGAAAAGAACCGCCGCCGAATATTGGAAATAGCGACCAAGCACGGCGCCAGAAATGTACGCGTTTTCGGTTCGGTTGCCCGTGGCCAGGCAACTACGGACAGCGACCTGGATCTATTGGTGGAGCTGGAACCCGGCCGCACGCTTTTAGACCATGCCGGATTGCTGTTGGACCTTCAAGATCTATTGGGGATCGATGTAGACGTCGTCACAGAGAACGGTATTAAGAAGCGCATCCGCCAACGCGTTTTAGAAGAGGCTGTCAAGTTGTGAGACGCGATATCGAACGCTTGCAGGATATCCTCGAAGCGATCGAACGAATTGAGAAGTACTCAAAAGAAGGTCGTTCGTCATTTACAAAGAACGATCTTATCCAAACCTGGATGCTTTACCATATCCAAATCATCGGCGAAGCCGCATCGAAAATCTCAGAAGAAATGCGCCAAATTCACGTCGATATTCCCTGGAATCCCATCGTCGCTATGCGCAATGTACTAGTTCACGACTATTTTGGTATTGACTTGGATGAAGTGTGGAATACGATCCAAAAGGACATACCCGAACTAAAGCGGCACATTGAAAAAATTCTAAAGAACAATAATAATTTCCCTGATTAAAATCGGATCAGGAACATAAACCCTCTTTCCCCTTTGGGCTTACGCCCTCGTACTCGTGTGGGCGTTTGCCGGCATCGCCGTCGCCCAGGCCGACTCGGCCCTGGTGGCCAACGCCGCCTGGGGGCTGGCGGCGCTACTGGCGCTGGCTGCGGGCACCACGCTCAGGCGCAAGCCTGCTTGAGTCGCCGGGCATCAATTCTTCACTATGAGGGGTTGGGCCGCAACCTACTTTAAATTCGCCCGCGTATGCCAAACGGGAGGTTTGGGGGGGTGACCATACAGCCCCCCAACAGGAGGGGCCCTGACACAGCGAGCAAGCCGTCAGGCAGGCGAGCGACTCGAAGGACAAGGCTGGATGCATCCGCAGCGCCATCTTCTCTGCGAAGGGGGTCTGGGGGAAGATGCAATCTCCCCCAGCGGGGGTTTGGGGGCCAGCGGCCCCCAGGAGGAAAATATGCAATCACCCTCAATGTTCCTTGCGACACCTCATCTCCAGCAATCCTCCATTGATGACTCGCGATATAGGAACTTCTCGTCGGCCTGCGCCATTAAAACGGCGCAAAGCGGCCTCACTCGAAGTGACAAGAATTAGAGGAATGGCAATCGAAAAATCTTAGATCAAAATCAGCAATCAGATCTGTCTTTTCTTTGCCTGGCATAGAACCTGCACCTCCAACTATCGAACTACCCAACCATCCAACTATGCTAACCGGTAAAGGCGTCTTCCTTTGGCAGGTCAAACGCGTGGCGGGCGGAGACGCCAACGCCATCGCCGAGCAGGCCAAGGCGGCCAAGCTGACGCATGTGCTGATCAAGGTGGCCGATGGCCGCTACAGCTACAACATTACCAACGGCGTGGACATGGTGCCCGCTCTGGTGGCAGCCCTGCGCGCCCGCGGCATCGGGGCCTGGGGCTGGCAGTACGTCTACGGCTCCGACCCGCCGGCCGAAGCCAGGAAGGCCGTCGAACGAGTGCAGTTATTCAAGCTGGACGGCTTCGTGGTGAATGCCGAGGCCCAGTTCAAAGCCAAAGGCATGGATGCCAAAGCGCGCAAGTACATGCAGGAGCTGCGCAAAGGTCTGCCGGGTTTCCCCATCGGACTTAGCACCTATCGTTACCCCACGGTGCACTATCAGTTCCCCTTCAAAGCCTTCCTGGATTATTGCGATTTCGCCCTGCCGCAGGTGTATTGGGTGGGTTCGATGAACCCGGCCCAGCAGCTCAAGAAATCCTACGGCGAATACCGCGCCATTAAAGCCGGCATCCGCGTGGTGCCCACCGGGTGCGCCTATGCCCAAGGGTCCTGGGCGCCTACGCCCCAGCAGCTCAACGATTTCATGGCGGCGGCGCGTGACCTGCAGCTGCCCGGCGCCAACTTCTGGGAGATGGCGACGGCGCAGGAAAAAGGCGGCGGGCTATGGAGCGCCGTCCGCGATTACGACTGGGCCACCGGTTCCGCGCCCACGCCGGCGCCCGACGAGGGTGACGAAGAGCCGCCAGCCCCCAAACCTGACATCATTGCACGCTACCTCAGCGCCCTCAACAGCGGCGACCCCAACAAAGTCACCGTACTGTATGAGAAGAACACCGCCAAACACGCCCACAACGGCCAAACGCGCACCGGCCGGTCAGCTATCTACGCCTGGTACAACACCCTGCTCAAGAAGAGCCTGCCCGGCGCCAAGTTCTCGGTAATCGGTTCATCGGCCAACGGGAGTACCTTCACGCTGCAATGGAAGGCCACCGCTGCGAAGGCCAAGGTGCAGCGCGGCAAAGACAGCATCGTGATGAGCAGCGCCAACCCCAATCTGATCGCCCGCCACAGCACGGACTTCGCCATTGCGAAGTCCGCTGCCATGAACGAAATGCCTATTCCAGAGGAATACCCAGAAACTGGGCCAATTCCCGTATAAATCCGGCTTGCGCCGGATTTATCTTTTTTAGCGCGTCTTCCACCGAAAACCAGCCGCCCCGATCCACTTCCGGCACTTGCATGCGCCTGCCGGATCTCGGCGGCCACTCAACCTCGAAGAGGTTGCTGCGCACCTGCGCGGCGTCCAGGTCGCCTTCCACGGCCCAGGCATACACCACCTTGCCGGATTTCAGGGTTTGCGGGGCCAACGGCTTGAAATCGCCGGCAATATCGAAACCCGTCTCCTCTTTGAACTCTCGCTGAGCCGCGGCCAAGGCATCCTCCAGGTCGAATTCGCCTTTGGGGATCGTCCAGGCGCCGGCATCCTTCTTGGCCCAGAACGGGCCGCCGGGATGTACGAGAAAGACCTCCAGAAAGATTTCTGGGGGGCTTTCTCGTTTGCGATATACCAGGATGCCTGCGCTTTTCTTCGGCACGAGCGGATTATACGTAGATATGGGGCGAGTCAATTGACCCGCCACCATACCCAGCGCTTGACTCGTTTAGCACTTCTGTTCTATACTCTGCCCATCTTTTAGAACATTTGTTTTTGCCCTGGGCCAATAACGCCCCTGGGGCAGAGGAGAAGAGATGGTCAATCGAGGATTGCTAAGCCAGTTGAACTTGCCTGTTCGCATGCAGCGCAACCTGGTCTGGGGGTTGCTTATCGCCGCGGCCCTGATCGCCTTCGAGGCGTTCAACTTCAGCACCACCGAATTCGCCATGCGCGACCTGCTGGGCGACCTGCGCTTTGGCGGCTTGGCCTGGGCCACCATTCTGGCGCTGGCCTTTTGCTTTATCGACTTCGCCGGCATCGCCCACATGTTCAGCAACGGCACCAACCTGAAGGCCAAGCAAGGCCTGGAAGTCTGGTACCTGTTCGCCGCCTGGCTGCTGGCCGCCACGATGAACGCCATCCTCACCTGGTGGGGCATTTCCGTGGCCATCGTGAACCACGCCAGCCTGGGCAATGCCCTGTTGGGCCGCGAGACCCTGCTGGCCGTGGTGCCTGCCTTCGTGGCCGTCTTGGTGTGGCTGATCCGCGTGCTGGTGATCGGCACGCTGATCACTGCGGGCGGCAAGCTGTTCGCCTCCGAGTCCAGTGCGCAGCGCTACACGGCGCCCACCATGCGCCGCAATGTGCCGGCGCAGAGCGGCCGCGCGGTGCAGCCCGCCATGTATCAGGGTCTGGTACCGCAAAGCAAGAAGCAGGCGGTCGACCAGGGCGAATATTAGATCGTGGAAAGCGGATTTCTCCCCTCCGAGGAACCGTACCAAGACGGAGAGGCAGCCCCTGGACCAGGCTGCCTCTCCGTCTTCTTGTTCCCCCCGTTCAGCGCAGCTTTCTTTGGGGCGGTATTGTTCCTGGCGCTGAGCCAGATCTCCCTGAGCCCAGCGCCAATGGAAACGAAAATCCTGGCTCGTCTCTTCACGCCCCAAGTACTGCATTGGGAACCGGATATCGTTGCCTGGTCCGATCAATATGACCTGGATCCGAATCTGGTGGCCACGGTGATGCAAATCGAATCGTGTGGAGATCCACTGGCCATCTCGCCGGCCGGCGCCAGCGGCCTCTTTCAAGTGATGCCTTACCACTTCGCCCTCGGTGAAGATCGCTTTGATCCGGACACGAATGCTGCCCGAGGGCTCGACTATCTCAACCGCGCCCTCGCCCATTTCGCAAGCGATGCCGGGATGGCCTTGGCGGGCTACAACGGCGGGATCGCGGGTGCCAGCCGCCAGCAAGGTGAGTGGGCCCAGGAAACCGTGGACTACAAATATTGGGGAGAAAACATCTATGCCGACGCGGCTGCCGGGTCAGGCCATAGCGCCGTGCTGGACGAATGGCTGAATGCCGGCGGGGCTAGCCTGTGCGCTCGCGCGGCGCAACGCGTGGCGGAAGCGCACTAAGCTCGCCGGTGGCGTCGGCGCAATCCGCCCCGGCCAGCGGCAGACGCACCGTGAAGGTGCTGCCGCGATTTGCTTTCGATTTGACCTCGATCTCGCCGCCATGGTTGCGCACGATCCAATAGGCGATGGACAAACCCAGACCAAACCCGGCGCCGTCTTTGCTGCGGGAGCGCGATTTGTCGCCGCGATAGAAACGTTCAAACACGTGTGGTAAGTCCGCGGCGGGGATGCCCATGCCATTATCTTTGACTGAAAAATAGGCGTGGGTCTCATCCTTGAAGAGATTGACCGATACTTTTCCCCCGGGTTTAGTATATTTGATGGCATTCGCAACCAGATTAAGCGCCACCTGCCTCAATCGTTCGCGGTCCCCGCACACGATCACCTGGTCGATCTGGCCGATCTCCAGGCTTACCCGGTCCGCGGCCAGCAGGTGCGCCTGGTTGAACACGTCCAGCAATACGGTATCCAACTCCACGCGGCGCTTATCCAGCGGCAACTTGCCCGACTCGGCCTGGGCCAAGATCAACAGGTCCTCCACCAGGCGCGCCAACCGGTCGACCTCCAGTTCGATACTGTGCACTGACAGTTCGTCAAATTCGCTGGCGCGCCGCATCAGATCCAGATTGCCGCGGATCACGGTAAGTGGCGTGCGCAATTCGTGGCCGATGTCGGCCACAAAACGGCGCTGGGTCGCGAAGAGTTTTTCGAGGCGGCCGATGGTGTCATTGAAGGCGGTAATGAGCCTGCCTACTTCGTCGTCTACGATGCCTTCGGTGGGAATGCGCCGCGACAGGTCATCGGCCCGCGTGATCTGCAAGGCGGTCTCCGTCACGCGTGACAGCGGAGCCAGCGCCCGTTTGCCACTGATCAGGCCGAACAACCCTGCCAGCAGGATGGCCAGCAGGCTCAGGATCAGCAGGTAGCGCAGGATGTCATCCCGCAAGGCATCGATCACGGTTAGGGAGGTGGCCGCCTGCAGGACCCCGACGGAGCCACCTTCCGTGTTATTCAGCGCCACTGACAGGACCCTGAAACGCACACCCGAGACTGTGACGCTACTGGAGGTGGGCTCCTCTACCGCCAGCATGGCGGGGTCGAAAGGCTGGCGCAAGGGGCTGTCCGGTTCAACCGGCAAAGTCAAGCCGATGAGCCGGTTATCCGTATCCCAGATTTGGATGATCACACTGGAGTCGAAGGTGGACCGGGCCACAAAGACCAGCTGCCCTTCAGCGTCGATGCGCGAAACCCCAATCATGTCGCGGGCGGCGCGGTCCAGCGTATCATCGACCTGGCGCAGCTGCACCACGGTCACCAGGACATACACGCCCAAACCGAACAGGGCCAGGACTCCGGCAAGCACAACGGTATAGAAAAAGGTCAGCCGGGACCGCAGAGACATTCGTTATTCGTCTTCGCGCAGCACATACCCCATGCCGCGCACGGTGTGCAATAAGCGGGACTCTTTGCCCTCTTCCAGTTTTTGGCGTAAATAACGGATGTAGACTTCGATGATATTGCTCTCGCCCCCAAAATCGTAGCCCCACACTTCGTCGTAGATCATTTCGCGCGTAAGCACCTGGCGCGGGTTTCGCAAGAACAATTCGAGGAGTTCGTATTCCTTGGCCGTCAGGTCGATCACTCGTTCCCCGCGTTGCGCCCGGCGGGTGCCGGTGTCCAATGTCAGGTCGTCGAAGGTGTATGTTTTCTGCTTGGGGGTCTGCGTGCGGCGCAATAGAGCGCGCATGCGGGCCAGCAATTCATCGAGCATGAACGGCTTGACCATGTAGTCGTCCGCGCCGGCGTCCAACCCCAGCACGCGGTCGCTGACCGAATCCTTGGCGGTGAGCATCAAAATGGGCACCTTGCCCGTGCTGCGCAAGCGCCGGCAAACTTCCAGCCCATCCATGCCCGGCAGCATCCAATCCAGGATCACCAGGTCAGGGCGGTTTCCCGCGGCCAAGGCCAGGCCCTTCTGCCCCGTCTCCGCCGTTTCCACCTCGTAGCCATCCGATCCCAGCCCGCGGCGTAAGACGTTCAGGATTGCATCGTCATCTTCAATGATCAGTATTCTGGTCGCCATCAGTATTTTCTTGCCAAAAGATTAATGACTATATCATAGCCTCAAAGATAACGATTTGAGGCCGGTTTTAACGACAAAAGGCCGCCCATAGGCGGCCTCTGTCGTCGCTGGATAAGATTACTTCAGTTCGACAACTGCGCCGGCGGCTTCCAGTTTGGCCTTGGCGTCGTTGGCAACTTCCTTGGTGGCCCCTTCGAGCACCTTGGCGTTGCCGGCTTCTACCAGCTGCTTGGCTTCAGCCAGGCCCACACTGACCAACTGGCGCATCACCTTGATGACCTCGATCTTCTTGGGGCCGGCATCCTTGATGAAGACATCAAATTCGGTCTTCTCTTCGACAGGTGCCGCCGCAGCGGCGGGAGCTGCGGCTGCAGCCACCGGGGCCGCAGCCGAAACGCCCCAGGCCTCTTCGAGCTTGGAGACCAACTCGGCGGCCTCGACGACGGTCAACTTACCCAAATCCTCAACTAACTTGCTTAGATCTGCCATTTTCTTGCTCCTTAACGATTGAGTTCGATTTCAATTAGGCTGCGGCAGGTTTGTCTGCGTAAGCCTTCAGAACCTGGGCCACACGGCGGCCCGGTTCGGCCAATAAGCGGGTCAATTGCGTAGCGGGCGTATTGAACATCGCCAGCAATTGGCTGCGTACAACGGGCAGCGGCGGCAACGTAGCCATGCGCATCACTGATTCGCCGGACATGTACTGCTTGCCCAGGAAGCCGGCCTTGATCTTGACCGCCTTCTTATCCTTTGCGAAATCAACGATTGCCTTGGCCACACCCGGGGCATCGCTGAAGGCCAGGCCCAGGGCGGTGCTGCCTTGCAGAATTTCGGCAGGCACGTCCAGGCCGGCCTTCTGAAACGCCAGCTTGCCCAGCGTGTTCTTCACCACATGGAACTCGCCGCCCGCTTCGCGAATCCGCTTGCGCAGTTCGTCGAAATCAGACATGGTGAGGCCAGCGTATTCGGCCAGGAATACAGCCTCGGACTTGCCGATCCAGCCTTCGTATTCACTTAGGATGCTTTGTTTCTGTTCCTTTGAAAGCGCCAAGCTTTCACCTCCTTAACTAAAAAGTCTTTGCTCCGGCTCGAAGCAAAGACTCTTATGCAGGTCAAGAAACCTACGGTCAGAAATCCTTACCTCGGCAGGGGATTGAGCAGCGTTCTGCAACGCTGCGCCTGCTGTCTCTGGCAGGGTGCCCGATACTTGGGCAGGCAGAGATTTTACTACAAAAAGCTATTCCTCCACGACCACGTGCTGCGCTTTCAAGGGGTCCACGCGCACGGCCGGACCCATGGTGGCGCACAGGGTCAGGCTGCGGATGTAGATGCCCTTTGCGGCGGCCGGCTTGGCCTTCACCACGGCGTCGATCAGGGTGCTGAAATTCTCTGCCAGCTGGTTCGGTTCAAAGGAAACCTTGCCGATGGACACGTGGATATTCCCGGTCTTATCCAGGCGGAACTCCACACGACCGGCCTTGGCCTCTTTGATCGCCCGCGGCAGATCCTTCTCGCCGACGACGGTGCCGGCCTTGGGATTAGGCATCAGCCCACGCGGGCCGAGCACGCGGCCCAGCTTACCCACCGTGCCCATCATGTCAGGAGTGGCAATGGTGACGTCGAACTCCATCCAGCCGCCCTCGATCTTCTTGACCGTGGCCTCGTCATCCGCCACGGTGTCGGCGCCTGCCTCGCGGGCCGTGCGCGCCCCGTCGCCCTGGGCGAAGACCAGCACGCGCACTTTCTTGCCGAGGCCATGGGGTAACACCACCACGTCGCGGACTTGTTCATCCGCCTTGCGGGGATCCACTCCCAGGCGGATATGCACCTCGACGGTGGCGTCGAACTTGCTGTAGGAGGTCGCTTTCACCAGCGCGACGGCTTCTTCGGGGGAATAGTGGCGGCCGACTTCGATCTGGGCCACGGCGGCCTTGTACTTTTTTCCTCTGTGTGCCATACATACTCCTTTGTGGTCATACCGGTAGCGAGCGTTTTTGCTCGCCACCTCCCACTATTGGTTAGTCGATCACGGTGATGCCCATGTTGCGGGCGGTGCCTTCGATCTGCTTCATGGCAGATTCAATGTCGTGCGCGTTCAGGTCGGGCATCTTGATCTCGGCGATCTCGCGCACTTGGGCGCGCGTCACCTCGCCCACTTTTTGGCGGTTAGGTTCCCCCGACCCCTTTTCCGCGCCAGCTGCTTTAGCCAGCAACACAGAGGCGGGCGGGGTCTTGAGGATGAAGGTGAACGAGCCATCGGAATAGATCGACACTTCGGCCGGGATCACATCCCCGGCGCGGTTGGCCGTGCGCGCATTGTATTCCTTGCAAAAACCCATCAGGTTGATGCCATGGCCCGCCAAGGCGGGGCCAATGGGCGGCGCCGGGCTGGCTTTGCCAGCCTGGATGCGCACGGTCACTACTGCTTTCAGTTTCTTTGCCATTCTGTCTCCTTTGCGGTATTAGCGATTCACGGGTGTCCCGTGATCTCCCGCATATTTTTCAGGCCTTTTCGACCTGCAAGAAATCCAATTCAACGGGCGTTTCACGTCCGAAGAAATTCACCATCACGCGCACCTTGGCTCGCTCCATATCGATCTCCGAGACCGTGCCGCGGAAATCGTTGAAGGGGCCGTCCACGATGCGCACACGCTCGCCCTGGCGGAAGGTGACCTTGATGCGCGGGGCCTCGGCCTCCATGCGCTTCACGATCTGGGTCACCTCTTCGGGGCGCAGGGGCAGCGGGGTATTCCCCTGCCCTACGAAGCTGGTGACGCCGGGGGTATTGCGCACCACGTACCAGGACTCTTCGCTCATGATCATATTGACCAGGATGTATCCCGGGAACACGCGGCGTTCCACCGTACGACGCTTGCCCTCTTTGACCTCGATCTCTTCTTCCGTGGGCACAACCACGTCGAAGATCTTGTCTTTCATGCCCATCGATTCGATGCGCTGTTCCAAGTTGTGGCGCACCTTGTTTTCATAGCCGGAGTAGCAGTGCACTACGTACCAGGCCCGGCCGTCCGATTGGGGATCCGGCTGCGGCATCTGGCTGAAGTCGGGAGTACCCTCATCGCCTAATCGCGAAGGACGATCCTCGACCCGTTCGCGGGCTGGCCGCTGCCTGGTGACCTCTGCCTCGATAACCTCTTCTTCCAGGTCAGACGAGGAAAGGTCCTGCACGGGTTCCACGGCAGGTTCATCTCCGCTCACCGGTTCCTCGCCCAGGCGCTCCGAAACATCCATCTCCTGGTCGGCCGCGGTGGTCAGATCGCGTTCGTCGGATGTGGCTGTTTCCTCGGCGTCCACCGGCGGGTTTTCATCCAAGGGAAGCTCATCCTCGCCTGCGATCGACTCCGGCTCCAGCATGCGCGATTCGGCTTCAGCCTCGGGATTGCTTTCGGCTTCCACCGGCTGCTCGGCCATTTGATCCGCCGGCTCTTCAGCCGCCGGGTTTTCAGGCGTCGCCTGGTGTTCAGGCACCAGAGTCTCGTCGTCTTGTACCATTCATCTCACCGAATCCAATTCTATCGTCTCAAAAATGTGACGAAGAGATCTTCAAAGATCGCGTCCAGGCCGCCCAAAACAAAGGCGGAAATAAGCATCACAATGATGACGATTTTGGTCAGGTTGATCGCCTCCGGCCAGGTAGGCCAGGACACGCGGCGCAGTTCGCTCATGGTCTCACGAAACCAGCGCTGGATGCGGTTCGGTTCACGATGCTTGATCACAGTCATGCCATTACCTCTTTTAGGTTAAAACGCCGCGTCCTCCGCGGCATTTCACTCCAGATGCTACAGGCAGGCGAGGCAGGAATCGAACCCGCAACCCCCGGTTTTGGAGACCGGTGCTCTGCCAATTGAGCTACTCGCCTACGTTGCCAACGCCTCGCCGAACGAACCTTACTTCGTCTCGCGATGCAAACGATGGACCTTGCAGCGCGGGCAAAACTTCTTCATCTCCAAACGATTTTGATCGTTACGGCGACTCTTTTCTGATGTGTAGTTGCGCTCATGGCACTCCGTACACTCCAGGGTAATGATCGTGCGTATACCTTTTTTGCCAGCCATAGCTATGTCCTAACGGTCTTTCAACCTAATCCAAGATCTTGGTGATGACGCCGGCGCCCACGGTCAGGCCGCCTTCGCGGATGGCGAACTTGGAGCCTTGCTCCAGCGCCACCGGAGTCTGCAGTTCGACCTGCAGGTTGGTGTTGTCGCCCGGCATCACCATCTCCACGCCTTCCGGCAGGGTCACTTCGCCGGTCACGTCCAACGTGCGAATGTAGAACTGCGGCTTGTAGCCGGTGAAGAAGGCTTTGTGCCGCCCACCCTCTTCACGCTTCAGTACGTACACTTCGCTCATGAACTTCTTGTGCGGAGTGATGCTCCCAGGCTTGGCCAGCACCATGCCGCGCTCCACCTGGTCGCGGTCAATGCCGCGCAGCAGCAACCCGGCATTGTCGCCCGCCAGGCCCTCATCCAGCTGTTTGTGGAACATTTCAATGCCGGTCACCACGGTGCTGCCCGCTTTCTCGCGCAGCCCCACGATGTCCACCGGCTCGTTCAGCTTCACTTTGCCCCGGTCGATGCGTCCGGTTACCACGGTGCCACGGCCCTTGATGGAGAATACGTCTTCTATGGACATCATGAAGGGCTTGTCCACCTCGCGCACCGGCTCCGGGATGTATTCGTCGATCACGCGCAGCAGTTCACGGATGCTGGCATAGTCTTCATGGTTGGGGTCGGTCTCTTTGCTCTCCAGCGCCTTCAACGCCGAGCCGCGCACGATGGGCGTCTCTGCCCCGGGGAATTTGTAGCTGGTCAGCAGTTCCCTGAGCTCCAGTTCCACCAGTTCCAGCAGTTCAGGGTCATCCATCATGTCGGTCTTGTTCAGGTACACCACGATGCTGGGCACTTCTACCTGGCGCGCCAGGAGCACATGCTCCCGCGTCTGCGGCATGGGGCCGTCCGGCGCAGCCACCACCAGGATGGCGCCGTCGACCTGGGCCGCCCCGGTGATCATGTTCTTGATGTAGTCCCGGTGGCCCGGCATGTCCACGTGCGCATAGTGCCGTTTGTCGGTCTGGTACTCGACGTGGGTGATGTTGATGGTGATGCCGCGCTCGCGCTCTTCCGGCGCATTGTCGATGGTGTCATAGGCCCGGAATTCACCCTTGCCCTGCATCGCCGCCACTTTGGTGATCGCAGCCGTCAGCGTGGTCTTGCCATGGTCAATGTGCCCCATGGTGCCCACGTTCAGATGCGGCTTGCTGCGATCAAATTTTTCCTTCGCCATGCTCTGCTCTCCTTAATATCCAATCGATGATTTCATGTTCCAGAGCCCTCAATGGGAATTGAACCCATGACCTCATTCTTACCAAGAATGCGCTCTACCCCTGAGCTATGAGGGCGTCGCAACGTCAAACTGTTGCGAAGCAACTGTTTGGCGTTGCTCTTGGAGTTGCAAAAAGCGCAACTCCACCGACTGTGGACAGGGAGGGATTCGAACCCCCGAAGGCATACGCCATCTGATTTACAGTCAGACCCCGTTGGCCACTTGGGTACCTGTCCAAAAGTTCCACCGTAAGCTCCACCGAATTTACGTAGCTGAAACGGTGGAACTTACGGAAGCCGACGACGGGAATCGAACCCATAACCTACCGCTTACAAGGCGGTTGCTCTGCCGTTGAGCTACGTCGGCATATTCATTTGTTAAAGGAAACCCGCGCAAGGCGCGCAGGATTATACCAAAGCCAACCAATGGAGCAGCCAGCCGAGGCGAAAAGGTAGTTTAACCGCGTTGGATGGGCGAGTCAATAGAGCCACGTTGAAGCTGGCGGCAATCCACTGTTCCTGCCGCCGGAACCAGACGCAGCGCCAGCCAGATCAGGCCTGGGACAATGAGCAGGTCATCCAATTGGCCCAGAACGGGGATGAAATCAGGGATCAGATCGACGGGAGTGACAAAATAGGCCACCGCGGCGCCGAGCAATAGTCGAGACAACTTCGGCGTCCTTGGGTTGGCGATCAAGCACCGGTAATAGGCCAACTCTCCTTTCACCCGCCTGCCGATCTGGCGAAGGCTGGCCATCTAGGCGAAACCGCGAGCCTGCCAGGCCATGTAGAGCGCAATCGACCCGGCCACGGCCGCATTCAGCGACTCGACCTGGCCTTGCATGGGCAGGCGCAGCAAGAGGTCACAAGACTCGCGCACCAGGCGGTGCATGCCCTCGCCCTCGCTGCCCACCACCAGGGCCAGCGCCCCATCCAGGCGCACCTGGCCAGGCGGCTGTCCCTCCTGCCCCCCTTCCAAACCGATCACCCAGATATTGGCCCGCTTCATCTCATCGATCGCCTGGGCCAGGTTATGCTGCGCGATCAGCAAATGCTCGCAAGCCCCCGAGGAGGCGGAGACCACAGCCGGCGTCACCGCAGCCGCCCGTCGCTGCGGCATGACGACGCCATGGATACCCACGGCCTCGGCCGTGCGCAGCAAGGTGCCCAGGTTCTGCGGGTCCTGCAAGGCGTCCAGCAGTAAAAAGAAAGGCGGGCGCGAGGACTTGTGCGCATTCTCCAGCAGTTGCGCCAAGTGGGAATAAGGATACTCATCGACCTGCATGGCCACACCCTGATTGTGGTCTCCCAGGGCGTCCAGCTCGCGGCGCGGGGAAGTTTCTGCCGCTATGTTCTTCGCCTTGGCCAGCTCAACGATCTGCTGGAGGCGCGTGGCCGGCTGCAGTGCTTCTGCCAATTTGAGGCGATGAACGTTGCGGCGGCCGGCGCGCAGTGTTTCGTACACCGCGTTGCGGCCCATGATCCATTCTTTCATAGGTATACGAGATGTTCTTTCTAGAATCGGCGTGAAGGCCAAATGGTATTATAGCTTTCAGCCGCCGTCCCCTTCCTCTGCATGGCAAAAGAAATCCAATCTCTGCGAATCGCTGTCATCTCCTCTACAGCGCCGCCCACCAGCGGCGGCGGCGTAGGTACCGCCCATTACAACTTATTCCGTGGGCTGCGCGAAAAGGGGCTGAACGCCGAGCTTTTCCTGTTCTTCCAGCGGGGCGCGGTGGCAACGGCATCAGCGGACGAACTGGAGAAGTACATCCACCGCTTTGGGCCGCCCGCGCGCCTGCGCAAAGCGCTCTTAACCATCAATAATTGGGTATTCGCTATTCTCTCGCCGGGCAAGATGGCCTGGAACACGGCGGACATCGTTACTTCGGCCATCGGCGTCAGGAGAATGAACCGCTCCCTCAAAGAATTCAACGCCGACGTGATTATCTTTCCCGATCATGGCGCCCCGGGGCTCTTCATCCAGCATCAGAAGGATGCACGCATCCACCTGATCGCCCACCACAATCCAGCCCGCCTCACTGAACCGCTATTGGGCAACTACTCTCGCCTGGACGCGCGCATCGCCGTGTGGCTGGAACAGCGCGTACTGCGCAATGTGCGCAAGGTCGTATGCCCGTCGCATCACATGCGAACCTGGTTCGCTAAGACATACCGCTTCGAGGGACCGGTAAAGGTCATCCCGAACGTCATATTCAAGGATGACATTCTCCCCAAGCCCACGAAGGACT
The DNA here is from genome assembly GCA_040902205.1 of Anaerolineales bacterium. GTDB lineage: Bacteria > Chloroflexota > Anaerolineae > Anaerolineales > UBA11579 > JAMCZK01. Next base: position 206,236 of record JBBDXR010000033.1, on the reverse strand, counting down.
TGCGCGCCACGATGGGCCTGCCAGCAGACGTCATCGTCATCGGAATTCCATCGGCGCAGACCGCGGTGAAGGGGGCGCGCCTCCTCGCGGAGATCATTCGCAGCGTGGCTGCCGCCACACCAGCGGAGCTGGGTTTCTTCTTAGCTGGCGAGATCGACAAAGAGGTCGCCGCCGAGCTGGAGCGCCTGCCTAAGAATGCGAGGCTCTATGCCCCGGGGCGCTTAGCGCACGATGAATATCTGGCCGCGTTCTCCGACTGTTCCTTCGGCATCTTTCCATCTTTGCGGGACAACTACAGCATGGCGCTTGTGGAAGCTTCCGTCCTGGGCGTGCCTATGCTGGCCTTCGACGCAGGCGGCAACGCCGACATCATCGTCGACGGCAGCAACGGCCGCCTTATTCAGGATCTTGACGCGCAGGCGGTCACCATGGCTGCCGTCCAGCTCATTCGCGAACCGCAGGCACTGCGCGCTCTGCGGGAATCAACGCGCCAATACGCACGGAGTCATTTCGACGCCGGCCGGACGATCGACGAATATATAGACTTCCTATTGAAGTAGCAGATTTATCGCCAGCGCCATGCAGATCCCCCGGCGCTATCTTCGACCATCACGCCCAATTCGCCCAAGCGATTGCGCACCTTATCGGATAAAGCCCATAGCTTCTTTTCCCGCAATCTCACGCGGATCACCAGGAGCGAATCGATCAATGCCGGTACTTTACCGTCTCGCTCATCAAAAGCGGGCAGCTCTATATCTTTGCCGATCAACTCAGCGCGCAATTCGCCAAGAAATTCAAGGAAGGGTTTAGCGTCCACTTCTTTCTGCGCACGCTCCATGCGCAATCCCAGCACTCCGCCCAGGTCGCGCAGCACACGTTGAGCAGGCGCCAATTGCGCTTCGGTCCCGCCTGCGTCGCGCGCCTGGTTGATCTGGCGCACCAGATCGAACAAGATCGCCAGGGCCGCCGCCGAATTGAAGTCATCGTCCATGGCCTCAATGAAGCCAGGCGTGGCCGCGGTCGCCTTAGCCTCGAGCGCGGCGATTTCCACCTCGTCCGCTCCCTTGGCGGCTGGCAGCGCCGGCCGCAGCCCGCTGCGCAGCCTTTCCAGGCCGCGCTCCGCCTGCTCCACCACTTCCTCGGCATAGGTAAGCGGGTGGCGGTAGCTGGTGTTCAGCACCATCAGGCGCAGGGCTTCGGCTTCGTGGTCGGCCAGGAAGTCCCGGATGGTGACCAGGTTGCCCAGCGACTTGGACATCTTTTCTCCGGCAAGCTGCATCATGCCGTTGTGCATCCAATAGCGGGCAAAGGGCTTGCCGCTCAAGCTCTCGCTTTGGGCGATCTCATTCTCGTGATGGGGGAAGATCAGGTCATTGCCTCCCCCGTGGATATCGATCTGCTCGCCCAAATGGTGGAAGACCATGGCGGAGCATTCGATATGCCAGCCGGGGCGGCCCGGACCCCAGGGGCTGTCCCAGGCCGGTTCGCCGGGCTTGGCCGATTTCCATACGGCGAAGTCCATGGGATGTTCCTTGCGCTTGTCCACCTCCACGCGGGCGCCGGCGTTCATGTCTTCCAGGCGCCTGCCGGAAAGCTTGCCGTAGTCTTTATCTCGCTCCACGCGGTAGTAGACATCGCCATCGGCAACGTAAGCCGCCTCATTCTCCAGCATACGCGCCACCATATCGATAATGAAGGGGATCTCTTCCGTGGCGCGGGGGAAAACGGTGGCAGGAAGGATATTCAGGTCCTTCAGATGCTCGGCGTATTCCTGCACATACCGCTCGGCTAACTTGGCGGAGTCTTCGCCTTCCCGGTTGGCGCGCTGAATGATCTTGTCGTCCACGTCGGTGTAGTTCATCGCATGGCGCACTTCGTAGCCGCGATAGACCAGGTAGCGCCGCACGATATCGAAGACCAGGCTGGACATGGCATGGCCAATGTGCGCGCTGTCGTACACGGTAGGGCCGCAGACATACATGGACACCTTGCCGGGGTCCAGCGGTTTGAACTCTTCCGCCTTGCGGGTGAGGGTGTTGTAAACGCGCAGCGCCATCCCAGGCCTCGTTAGCGCCCGCGCCGGCGGAGGTGATCGTTGTTGTTATTCTTTGGCGCTTCTTCAGGCTTGGCGAAGACCATGCGCCCGGCTGCGGTCTGCAGCACCTTGGTCACCGAGGTTCTGACTTCGGAACCCAGAAAGGCGTTGCCGTCCTGCACGACGACCATGGTGCCATCTTCCAGATACCCGACGCCCTGCCGAGGCTCTCGGCCCTCCTGGATAATTCGCACGGTCAGTTCCTCCCCCGGCAGGAACACCGCCTTCACCGCGTTGGCCAATTCGTTGATATTGAGGATGGTGACGCCCTGCAGGTCGGCCACGCGGTTCAGATTGAAATCGTTGGTGAGGATGGGCGCGTGCAATTGCCGCGCCAGGATCACCAGTTTGTCGTCCACCTCGCGCACGCCTTCCACATCGATATCGCTGATCTGCACGGGCAGGCGGGGATCTTGTTGCAGGGCGGCCAGCACATCCAGGCCGCGGCGCCCGCGTTGGCGTCGCATCTTGTCGGCCGAGTCGGCGATATGTTGCAGCTCGTTGAGCACGAAACGCGGGATGAGCAGGGAGCCGGGCAGGAAACCGGTCTTGGCGATGTCGACGATACGCCCGTCAATGATCACACTGGTATCGGTCAGGATCGGGTTGCCGTTGTGCGCCGCTTTGGCCCGCGCCTCGCCGCCTCGGGACGGCAGCAAACTGAACACCGAGAGGATCTCGTTCTGGCGGGCGATGAAGATCACAACGCCCAGATAGCTGAACACCACCGCCACGGCCAGAGGCAGGACCTGGCTGAACGGTTGCGGCAACAAGGAGAGTGGCAAAGAGAGAAGGCCCGAAATGATCAGGGCGACGACCAACCCCAACAGACCGGCCAGCAAGGATCGCGGGGAGAGTTGCGAGAGGAAAGTGCGCATGGCGCGCAATGGTCGGATGGTTAGCAGTGGAGTCAAAATGAGCCCCAGCAACGCGCCAACCAGGCCCAGCGCCTGCGACCATAAGGTTTCGTCTCCGTTGATCATGGAGGCCAGGGTCGGCCCCAGGTACCATCCCCCAATTCCTAACACCACCATACCGATCAAGCGTGCGAAGAATTCGATGCTCATGAACCTCCGATCCCAAGCACGCCTAACCCATTAAACGCAAAAGCGCAGAGGGACCCGCGCTCAAGCTTGCCCTTAGCAACCTGCAACCCCTTCCGCCATTCTTGCTCGGCGGTATGCTGTTCCGCAAAATAAGTGCAATAGTAAGCCTAAGGGTAGGCGTGAGGCAATGAATGCGGTTGTAGAAAATGAAAACGAAACAGCTGCCATTATCGTAACATGCCGGCCAGCCATCGTCAACGTTTTGCCTATTCCTCAACTTCCTTGTCATTTCGAGTGAGGCCGAAGGCCGACGAGAAATTCCTACAGAGCTGTCAATCCATCCGGCTCACTGGAAGGAGCATGTCCATAGGAATTCCTCGTCGGGCTGTGCCGCTAAAGCAGCACAAAACGCCCTCACTCGGAATGACAGAAGGAGGAAATTGCAGTTAATGCGTTTCATCACTAGAGGCGCGGCTGGGGTCTTCTGCCAAAGGCACAAGTCTTTATATATATTCTGGTAGGATTCTGCCAATGAGCACCAACGTCGTCCACGTCAGCGAGACCGATTTCCAGTTTGAGGTACTGGCCCATTCCAGCCAGCGCCCGGTCGTCGTGGATTTCTGGGCGGAGTGGTGCGTCCCCTGCCGCACCCTGGACCCTATCCTCGAAAAACTGGCCGACGAGGCTACCGGAGCCTTCCGCCTGGCAAAGCTCGATGTGGATGCGAACCCCAAGATCGCCGAGGACTACGGCGTGCGCGGCATCCCTTCAGTCAAAGTCTTCCGCAACGGCCAGGTCGTGGCCGAGTTCAGCGGATTGCGCTCGGAAGCGCAGGTGCGCGAATTCCTCAAGGACCTGGCGCCGAGTTCCAGCGACCTAGCCGTCGGGCGTGCCAACAGCCTGCTGGCCAAACAAAACTGGCCGGAGGGTGAAACCCTCTTTCGCAAAGCACTCAAGGCAAACCCAGACCATCCTGCGGCCCTAGTCGGACTAGCCAGGAGCCTGCTGGCTCAGGGCTTGGCGGAAGCCGCCCTGCCGATCCTGCGCGAGTTTCCCGTCAGCAAGGAATACGCCGCCGCCGAGCAGCTTCTGCCCTTGGCCCAGGCCATGGCTGATCTGGATCTCGGCGCACTCGACCGCAGTGGTGACGACGAAGCCCTATTCGCCGTTTATACCCATGCCCTGCGCCTGGCTTCCGGCGGCCAGATCCTGGCTGCCATGGACGGCTTGCTCGAGGTGCTGAAAGCCGACAAGAAGTTCCAAGGCGGCGAAGCACACAGGATCTTTCTCGGGCTGCTTCAGGTCCTTGGAGAAGAAGACTCCGTTACCAGAGAATATCGCAACGAACTCGCCAGACTGCTCTTTTAGCAGCTAGCTTCATTCGCAACCAGGAAACATGGACCAACCCATCGAAGAACGCGATCCTATTTCGCCACTGGTGGCCAAGGTTTTCGAGATCCAGCAGGTCATCGCCGGCGGAGGCAAATATCCCTTCGTCATGCGCTACGCCGGCCGGCTCACCATGGATTCTGAACGCGCCTACGCGGCTCTGGCGAAGGACCTCAAACGCCATCGCCTCCTGCCGCTTTTCCTCGAGGAAGGCGGCCTGCATGTTATCCAAGTGATGCCCGGCCTGCCCAGGCCGCGCCGCTCCAATCCCTGGATCAACCTGATCTTTTTCGCCCTCACGCTGGTCAGCATGCTGATGGCTGGCGCCCTGTACAGCTACGACGGACCCCAGCCGGCGGATACAGTCGAATTCCTCCGGCTTATCCTGAACAGCCTGGGCAGCGGTCTCCCCTTCGCCGCCAGCTTGCTGGCCATCTTGTTGGCCCACGAATTCGGCCATTACCTGGCAGCGCGTTATCACAACACAGCCGTCACGCTGCCCTATTTCCTGCCCTTTCCGCTAAGCCCTTTCGGTACCCTGGGCGCCTTCATTCAGCTCAAAGAGCCGCCGCGCAATAAACGCATCCTGCTCGACATCGGTATCGCCGGGCCGCTGGCCGGCCTGGTGGTGGCCATTCCCATCCTCATCCTGGGGTTGGCCCTTTCCGAAGTGAGCACCTTGCCCCAATTCCTCCAGGCCGGGCATTCGTATTCCTTGGAAGGAAATTCGATCCTCTATTTGCTGGCCAAATATTTAGTCCACGGCCAGTGGCTGCCTGCGCCGGCCAGCTATGGCGGCGTGGAGCCGCTGCTGTATTGGGCGCGTTTCATCTTCACCGGGCAGCCCATCCCGTTGGGCGGCATGGATGTCTTGCTGCACCCCATCGCCTGGGCCGGCTGGGCCGGGCTGCTAGTCACCGCCCTCAACCTGATCCCGGCGGGGCAATTGGATGGCGGGCATGTGCTCTACACGCTATTTGGCAAGCGCACCAGGCTCTTGCTGCCCTTCATCCTGGCAGGATTGGCCGCCCTGGGTTTCTTCTGGTCGGGCTGGTGGCTTTGGGTGTTCCTGATCCTATTTTTGGGTGGCAGCCATGCGCAACCCCTGGATCAGATCACCAAGCTGGATAAAGGAAGGGTCGCCCTGGCTATCTTCGGCATTATTGTCTTCATCCTCGTCTTCATCCCCGTTCCCTTGCAGATCATCGAAGGAGCCTTTGGAGGCTAAGGCCGCGCTTCGATCAGCAAATCCACCTCAGCGATTTCCGCTCCTAAGCTGTACACCCAAAAAGAGAATTCATCGCTATCCTGGCGCTCCCAGCGCTGTACGCCCACCACTTCGCCATCCGCGGAGTAGGCCACGGCCAAGACCCACACGACTCCCGCCTCCTGGTCGCCGCTGATGCGAATCTGGCCTCGCAGGTTGGCAGCCAATTTGCTTTCGGAAATCTCGACCTCGGCGTTCTGCAGTTGCGCCTCGAGGTAATACTCGTCTCCGGCCGCGACCGGATAGGCGCTGACCACCTGGCCGCGCGCGCCCGCCCAACCCTGCGGGGCTTGCGCTGCATAACTGAACAAGGGCATGGACGCGCCGGCAGGCAGCAGATTAAGCAAGGGCACCGCCTCAAGTGTGATTAAGGTATCGCCATCGGCATCCAGGATCTGCACGACGCCCACGACATTTTCCAGGGCTCCATCATTTTCGTTCTCCACCAGCAGAAAGCAGCGCAGTTCCCCCGCGGCCGAGGCATAGCACTTCACGTCTCGAGTCAACACCTGGGCCGGCGTTGGGCTGGGGATGGCGGGCACCACGGTGCTATCCGGCAGCGGGATGACCAATTGTGTGCCAGGAGTCAGAAAGCGCGCATCGATACCCGGGTTGGCCAGGAGCAGCAAATCAACCGTGATGCCGTTGCCCGCCGCGATCTCGAACAAGGTATCGCCTTCGACGATCGTGTAGATCCGCGGGGTCGGAGTAGGTAGCAGGTTCGTTTGGTCTGGTTGCCATGTGGGCGAGAGTGCGGCCGTGCTGTAAAGCAGAAGAGTTTGGGTCGGCGGTGAGAAGTTCGATGGCGCTTGCGTTCCTGAACAGGCTGCTAAGGCCAGGGTAAAGAGCATGAAAATCCCTGCGTAGGCTCTTCGCAAATGCACCGGGCGATTATACCTACGCCGTCTTCTTGTCCCACTCATACCCGCTATGCTACACTCGAGCCGCATGGCCGCCAAGACCAAAAACGAACAAATACTGCAAGAGGCCGTGGAAGCGGGGCAAAAAGGCGACCACGCCCGCGCCCGTAAACTGCTGTTGAAGCTCCTGCGCAGCGATAACCGCGAGCCGCTCTACTGGCTGCTGATGAGCACGGCTGTCGAATCGCGGGAAGAGCGTATCTATTGCCTGCAAAACGTGCTCTTCCTTGATCCGGACAACAGCGCCGCCCGGCATGACCTGGAACTGCTGGGGGCCGGGACCCTGCCAACCAACGTTCCCGCCTTCGTCCCGGAAGAAGCGGAAGACTGGCAGACCAAGGAGATCGCCGCGCCGCGCATCCGCAAGAAGAAACGCAAGCCCAAAGAAGAGCCTTGGCCGCTTACCTGGATCCTGGCGAGCCTGGGCCTCGGTGTGATCATCATTTTCCTGGGTTATTACGCCGCTGAAAACAGGATGCTGGACGTCCTCTTCCAGACCACGCCGGCGACCACAGAGTCCGGCGGCGCGCTGCGCACTCCGACTCAAAGCCAATCCGCGGCAACCACCCAGGCAGCTACCCCGACGCGCCTGATCGTCATTGTGCCGAGCAACCCGGAAGATCTGCTCGAAGCGACGTACACCCCCACGCCGGTCTATATCAACACGCCTCATCCGGAAAGCCCGGAATTTGCGGACGCGCTGGCCGCGCTGGACGAGGAAGACTGGCCACAGGCCATCGAGTTCTTCACCGGCTATTTGAGCTCCAATCCACAATCCCCGGATGCCGCCTATTACCTCGGCCTGGCCTACCTGGGATCAGGCGATCTTCCTGCGGCGCAGCTAGCATTCAACCGGGCGATCGCCAACGGAGCCCAGTTCGCTCCCGGATACCTGGGGCGCGCCAGGGTGGGCATCGCCCTGGAAGCCGAACAAACTACCATCCTCACCGACCTTAACACCGCCATCCTGCTGGATCCCAATTTCGTGGCGGCTTATTTGGAGCGGGCGGGGTTCCACCTGATGCGCGGCGATCTGGTCGATGCGCTGGCTGATGTGACCCGCGCCGAAACGCTGGAGCCGCAATCCGCACTGGTCCAATATCACAAGGCGCTGGCGCATTTGGCTCAGGAGAATTTCCCGGCAGCCCTGCAAGCCAGCCAGCGCGCCTACGACCTGGACCTGACCTTGTTGCCCAACTATCTGGCCAAAGCGCAGGCCGAGCAGGGAACCGGGCAGGCTGCGGCTTCCATAGCCACGATGCAAACGTACTTGACCTTTGAAGGCGAGGATGCCGCCGGATGGGAGTTGCTGGGCCTCGGCTTCCAGTTGAACGGCCAAGGCGAGTTAGCCCTGGACGCCTTCGACTACGCCCTTTCGCTGGATCCCAACAAACCATACGCTTCTTACTATCGCGGGCTGCGCGAATTAGAGGAAGGCCGGGCACAGAGCGCCCTGGGATTCCTGCGGGTTGCAGTGGCCGGTGCGCCTGATTTCTTCGAGGCGCACATCGCCCTGGCGCGGGCGCTCATCGCCACGGGGAACCCCAGCGGGGCTTTCTTCGAGATCAATTCCAGCAACCCATTGATAGAAAACGATGAACAACGCGCCGCCTTCTTTTATTGGCGAGCCACAGCGCTGGAAGCGCTGGGCCAAACCGAAAGCGCCTTGGCCGACTGGCGCAGCCTGCTGGAGCTGCCGGCGGCAGCCATGCCAGCCGAATGGCGCCAGACCGCGGAAGAGCGCGTCCAAAATCCCTAGCTTGTTCAGCGCTCCGCGTTAAGAGCTATAATCCCGCCGCTTTTCGCTTGTGAGAGAGCTTAGATCGAACCATGCCTGTTTACACGTACCGCTGCGAAAGTTGCGGCCACCAATTCGACAAACGCCAGAGCTTCAGCGATGGACCGCTGAAGGCCTGCCCCAACTGCCGCAAACACACCTTGCAGAAGGTGTATCACCCGGCTGGAGTTGCGTTCAAAGGTTCTGGCTTCTATGTGACCGATCGCCACAAGTCCAGCGCTACTTCCGGTAGCAAGCCTCCCACCAATGGAAAAGAGAACGGCGCCAAAGAAGCCAAACCCGAAAAGAAGGGCGAGGCGCCGGCGGAAACCAACAAACCGGCCGCCAAAGAAAGCAAGTCTCCTCCCCCTCGTTCCGAATAGTCCTGCGCCGCCGGAATCGGTCAACAGCCGAGAGCTTCCAGCAGATCAGGGGGGAGGTCTTGTCCCGGAAGCCAGGTTCGCCAGCCGGGGCATAACATCGCGCCGACATTAGGTTGCTTCCTGATAATATCCAGGCTCAAATCTGTGGCCGCGGCCACGTTTCCAGTGCGCACAAGGGATTCAATAAGAGGGAGCATCTCGAGTTGGTTGTTGGGTTGATAGCCCTGTTCCTGCGCGCTTCCCCATAGTCGCACAACTTCATCCCAATCCCCAGACTGCCTGGCCAAATCCATTTTTTCAAAATAGAAACACCAAGTGTGCTCGGGCTCTTCGCCAAAAACATCCGCGTAGGGGAGTTGCCCGCCGGATTTGGATAGCCTGTCAGTATTGCTCAAATAGGCAGCCGCCCGCATTTCAGGCTCGATATCTAAATTGAATTCGTCTTGCTTATCCAGCACCCAAAGGCATTGGCCGGGGGTGGAATAATCAAAGAACAGGAGATGTCCCGCCGTGCCGCTGAAGCTTAGATTGCGGATGCCATACTCGATGGTCATCTCGTCGGCCAATTCGACTTGTATTGGCTGCAAATCATCGTAGTAGTCCAGCATCCAGTAATCCACTTGCCCATCGACAAGCGGAGACCGGTACAAAACGTTCAGGGCCGCGGCGGCCGCGTATTCGCTGACGTACCCCGACAAGGCCCCCTCCCCGACAATGGCGGTGCCGGGCTCCAAGGACGGCGCGCGCCAGGTAAGCTGCCAATAGACTCGCGCCTGACGCTTCCAGTCCTGAGCGTAGTTATTTGCGAGGCGGAAATGCGCGCCTACCGCCAGGCCCACCAAGGCCCCGATCAATATGCCGCGGTATACATGCTTGCCCAGGGTCAGGCGCGCCAACCCCGCCCACAACAAAGCCGCGCCGAACATTGCTGGCAGAGTAAAACGATCCGAGAACAAGCCCGTAAGCACATCGCGATCTGTAATGCGAACCGGAAGCATGCCCAGGAAAACAGTGGCCGCGCCCAGGGCGATGGCCTGGGTGCCCCACTCGACATGTTTCCCACCCTTAATGGGCAGCCCGGATAAGGACCGCAAATAGAGAGCCGCTACAACAGCCACAAACCCGCCCAATACAATCGATGCCAACAGGCTTAGGTCGTAAAAGTCGACCAGACTGGAATAGAGCGTATTGTTCCAGGGCCCGAAGACAACATAGATGAAATTCTGCAAGGAATGCTGAACAAACAGCAGTACGGTTTCCACCGGATTCGAACTCAGGTTGGCGAGCAAGAGAGGCTGATTTGGGTCCTCAGGCAGGGAAAGCAGAAAGAAACGCCAGATCACGAAACCCAAAAGGACAAGCAGATATGGCGCCCAGCGCCTGAATGCAAGGCGCCAGGAATCCTTATTAGGCCGTCCCTGTTCACGGAACGTAAAGAAGAGCAGCAAGGGGCGCGCCAATTCCAACCCGGCGAAATATTCCATGGTGGCCAGATGCAGCCCCGCAGAAACGAGGGCGATCGGGGTCCAGACCCAATAGCGCCCCTTGTCATCCTGGGCGCGCAGCATGGCCCAGGTCGAAAGAAAGAAAAGGCCATAGGAGATGAAATGCTGGCTATAGGCTACTGAGATATTCTGCTGAAGAAACGAGGGATACACCGCAAAGAGCAGGGCGGCGGCGGCCGTGGTGAATCGACGCCCCGGCCACATTGCGACCAGCGTGCGGTACATGAGGATCGCCGTGATGGCGCGCAAGACCAACGTGAAGAGCTGCCAGGCCTGCGGGTCGGCGCCGAGGAGTGGCAGAGTCAGCTGGTAAGTCCAATAGGAGAAGGGACGATCATAGCTATAGAATTCCTGCAGGACGGAGGCGTCGCCCTGTTTGGCCATTAGGATGACCGGCCAGTCATCCCAATAGAAACCTAGCTGGGGGATGAGCAGCCCAAAGGCCAGTAGACAGACAAGCAATAGAAATAAAGGGAAAAAATATTTGTGGGAACTAATTTTGATTAAACGGTCAATCAATATGAATCTCCTGCCCGGTCCCCGGACAAGGGACCATAAAGAATGGAAATTTCATGCAATAGATCTTAATGTTCGCTAGTCGACAACGATGTACCCCCAGATCAATAATATTCTATCCGCGCCTTACCCCTGCTCCAGCATCTTCATCGCCTCGGCCGAGGTGATCTTGCCGCTGTCCAGGTCTTCCAGGATCTTGCGGCGTTCTTCCTCGGTGAGGGCAACGCTGCTTTCTTTGCCCGGCTCGAAGCCCAGGGCGCGGATCACCTCGTGCAGGCGGCTGCGAATGGTGGGGTAGGAGAGGCTGAACTCCTCCTCCATGCGCGTGATCTTGCCTTCGTTGCGCACGAAGGCTTCCACGAAATGGATCTGCTCTTCGTTGAGGCCGGCAAAGGGGCCGGCCAGGAAACGCCCTTCGATGACCGTATCGCATTCGCGGCACACCAGGCGGGTGATGTTAAGCTCGCCATGGCAAACGGGGCATTCGTGCGGGATGGGATGCATGGGGTCTAGTCCTTTGCGAGGATTATAAGCATGCGCCCTGATCCGCGTCTACTCGGATGGCGCATCAATGACCAGGGTGCGCATCGCCGCATCCAAAGTGGCTATGTCCCCAGTGCCGCTCACTTCCAGATAGCGGTCGCCAAGCTCCAGCATCAGGAAGAGCGCCTGGGACCCATCGGTGGCCTGCAGCAGGAAACGCACAGCCGGTTGGCCGCCGAGCGAAAGCTGCTCCTCTTCGAGGATCACATTGCCCGAATCGACGAAATTACTCCGGCGCATACTTACGCGGGCATCCAGATCGTGCGTCGGGTCCCATTGGTAGATGGTGATCTGCAGGACGCTCTCGCCCGTGGGGGTCTCGGTGATGCCGTTGGCGCCGGCATCCCAGGAAACGATCTGAACGTAGGAACCGCGCGATTGGGTCTCGCCGCCGATCACGAACCAGGCCGCAGGATACTGAAGCTCGAAGCCGGCTTCGGCATCCCGATAAGTAGCGGCCTCAAAAGGAAGTGCAGTGGCAACGGCCACGGTTTCGGTGACGAGCACCTGGGCGGTGGGCAAATCGAAAGCGACCGTGGGCTCTGTAGCCGGAGAGCCGCAAGCGGCGAGAAGCAGGGCAGGGATCAACAAGGCGAAAAGACGCATCTGAAGAAATCTCTCTTTCGGGTACAAGGTTTAGGTAAAAAGATTATATCGTCGCGAGTCGGGGGATAAAGCATTGCTTTAGTGCTGCGGTGCGGCGACGCCGTCTTGCAGGAGGGCGATGAGATCCTGGCCTTGGTGGACGATGACTCGCGAACGATTGTGGCGGAACTATTGGGGCGGCCCGGAAACGCAGACGTGGCGCCAGATCGCTCGGCCGACAAATAGCCTCCTCTCAGCCTGCAGGGATTGCGCGTGGGTAATCTCGAGCCATCCGCTCATGGCAATTGTCCCGCGTCCACTAGAGGCCAGCGACCCTGCCCCCAGCCTGCGTTGGTGATAGCATCAACGCTTGGAGCAAGACTCGCACTTAGCATAACGATAAGTGCAAAAAAGGATGAATAGATGAGCACAATTGAAGTCTCCAAGCTGACCAAATACTATGGCAAGTCGCGCGGCATCGTGGATGTCTCCTTCAATGTGGAAGAAGGCGAGATCTTCGGCTTCATCGGTCCCAACGGCGCCGGCAAATCCACCACCATCCGCCTGCTGCTCTCCCTGATCTATCCCAGCAGCGGCAGCGCCAAGATCTTCGGCAAGGATGTGGTTGCCTTTGGCCCGGAGATCCGCCGGAACATCGGCTATTTGCCGTCGGAGGTTTTCTACTACGAGGGCATGAAGGTCATCGACCTGCTGAAGTATTCGGCCAGTTTTTTTGAAGGCGATTCAAGCCAGCGCCTGCACGAGCTGTCCGATTATATGGAACTTGACCTGAAGCGCCGCATTGATGACCTCTCCCTCGGCAACAAGAAAAAGGTCGGCATCGTCCAGGGCCTCCTGCACAGCCCTAAGCTGCTCTTCCTCGATGAGCCCACCAGTGGCCTTGACCCGCTGATGCAGCGCAAGTTCTTCGACCTGATCCGCCAGGAGAACGCCCGCGGTGTGACCGTGTTCTTCTCCTCGCATATCCTCGGCGAAGTGCAGCGCTTATGCACTCGCGTAGGCATCATTCGCGAGGGCCAGCTGGTGGAGATCTCGGATATCCGTTCTCTGCAGCGAAATAATTACAAAAAGGTCAGCGTGACCGCCGAAGGCTTGACCGCCGCCGCTTTTGACCTCGCCGGCGTGACCAACCTGCAGGTAGAGTCCGGCACGGCGCGTTTCTTCTTCAAAGGCGACATCAACCAGATCACGAAGAAGATCAGCGGCATCAAGATCGCCGACGTGAGTATCGAAGAACTCACGCTGGAAGAGATCTTCATGCATTACTACGAATAGGCGTGGCGATGAAGGCAAATATATTTCAACACGAGTTTCAGGCGAACCTGCGCAGCGTGATCACGTGGTCGCTCTCCCTGGCCGCGCTGATCCTCGTCTTCTTTTCCTTTTTCACGTCCTTAGCCAGCTCGGCGGCCATGCTAAACCAACTGATGGCCCAATTCCCGCCCGAGCTGCTGGAGGCTTTCGGAATGAGCGGCTTGGATATGTCCACCGTGTTGGGCTACTTTGGCCTGCTCTTCCTGTTCGCCCAGATCTTCCTGGCCATCCAGGCCGGCGGCTATGGCTTTGGGCTGGTTTCCATCGAAGAAAGTGAACTGACCGCCGACTTTCTGATCACCAAACCCGTCAGTCGCGCCCAGATCCTGAACAGCAAACTGCTGGCGGCCTTCGCCAGCATGCTGCTCACCGACCTGGTGTTTTGGGTTAGCACCTTGGCGGCTATCGCACTGTTCGGCGGCGGCCGCGAGGTGGACCTGTCCACCCTGACGCTGTTGCTTTTCAGCGTCGTGATCTTCCAGTGGTTCTTCCTCAGCGTAGGCCTGATCATCTCCCTGCTGGTTAAGCGTGTGCGCAGCGTGACGCCCTATGCCCTTGGTCTCGGCTTCGGCATGTATGTGCTCAGCGCCTTCAGCGGCATCGGGGACGTGGCCGCCCTGGAACTCATTACCCCCTTCAAGCACTTCGACGCGCGGTACATCGTGCAACACGGCGCCTATGACCTGCCTCTAGTAGCTCTGAATGTTGCGGTGACTGTGGTTTCCCTGGTCGCTGTTTACTGGCTTTACTTGCGCCGCGATATTCCGGCAGTGGTGTAAGGAGGTCCCAATGAACATCTTCCTGCGTGAATTAAGGGCCAATCTCAAAGCCCTGTTGATCTGGAGCGTCATCCTCGGCGCCCTCATTACCGTCGGCGTCAGCAAATTCTCGGCCTTTTCCGGCAATCCGGATATGCTCGCCATCCTGGATGGCATGCCCCAGGGAATGCTGGACGCCATGAATATGCGCGCCTTTAACCTCACTACCCTGAGCGGCTTCTACGGCATCATGTTCGTCTACTTTGGGCTCATAGGCGCCATGGCGGCTGCGCTGTGGGGCAGCGACATCATCTCCAAAGAAGAGCGCGATAAGACGGTGGAGTTCTCCCTGGTGCTGCCGGTTTCTCGCAGCCGGGTCGTCACCGCCAAGGCGCTGGCTGCTTTGGTCCACTGCGCTGCCCTCCTGCTCATTACCTGGCTGATTTCTATTGTGGCAGTCCAAAGCTACCAGCCCGACCAGGCTTTTTACAGCTTCTTAGCCCTCGAGATGCAAGCCATGTTTGCCATCGAGCTCATCTTTTTGGCTATCGGTTTGCTGCTGGGCTGCGTGATGAAACAATACAAACGGTCCAGCTCGCTGGCCATCTCCATCATCCTCACCACCTACGCCCTGTCCGTCATCTCCGCCTTACAGCCGAACCTGGCGAACCTCAAGTATCTCTCTCCCTTCAAGTATTTCGATGCCGGGGTCTTCTTCCGCACCGGCCATCTGGATGGCACCTATCTGCTGATCTCACTGGCCATCATCGTTGCCAGCCTGGGCGTGGCCTACTGGACCTACAACCGCAGGGACCTTTACATATAGCGAACCTGCCACTGCCAACAAAGACGAGCCGCTTTCGCGGCTCGTCGTTTATTTAAGGCAGCCTCCGGGGGAGACAATCGGCTCTGCAGCCGCCTAGAGAACTATTCCGGGCGCAGCCCGGTAGGGTCTCTTAAAGCAAATGCCTTGCGCAGAAGCGGCGCAAGGCATTTGGTACTCCTCGGCCAGGATTCGAGCCCTAAGCGGAGCCGGGCAGGCTCTGGAACCTAGCGGCGAGCCAATGGTCTGTAAATAGTATATGTGGACTCAAACAACATCCACCTATCCGTAAAGTGAGGTCAGAATAGCTCAACAGAATCTTCTATGTACGTTGTTTCTGTGCTAACTGCACCCTCTTGCACCCTGATGGGGAAGGCGGTTCGGAGGGAGGAATCTGTTCAAACTGGTTATCAAACAAACCCCATCCCATAAAAGGGAATGCCGCCATTAGTCTCGAAACTCGATATTTGTCACCCATTCCTCCGGACAAATGCCCCTAAGGCTGCAGCAATTCGAGGCTAACATATTCTTGGATATGAATATGTTTTCCGTCGCTCAAGGTACCGACATTAGTAAGTTGTTCAAAGTCATCGGCGATCCGTTCCGCGTCCGCCTGCTGATGGTCTTGGCAGATACGGAAGCGTGCGTCTGTCACCTTGCATGTCTGCTAGATAAGCGTCAGCCATATATATCGCAGCATCTGATGAGTCTGCGTCAAGCTGGCCTTTTAGATTCGAGGAGGGATGGCAAATACATCTTTTACAGCCTCAAGAACAAGGAATTGGTGGGGCTGCTAAAACGCGCCGCAAACCTCATTGGACTTCAGTCAGAGGAGATGCCCTCGACCAAGCAGAACAACCAACTCGCGAGATGTGAATGCCCGCAATGCGGGAATGCGAGACTTATTTCGATCAAATAAAAGGAGACGCAATGCACACGATTAAGGTGTTAGGCCCTGGGTGTCCGAATTGCCGGAAGTTGGAGGAAGTGGCTAGGCAAGCCTTAAACATGATAGGCCTCGAAGCCGAAATCACCAAGGTCACGGATTACGCCGAAATCATGAACTACAACATCCTTGCTACACCGGGGCTGGTCATTAACGAAAAGGTAGTTAGCTCGGGGCGCATACCTAGCCCAGCGGAAGTTAGCACCTGGCTGGCCGACGCAGTCATAGCAAATGGTTAAAAACAACTAGGAGCCGAGTATGTCTACAACCACAAATAACGCTTCATGGCACGGAATACCGCGTACCGAAATTGACTGGGCACCCACTGTAATAACGGAACGCTGTGTCGGTTGCGGATTATGCGCCACATCTTGCGGGCGGGGTGTGTATGCTTTTGACTATGTGGCGAATCGCCCCGTCGTCGTTGATCCAGAAATGTGCATGGTCGGCTGTACCACTTGTGCCACGGTTTGTACCCAGGATGCGATCGAATTCCCATCTCAAGGTTACATCCGCCAACTAATTAAGAAAAAGAAGGTCTTAACCCAATCGAAAAACATGCTAAAGGCGAATCCTGATAAGTATGACGTAAATAAAAAAACCAATGGGGCTGGCCGAGGATAATTATGGACATTTTCAGATTCATTCAACTTTTTGCGGACACCGTCACCTACAACTGGCTAAATCTAGGTAGGGATTCTTATTATGGAAGCGCGGTCAATTTCTTTATCTATGATGTGATCAAGATCGGCCTTTTATTGATTGCCATTAATTATTTCATGGCAATCACCCGATACTACTTCCCAATGGAGAAGGTTCGGGATTTATTGAGTAAAAGGAGCTGGTACGGATTAGACTATCTTTTTGCCGCCTTTCTTGGTGTAGTCACACCTTTTTGCTCTTGTTCCTCAATCCCTTTGTTTATCGGTTTTGTTGGTGCCGGGATTCCTTTGGGAGTAACTTTTTCATTCCTAATAGCCTCTCCACTTGTCAATGAATCTTCCCTCTACCTTTTCCCAGCTATGTTTGGCTGGAACGTTACGGTGATCTACAACTTGGTGGGAATACTGGTCGCAGTATTGGGCGGGATGTTGATCAGCAAACTTGCTGTGGATCGGTTCGTTATCACAGAGTTGCTTAAATTCAAATCTCGTTCAGAGCTTGAGCTGGAGAATAATGGTTCACCTTTGCCGTTCAGCAAGATGATCACCTATTTTTGGCAGGATGGCATGAGTATTACCAGGCAAGTATTTCCCTATGTCCTCCTGGGAGTAGGCATTGGTGCATTGATCCATGGGTTCGTGCCTGCAAGTATTGTTGAGCAATATTTATCAGTAAAGGCTTGGTGGACTATTCCGTTAGCAACCCTGTTGGGAGCTCCGCTTTATGCTAATTCTGTCAGCGTGATTCCCGTCATGGAAGCTCTGGTGGGCAAGGGAGTGCCTCTTGGCACAGCTTTGGCGTTTATGACCGCCATCGTAACCATTTCAATTCCTGAAGGATTGATCCTTAAAAAAGTAATGCGCTGGCAGCTGCTCGCCTTGTTTTTTGGCATCACTGTGGTTGGCATTGTAATTATGGGGTATCTATTTAACTGGATTTTGTGAGGAAAAGTGGCTTTCACTAGCGCCTTTGTTGCTGCATCCCCGCTGCTTACTGCCGTTGTTTTTGCTTTCCTAATTGCCTTTGTGTTTTCAATGTTTGGGCAGGGCGGAGGGTCGATCTACTCGTCCCACGAGGAAGCTCATAGTGAAGACCCACGTGGCCACGGCCTCGATCCTGCCGCCCAGAACCGCCATACTCGCATGGCGGAAGCCATCCGCGATTGCCGGTTTCTCCTGGCGCGTGGCATGGACGCCGGCGTTTACCACAGCATAGAGCAAGCAGGCATCAGCCCTATCATCACAGACATTGACGATGTGGATAAAACCGCCCTGAAAACTGTACAAGGCACCATCGTGGACCACAAGGAGAAATTGCATTGATGCGTTCACGCCTTTCCTTGATCCTGATACTCAGCCTGCTAGCGAGCACTCTGATCGTATCGCCTGCCCTTGCCCAAACCCCGCAGCCGCCTGTCGTCCGAGCAGTCTTATTCTTCTCTCCGCTGTGCTCGTCATGTAAGCAGATTGTGGAAGAAAGCCTTCCGCCTGTCATTGAAAGATTTGGCAGTCAACTACAGATATTTTTTGTGGATGTCAATACAGTGGAGGGGGCAGGTCTCTTTAGCGCGGCAGTAGAAACGTATGAGGCGCCTCGTGTCGTGCCCTTCCTTGTCTTTGGGCAAGATTTTTTATTCGGCGAGAGAATCATTACAGAATTTCCAAGGCTGGTGGATTCACACCTCGCTCAAGGCGGATTGGAATGGCCGTCGATCCCCGGGTTGGGTGAGTATCTGACTGTCGTAGATATTACATCAACCCCATTACCTTATCCCACTACTCTAGTAACCCGTACTTCTCAAGAGACCCAGTCTGCACCCGTCGTCCAGGCTGTTCTTTTCTGGATGGACAGTTGTCCCCATTGCCACGAAGTGCTCGGTAAAGTCCTACCGCCATTGCAGGAAAAATATGGCGCGCAGTTAAGCATCCTTTTGGTGGAGGTTCTTGAACTGAGTGACATAGACCAACTTTATGAAATCGCCGCCGCGTATTCCGTTTCCAGCGAACGCGTGGGTGTACCGTTCCTGGTTATTGGCGACCACGTATTGATCGGAGCTCAACAAATCCCGGCGGAATTACCCGATCTTATTGAGTCTTACTTGGCCGCGGGAGGTGTTGATCAGCCAATAATTCCTGGCCTGGAAACCTATTCATCCTTTACGTGGTTGGCCACTCTGGCGCCTCAGCAACCCAACACTGAAGCCAGAATCCAAATCTTTCTATATTCCACACCTGATTGTCATAGCTGCCAGCTCATCACGAATCATGTGCTAGAGCTTGTGGGTGACAAATACGCTGGGCGAGTAATGATTGAGATGGTCGACATTGTGACATCGGATGATGTCAAGCATCTATATTCGATCGCGGCAGGATTCGGCATCGTTGAAGCCGTAGTTGACCTGCCTATGCTTGTTCTCGAGGACAAGGTGCTGATTGGCGATGAAATTCCCACCGGTTTACCAGCACTGATTGACGCTTATCTCCATACGAGCGATACAGAAAGCTCCCAGACACCTGTATCAGACTCGAATGGATTTTTGCTGGCGATCGTTATTATGGCGCTCATGGTCGTGGCGCTGATTTACAGCGTCATCGCCCTCGCGCAAGATAAAACCTTCAAACTTCCCGCTTGGGTCGATTGGTCGATACCCATTCTCATTGTAGTTGGCATAGGAGTTGCGGGTTACCTCTCCTATATTGAGACGCTTTCGATTTCTGCAGTTTGCGGCCCCATCGGCGATTGCAATACCGTGCAGCAAAGCCCCTATGCCAGATTATTTGGTTTTTTGCCAATCGGCATATTAGGACTGCTGGGTTACCTTGGCCTGCTAGCCGCATGGATAGTGAGAAAAACCGTGAGGAATCTGGCAAAACCTGCCGCCCTAAGTTTTTGGGTTATGGCATTTTTTGCGGTGGTCTTCTCGCTTTATTTGACCTATCTTGAACCCTTCGTCATCAAGGCGGTGTGTCTCTGGTGTCTTAGCTCGTCGATCATCGTAACCTTGCTTTTGTTGCTTGGCACATCTCCAGCGGGCAGTCATTTTGCACAATCTCAAGATGTAGAATGTTGAAAGCTTGGCTAGGAGGATAGATATAATACGCGATATGGCGCGCCAGGATACGGTCAACATCTTACAAGCAGGTCTTTTTCCGGCTGGCTGAATGCCGCCAGGCTTTTGAGGACGGAGAATTCGTTAGCGCAATGCGCGCACTAACGCAGGCCAGGAAAATCAATGCAAAGGCGATCAGTACCGTAATATCTGCCTGTGTACAAGATGCTCTGGAGGACGCTAAGAAACCGGCTGGCAAAGGGGAGGTTGCAGATCGCATGCAAGACCTGGTCCGTCTCTTAGAATTTGCTTTATCTGAATTATGTCCGTCTTGTCGGAGAAAGATCAAAATCAAAGGCCAGAAACAATCGTAGGAAGGAAATGATAGTTCATCCTTGAGAAAGTATTGTGGTAACAAGGAGGCAGATGGAACAAAACCCGATTGTCCAATTGGCTGAAGCCATTCAGAGAAAACAGCCCGCTGTATTGGCAACGGTAGTCGATGTCAGCGGCGCTTCGCCAGCCAAAGTTGGCATGCAGATCGTCTTGCTGGATGACGGCAGCGCAATGGGAAACGTTGGAGGCGGCAATTTGGAATCAGCCAAAGATGCGCGAATGGCACTGACTGATTGGCAACCTCGGCTGACGCATTATTCCCTCACCGAAAAAGGACCCGATGCTGTCGGGGTGATGTGCGGCGGGGAGGTGCGCGTTTTTATCCAACCCTTTCTGCCTCCTCCACAATTGATCATAGCTGGCGGTGGGCACATTGGCCGGCCGCTCAAGGCAATGGGAGAAGCGGCTGGATTCGAGGTGATCACGGTGGATTTGGAACCGGGATGTGCGGATATCCCGGCATTAGAGGCAGTTGGTCTTACTGGAGATTCTTATGTCGTTCTGATCACCACCGATCACATCTCGGACGAGGCCGCCCTCCGCCACGTGGTTAGGTCCCCGGTTCGGTACATTGGGATGATCGGCAGTCGCGCGAAATGTGAAACGATTATTAAGCATTTGCGCTCAGATGGCGTTAGCGAAGGGGAACTGTCACGAGTTTATGCTCCTATTGGTTTAGATTTGGGAGGGCAGTCTCCAGAAGAGATTGCTGTTTCCATTCTGGCCGAAATTATCGCCGTACGACGTGGGGCGGATCAGGCAAAACCGATTCCTTTTCGGAAAATTCCAGCCTAATCCACGAGTAGATCAACCTTTTATCAGGACGAGCCGCTTTTTCTCCCTTAAACCCGGGATTTATTACTTACAAAAGTCCCTTCAATCACGGGACATCTCGCCTTGTTTGGGCTGCAACCCGGTTTATAATTCAATACATGTTGAACTATTTTTCAGGCAAACTTCCTGATCCTCCTGCCAATTTGGAAACTATGGCAGACCGTTTGAAGGTGATAGCTGAGCCAAAGCGCCTGCTCATCCTCCACCTGCTGATGGAAGGCGTTCAATGCAATTGCGAACTAGGCGATGCCCTGCAAATGCCCGCAAATCTGATTTCGCACCACCTGGCTAAATTGCGTGCCGCCGGCCTGGTGGACGCAGAACGAGACGCAGTCGATTCGCGCTGGGTGTATTACTCAGTGAACCGGACTGCACTGGTGGAACTGAATGCTGCTTTCGAGGCGTTCTTCGACCCCGCGCGCATAAAGCCCCGCCGGCCAACTTGCGGTCCCCAGGCACTTATCGTCGCCAGTGACGTTGTAACTTCGAAATAGTCATGAGTAACGTATGGCGAGCGACTTGGACAATACGTAATTTTTCAACGGAGATTTAAGAATGGCGAATAACATCATCCCCAAACTGAACATCCTGCCCACATCAGTTGTGCCCGTAGATGTGGAATTCTTCGACCCTCCGATGTGCTGCCCTACCGGACTATGCGGTCCCGCCCTTGACCAGACCTTGCTGGACGTGAACGAAATGATCATGTCTCTCCAGCGCGAAAACCTGCGCGTGGAACGCTACCAGATGGCCAGTCACCCAAATGCATACTTGGGCAACACCGAAGTGATGAAACTTGTGCGTGAAAAACAGATGGATGCCCTGCCGATAACTGTGGTGCGTGGCAATATCATAAAGAGCGGCGAATATCCTTCCCTATCCGATGTACATGCCGCGATTAATGGAGCAACAATATGACACAATTTATCTTCTTTTCCGGGAAAGGTGGCGTTGGCAAGACCAGCATGGCTTGTGCTCATGCAGTTCGTTTCGCTGAGGAGGGCAAACGCACCCTGATCGTCACCACCGACCCCGCCTCCAATCTGGCGGATGTTTTCGAGCAGGAAATCGGCCATCACGTTACGCCGATTGCGGCTGTGCCAAATTTATCCGCGATGGAGATTGATCCCGACCAAGCCACACAGGAATACATCGATCGCGCCATGTCGCCTATCCGCGCCGCCTTCCCGCCGCAGATCGTGCGAGTAATGGAAGAACAGATGAGCGGTCCCTGCACGGCGGAGGTCGCCGCGTTCGACCGCTTCACGGATTTCCTGGATGTGCCGTCCGATAATGGCGCAACTTTCGATATCGTCATCTTCGATACCGCCCCAACGGGTCACACGATCCGTTTGCTGGAACTGCCCGCCGAGTGGAGCCAGTCCATTGATGCGGCAAGCGCGGGAAGCGGGCAAACCTGCCTGGGTCCCGCCGCCGCGATTCAGGACGCCAAGCACAAGTACGAGCGCGCGCTTGCCGCCATGCGTCAATCCGCGCAGACCAGTTTCGTGTTTGTTCTGCATCCCGAAGCGATTTCCATCAAGGAAACGCGCCGCGCGATTGATGAATTGAGAAAACTAGATGTCCACAACTTCCGCCTGATTGTCAATGGCATCATCCCGCCCGATGGCGCAGATAACCCGCTCTTTGCCGCGCGTTCAAAAATGCAGGCGCGTTACCTGGAGCAGATCGAACGCCAATTTATTTTCCCAAAACAACGCATGGCATTGCTTGCGGATGAAATTAAAGGCGCGCAGAAACTGCGGCAGGTGGGCAAAATCTTCTTCGACGGCATTCCCTCACCCCTCACCTCACTCCCCCTGGGAGAGGGGACGGAGGTGAGGGTCGCTTCCTCCCTCGACGATGTGCGGGCGCGGCTTTCTCCAAACGCTCATCGTCGGACGGTTTTCTTCGCCGGCAAGGGCGGGGTCGGCAAGACCGTCGCGTCTTGTGTAAGTGCGGTCTGGCTGGCGCGGCAGGGCTTCAAGACCCTGCTGCTTACGACCGACCCCGCGGCGCATCTGGGCGATGTGCTGGATACGCCTGTGGACGACGAGGTCGCGGCCGTGAACGGACAGCCGAATTTGTGGGCGGTCAACATAGACCCGAAAGCCGCGTCGGAAACCTACAAGGCGCGCATTCTCGACGACGCGCGCCAACGCAGGCGATCCGAGGCGGCTATCAAGGTAATAGAAGAGGAACTCAACTCTCCCTGCACCGAAGAGATGGCGGCGTTCGACAAATTCATTGAATACGCTTCGCAGGAGGATTGGCAGGCGGTGGTTTTCGATACCGCGCCGACGGGCCACACCCTGCGGCTGTTGGAACTGCCTGTGGATTGGAGCAAGCAAATTGACGTGAAGGTCTTCGCTTCGGTGGATACCAGCGCGGCGGACGATGTTGCCAAACAGCGTTTTGGAAAGGTCATCGAGATGATGTCTGATCCTGAGCAAAGCACCTTTGCGTTTGTGATGTACCCCGAAGCGACGCCGATTCTCGAAGCGTGGCGCGCCGCGCAGGAACTCGGCACGGTTGGCGTGCAACCTGGATTGGTGGTTGCCAACATGGTCATCCCGCCCGAGCAGGCGACCACACCTTTTGCGGGAGCACGCCGCGCCATGCAGGAAAAATACCTGGCTGAGATTCACGGACGATTCGGCGTGCCGCTGGTGCAAATTCCGCTCCTACCGCAGGAGGTAAAAGGGCTGGGTATGTTGGCGGAGTTGGGTGAACAGATTTACGGTGAGAAGGTGACGGCATGAGTCAGCCCGTGCTCGTCCAAATCATTGGCGCGCCAATCGCCTGCGCTGATGGCGTGAAAGACTCGTGGCGCGATGTGGCCAAATGGGCAATCGGGCAGTTGAAAGGTCATTTCGGCGAGACGGTGGAGGCGCGCTATGTCGATCTGTTCGACGCCGACTGCCCATCCCTGCCCGCCGACGCGCAATTGCCTGTGGTTTTGGTGAATGGCGAAATGACCATCAATGGCGGCAAGATTGCCATGCCCGCCATTCGGTGCAAGGTGGAAGAAGTTATTTTATTGGAGAAGGTATGAAGCGCAAAGTCTTATTTCTATGCACGGGGAATTCCTGCCGCTCGCAGATGGCGGAGGCAATTGTCAACGCGCGGTTGGGGGAGGAGTGGGAAGCCGTCAGCGCGGGGACAAAGCCCGCGGGCTACGTCCACCCCAAGGCGCTGGATGCGCTTACAGAAATCGGAATCCAGCACCAGGGTCGGTCGAAGCGGGCGGACGAATTCCGTGAGGTGGATTTCGATCTCGTTGTCACCGTCTGCGATTCGGCGGCGGAGGAATGTCCCGTCTGGCTGGGAAAAGGGAGGCGCACTCATCATAGTTTTGCTGATCCCGCATTGACGGATAACACGGATGATTTTCGTAAAGTGCGCGATGAAATTGAACTTGAAATCCCCCAACTGCTCAAGCAAGTTGGATAATATTTGAACCTGGAGATTTTCTCATGTCTGAAGTCGTATTGAGCAAAGCCCCGATGCAAAGCCTGAGCAAAAAACTGTCTTTCCTCGACCGCTACCTGACGCTGTGGATTTTCCTGGCAATGGCGGTGGGTGTCGGGATTGGTTTCTTATTTCCGGATGGGGTTGTCCGTTTCAACGATGCGGTCTCAGTCGGAACGACCAACATCCCGATTGCGATCGGGTTGATCTTGATGATGTATCCGCCCTTTACCAAAGTTAAATATGAGGAACTGGGAGATGTCTTCCGCAATAAAAAAATTCTAAGTGTTTCCCTCATTCAAAACTGGGTGATCGGTCCCATCTTGATGTTTGTGCTTGCCGTCATTTTCCTGCGCGGCTACCCCGAATACGTTGCAGGATTAATCATGATCGGTCTGGCACGTTGTATCGCGATGGTGATCGTGTGGAACGAATTGGCGCATGGTGACACCGAATATGCTGCCGGACTTGTGGCGTTCAACAGTATCTTTCAGGTGCTGTTCTATAGCGTCTACGCCTATATTTTCCTGACCGTCCTGCCGACCTGGTTTGGTCTGGAAGGCGTAAACGTGCATCTCACGATGGGAGAAATTGCCGAGAGTGTCTTCATCTACCTGGGCATTCCGTTCCTGGCAGGCTTTCTGACCCGGCTGGTGTTGGTCCGAACTAAAGGCAAGGACTGGTACTACAAGAACTTTGTGCCGAAGGTCAGCCCGTTGACACTCATCGCCCTGCTGTTCACCATCGTAGTGATGTTCTCACTCAAGGGCAACCTGATCGTGCAGATCCCGATGGACGTAGTGCGAATCGCCATCCCGCTCTTGATCTACTTTGTCCTGATGTTCCTGGTCTCATTTTGGATGGGGTATCGCCTGGGCGCGGATTATTCCAAGACGACCACACTCTCGTTCACAGCCGCCAGCAACAACTTTGAGTTGGCGATTGCCGTGGCGGTGGCGGTCTTTGGGATCAGCAGCGGCGCGGCATTCGCGGCGGTAATCGGCCCATTGGTGGAGGTGCCTGTCATGATCGGGCTGGTGAACGTGGCGTTCTGGCTGCAAAGGCGATGGTATCCGCAAGCTGCATCTGCCCCCGCAATGGTTGCGGCGGCTAAGGAGGTTTGCCCACCCGATGAGGTTCTCGTTAAAAAAAATAGAAAGGTGATATACCCGAAAGGACTTTGAGTCCTTTCTGAAATCCGTGGGTCTGCATGAGGTGGTGCTGTTGAGCGTGATCCGTCCCGGCGATGTGCCTCTGCCTGAAACGGTCAACCGCGGGAGTTTAGAATACTGGCGCTGGAGCCTGGCGGAAAAACTCAGCATCGCCAGTATGGCGTTGGAAGGAAGAGGACTGCGGGCGTTGACGCGAGTCGCATACGGCAACCCAGTTGAACAGATCGTGGGTGTTGCCGAGGAGGAGCGCGTCGAAATGATAGTGATAGGCGCGCAGGGCGCGACCGCGGCACAGGAGTTGTTATCCGCCGCGCCACGATGCCAGTACTGCTGGAAAAGTTCCAGGTTGTCCGCGAATTGGGGCATGTGGAATGCCGTCAGGTGTGTGAACACGCTTTTGAGCGGGCCCTGCACCCTATTGATTTTTTCGAACCGCTGCCGCTGCCCTTCAGGTGATTAAACGCTTGGAGGCGGCTGACGAAATGGATGTCTCGCTGATTGCGCTTGGTTCGCTTGAATACAGCGCCGTTCGGGAAATGCTTGCGGGCAGCACGCTTGAGAACGTTGCGCGACTCAGCTGTCGGGCGGTACTGGTGGTGCGTCCCCAAAGGAGTTGGTGATAATGAATGATCTTGTTTATGAGAATATAGAAATTGCCCCCATCGAAGAAGTGAAACACGCCGCGGGCGAGTTTGCCGCGGCACTGGCAGAGACGCCGCAATTCAAAGTCTTCGACCAGGCGGCAGAGCGCTTTCGTAAGGATCAAGCCGCGCAACAGGCGATGGGAGCCTACCAGGAAAAGCAGATTGCCTGGAGCGCACTGATCATGCTCAATGCTTTGAGTGCAGAACAACGCGCCGAACTGGAAAGCCTGCAAAACGCGTTTGTCAACCAACCCATCGTGCAGGATTATTTTGGCGTTCAAACGGAACTCGCCACTCTGTGCCACACATTGGGCGATACGCTTTCTGAATCCATTGGCTTGAATTACGCCGCCGCGTGCGGCGTGAGTTGCTGCGGATAGGAGGAGACCATGCAAGCAGTTTTATCCCCTCAATTGCATGAAGCGACTCACTCGCTGATCGAAAACCTTCTGGCTTCCGAGGCTTTCATCCATTACCAACAGGCTCAGTCCATTTTGAACGAAGACAACAACGCCAGCGACCTTCTCAAGCAATTGTCGCAAGCCCAAGCCAGTCTGCGCCAGAAGCAGGCGAAAGGCGAAGTGGCGCAGGCAGATACTGAAGAACTGCATGAACTTCAGGCGAAGGTACAGCGCAATCGCGTCGTTTTGGGTTATGCCCAATCCCAGCAGGAGGCGGTCAACTTCCTGCGTGAGATTGACGCGGAAATCAGCGGGCTACTGGGTATTAGCTTCGCGTCCTTCGCCAACCATGCGACCTGCTAAAGGATGTTGTCATCATGCCGCTTTACGATTACCGATGCCAGGACTGCCAGACCGTTTTTGAAGTGCGCGCCACCTTCAAAGAAAAAGAGGCGGGATTGAAACCACAGTGCCCGCAGTGTCAAGGCAAGAAAACGCATCAACTCCTGACCTCGGGTCTGTTCCTGCGAAAAAGCGAGGATGGCGCGTCGCTGCCAGTCTGCGGACCGAACGCGGGTTCCGGGTGCTGTGGCGGGTGAATGAGTGTTTCTGAATCACTCACAATGAAACCTAGGCTGTTTCAGCCACCCACTCTTTGACTCTATTCTCAATCTGGCGCGTATCTGTCGAAACTTTATAAGTTTCTCTTCGTCCGTACCTTCGGACACCGCCGGATCTTCAAATGACCAATGCATTCGATTGGAAATTCCCGACCAGGTGGTTGGACAATTCCTGTCTGCATCATCACAGACTGTGATGAGATGCTGGAACAACAACTTGCCCAGATATTCACCCATGCCTTTTGATCCTTGGTCGGACACATCAAGCCCAATCTCCTCCATTACCTTGAGGGCTTTGGAACCTGGATCACCCCTTCCTTGTCTAGACTACGCGGAATTGCTGCAGATTGCAAAAGGTAACAAACAAAAAGTGGTGGGGCATTAGTACCACCGCCAGCAAGCCCTGAGCGAGGTCTACTGGCGGTTCGGCGCTTTTCCGAACAGTGGTGAGCAGAATCTCTATTTAGCCCGTAAGGTTTTGGTTTTTTAGCTGACCGCTAAGAGCTAATGGCTGATAGCAAAAAGCTGTTGGCTACGCTAACAGCTTTTTAGTTCCTCGGCCAGGATTCGAACCCTATGCGAAGCCGGGCCTGCCCTGGAACCTAGGGGAGAAACGAGGCCTTGTAAACAGCATATATGGAGCAAAGCATCGTGCACCTATCCGTAAAAGCGAGGTGAGATTGACTCAATAGACTCCAATGTTTCTGTGGAGGTGGGTTATAGCTTCCCTTTTCAAATCCAGCGCGTTGAACTACCATTCTCACACAATCCTGGGGCCGACCAAACCAAGAGAGGCCAAAAGCAATAGCCATGAAAAACACCCTCGCTCCGTTTTTCGACCCCAAGGGTATCGTCCTGGTAGGCGCATCTCAAAATCCAAAAAAACTGGGGTTTGGGTTGGCCCAAAATCTCATTCGAAGCGGGTATCAGGGCGAAATCTATTTTGTCAACCCAAAAGGCGGGACTTTATTCGGGCGAAAGATCTACACAAACATCAGCCAGGTACCCGATCCTGTTGACCTGGCCGTTTTACTCATCCCGGCGCCATTCGTTGCCGACTCCTTAACCACTTGCGGGAAACGCGGCATTCCAGCCGCGGTGATCGCCTCCGGTGGTTTTCGGGAATCAGGAAAACAGGGAGCGGACTTAGAAGCTGGCTGCTTGAAGGTAGCCCGAGAATATTCCATACGCATCCTCGGTCCCAATTGCATCGGCTTGTTGGATACACATCTGCCGCTGGATGCCACCTTCCTGCCGCCACCAGGACCTACTGCGGGCGACGTTGCCTTCATCTCCCATTCTGGAGCGATCTGTGCGGCGGTTATCGATTGGGCTCGCGGACAAGGCTTTGGCCTGTCCCGACTTGTCAGTTTGGGCAATCAAGCGGATGTCAGCGAGACAGATGTGCTAGAGCCCGTTGCCAAGGATCCCCACACCCGGGTGATCACACTTTATCTAGAGGGAATCAGTGATGGTCGCCGTTTTGTAGAAACTAGCCAACGGGTGACACAGGAAAAACCCATTGTGGCGCTCAAGGTCGGTCGATTTGAAAGCAGCCAACAAGCGGTCTCCTCTCACACCGGGGCCCTGGCTGGAACCGAATCGGCCTACCATGCCGCCTTCCGCAGGGCTGGCGTGATCCGAGCGGATACCAGTGAAGAGCTCTTCGATTGGGCGCGAGCGTTGGCCTGGTGCCCGCCTTCGCCAGGGCGGAACGTGGCCGTGCTAACCAACGCCGGTGGCCCGGGTGTCACGGCAGCCGATGCCATAGAAGGCTCCGGCCTTAATCTGGCCTCCCTTTCCGCAGCCACCCAAGCCAAGCTGCAGGCTCTGTTGCCCCCAGCCGCAAGCATCAAGAATCCCGTTGATATGTTGGCGGGAGCTTCCCCGGAACAATATGCAGACTGCCTGAGCCTCCTGTTGGAGGATACGCACGTTGACAGCGGCCTTGTCATCCTGCCGCCCCCGCCGATGCATTCGGCCGGAAGCGTCGCCAGGGCTTTGATCCCGATCATCAGCACGGCCAGCAAACCCGTGGTGATCGCCTTGATGGGCGAGCGCATGATCCAGGAAGCGGTTGAATATTTCCGTGCGGCGCGCGTCCCCGAATATCGCTTTCCGGAGCGGGCCGCCTCTGCGCTGGCTATCCTGGCCCAACGAGCGGAATATCTAGCGGAGGCAAAATCCCCACCTGTTTCTGTAAGCAATATCCAGCCGGATCTGGTGAGAACCATTTTGGAAAATCAGAAAGCGGGTTTTTTACCCTCAGAAGTCGCCAATCAGATCCTGGCCGCCTATGGCATACCGATTCTAAAAATGGAACTGGCCGCATCCCCGAAAGAAGCGGCCGATCTTGCCGAGGACCTGGGCTTCCCGGTCGCACTCAAGATCGCCTCCGACGATATCGTGCATAAATCTGACGTCGGTGGAGTCTTGCTGAACGTCGCAACGCCGCAGGATGTGATCGAAGGCTTCAATACCATCATCCAAAACAGCAAGCGCGCTCAAGCGGATGCCCATGGCCTGGGCATCCATGTCCAGCAAATGGCGCCTTCGGGCCAGGAAGTGATCGTAGGGGCGGTGCAGGATACCCAATTTGGCGCGGTGGTTATGTTTGGTTCTGGCGGCGTTGAAGTGGAGGCTTTGAAGGATGTGGCTTTTTCGCTTGCGCCGCTCACTGAACAAGAGGCCGAAACACTGCTAAAACAGACCTGGGCCGGTCGCAAGCTGAATGGATACCGCCAGTTCCCGGCTGCCAACAGAGCCGCCGTGCTCGATGTTTTGTATCGCATAGGACAGCTGGCTTCCGATTTCCACCAGCTTGCAGAGATCGAAATCAATCCGCTCAGGGTAACGGCGCAAGGCGCCATCGCCCTGGATGCCCGTATGAAGCTCACCTCCACTCAAGCTGGTCCCGCCGCACCGATCAAGGGAAAGGATAAAAGGCGATAGACCCTGGAGAAGCGTTACCGGGCACAGCCCGATAGCTTCTCCAACGCGAACGGGTTGCACGGTGATGCTGTGCAACCCGTTCGCAACTCCTCGGCCAGGATTCGAACCTGGAACCTAGCGGTTTGGGGGGCCTGTCCAGTTTGGATACATTTCTTGGTTACTAATAAGGTGTAAGTCTTTTGTTCGGTAGTGTCCTAATTTGAAAAGATTTAGGTGAGCTTGGCCCTCAATCCTTTGATTCTTTTTTCCAAACCCCGTATTCGTTTTACTCTGTCATTAGTCATCATTAAGCCGCGCTTTAGCGTTTCAAAACCCAATGGGCCGCTTGGCTTGCTTATCGATTCGTCTAAGAGTTTTTGGCGTTCCTGATCTAGTTCGGCCAATTCCTTCCTTATCTCTCCGTATGTTTTTTCCATTACACCCTCGCCATCCTGATAATCCCTCACAACAGAACATCAAAGGTCCCACCGTGGTCATTAGGTATTTACATACTGCTAACAGCGGTCTGTCAAGGGCGGGGCAGTTGGTTTTACCCGGCGAAGCGAACCCCTGACAATCCGCTGCAGGATGTAACCTAGGGAGTGACGACGGTGGGTCAAATCAGCGGATTTCGAACTTAGAGCCAAGCGGTTTGGGTAACTTCTCTGTTGAGCCATATTTTCTAATGTAAGTAATGATATTTTAACGTCATCGGGATAAAATTTGAGAGACTCTAGTTGTCCATTCTTCTGCATTAAAGCGTCTTGCATTTTCAATACAAGACTGTGATATTTCTAAGCGCTTTAGAGTATCTTCTATAAGGGTAGCGATCCCCTCCGCGACATTTTCTGTAATAAGAGCTCCTTTATGAATATCGGGATAAGACTCTCGATTTGGCAACACACAAGCAAGACCAGCAGCGGCTTGTTCAAGCATACTTAATCCAAAGCCTTCATGGAAAGATACGCTAAAACCAATATCAAAACTTGATATGAATTGCCAGTAATCCCTCAGGGCCGTAAATTGCCCGTAGAAGAAAACATTCTCTCTTCTCCTTAAAATTTTCAAGATCGGCCGGGTTTGTAATTTAATCTTGGAAACATCTGGTCTTTGTCCCCATTTTTCTTCTCTTCCTATATGAAATTCCACTTCGGGATATTGCCTTGAAAGTCGCTCTATTATAGACATCGCCTCAGAAAAGCCTTTATCCGAACGCCACATATGATTCCAAAGCACCGTAACTCGATTGCTGTCCTTAGTCAATCTAGCAGCTTCATGTCTAATCTTTTGAAATTCGATAGGTAAATAAGAGACTTGTCTCTCCTTGTTAACCAAATCCTTATAAGTATCCACCACCAATTTGAGCGTGAACTCACTGGAAGAAAGCACCGGAAAGGAATAAAGAATGTCCTTAAAAAATAGGATAGGCTTTTTTATGTACCTTTTTCCTTCACAATCCCAACCAACTAGTTCATCTGGAAACAATAGATAATTGAAAACTCTAGAACCCTTCAGTTCTTTATAAGAAAAGATAAATGCATCTCCAAACTGTGCGGAGGCTAGAAGAATCACTTTGTAATTGTCTGAAAATTGAGCGCCGTTTATCCAATTGCCATCTATCTGCCATCCTTCCTGTTCTAAAAGTTCCCGCCCAGTCCGGGAAATATGTTCTTCCGAGATGTTAGCCAAATAAAGTGTCTTATGTTGCTCTTTCATAGTTGGGAACCATTTTCCAGAACAGAAGAAACCGTTCATTTCCGCAAGGTGAAGGAGTAACCAGAGTTCTCATTTTGAGGACTTACTTAATGTCAGCTAGAATCAAAACCCCCCGGTATTCATTTTACTCCATTAAACCACGATAACTTTCCGGAAACTTATACTTCCTGGTCATCCACTAAGGTTTTTCTCTCTTTATTCATGGAACATTATGACCTCACCGTGGTCATTAGGTATTTACATACTACTAACAGCGGTTTGTCAAGGGCGGGGTAGTTGGTTTTACCCGGCGAAGCGAACCCTTGACAATCCGCTGCAGGATGTAACCTAAGGGAGTGACGACGGTGGGTAAATCATGGAATTGAACTCAGAACCAAGCGGTTGTTAGGCATAATCCTGCACGGCTAATGTTTTGAGCCGTCTGATCGATTCGTTAATACTTATTATTTTTTATAACAGCATAGGCGGGGGTTACTAACTATTTCAAAATAAGCAGTGCCCTTCCCGGCTGAGTTAAACTGTATGGAATCGTATTGTTAGAGTTTAGGCTAAAGAGGGCTGTTCCCCTATGCAATAAATCTTTTTCGACCAGTTCCCCTAAATAATAATCGACAGATTTTTTATCCATGCCCGACAACTTATAAATCTCCTCTAGATAAACCTTTTCTCGTTCTTGTGATGCAATAAGTTCAAGTAAAGTCTTTTCCTCTGCATCTGGTTTAGGGGCCTTGTTGCGCGGTTTAACTAATTCAGGCAGGTCAAATGAAAAATCTCCTGCAGTATGCCAGTCCACACTAGTGAGAATATCGACGTCACAACCTGCGGTACTCAATCGATTTGCTAACTCTTGTCTTTTCTCTGTTTTGTTCTCCCACCTTAGTGTGTGACGACCTGCGATATCACTGAAGGGTTTTATCTGACCAACCTGAACTAAGACAGTTCTCATTGGATTTTTGCCCATGGCCATTCCAGCTTCAAATATCACATTTGGACGGGGTTGCAGTGTCTCTTCCTTTTCATAGGCTGGATTGTCTATTTTTTGATAATCATTATGAAGATAAACAACATCTTCAGGAGTAAGTAGTACCAAGAATGCCTGAGCCTCTTCAAATCCTTTGTCTATGGTGTCACCGATGTATGGTGTAGGGTGTTTGGTTAGAGCTAACGCTTCGTTCCATTCAATGGGTTCTAATTTCATTGATCTAAGAAGTTCAAAAAAAGCGCGCCGGACACCTTCATTTCTTCCATTAATTACGAAAACTCTTTTAGGATTCTTTGTGATTTCGATGTCATTCTTTGTTGTGTTTACAGGATTTGTCATTGTTTGATACTCTCTATAAGCTTTTGGTTTAGGGCTGCACAGAAAACCATCGGAGCCGAGGTATTCAAGCGTAAGGTAACCTTCTTGATCTAGCGCAAGAAAAGTCGTTTTCCTAAAGCCGTCCAGTTCAATTCCCGTTTTTCCATTTTTACCGGAAAGAATAACGAACCATCCTGTGCCTGCACCAGCAGCGTTAAACTCTTCTTCGTAGTCACCGGTATTTAACAATTCAACTATCTTGACAATGAATTCCCGTTGTTCGTCTGTGAGGTCGTCAAAGGCCATGGTTTTTGTCCGTCCTAGGAGTCTTTGGCTAACGCCCTAGCTTGAACAAGCAAGCGTTTTAAATCTCCGTTATCAAGTTTACGACAAACTAATAATAACTCTTCCAAATCTGTGGGCATGATTTTGAAGTATTTTTGAATCTGATCCGGATAGAAATACATGATTGATTTTGATAGACTAAAACTAAGGCTTATTATTTCCATCGAAGTAACTTCTCGTTTACCACTTTCAATTTGGGATATCGAAGCTTGATGAAAGTAAGCTTTCTCTCCAAGTTCCGATTGAGATAACCCAGCTTCTAGCCGTGCCTTTTTTACCTTTTTCCCCATTGCTATAGTGAAGTCGTTAGGTACATTACGAGCCTCAATACCAAATGTCCTAGCAAACCAGTTAGAGAGTGTCATATGAAATCTTGACAGACATAGAATTCGTTATATAATCAATAACAAATCCTATGCCTGTATTTGAATTCAATCGTAATAATACAGCTAAAGGGAACCCAGCACAAGGTGATTAAAGTGCTGCAGCGCGAGCGAGCACCGAACCGACCGGCGACGTGAGGAGCCGCAGCGGAAGCGGAGCGCAGCGAGCCACCCACCCCTACTGATAGGTGGGTGGAGTTTATAGAAATAGGTGATTTTGAATGGATGAAATAACCTGCGGAATTCATTGGCTTGCCTTCACGGTTCATGCCCCTAGACAAAGCGGCCTAGATTTACATGCGACTATCTTTGAAAACTATATCGGGCCACTCCAGGAAATTGAGCATGGCGGAAGAGGCTTTCGGGAAATTCTGCAGGCGGCATTGGCTTTCAAGCTCTATCTGACACCTATCCGGTTAGAGGGTGAATACTTTCATTTTGAAATTCCGGGTAAGGCTTGTGAGGCTATTCCTAACACCTGCTTTCAAGCCTTGGTGGAATATTTAGTAACCTTTCATCCAGAAAAATATCGTTTCAAGCGTATTGATTTAGCAATTGATCGCGTTCCATTTGAGCCGCAACAAGTAGAAAAGGCAATCCGTGAAGAAAAAGTCCGAACAGATGCAAAGCGAGAAACTCTAAAAATTTACAATTCGCCCTATGAGAAAAAGGATAACGGAGAGCTAG
Organism: Anaerolineales bacterium; assembly: GCA_040902205.1. Lineage (GTDB taxonomy): Bacteria > Chloroflexota > Anaerolineae > Anaerolineales > UBA11579 > JAMCZK01. The sequence goes on along the minus strand of JBBDXR010000033.1, from coordinate 171,736 downwards.
GAACTTATACCGTACAGCTAGGCTCTAATCAGTCCGAGCGAATGATCACCGCATACAACCGTCGGGGATATACACGGCTAGAGTTTCAAGTAAAAGACAAGAGGGCTGATTTGATTGCCCTTGATCTATTGAAGGGGCCAAACTTCGATCACTGGTTTTCTGTAATAGTTTCGCATTTGCGAGATTTTATCGATATTGAGACTGACTGGTGGACTCAGTTCATTGCCGGCCAGGGTAGAGCCAATCAAACCGTCACAACGCCCAAAGAGGTTACCGTAGACCGGACAATGCACTGGCTTTTTCATGCAGTTGCTCCAGCGGTAAGTGCCATGAATGACGCTGTCTCTGATGAAGTACCCCAATTGCTGGTTGAAGTCGGGAGAAAACATCGAGGGCCAAGATACGATCACTTATTCACCACGTATGGAGATAGGTCACCAGTCACTAAAAAGTCAGGAGAACCTGGGGGGAAAAATGCAAAGTGAGCCAATCAAACTAAGCGGCCGGCTAAATGGTCGGCAGCGCAATCGGCTAAGGAGCCTGTTAAATATGCTCTATCGGCCCAATGAACTGGCCGAAGAAATTGGCATTAGTAAGCAACAGATCTATCGGGTCTATATACCCTTCGACTGCCCCCATCAAAGAGACGAACATAATCATATCTGGATAAACGGGGAGGCTTTCTGCAAATGGTACGGAAGTAATTATTCGAAAGTCCGGCTTGGCAAAACCGAAGCGTTTTGTCTGACCTGCAAACGTGGCGTTCCAATGATCAAACCTGTTCTAAAGAAAAAAGACAGTTTGACCTATGCTATTAGTAAGTGTCCGAACTGTGGCAGGAAACTGGCAAAAATTATCAATCAGACTCATAGGCGAATGGTGTGATTAATCGCAAGAACTGGCGATTAGCGAAATCTTATATGGAGTATCGCCTAAGCGTGGACCAGATCGCGCCTCAGTCGGCCCATGTCGAAGCTACGTACATCCGTCATATCCTAGAGTGGGCACAAGACAATTCATTCGCCAGAGGGCCTTCTGCACGGCCTGGGCTGCCTGAATATATGCTCTCGGCCAGGTTGGATGGTGAAGAAGGTCAGCTATCCCCGGTAACAATCAAGAAAACTCTTGCTGCTGCCAGGCGTTTTTTCTCCTGGTTGGCAGATAATCAACCAGGGTACAGGGTAATAAGGAATTCCTGGATCAGCACTCTCAAAGCAAGGCGTTTGGAGAATGTGCCAAATTCGACCGAGGCAGTCAGTTTAGAAGAAATCATTGCCATTGCGAATGCCCCATTGAAGATATTCAAGATCGAAGAATCCAAGCGGCATGTATTTTCCTTTTTCTTTCGGGAATGCGAATTGGGGCTTTCGTGACATTACCCCTTGAAGCCGTTGATATTCAAAATCGAACTATCAAGCAGTTTCCTAATTTAGGAGTCAAAACTAAGAACAGAAAAACTGCGACCACCTATTTGTTACCAATTCCCGAACTACTCCAAGTAACCCAACGGTGGGACAACTACGTGCGACAAGCTTTACCAAGCAACGGTCTTTGGTTTCCAAAGCTTTCAGCTCTAACCGGGGAGATTGATATACATGATTTGTCTCCGGGCTTACACCGCCACAATTTAGCAAGAAGAAATCTGAGGCGATGGCTATTAAAGATTGGGCTACCTTACCACTCGCCACATAAGTTTAGGCATGGTCACATACACTGGGCGGCACAGCAGGCGAAGGATTGGGCAGACTACAAAGCAGTAAGCCTAAATGTAATGCATTCAAGCACTGTGATAACGGATCAGATTTATAGCAAACTCAAAGACAAAGATGTTCAAATTCGCATTGATGGCTTAGGGAATTTACCCAGCAATAATAAGGATACTGAAATTTCTATGCTCCGAGATTTCTTGGAGTGGCGCAAAGGGGGCCAGGAAAAACGCTAACGCGCGCGTGGGACAAAGTAGTTTTATTTGTATTGAATATTTGACTGCCGGCCAAACAGTATTGCCAGAGGCTGTAGCAAATTACCTAGAAAAATATTGTACCAGAGAAACTCGCGCATCGTTTTTATGACTGTTATTTCTTGAGTTTTTCTCAGCCCTGGGTTTTGCTTAACAAGGCGCTTTGTTTCTCCATATCTTTGATCAAAGACTTTCAGTTTATTCCTCCATAACTTTTCGTTGGCCGGGTACAAGAAGACCAATCTTGACTTATTGTCATATACAAGCTTCTTGGATTTAGAATCCCAAAGCGCTTCGTCATGAACCTGCTCATCAACTACAAACCTTTGGTCATCTTTAGTTCGTACCAGGATGAAATGGCTATGATAATAATTTGATGTTTCGTGAATTCTGATAACGCCCTTCTTAGCCAAACTAAATATTCTTTTGGTCTTCGGATCCACTATGGGGCCATGGGACAGTTTTATCTTTGCTTTGTTTTTCTTATATGCCTTTTTTAACGAACTCAATATCTCCCCACTCTCAAACATCAAATGCCCAAGTTCCCCGAAACTACCATAAATTTCGACACCATTCTCAAGTATTTTTGAAACTTCGCGGACGACATGATCGTAGCTTTTCTCTGAAAGTCCACGCAAAGGGCCTTTCGAGTACCTCAAACCTATCAATACTCTGATTTCTCTTGCACGAAAAAGAAGATATCCAAATGGATATAGAGCGGTTTTGAGAATTACCCATAAGAAGCTGGTGAGTATGAAAAGTCGATAAACGAGGAATACTGCAAATGCAGAGAATTTCTCAACTTCCGTCAAACTTCCTTCCCGCGGTCTTTTCTTGTTTTTTTCTCTTTCCTTTTCAAAAGAAAGAACGCGGCCTTCATTAATTAATTGCTCGTCATTTCCTGACTTCAATTGGTAAAGAATAATGAAGGGCAACAATAAGGAAAGGAGGCCCGCTAATATCGTGGTCAATTGATTAAGGTTGTCCATTTCTATTATCTATTGTTTCTTGAGGGTTTTACTTTTTGATTGCCTAATTCGGCAGCAAAAAACCATGCTACGAAAACGAACCCGATAAAGATTACACGCCACAAGAAATCGCTGTCTACCGATTCGCCAACAACTAGTCTGTTAGTTATCCACAAGTAAATTGCAAACGGAATAAATAGTGAGCCAAGTGTAATATATACATAACCAATTATTCTTTTGGCTTGATCGGCTCTGTTAAAAACGACCTCCAAGCTCACGGCGATAGCAACTAGAATAGAAAGAAGAAACGTTAAATACAGAATACCCCAACCATCATTGATTGGAGGAAAGTTCTGATTAAATAGATAGGCTATCCACACAGCCATCAATGAACCAAAAACTCGATGAACATTTGAAGCTTCCATTCAGTTACCCCAGCTGTCGAATTGAAATAGGTTGGCAGTCATTTTACGGTCTTGATAACAAATTGTCAAGGAATCAAGCTGTCTTCGCTTATTAGTTAGGCAGAATCCACGCCTTGGGCCTTTTTGCATCTTGGCGCTCCGTCCTTCACCTATATGCAAACCCTCCGGTCTACAGGCAAGGCCCGGCTCATTCTCTTATGATACTCAACCAACCAAATGCAATAACTGATTGATTGTACAGATATTTCGATGACAGTTTGGCCAATTTTATATACCAAAAAGCTCCTCGGCCAGGATTCGAACCTGGAACCTAGCGGTTAACAGCCGCCCGCTCTACCATTGAGCTACCGAGGAAAGCGCGACATACATTCGCCGCGGCCGCCAATTATAACGAGATTCCCCGTCAATCCTGAACCCTCCAAGCATTCAGCCTTTCGTACCGCAGACAAGCGAGGATGCTGGAGGAATTAGCCCCAAAGAGAGCCGGCCGCCAGGCCGGCGAACGACCCGAAGGACAAACCTGGATCCTTCCACATCGCGCCATCTTTATTGCGGAAAGGGCTTGGGGAAACCCATGTCCCGAGCGAGCCGCATGGAGCCTGCCCTGAGCGGAGCGAGAGGCGACGAGGGATACTTTGGTTTCCCCCGCGTTGCACCTGAAACGCAGGGGTATGGGGCAGAGCCCCATAAAAAGAAAAGAAGGAGAGATTCACAAGAAAGAACCACTCTTCTTCCATGTCCTTGACACATCATCCCAATCTCCCTCAAACCCCACACAACCTGCTAAGCTAACCAACTACTAGACTATCTTAACTATCCAACTACCCAAACTAATTTATGCTCACCAAAGAACTCATCCGCGCCGTCTTGCAGGGTCTACCCACTTCCTCCCTGCCCCGCTTTGGCGATCACCTCCTCCTCTTTTGCCGCCGCATCGAGTCCGCCCTCAAATACGAGGTCCCGCCCTTGCATGCCCTGAAGCACGCCCTCCAGGAAGCAGGTCCCCAGGGGACCAGGGACCTGATCAGGGCCCTTAAGGAGTCGCGCCGCGTCCAGTCTCTTCCCAACCTGCCCAGGCGGCAGCAGCAACTGCTCGCCGCTTTGCGCCTCTCCGGGCCCACTACCTGCGGCATGCTCAGCCGCGCCGTAGCGCAGGACCGCAGCAACACACGCAAACGCTTGGCTGCGCTCGTAGCCTCGGGCTGGGTAGGCAAGTTCGATCAATGGGGCGCCGTCTTTTACTTTGCGATCCCCTCTCCCTCGGCCGCCGCACAAGTCACCGAACTGGACCAGGCCATCGAAGCCATCACTGCCCTCCCAGAGCCTGCCTCGCAACCGCGCTCCAACCCCTTTGCTAAAAGTGCCTCGCCTACCTCAACGACCTCAACCACCCCGTCTACCCCATCTACCCCACCCCCTCCTCCACAAAGTAACAACATCTTTCGTCGCTCTCCCGGCAATTCACGCCAGCTCTTCTCCGTTGCAGACTTTTTATCCGCCAGGCCAGGCTCACCACCGGTCAACCGATCCACCAATCGCCCAATTGACCAATCGACCCATCGACCGACCCCCATGTATAATCACACCGATCCGGAGTCCAATGGCGCTTCAAGGTAATCTGCGAGATTTCACCGTCACTCAATTGCTGAATTTAGTTAACTTGGCAAACAAAAGCGGCGCGCTGCTGGTGCAGGGCCCGAACGAAGGCGCCCGGCTGGTGTTCCGCGAGGGCAAGCTGGCCTACGCCCAGTTGGCCAGCGATACGGACGGCATTCACGGCAGCCTGCCCGAGGTGCTGCACCGCGCCGAAAAGATCAATGATGCCCAACTGAACACGCTGCGCCGCCGGGCGGTGGGCATGAGCGACAAAGAGCTCGGCTTGCTGCTGATCAACGCCGGCTACGTGACCCAGCCGGACATTCTGGAGAGCCTGCAGGGCTTCTATGTGAGCATCATCCAGCAGCTCTTCACCTGGGTGGAGGGCCGTTTCAGGTTCGACCCCGCCCAAGAGGTTCCGGAAAGCAAGATCCCTGTGCGCATCACCCTGGAGAACCTCATCATCGAAGGCTCCCGGCAGATGTCGGAGTGGGAGCAGCTGAACTTCGAGATCCCCAATTTGGATATGGCGCTGGCCTTCACCGACCGGCCGGGGGTCAATCTCAAGAAGGTCAACCTCAACGTCGAAGAGTGGCGCGTGGTCTCCTACATCAACCCCAAGAACAGCATCCGCCAGATCGCCAAAGCCAGCAAGATGAACGACCTGGAGATACGCCGCATCGTTTACAGCTTGATGCAAGCCGGCCTGGTGCGGATGGTGCGCCCGGAAGGGGCGCCCAGCCAGCTGGATGGCCTGCAATCCGCCTTCCCCGGCGTGGAACGCGAAGAACAGAAGACACTCATTGGCCGTCTGATGAAACGCATTCGCTCTATCTAAGGACAGGGAAATATGCTCACCGTCAAAATGGTCGAAACGACCACAAGAAAGAGGGCCGATGCTCACAGTTAAGATGGTCGTTACCGGCCCCTTTAGCGCAGGCAAGACCGAATTCATCCAGACCGTCAGCGAGATCGACGTGGTCTCCACCGAGCGCAAGATCAGCAGCCCGCAGGAGCGCATCAAGGAAACCACCACCGTGGCCATGGACTTCGGCCGCATCACGGTGGATGAAAGCCTGGTGCTGTACTTGTTCGGCACGCCGGGGCAGAAGCGCTTCGACTTCATGTGGGAGATCCTTTCGGAAGGCATGCTGGGCTTCATTGTGATGGTGGACAGCACCCGGCCGGAGACTTTCCGCGAGGCACGCAGCATCCTGGAGGCCTTCCGCGCTTTCTCGCCCACGCCCTATGTCGTGGCAGCCAGCAAGCAGGACTTGAAGGACGCCTGGGAGCTGGACGATATGCGCGTGGCGCTGCGCCTGGAAGACGGCGTCAAGATCCTGCCCTGCGTTTCAACGGACAAAGAGAGCGTCAAGACCGTTCTGCTGGAACTGCTGGAAGGCATTCTGGCAGAACTGCAAGGTTAGAAGGCTCGTCATTGCCAGGGGGTACATGTCTTATTTCATCCATTATCAAAATCAGTGCCATCCTGAGCGGGTGTTATCGCCTCTCCCGATTAACTTCAGAGTCCAGCGAAGGACGCCACTGGCTCACATCTCACTGGTATCCCACCTTCCACGCGCGCATGCCTTTCTTTTCTGTCAACTGCCTACTGTCTACTGCCCTTATGGTACTAATTGCCTAAGAACAATCTCGGGGAGATAGCGTTTACTGGATATGTTGAGAACCTTCGATCTGTGATGCCGATGACCGCGAAAATCCTTGTAGCCGAAGACCAGGCTGATCTGCGTGAAATGATCGCGGCCACCTTGAGCCTATCGGGCTACGAAGTGGTGGCCGCCGAGGACGGGAAACAAGCCTACGACCATGCGCAGCGCGCTAACCCCGATCTGATCATTCTGGACCTGGAGATGCCGGGTATGAGCGGCAGCCAGGTGTGCAAGCAGCTGAAGGCTAGCCAGCGGTTTAGCGACACGCCGATCGTGATCATTTCGGCGCATGGCGATGCCGCCAAGATCGAGGAGAGTTTGCAGGCCGGCGCCAGGGACTACATGCGCAAGCCTTTCGGCATGCAGCAACTGACCCAGCGGGTGACCGAGCTATTAACTGAAGCCTAAGGGGACAAACAGTTCATTTTCATTTCTGCTAGAATCGCGCAAACATCTTAAGGAGTAGTGAATGACCAAAGGAAGCATCCTATTATTGGCGGTCGCCGCCTTGCTGCTGGCCGCCTGCAACTTGCCGGGCGGGACTTCGGCAGAGCAGGTGCAGACTGCGGCGGCCGAGACCGCCAGCATCCAGCTTACGCAGATCGCCCTCCTGACGCCCAGCGCCACTAACACGCCGCTGGCGACGAATACGCCGCTGGCCACCAATACACCGCTGGTGACGAATACTCCGCTGGCCACCAGCATTACGTCCGGGGCAACGGGCTGCGATTCGATCCAGTTCGTGTCCGACGTCACCGTGCCTGACGGCGAGCAGATGGCGCCGGACACTGAATTCGTCAAGACCTGGCGGCTGAGGAACGCGGGCACCTGTTCCTGGAGCACCAGCTATTCGCTGGTCTTCGTCAGCGGTAACGCCATGGGCGGCCCTGCCTCGCAGAACCTGACGGCCACCATCGCCCCAGGATCCAATGTGGACATATCCGTCACACTGAAGGCGCCCCACGAGCTGGGTGATTACACCGGCTACTGGGCGCTGCGCAACGCCAGCAACCAGAACTTCGGCAGCTTCTACGTGCAGATCGAGGTGGCTAACGTCGGCGCTGGCGGCGGCCCTGGCGGCACCACTCTCAGCGGCAGCTCCGTGGGCCAGGTGAACTCCAGCGGCACAGTCGGGTCGGCGGCGCATGCCGGTTCCAGCTCTGGGACGGACGTGCGCGCCTTTGTATCCTTCAATATATCCAGCATCCCCACCGACGCCACCATCCAAGAAGTGCGCGTGGATTTCAGCGGGTTCGATACGGTGGGCAATCCGTTCTCCTCGATGGGCTGTTTGCAGGGCTATGCCGGCAGTTACTTCGCACTCGACGCCGCCGACTACAGCACCAGCGGATCCGGCCCCGACATGCAATGGTGCAGTACCGGCGAGCTGTCCACCGTATTCATCAACGACGCAGTGAAAAGCCGCTTACAGGCGGCGTTGGGCTCGGCCACGACCTTGCAGTACCAGCTGCGCTTCACGGGGAGCCCCTCGGGTGATCTGCTGGTGCGCTTCCTGAACGGCGGGATGAAGCTGATCATCACGTATACCGAACCCTAGACAATTCCTCACCCAGGGATTACAAAAGTCCTTGCCCACAAGCAAGGACTTTCTATTTGAAGAACACGGGGCTTTCCGAACGCATCAAGCAAAAGGCGCATGAGCTGGGATTTACGCTGGCCGGCATCACCACCGCCCAACCCCCGGCGCACCAGGAGGTCTACCGGCGCTGGCTGCAAGCCGGCCGGCATGGGGAAATGGGCTACCTGGCCACGCCAAGCGCCATCGAGCGGCGCGGCGACCCGCGCAGCATCCTGCCGGAGTGCAAATCCATCCTGGTGCTGGGCATCCCTTACAGCAACCCGGCAAGCGCCAAGAAGCCGGGTGACGGCCGAGCTTATGGCCGCATGGCGGCCTACGCCTGGGGCGAGGATTATCACGAAGTACTGAAGGAACGGTTGCAGGGCATCGTGGCCTTCATCGAGGAGACGGTTGGCCACCGCGTACCGAACCGCTGGTACACCGACAGCGGGCCGCTGCTGGAGCGTGAGCTGGCGCAGCGCGCCGGGCTGGGGTGGATCGGCAAGAACAGCATGCTGATCAACCCGGAGCGCGGCTCCTACTTCCTGCTGGCCGAGATCCTTCTTGGCCTCGAGCTGCCGGTGGATGCGCCGATGGCGAGCGACCATTGCGGCAGCTGCACACGCTGCATCAAAGCCTGCCCCACACAATGCATCCTGGACGATCGTACGCTGGATGCGACGCGCTGCATCTCGTACCTGACCATCGAACTGAAGGGATCTATCGACGAGGAATTGCGACCCTTGATGCAGGATTGGGTCTACGGCTGCGATATCTGTCAGGTGGTGTGTCCATGGAATGGGCGTTTCGCCCAAGCGGAAGGGGACGCGGCTTTCGCGGCGCGCGAAGCGACGGCATGGATCGATTTAGACACCGAGATGCGAATCGACGTACAGCGCTTCAATCAGAAATTCAAGAAGACCCCTGTTCAAAGGGCAAGGCGGCGCGGATATTTGCGCAATTTGACGGTCGCCGCCGGCAACCACGGGTTGGCACCCAGCGTACCAGCATTGGCGGGAGCCTTGCTGGAGGAAAGTGAACCGCTGGCGCGCGGCCATGCGGCTTGGGCGCTGGGCCGCATCGGCGGGCGGGATGCGCAGGCCGCGTTGGACGAAGCCGCAAGAGCGGAAAAAGATGAGAGGGTGCGTGGGGAGATCAGAGCTGCGCGGGAAGCGAGTTAGGCGCGGCGCGCAGAATTACGGAACTGCCACCAGAACCAAACGACAGCGAATACCGCCGTGCAGGTAAGCACGATGGCCGCGCCCGAAGCCACATTGAAATAGAACGAAATGTACAGGCCGATGATGCCCGACCCGGCGGCGATGAGGGAGGAAAGCAGCATCATGGCGCGCAGATTCCGGGTGAGCAAAGAGGCGGTGGCTGCGGGGGTAACCAGCATGGCAGCCACTAAAGCGACCCCGACGGTTTGCAGTGAAACCACAATGGCCACCGCGGTGAGGATGGAAAGCAGGATCTCGAGCCAGCGCGCCGGAAGGCGCAAGGTGGTGGCCAGCAGCGGATCGAAGGACAGCACCAAGAACTCCTTATAGAAAGCCAGGATGACAAAAAAGACGGCCAAGCTTACCCCGGTCGTCATCCAGACGTCAGAGGTGGTGACGCCCAGGATATTGCCGAAGAGGAAATGGGATAGGTCGACGGCGTAGCTGCGAATGGTGGAAATGAGCGCAATGCCCAGGGCGAACATGCCGGCGAAGACGATGCCGATGGCCGTGTCTTGTTTGAGGCGGCCGCCGCGGGTCAGCGCGCCGATGCCGAGCGAGGTGAGCACGGCAGTGCCGAGCGCCCACCAGAAGAGGGAAACGCGTTCACCGGCGGAAGCGAGATAGCCGACGGCCAGCCCAGGCAGAATGGCATGCGCCAAGGCATCGCCCAGGAAGGCCATGCCGCGCAGCACAATGTAGCAGCCCACCAGGGCGCAGACGATGCCCACCACCACGGCCACCCAAAGGCCGCGCTGCATGAATTCAAAACCGAGCGGTTCGAGCAGCCAGCTAGCCATGGCGGCCTTCCACATCGTGGCCATGATGGCCGCCCATATCCCCGATGAGCAATTTGCCTTCTTTGGTCTCGACGGCTTGCATGTGGCCGCCATAAGCCTGTGCCAGATTTTGTGCGGTCAGGACCTCGGTATGAGTTCCGTAAGCGATCAGTTTCTGGTTCAGCAAGAGGATGCGATCGAAGTGTTCTGCAGCGAGATCCAAGTCGTGCGTGGCTACCAGGACGGTGATGCCCTGGTCATGAAGGGTATCCAGGATCTGCAGGATCTGTTCCTGGGAAGGGATGTCCAGCCCGGCGAGGGGTTCATCGAGCAGCAGCAGATCGGCTTGCTGCGCCAGGGCGCGGGCGATGAACATGCGCTGCTTCTGTCCGCCGGAGAGTTCGTTGATCGGGCGGTGGGCGAGCTGGGATATGCCAACGCGTTTCAGGCTTTCGTGCACCAGCCTCCGATCCAGGTCGGCGGGCCAGCGGAGCAGACCCAAGCGGCCGGCGCGGCCCATCATGACCACGTCCTCGACGCTGACCGGGAAATGCCAATCGATCAGGCTGCTTTGCGGCACATAGGCCAGGCAAAGGTACTGGGCCGGCAGGTGCCCGTGCACGCGGGCTTCACCGGCAGTGGGCGCCAAGGCTCCGGCGAGAACGTTGAACAGCGTGGATTTGCCGGCGCCGTTAGGGCCGACCACAGCGACGCGCAAGCCGGGCTCGATCTGCAGCGAAAGGTCCTCGAGGGCCGGGCGGCCGTTGAACTGGACGCGTAAATGGCGCAACTCGAGCGCGAAGCGCCCAGTGGGGTGAGTGTGCGCAGACTGGCGGCGGGAGAACAGCGGCGGCAGCATGAGTGGCGGGATTGTACCGCTGGCTCTACTTCAGGGCTGCGACGATGGCCAAGACGTCATAGCGGATGAGGTCCAAATAGCTGGAGGCCGGGCCGTCCGGCCCGCTCAACGATTCGGTGTACAGCGGGATGAGGCGGGTGCCTGTATCGGCAGCGACGCGCTCGGCGAGCGAAGGATTGAGGCTGACGCCGATGAAGATGGCTTTCACGCCTATCTGCCGGATAGCCTGCTCGAGGTCGGCCAGCAGGCCGGCGGAAGGTTCGCTGACGGTGCTGTAGCTGGGGATGAGGGCGCCCACGATCTCGAAACCATAATGGCTGGCAAAGTAGTTGAAGGCTTCATGGTCAGTCACCAGCACACGCGCCTCGGGCGGAATTTGGCTGAGCTGTTCAAGAGCCCAGGCGTCCAGCGCGTCGAGTTTGGCTTTGTAAGCCTCGGCGTTGGCGGCGTAGGCGGCGGCATGTTCGGGGTCGAGTTCAGATAAGGCTTGGGCGATATTGTCGGCCCAGACTTTTACGTTGAGGGGATTCATCCAGACGTGCGGGTCGGCGCCGGGTTCTTCGACGCTCTCGATGGCCGCGATGCCCTCGGATACCGAGACCACTCGATCCGTCGCCGCCTGCAGCAGCGGAAGCAGCGGCTCTTCCAAGTTGAGGCCGTTCACCAAGATCAGATCGGCCCTTTCCATACGGGCTGCGTCTTGCGCGGTGGGCTCGAAGGCATGCGGGTCGGTGCCCGAGGGGATGATGACGGTGATATGCGCCGAGCCGCCAGCAATTGTGGCAACTACGTTGCCAAGGATCTCGGTGCTTACCAAGACATCCAAGCGGCCAGACGGCTGAGTCGCGGGGGCGCAGGCGGCCAAGAGAAGCAGAACGCAGAGGGCGATGGCCGAGGCGAAGCGCATTCTATGATGCAAGTTATTCCTTCCAGCCGTGCCGGCCGATCAACGGCACAAAAGCAACCGGCACAAGTTCGTCGTAGTCAAAGGCGCCATCCTTACTTTTCCATAATTGAAGCACCTGGGAGCCCGGCTCCCCAATGGGGATAATGAGGCGGCCTCCCGGCGCCAACTGTTCGAGGAGCGGCTGCGGCACCACCGGCGCGCCGGCAGCGACGATGATGGCATCGTATGGCGAAAACTCCGGCCAGCCGTTGGTGCCATCGCCATGATGGACGTGTACCTGAGTGTAGCCAAGGTCTGATAACGCACGGGCCGCTTCGGAGGCCAGGGCCGCATGGCGTTCGATGGAATGCACCCCCTTGGCCAATTCGCCCAGCAAGGCCGCCTGGTAACCGGAGCCGGTGCCAATCTCCAGAACTTTCTCGATCCCCGAAAGGGCCAGGGCCTGGAGCATGTAAGCCACGATGTAAGGCTGGGAGATGGTTTGGCCATCGGGGATGGGGAGCGGACGATCTTCATATGCAGAGTCTCGATCGAGCAGGGGGACGAAACGATGGCGGGACACTTTGCGCATGGCGTCCAGTACGCGGGCATCGCGGATGCCACGGGCAGCCAACTGCTCGGCGACCATGAGGGCGCGTTGTTGGGTGTATCTATTTTCGGGATCCATCAGCCGCGCCTTCCGCTCAGCTCGGCGATAGCCACCAGCTGCTCGAAATCATCTCCGGGGGCGGCCTGGTTCCATTTCTCGGCGCCGCAAAGCTGGCAGCGATGCAGGATGCGATACGAACCGGGCTTGCCGCTTACCGCTACCGGCGCCATCAGGCCGCTACAATTCGCCTGGCGGTCGCCGGGGTGGATATCCACGTGGCGGCTGAACAAGCAGCGCGGGCAGTGATTGGTGTAGCCGTCGCCCTGCACGGCCAGAGCGCAGTTTAGGCAAACGAAATCCTCGATTTTGCGCTGGAAGCGGCGGCTCACACCTCTATCCTACAGTAAGCCTCAGCGATGCGGCGGTCCAATTTTCCCATAGGGAGTTTCTGGAGGTGGGCGAGCGGAACCCATCTGAAGACACGTTGACTGTCGACCCTTGGGCGCGAACCGTTCAGGGATGTATGGAAGGCGCGCAAGTGCGCATTGAAGTGACTGTATTGGTGGCTGAAATCGCCGAGATGCTGCCCAAGCGGAAGCGCGAATCCCAAGTCCTTTTTTAGCGCCCGACGGTATGTCGCTGTGGAGGAATGAGCGCCCGACAGTCTCACATTGGGAAACTCCCATAAACTGCCCAGCAGGCCGGCCGCCGGCCTTTGCACCACCAGGACGCGGCCGCCCTGCCGGATGACTGCGGCGGCGAAATGGCGCGTGGGCACGGCTTTCGGCTTGACCTTCACTGGCCGCTGTTCCTGGATACCCAGGGCTTTGGCGCGGCAATCTGCACGCAAAGGGCAAACCCCGCACTTAGGCTTGCGCGGAAGGCAGAGCTCTGCGCCCAAATCCATGAGCGCCTGGTTGTATTCTGCGGCGCGCCCGGGCGGAAGATGTGCGGCGGCCAGCGTCCAAAAGCGGACCTGGGCAGCAGAACTGCCGGCAAGCAGCTTCACGTTGAAGACACGGGCAAGGACGCGGATGGCGTTGCCATCCACGGCCGGCTCATCGGCGCCGAAAGCCAGGGAGGCGATAGCGCCCGCGGTGTAGCGGCCGATGCCTGGCAAGCGCCGCAACGCCTCAGCGGTGAGCGGCAGGCGGCCGCCGAATTCACGCACTACCTGCTGGGCAGCGCGGCGCAGATTGCGCGCCCGGCCGTAATAGCCGAGGCCCTCCCAGAGAAGGAGAACGTCCTGTTCGCTCGAGCCAGCCAAGGAGTGAATCGTTGGGAAACGGCGCATCCAGCGACGATAATAAGGCAGCATGGTTTCCAGGCGGGTCTGCTGCGCCATCACTTCCGCGACCCAGACGGCGTACGGCCTGGGGCGCTTGCGCCAGGGCAGGTCCCGTTGGCGAGAGGAATACCAGCGCAACAGGTTTTTGGCGATCGGGGAACTCATGCAATAGGGATTAGGAAGACTTGGGACTGCTTCGTCGCTCCACAAGTGGAGCTCCTCGCAGTGAACCTTGCTGCCGAGCAGCAAGGTTCACATCTGAAAGCCGCCGCGGGCTGCGACGAGTTTATAGTCGAAATTCTCCACTAACTCATCCATCTGATCGCCGAGTTTTTCCCAGGCGTTGGAGTCCAGCAGCTTGCGGGCCGCATCCAGGTCGGGCATGGTGGCCTCAGCCAGCAGGCGCGGCTGCTCGCCATACACGGTGAGCCAGGCTTCGCTCAAGGCCACGCCCAGGCCTTCGAGGGCGGGAACGAATTTGCGGATGTGGAATTCAAAGTAATCCTCTTCGCGGCCGGCCTGAATATCCCAGGTCATCAACAACTTGACCGCGCTCATGCTACTGGGTCGCCTCCAGCACCACCACCTTGGTTTCCTCCGGCACAGAAGCGCGCGTCACCTTCAGCGAGGGTTCAGCCTTGGAGCTGGAAATGCCCATCTCCTGAAGGAACTGGCGCAAGGCATTCAGCTTGAGGGTGCTGCCGGTGGTCTTGTAATGCATGGGAATGACAATGCCAGGCTCGATCAGGGCGATGACCTCGGCGGCTTTGGCGGCGTTCAACGCGTTTCCGCCGCCGACCGGCACCAGCAACACGTCCACGTTCCCGAAAGCTTCGACTTCGGTCTGGGTCGGCACCTTAGCCATATCGCCCAGGTGCCCGACGGTAACGCCGTCATAATCATAGACAAAGACAAGATTGCGATCCTTCTTTTCCTTGGTGGCCACGCCGGTGACGAAGACACCGCCGATCTCGAATTCGCCGGGGCCGCGCAGCTCCCACTGGTGTCCTTTGACGCCCTTCACGAAATTGTGGCCGGGGGCGTCATGGCTCACCGTGACGATATCGCCTTTGAGCTTGAGCGGGTCGAACCCGACACTGGAGTGATCGTACGGATCAGCCACAATGGTGGGCATGCTTCGTTCAGTGACGCGGAAACAGGAATGTCCGTACCAGGTAATTTCCATCGCAGACTCCGGGGATGAAAACGATTATATCATCGCGAGATTCCGGGTCGTATAATACGCGGGATGCAAGTGAACGGGCAATCGGTGATCAGGAATCTGGCAATCAGGAAGACGTCGAATGCCGAGGTTGAGGAATCCGAACGAGGTTGGCGGCTCCAATTGTCTTCAAACGAAAACCGAGCCTATCGATTAGCACAGCTGGATGATTACCATTCGCTTAGTCGCAGTGCCTTTCCGCAGCGGCCGCCATTCACATTGAGACTGCGCGCCCGCGCGGGGCAGCGGACGTTGCCGGGGACCTGGGGCTTCGGGGTATGGAATGATCCCTTCGGACTGTCACTGGGGTTCGGGGCCGGCCGCGGGCGTTTGCCGGCGTTGCCCAACGCGGCCTGGTTCTTTTTTGCGTCGCAAGAGAATCATCTGGCGCTGCGCAATGATCAGCCGGGGCAAGGAGCACTGGCAGCCGTATACCGCAGCCCGAAGTTGCCCACGCTGCTGTTGGCGCCAGCGGTTCTGGCTGCGCCGCTATTGTTGCTGCGGCCAATGGCGCGGCTGGCGCGCAAGCTGGCGGCCAAACTGGTGAACCACGAAATCCGCGGGCTGGAGCTGGACGGGCGTGAATGGCACGAGTACCGCATCTCATGGCAAGCCAGCGGCGTGGAATTCAGGGTAGATGGCCAGGTGGTATTGCGCACGCCGCTGGCCCCGAGAGCACCCCTCGGGTTGGTGCTGTGGTTGGACAATCAATATGCCGCCTGGCGCCCGGATGGCCGCCTTGGCAGTGGGACTTTGCCCACGCCGGAGGATTGCTGGGTGGAAATCCGCAACATGCAAATCGGCACTGGCTAGAATTCAAGCACTCCCATGAAATCACCACTTAAGCGCGTCTGCCTCACGCCCCGCGTTTCGGGCGTGGGCGGCATGGTCTCCTTCCAGGCAAAGCTGACCGCGGGTCTGCAAGCACGCGGCATCCGGGTTACCTACGACTTGCAGGACCAGCCTTATGGCAGTGTACTGGTCATCGGGGGAACGCGACAATTGGTGGACCTGCGGCGAGCCAGGCGGCGCGGCATTCCCGTCGTGCAGCGGCTGGATGGCATGAACTGGCTGCACAAGCGCACTCGCACCGGCCTGCGGCATTGGCTGCGCGCCGAAGCCGCCAACTGGCTGCTGGCCTACATCCGCGGCCGGCTGGCAACGCGCATCGTGTATCAGAGCCAATTCGTTGTGGGTTGGTGGCAGCGGGTGCACGGCGAGGGACCCAAGAAGAGGAACGTGATCTACAACGGAGTGGATCTGAACCTGTTTAATCCGGAAGGGAAAGAGCAGCGGCCGCCGAATCGAACGCGCATCCTGATGGTCGAGGGCAGCCTGCAGGGCGGATATGAGCTCGGCTTGCAGAGCGCGGTGGCGCTGGCTGAACTTATGCAGGGCCGGTTGGGGAGCCCGGTAGAGCTAGCGGTGGCCGGCCGCGCGGACGATAAGCTCAAAGAAAAGTGGAGCCAAAAGGCACAGGTGGCGATGGAGTGGCTGGGAGTGGTGCCTAACGGGGAGATCCCTGCGCTGAATCGCGGCGCGCACCTGCTGTATTCAGCCGACCTGAACGCGGCCTGCCCCAATTCGGTCATCGAGGCGCTGGCTTGCGGCCTACCCGTGCTGGCCTTCGATACCGGGGCGCTGAAGGAATTAGTAACGCCTCAAGCCGGCCGCGTGGTGCCTTACGGCGGAGATCCGTGGAAACTGGAAGCACCGGATGTTGCAGCGTTGGCCGAAGGTGCGTTGGAGATCCTGCGGGACCAAGCCACCCTGCGGGCTGGCGCCCGCGCCCGCGCAGAGGAGGCCTTCAGGCTGGACCCGATGGTGGACGCTTATATCGAGGCCCTGGGTGGCTAGCTACAAGGGGCGTGTGGGCATTGTGCAACGCGTGCTGCCCCGCTACCGGGCGCCGTTCTTCGATCTGCTGGCGGGCCAGTGCGAAGGCGGGCTGGGCGTATTCGCCGGAGAAGCGCGAGCCTCAGAGGCGATTCCGCTGGCCGAGAAGCTAGCCGTGGCCAAATGGACGCGGGCGCAAAACCTTCACCTTTTAGGCGGCCCCTTATATTTTTGCTGGCAGCGCGGATTAATTCAATGGCTGGAGGGGTGGAACCCGGATGTGCTCATCGTGGAAGCCAATCCACGCTACCTGTCCACGCCAGCCGCGGTGCGCTGGATGAAGCAGCGCAGGCGGCCAGTGATCGGCTGGGGGCTGGGAGCGCCGCTCGTGCGCAGCCTGGCAGCCCCGGCGCGAATTCGCAGGCGCAAGCGGTTCCTCAGGCAGTTCGATGCCCTTATTGCATATAGCCAGCGGGGTGCGGCTGAATACAAGGCGCTTGGCTTTCCGCCGGAGCGCATCTTCGTCGCACCGAACTCGGTCAGCCCGCGGCCAAAGGAAAACCCAGCGGCGCGGCGCGCACGATTCGACGGCCAGCCGAGTTTGCTGTATGTGGGCCGGCTGCAAGCCCGCAAACGGTTGGACAGCTTGATGCGCGCATGCGCTGAGTTGCCGCTTCAGCCGCGGCTCGTCATTGTTGGCGACGGGCCGCAACGGGCGGAGCTTGAGGGGCTGGGCAAGCGGATCTATCCGGCCGCTGAATTCCGCGGTGCGTTGTTCGGAAGCGAGCTGGACAAAGCGTTCAATGAAGCCGACCTCTTCGTGCTGCCAGGAACGGGCGGCCTGGCCGTGCAACAGGCCATGGCGCACGGCCTGCCGGTCCTCGCCGCTGAAGGCGATGGCAGCCAGGAGGACATGGTGACCGCGGCCAACGGCTGGCTGCTGGGAGCTAAAGCCGGGGTACCCGGCCAAGTTCTGCCGAAGAACGAGGCCGCTTTGGCCGCCGCCGTGGCAGAGGCGCTTTCGGATGCGGCGCGCTTGCGCAACATGGGCGCCGAGTCATTTCGATTGGTGCAAGAGAAGTTCAATCTCGAAACCATGGCCGAGGCATTCATCAGCGCCATCAATGAAGTGGCGGGCTGATGCGCATCCTTTTCGTGGCCGACGGCCGCTCGCCCACCGCGCTTGGCTGGATCGAGTATTTCACCAGGAGCGGGCACGAAGTCCACCTGGTCAGCACCTTTGTTTGCGACCCCAACCTCAAGCTAGCCTCGCAGCAGGTGGTGCCGGTTGCATTCAGCGGGGCGGTTAAGGAGAGCCGCAGCGGCCGGGGTTTGCGCGCCGGCCTGCCCACAGGGTTGCGCACCACGTTGCGCAATTGGTTGGGGCCACTGACCATCAAGACAGCTGCCAACAGGCTGCGACAAGTAATCGATGAAATAAAGCCGGACCTGGTGCACGCCATGCGCATCCCTTTTGAGGGCATGCTGGCTGCGGCTGCGGATCCCGGCATCCCGCTGCTGATTTCCGTTTGGGGCAATGACTTCACTTTGCACGCGCGGTCCAACCCGTTGATGGCCGCCGCTACGCGCAAAGCAATGGCGCGCGCGGATGCACTGCACACCGATACGAAGCGCGACCAACAGCTGGCGCAGGGTTGGGGTTTTGCTGCCGGCAAACCCAGTATCGTGTTGCCGGGCAACGGCGGCGTGCGCGCCGATATTTTTTACCCGGCAAGCCATGCACCTGGCGATGTACGTGTGATCAACCCGCGCGGCATCCGCAGTTACGTCCGCAACGACACGTTCTTCAGGGCGTCGGCGTTGGTGCTCGAAAAGATGCCCGACGTTCATTTCGATTGCCCGGCGATGCAAGGGGAGCCGGAAGCCGAACGCTGGGTTAAGAAGCTGGACCTCGGCGAGCGAGTGCATTTGCTGCCGAAGCTGACCCTGCCGCAACTGGCCGAGGCGTATCGCCGCGCCACGGTGATGGCCTCGCCCAGCACGCACGACGGCACGCCGAATAGCCTGCTGGAAGCCATGGCCTGCGGCCTGTTCCCGGTTTGTGGTGATCTTGCATCCATTCGAGAATGGATACAAGATGGCGAGAATGGCTTGCTGGTCGACCCTGGTGACGCGCAGGCCCTGGCCACGGCGATCATCAAAGGTCTGACCGACAGTGAACTGCGCGAGCGGGCGGCTAGCATCAATGCAAAGCAAGTTAGCGAGCGCGCCGATTACGAGCGCAACATGAAAGCCGTCGAAACATTCTATGAGCAGCTGGTGCAAGACCGCCATGTTTCACTTCGAAAAGCTAGATGAGCAAATGCGGGGCCTTATGCTTCAGGAACTGGAATATGACCTGGAGCGTGAGGCCATCTTTTATGATGCCCGCTTAAAGGAAGAATCCCGTCCGCACTATCTCGAACTCCTGCGCCAAACGCTCAGGCAGGGAACAGCGGAAAGTTTTACGGAAGCGATCCTCGCTGCCCATTTGCTGAAGGGAACGGAAACCAGAGACCTGGGCGACAAGCAAGTCGAAGCCAAGATCTCCAGCATCGCGCACTACAACATCGGCGAGGGCGAGTTCAACCGTTACACCATGCGCGCCGTTTGCCTGCGCGCCATCTAGCAAGGCGTCGAGGAAGTCGAGGTCTATCGCGCCAAGGCGGTGGCTACGCCGCGCCCAGCTAATGACGAGCGCAAGAACGCCAAAGATCTACTGGAGCACCTGCGCACCACGAATATCAGCGTAGCGGGCTCGTTCCCCGGGCCGAACTCCGGCCGCAGCGTAAGGTTGCCGCGCTAAGACGGGCAACCCACCCCGCCTGCAAGGCAGGCGACCCTCCCCTTTACAAGGGGAGGGTGGGCGGGTCTAAGACCCGCCCCTACAATTACAGGCTAATCACAAAGTGCATATGTAGCTCCCCCGCTTAGGATGGCGGCGCGTCAAGGTTGTTGTAGATGTTGTAGGTGTTGTAGCTTTCGTCAGTGTTGTAGGTGTTGTAGGTATTGTAGGTGTCGTAGGCGGGTCATGGCCGGGAGTACCGGGAAGGAGCAGGGGCAACTGGGAAGCCGGGACATGCGCCAATTAATTACACAAAACGTATGGCGCAGGAAGATCCGAGCCGGTCATCAAGGTGCTGGATGGAAGGTGGATCATTCAGCTTTCTTCCACCTACCCGTCGCCTCGTCTTTGGCATAACGCAAATTGAGCCTTGACATTGTTTTGTATTTAGTCTAAACTAAATTATCTGGAGTCGGGAGGACTTATGACAGCTCAAGCGCTCAACCAAACAGACAGACGCAAGATCCTAATCCGCGGATTCACCGTGGCCATGCTCCTGACCGCCATGATGAGCGTCACGTTGTTCGCCTCGGCCGGGACACTGGCATGGATGCAGGCTTGGATCTTCATCGGCCTGTTCGTCGTCTACTTCGCGCTGTGGGTTTGGTGGGGACTACGCTATAGCCCCGAGCTCATCATGGAGCGCGGCCAGGCGCTGCAAAAGAGGGACTCGAAGCAGTGGGACCAGATCCTGGTGCGCGTCAATCTCCTCCTGTCCATCATCACCTACGTGGTCGCCGGCCTGGACGCCGCCCGCTACGGCTGGACGCTGATTCCCGCGCCTTACCAGGTGGTGGGCCTGGCGTTCATTCTCTTCGGTTACATCTTTCCATTTTGGGCACTAAGCAACAATCCGTTCGCGTCCGGAACCGTACGCATTCAGACCGAACGCGGCCACACGGTGAGCACTGGCGGGCCCTACCGGTTCGTGCGCCATCCTATGTACGTGGGTGCTATTGTGGCGGACATTGGGATACCCCTGTTCCTGGGCTCGTACTGGGCGCTGATCCCCGGTGCCTTGATGGCGGCGCTGTTTATCTACCGCACCTGGCGCGAGGATGTCACCTTGCAGGAAGAGTTGCCAGGCTATAAGGAATACGCGCAGAAGGTGCGGTATCGATTGCTGCCGGGAGTGTGGTGAGCGGGGAGAAGCGCATGGCAGAATGCGACGCGCCAGAGAGAGATGGCACAGAAGGTCCTTCGCTGGTCGTGCCTTAGAGCGGGTAGCACATGATTACCCGCTCAGGATGGCACGGGAGTCGGGGGCGTGGCAGAAAGGGGCGCGCCGGAGAGAGATGGCATAGAAACTCCTTCGCTGGTAGCGCTTAAGGCAGGTGGCACGTGATTACCCGCTCAGGATGACACGGGAGTCAGCGGGTGGCTCTTTAGCACCCTCTCAGGATGACACATTAGGAAAGGCAGGGAGATCCCCTACAGATAAGTCGGGGCAAAAAGAAAAAACCGGGCGGGTCTAATACCCGCCCTTACATTTAGACCTACATGTGGATGGCTTCGCCCTCTGAGGCATGGGCCACTTCCATGAGCACCTCAGAGAGGCTGGGGTGCGCGTGCACGTTACGGGAGATCTCAGCGGCGGTCAGCTCCGCCATCTGAGCGATGGTTAGTTCCGGCAGCAGCTCGGTGACCTCGGGGCCGATCATATGCGCACCCAATATCTCGCCGTAGCGCTCGTCGGTGATCAGCTTCACCCAACCGGCATAGTCTGCCAGGCCCAGGGCTTTGCCGTTGGCCTGGAAATTAAACTTTGCCACCTTCACTTTGTAGCCGGCCTCTTTGGCTTGCGCCTCGGTAAGACCGAACGAGGCTACTTGCGGATGGCAATAGGTGGCGCGCGGCATCATGCGGTAATCCAGCTTGATGGTTTCCACGCCGGCGATGTTCTCGGCGCAGACGATGCCCATGGCGGAACCCACGTGGGCCAGCATGAGCTTGGCGGTCACATCGCCGACGGCCCAGATGCCGGGCACGTTGGTGGACATGCGGTCATCGATGAGCACCTCGCCACGGGGACCCAGCTTCACGCCGGCTTGCTCCAGGCCCAGGTCCTTGGTGTTCGGGCGGAAGCCGATGGCAAGAAGCACCTGTTCGGCTTCGAGCGTTTCCTGCCCACCCTTGCCCGACACGGTCACCTTTACTTTCGTCTTGGTCTTCTCAACCTTCTCGAGTTTGGTGCTGGTCTTAACCGTGATGCCATCTTTGGTCATGGCCTTAGCCAGTTCCTTGCTCACCTCTTCATCTTCGAGCGGCGCGATGCGATCGAGCATTTCGACTAGCGTCACTTCGCTGCCATAGGAGGACCACACGGTGGCGAACTCTAAACCAATGGCCCCGCCGCCCACGATGACCACGGACTTGGGCAGCTTCTCCTGCAGGATGGCAGGCCAATAGGTGAGCACTTGTTCGTTGTCGAGTTCGACGCCGGGAACTGACAGGGGGCTGGCGCCGGTGGCGATGATAATGTGCTTGGCCTTATGCTCGACGGCTTTGCCATCTTTGCCGGCCACGGAAACCGCGTCCTTGGCGGTCAGTTTGGCCGTGCCCATGATCACGTCGATCTTGTTCTTCTTCATCAGGAACTCGACGCCTTTCACCAGGCGTTGAGAGACCTGGCGGCTGCGCTTCACCGCCGAGGCGTAATCCAACTTAAGGTTGCTGAACGAGAAGCCGAACTCCTCGCCTTTGGTGCGCAGCGTGTGGGCCACCTCGGCGTTCTTGAGCAGCGCCTTGGAGGGGATGCAGCCCACGTTCAGGCAAACGCCGCCCAGGAATTCCTTGTCCACGATGGCGACCTTAGAGCCGAGCTGCGCGGCGCGGATGGCGGCCACATAGCCGCCGGGTCCGGCGCCGATAACGAGTACGTCGTAATTAGCCATGCTTACCTCTTAGTTGCTGGGCTAAGCCCAGTTCTCCAGTGTGTATTTTACGGTCCCCAGGAAATAATCGGCCACGGCGCCATCCAGGATGCGATGGTCGAAGGTCAGGCCGAGGTACATCATGGGCCGGATGGCGATGGCATCGTCGATGACTTTGACGCGTTTTTCGATCACGCCGCTGCTGACGATAGCGCACTGCGGCTGGTTGATGATGGGCGTGGCGAACAGCGAGCCGCTGGTGCCGTGATTGGTGAGCGTGATGGTGCCGTCCTTGACTTCGTCGGTCTTCAATTGCCTGCTGCGCGCCCGGCCGGAAAGGTCGTTGATGGCGCGGGCCAGGTCCTGCAGCGAGAGCGCACCGGCGTTCTTGATCACCGGCACAATGAGGCCATCCGGCTCCAGCGCCGTGGCGACGCCCACATTGATCTGGCCGTGGACAGCCACGCCCTCCTCAGACCAGGAGGAATTGACGATGGGGTAAGCCTGGCAGGCGGTAACAATGGCGGCCACGATGTAAGCCGTGAAGGTGAGATTGATGCTCTGCTGGGCGAAGGCGGTTTTGTTGGCCGACCGGTGAGCAAATACCGCGCTCATGTCGGCTTCCATGATGGTGGTGACATGCGGCGAGGTGTGCATGCTGCGGATCATGTGCTCGGCGATGGCCTTGCGCACCGGGTTCAGCTTCATTACCTGGCCGGGAATGGCATCCGGAAAAACCTGGGGGAAAGGAGTTTTAGGGTGCGCAACCGACATGGGAGCCAGGCGCACAGGCGCCTGCCCCCCGCTTGCCAGCGCGGCTTCGATATCGCGCTTTGTTATTCGGCCGCCCTCACCGCTGCCCTGAATGCGGGTCACATCCAGGTTGTGTTCCTGGACAAGATCCTTCACCACCGGTGAAAAGAAGGTGGCCATATTCTGACCATCGAATTTGGGTATGTCCAAGGTCCCACGTGCAACGTCCAATGTCAGACGTCCAATGTCAGACGTCCCACGCTGAACATAGGTGAGAATATCTTCCTTGGTGATGCGGCCGCCGGGGCCAGTGCCGTGCACGGCAGCCAAGTTCACTTTATTCTCGGCGGCGATGCGCGCCACTAATGGGGACACGGAGCCGGAACCCGTGGCGCCTGCTGGGGCACCGACGGGCCTAGGTGAGGGTGCCCTAACCGGCAGCGGTTTAGCTGCGGCAGGCAGCGGCTGAACTGCTGGCACAGGCGGCACCAAGGGCGTAGGCTTCTCGGCCGCCGGCTTGGCGGCTGCCTTGGGCACCGCGCCTCCGCCGTCGGCAGGGATGGCCTCGCCAGGCTTGCCGATCCAGGCCAGGATGCTGTTGACCGGCGCGGTGGCGCCTTCGGCGGTCAGGATCTTGAGGACGGTTCCGGTAACGGGGCTGGGAATTTCTGTGTCTACCTTATCGGTGTTGATCTCGACGAGGGGGTCGTATTCTTTGACCTCATCGCCCTCTTTTTTAAGCCAGCGTGTCACCGTAGCTTCGATTACGCCTTCACCGGTTTGGGGGAGCACGACTTTAGTAGGCATCTGACCTCAGCCTTATTTTATCAAGATAAGCAAACGTGAGTTGAACGGGCTTTCGGCAATTACTTATTAAATTCCCCAAAATGCCAAAGTATTCCAGAAGGGTCATGTAAGAAACACTCTTTACCCCAATCATGTACGCGAATTGGGGTTAGCTTAACGCCTTTGTATTTGGTTGCAAGGTCCAGGGTTAAAAGTTCATTCCAATAACGGTCAACATCATCAACTTCTAAAAAGATCATCGAATTGTCTATCCAGTCCCGCACATATGCATCCTGTAAATAAAATCCTAATTCCTCCGTCTTGAAATAAGACATGCTCTGCGACAAAACACCTTCTTGAAAGCCCAGATCGCGGTAAAAACTCCGTGACTGTTCAAAGTTCTTAGCCCCAATAAAAGGTCGAATGGATTTGGCTGAATGTTTCATATTTTGAATTTCGCCATCCTACTTGGTGATCAAATTGTCTACAATAATTTCCACGACATCGCGCACTTGCAAGTCGGGGGCTTCGGCTTTGGCGGCGTCGGTGAGCATGATCATGCAGAAGGGGCAGCCCACGGCCAAGGTTTGGGCGCCGACCTCTTTCGCCTGGCGGATGCGCTCGGCGCTGACGCGGCCGGTGCCCTTCTCCTCCTCTTTCCACATCTGGGCGCCGCCCGCCCCGCAGCAGAAGGATTGCTTGCCATGCTTCACCATTTCGACCAGGTCGGCATCGACCGCGTTCAGGATGCTGCGCGGCTCGACGAGCACGCCGTTCTGGCGGCCCAGGTAGCAGGGGTCATGCAGGGCGGTTTGGGAGGTGGCGCCGGGCTTCACTTTGAGCCGGCCGCCCTTGATGAGTTCATCGATGAATTCGGTGTGGTGCACGACGTTGTAGTGGCCGCCGAACTGCGGATATTCCTTTTCCAGAGTGTGCATGCAGTGCGGGCAGGTGGTGAGGATGCGCTTGGGCGCCACGGCGTTCAGCATTTCTACGTTGGCGGTGGCCAGTTCGTTGAAAAGGAACTCGTTGCCGGCGCGCCGCGCCGAATCGCCGTTGCACTGCTCGCGCTGCCCGAGCACGGCGAAGCTCACCTTGGCGGATTCGAGTATCTGAACCATGGAGCGGGCTGTCTTCTGCGCGCGCGCATCGGTGGCCGGGGCGCAGCCCACCCACCACAGGATCTCGGCGTCCGGATTCTGCTCGACGGTAGGCACGTTCAGGCCTTCGGCCCATTTCAGACGCTCTGCCGGCGGCACGTTCCACGGGTTCACGCTGCGTTCCATGCCGCGGAAAGCCACCTGCCATTGCTCCGGCGCCTTGTTCTCCATCAGCACCATCGAGCGGCGGATGTCCATGATGTCGCGCATGGGGTCGTTGCCTACCGGGCAAATGTCGGTGCAGGCGCCGCAGGCGGTGCAAGCCAGCACGGCTTCCTCGGTGATGGCGAACTCCAGCAGCGCCTTGGTGCTGGCCTCGCCCCGCTCCAAGCGCGCGCCTTCTTCGTTGAGGAAATAGCGCTTATTGATCTCCAGGGCGGCGGGCGAAAGCACTTTGCCGGTGGTGTAGGCCGGGCAGGCATCCTGGCAGCGGTTGCACATAATGCAGGCGTAGGCATCCAGGATCTGGTGCCAGGCGAAGTCCTCGATGCGCGTGGCGCCGAATTGCTCGACAGCGCTGTCTTCGAAATTGAGCTTGTCCAACTGCCCAGGCGAGGGACGCTCGGGACGCAGCAGGAAATTGAGCGGCGCCATAAAGATATGGATGTGCTTCGAATAAAGGAAATACGGGAAGAAGGCCATGATGAGGCCGATGGCCAGCCAAAATCCGGCATGTTCGCCGATCACTAACGCGGAATTGGATAACCCCGACCACAAGCCCGAGACGGCGCTGGCGAACGGATGCCAGGGGTCAGAGCCATTGAGTGCCAGCTTGAAGGTTTGGCCGGCGAAACGGCCGCCCACATGAAGCAGGATGAAGAGGCCCACGATGAGCGAGTCGCGGCGGATGCCGGGGCGCGCTTTGGGGTGCACCAGCGTGGTTTCGCGGATGCGCAGCTCGGGGGCGCGCAGCACGAAGCGGCGCAGCAGCAGTGCGCTCATGCCGGCGAGCGCACTCACACTAAGCAGATCGGCCAGCAAACGATAGCCGTTGCCCAGAAAACCTTCGCCGAGGAAAACGAAGTTGGGCAGCAAGCCTTCCAGCGAATCGCCGATATTGACGAACAGGTAGAACATGAAGGCCCATACCACCATGGCGTGCAGTGCGCTGACCAACAAGCGTTTGCGCCAAGTAGGCGTCAGCACCACAGTCTTAAGGACCACATCGATCAGACGCTTGGGGACCAGCTTCCAATCCGGCTGGCCATGACCGCGGCTGATGATGCGCACGATGCGCAAGGCAGCGCGCAGCACCAGGGCCGCGGTGGCTAGGGCTGCTAGGGCGAATATGATCTTTTCAGGAAGGGTGAGCATGGGGCAAAACGGAGTTTACCATAGGCAAAAACGACGGCCTCATGGCCGTCGTCGATCAAAAATCTCGAGCTTACCGATACTTTACGCGCCCCCGGAACCGTAGAGGGATGGATCTTCAGGCGTTACGCCGGATGGATCCCAGACGTACACCCAATCCCCCAGCACAGCCCAGTCGAAGATCCAACGCGAATCGCCGGTGGAGAGGTTCACGCAACCATGCGACTGCTCATAGCCGAACTTGGTATGCCAGTAAGCGCCGTGCAAAGCGCGGGCCTCATCGAAATACATGGTCCAGGGCACGTCTTCCAGATAATAGTAATCCGAGCGGTCAGCTTCGAAGCTGCCGCGCATCGGAGTGGTTTCCAGTTTTTCGCGGATCTGGAAGAGCCCGGGGCGGGTCCAGAAGCCGGGCACGCCGCTGGATAACAGGGTGGCGTACACCAGATGATTGTCCTGATAAACGGAAAGGGTTTGTTCGAAGAGATTGACCTCGATCCAGCGGCCATTTTCTACGCCGGCCGGCGGCGCAGCGGCGGGATAGACCAGGGCCGTATCCTTCGAATCGATCCAGGCATCGGGCCCAACCATGTACCAGGTGAGCCCTTCGGCCTCACGAGTGTCATACACCTGGATCAGATCCCAGCGCACGAATTGCTGGCCGTTGGGCGCGGCCTCACCGCTGGGGGACTGACGGGCATCTTTGGCCTGCAAGACCCAGCCGAATTTCCGTTCGGGCGTTGCCGTAAATTGAAGGCCCATGAACTGCGAGACGGCCACTCCACCGGATACATCGCCGCCGCGCATCCATTCGCCCGGCTGGATCATGTAGAACTTCTTGCCATCGATGACCTGCACATCGATGTAGGAGACGTAATCGAAACCAGGTTCGAGGTAGCGCAAGACTGTTTTCCCTTTTTGCGCATCTTCGATGGAAGCAAAGACGGGAACCTGAGCGCCTCCGCGCCCCGTGTTCACCTTGCCATAGTAGTAGGGGACCAGCGAGAGATTGAGATCAGGAACCGTATAGGAAAGCGGCTGAGGCGGGAGAGTGATGCCGAGTTGGGCAAGTTCAGCAAAGTAAGCCCAGGATCCGTAAGGCAGGCAGTCCTCATTGACCGGATAGGGTCCTGGCAGGCACAGCGGATCGCCGGCAAAGGCGGTTTGAGGGAAAGCGCCCGCGAGGAGCGCAAGGAGCAATAAGGCGAAAAGCAATCGGTGCATGCGGGAATTATATCCGCAGCTACTCAGCGGAGGCTGGCGTCTCCTGCTCGGCGGGCAGAACCAAGCCGCGAATACACAGAATGCCCGCCAGATTGAAGATCAGCGTGGCAATTATCACGCTCCAAAAGCCGTTGAGATACAGCATGGCCGAGAACTGGGAGGCCAGGAACCTACCAATTGAGGCGCTAGTGAAGAAGCCAGCCATCATGGTGGCGCGCGCGGCTGGCAGCACCTCGGTCATCAATGGGATCGCGCTCACGATAAAGAACTCAAAACTGATATAGAAGAAGAACAGGCACACGAGGGCGGCGACCAACGACCCAGCGGTCAAAGGCAGCGCCGCTATGGCCAAGCTATTGACGAGCAAGCCTAGGAAGATGGCGCGACGTTTGCCAAGCCGGTCGGTGATCAGCGCCACCAGGCCCTCACCGCTCAACTCGGCCGCACCCAACACAGCCGCCGCGGCGCCAAGCGCGGCCAATTGCAGGCCAAAGCTGTCTTCCATCCACAAACCAAAAACTAAATTAATGAATTCATTAGCGATGCACGTAAAAACGGTGAGCCCTACCGCGGCAACAGCAGCAGGCGAGGACACGATCAACCGCGCGTTCTGCAACAAGTTCGCGGGGCGCGTCTTATGCGGTTGATCTTTAGGAACTGAGATGTAGAAAACAATTCCGGATGCGATCACCAATACGCCGAACAATGGGAACGGCGCCAGCCAACCATATGCGCTGATCACCCAACCAACCAGCGGGATGCCAATGATATATGCGCCGGACCAGCTCAACTCGGTGATGGTGATGGCAAAGCTGCGCCGATTGTATGGGACATGGTCGCCCAAATAAGCTTGCATGCTTGGGACAAAGGTGGCATTGCCCAGGGTGGTAAGCATGGTGGCGATAGCGAAACCAGTGAAGGTTGGCCAGAAAACCACAGTCGCCACGCCGACAAGGAAAATAGCCATGCCGAGCAGCACGCCTCTTTTCCTGCCGCGCGTGTCTCCTTGCGATGCAAAGAAGGGCCCGAAGACCGCTGCCGCCAACGAGCGATAACCGATCGCCCGCGTGATGCTTTCCACCGATACGCCGAGCGCATCGCGGAAGGCGGGCAGGAAGGGATACACCATACGATAGGCCGTGCTGGAGGCCAAACGAATGAAGGTGAAGAGGATTATCTTAAAGGTCAGCGAGGTTTTTTTCAGGGCGAAATCCTCGTAGTTAAGGTCTCATCATCGGGATCTTGATGCCGTGCTTCCTGGCCGCGGCGATGGCTTCTGCGTATCCCGCGTCAACATGGCGTACGATGCCCATGCCGGGGTCAGTGGTCAGCACGCGCTGGATGCGTTTGGCGGCCTCGGGGGAGCCATCCGCCACGATGACTTGGCCGGCGTGCTGGCTGAATCCAATGCCCACCCCGCCGCCATGGTGGAACGACACCCAGGTGGCGCCGCCCACGGCATTGATCAGCGCGTTCAAGATGGGCCAGTCGCTCACCGCATCGGTGCCATCCTTCATCCCTTCAGTCTCGCGGTTGGGTGAGGCCACCGACCCGGAATCCAAGTGGTCACGGCCGATCACAATGGGCGCACTGACCTCGCCTTTGGCGACCATTTCGTTGAAGCGCAGGCCGGCCTTGGCGCGCTCACCGTATCCCAACCAGCAGATGCGCGCCGGCAAGCCCTGGAAGGGAATGCGCTCACGGGCCAGCTTCAACCAGCGCAGTAAGTGTTTGTCCTGCGGAAACAGCTGGGCAATGGCCGCGTCGGTCTTGTAGATATCTTCGGGATCGCCGGAGAGCGCCACCCAACGAAAGGGGCCTTTGCCTTCGCAGAACAGCGGACGGATGTAGGCGGGCACAAAGCCGGGGAAATCGAAGGCGTTCTTGACGCCGAAGTCAAAGGCACGCTGGCGTAGGTTGTTGCCGTAATCAAAAACTTCGGCGCCGGCATTCTGGAACTGCAGCATGGCTTCCACCTGGGCGGCCATGGATTGCATCGCCTTGCGTTCATATTCCTGCGAATCCTTGCTGCGCAGTTCGGCAGCCTGCTGCAGGCTCATGCCCGCGGGGATGTAGGCGAGCACATCGTGCGCTGGCGTCTGGTCGGTGACCACATCGGGGATCACGCCGCGCAGCAATAATTCCGGATAGATCTCCGCGGCATTGCCGATGAGGCCGATGGAGCGCGGCTCCTTTTTCTGCACGCACTCCTCGACTAGGGTCATGGCCTCCTCAAGCGTGTCGAAGACCACATCCACGTAGCCGATCTCCTGGCGGCGCTTAGCGCGCGCCGGGTCGATCTCCACGATGAGGCCCACGCCTTCGTTCATGGTGATGGCCAGCGGCTGGGCGCCGCCCATGCCGCCCAGGCCAGCGGTGAGCACGAACTTGCCCTTCAGCGAGCCCCAGCCGCGCTGCTGCGCCAGCGAGCCCAGCGTCTCGTAGGTGCCCTGCAAGATGCCCTGCGTGCCGATGTAAATCCACGAACCGGCGGTCATCTGTCCGTACATCATCAGGCCTTTGGCAGCCAGGTCATCGAAATGCTGTTGCGTGGCCCAATGTGGCACGAGGTTGGAATTAGCGATCAGTACGCGCGGTGCATCCGCATGGGTGCGGAAAACAGCAACGGGTTTGCCGGACTGCACCAACAGAGTTTCATCCGGCTCCAAGGCGCGCAGGGATTCCAGGATGGCATCGAAGGCGTCCCAATTTCGCGCCGCCTGGCCGCGGCCGCCGTAGACCACCAGATCCTCCGGTCGCTCCGCAACCTCCGGATCCAAGTTATTTTGGATCATGCGGTAGGCGGCCTCGATGAGCCAGTTCTTGCAGGCGAGTTGCATGCCACGCGGAGCGCGGACGACGCGAGGATTAGCCACTGATCACCTCAAATTGAGCGCCGTAGTCCAACAAGAGGAAAGGATCAAAGGGAAGGAAGGTGCCGCTGCTGCGCCACTTGATGTACTCTTGCTTCTCAGCCTCGCTGGCTTGCGTATCGTAAAAGGCCATTGGCTCGATGAAGACCCCGGATGGTCCGACGCGAGTCTCAAAGTGCAAATGGGCTTCAGCGATCAGATCGGGCTGGCGGCCGGACTGGCCCACCTGCCCGATCTGCTGGCCGCAGTCCAGCGGCTCGCGGATCTCGAAGGGCGCCAGGTCTTGCATGTGGGCGTAGAGCAGGTACAGGGACTCGCCCTTTTGCATGGGGTACAGCGCGGCCAGCTCGGCGGGCAGGCGTTCAAACGGTGTTTCGATGATCAGGTAATTGCCGTAAACAGCGTTGTAACCCAGGCCGGCCATGGTGCCATCCAGGGCGGATTGAATGGGATTCCCCTCCAATGGGCCACCCACTCCATCGCGGCTGTAATAGGCAAAATCCACGCCATGGTGCCCGGTTTCCTTATTGGAGCCCTGTGAGGCGATGAAGGGCTGGCTCACATATTTGTGCAGGTCGGTGAGGGCATGGTCCACCAAGGGGGAGCAAACCGACGTGAGCGGAATGGGCGTGGCGCTGGGGGTCTGGGTAGCAGTGGATCTGGGTTGCGGGCTAGGAGTGGCCGAAGGCAAGGGGCTGGCCGTGAGAGTGGGCGCGGGTGTGATGGGGGCCGCGCAGGCTGCCAGCAAAACAGCGCCTGCAAAGGCGAGCAGACCATATTTCACGGCGCCATTCTAACGCTGAACATCTGACAAACGCCGGTGTTATCATTTACGGCAATTGCGTGGATTCCTTCGTCAAGTCGGCATTACTTCCATCCCGAGGCGGAGATTGCCACCCGTTCGCTGTGCTCAGGGCAGGCTCTGGGTAGCGCCGCTAAAAGCGGCACTAAACGCCCTCCTCGCAATGACGGAAGCCCGAACGGAGAGTGAATGAAAAGAATCAGCGTAGTGGGGGTTGGTTATGTGGGCCTGGTAACGGCTGCTTGTTTCAGCGATCTGGGCAACATAGTTACCGCCCTGGATGTGGATGAAGCGCGCATC
This sequence comes from Anaerolineales bacterium, assembly GCA_040902205.1. Classification (GTDB taxonomy): domain Bacteria; phylum Chloroflexota; class Anaerolineae; order Anaerolineales; family UBA11579; genus JAMCZK01. The sequence goes on along the minus strand of JBBDXR010000033.1, from coordinate 139,911 downwards.
GCCGGCCTCAAGCGCGGCGAGATGCCCATCTATGAGCCGGGGCTGGAGGAGCTGGTGCAGCGCAACGTGCAGGCTGGCCGCCTGCATTTCACCACTTCCTACAACGAAGCCCTCAAGGATTGCGAGTTCGTTTTTATTTGCGTGGGCACGCCCTCCGGCGACGACGGCGAGGCCGACCTGAAATACGTGGAGGCCGCCGCCCGCTCCATCGCCCAAACTATGCAGGCGCCTGTGATCGTGATCAACAAGTCGACAGTGCCGGTAGGCACGGGTGACTTCGTGGCTGACATTATTCGCAAGGCGCAGCCCAAGCCGATCGACTTCTGGGTGGTCTCCTGCCCCGAGTTCCTGCGCGAAGGCGCGGCCATTGCCGACTTCATGGCGCCGCACCGCACGGTGCTGGGCTCGCTACACCGCGAAGCCGCGGACAAGGTGGCGCAACTGCATCTGCCCTTACGCTCGCCAATCGTCATCACTAATTTACGCACGGCCGAGATGATCAAGTACGCCTCGAATGCTTTCCTGGCGACCAAGATCTCGTTCATCAACGAGATCGCCGATATTTGCGAATCGCTGGGCGCCGATGTGAAGGAGGTGGCCGCCGGGATGGGTTTCGACCCGCGCATCGGCAAGCACTTCCTGGAAGCCGGCCTGGGCTACGGAGGTTCCTGTTTCCCCAAGGACGTCAAAGCGCTGGCCTTCATGGCCGAGGAACTGGGCCACGAGCCGCGCATCCTGAATTCCGTGATGGAAGTGAACACACTGCGCCGCGAACTGATCGTGGCACGCCTGAAGCAGGCCCTGGGCGAACTGAAGGGCAAGACGATCGGCTTCCTGGGCCTGGCCTTCAAGGCCAACACCGACGACATGCGCGAGGCGCCTTCGCTGGACATCGCCGAGGCGCTGCTGGCGGCAGGCGCCAAGGTGCGCGCCTTCGACCCGGTGGCGATGGACGTGGCCGGGAAATTGCTGCCCAAGGTGGAGATGGCCAAAGATGCTTACGAACTCGCCAGGAACACCGATGCTATTCTGGTGGTCACCGAATGGAACGAGTTCAAGAACCTGGACCTGGAACGCTTGCGGGACAGCATGCGCCAGCCGGTGTTGATCGACGGGCGCAATATTTACCAGCCGGAGCAAATGCGCAAGCTGGGCTTCAGCTACCAGGGCGTTGGCCGCGGCTATAACGGAAACGGCGCCATCAAGACCGAAATCAAAGTCCGGCCCAATGCCGCCTGAAACAAAAACAGAAAAGCCGCCGGTCTGCGATTACGAAGGATCGGATTATCAGCAACGCTTCTGGGAGCAGGGGGAACGCCAATACGAAGACCGCGTAGAAGCCATCGCCATCAAGCGCCTGCTACCCAATCGCGGCAAGCTGCTGCTCGAGATAGGCGCCGGCGCGGGACGCAATACGCCGCGCTACACCGGCTTCGAGCGCATCGTGCTGATGGATTATTCCACCACGCAGCTGGAGCAGGCGCAACAGCGCCTGGGCAACAGCGGCCGCTATGTCTACGTGGCGGCCGACGCGTACAAGCTGCCCTTCGTGGACGGGCTTTTCGACACGGCCACCATGATCCGCGTCATCCACCACATGGCCGACGCGCCCAAGGCGCTGGCGCAGGTGCGCCAGACGCTGCAGCCGGGCGCCGTCTTCCTGCTGGAATATGCGAATAAGCGCAACGTCAAAGCCATCGTGCGGTATTGGCTGGGCAAACAAAAGTGGAACCCCTTCGATCAGGACCCGGTAGAGTTCGTGCCGCTCAATTTCGATTTCCACCCCAAGGCGATGAGGCGCTGGCTGCAGGAGAACCAATTCTCCATCGAGCGCCAGCTTACCGTGTCGCATTTCCGCATGGGCTGGGCCAAGCGGCATCTGCCATTAGGGCTGCTGGTGAGTTTGGATTCGATCTTTCAATATACGGGAGCGGTGTGGCAATACACGCCAAGCGTCTTCGTGCGCGCCCGAGCCAGCGGTGACACGGCGCCGGCAAAGCCCGGAGCTTTTTTCAAGTGCCCGGAATGCGGGGTGGAACTGCCGGAGGCAAGGAACAACGTGCTAGCGTGCCCGGGGTGCGCGCGGCGCTGGGGTGTGAAAAACGGGATCTACAATTTCAAGGAAAGCAAGTGAATGGTGAACAGGGAGCAGGGAGCAGGAAAAACTGGCTGCTCCTAATCCCGGTTGCTGATTCTGATTACTGATCCCTAATTGGACTGGTTTTCTAACTCGTAATCGATGATCTGGGCGAAGACCGAATAGGGCTGCGCGCCGATCACGGCGATGCCGTTGATGAAGAACGTGGGGGTGGAAGAAACGCCGAGTTGCGCGCCAAAGTTGTAATCGGCCTGCACGGCCTCGGTGTAGCGCGCTTCTTCATAGCACGTAGTGAATTCGGCGGTATCCAGGCTCAATTGTTCGGCGTAGGCGAAGTAAGCCTCTTCCCCTAATTCAAGTTGGCCGCTGAACAAAAGATCGTGATACTCCCAGAACATCCCTTGTTCCTGCGCGCAGTGGGAAGCCAAGGCGCTGGGGAAGGCCTGCGGATGGATGCTGACCAAGGGATAGTCTTTGTAGATAAAGCGAATTTGATCGCCGTAATTCTCCACCAATAACGGATAGGTTTCCGCGGCATGCCGTTGGCAATAAGGGCATTGGAAATCGGCATATTCGATGATGGTGATGGGAGCATCGGCAGGGCCTAAAATAGGATCGTCATCCTCAATGGGAATGACGTAGCGCTGGGCGACGATATCGTCGGAGGCTGCCGTGGCCGCGCTGGTGGGCAGCGCGGATACAACGGAGGGCGAAGCGGCTATGCTGGCGCGTGGGGCACCCCAGATGAGATAGCCCCCACCCAGACCCAGGATAAAGGCTAGGATGGCGAACACGTGATGCTTTTTCATTCTGAACTGCAAGATTTCGTCTTTTTGTTTTTGGCGAGGCATGCGGCGGATTATATCCGAACAGGGTGTACGCGTATAATGCGCCCATGAGTACTATGCTGGCTGCGCCTGGCCTGGACCTGCCCGGCCCATGGATGAACGCCGCCGGCAGCCTGGGTTTCGCCCCGGACCCGCGCGGGCCGGTCTCGATGGAACAATTCGGGGTTTTCGTCACCAATCCGATCAGCCTGCGCGCCCGGCGGGCAAGCCGGCCGCCGCGCCTGCTCACCTTCCCGGGCGGGGCCCTGCTGCACACCGGGCACCCCAACCCTGGCCTCGCGGCGGTCATCAAACGCCACGCCGCAGCCTGGGCGCGAGCGCCACTGCCGATCATCGTGCATCTGCTTTCGGCGAAACCCGCGGACCTGCGCAAGGCCATTTTGCGCATCGAGGGTTTGGAAAACGTGACGGCTATCGAGATCGGCCTGGAAGCGGGTATGGAAAGGAACGAGGTGGGCGAAATCCTGCATGCCGTCCAAGGCGAATTGCCGGTGATCCTCCAGATCCCGCTTCCCTTCACCCCCGAGTTGATTGAAGAGGCCATGGAAGCCGAAGTGGCGGCCATCAGCCTGGGAGCGCCGCGCGGCGCCCTGCCCGGCACGGATGGGAGACTGGTCAGCGGGCGGCTGTATGGTGCGGCGATATTCCCGCTAGCCCTGGAAGCGGTCCGCCTGCTGTCCAAACTCAAGGTACCCGTGATCGCCGCCGGCGGCATCGAGGTCAGGGCACAAGGCGAGGCCATGTTGGCCGCAGGAGCCATGGGGGTTCAAGTGGATGTGGGACTTTGGAAAGCAAATCAGTTAATCGGTTAATCAAAGACGGGTTTTGATTAACGGATTAACCGATTAGGTTACTTATTTTCCAGCCAGATCGTCACCGGACCGTCGTTGTTGATGTGCACTAGCATGTGCGCGCCGAAGCGGCCGGTTTGCGTGAGGACGCCACGCGCGGCCAGGTACTCGGCGAAGCGGGCCACCAGCGGTTCGGCAATTTCTGGGGCGGCGGCTTCAATGAAGGCCGGGCGGCGCCCTCTGGCGATATCGGCGTAGAGCGTGAATTGGGAGACAACCAAGGCGGCTCCGCCGACATCCAGCAAGGAGAGGTTCATCTTGCCCTGCGCGTCCTCAAAGATGCGCAGGTTGGCGATCTTCTCGACGAGGAATTGCGCGTGAGCCTCGCCATCCCCCTGCCCCACACCAAGCAGAATCACCAGGCCGCGGGCGATGCGCGCCACCTCTTTTCCGTCTACGTTTACCGCTGCCGAAGTAACGCGCTGCACTAAAGCCCGCATGGCGCGGCAGTATAACATCGCGGCCTGCCGTATAATCCCGTCGTGTCCGCTGCTCCCTTCCTCACCCTGATCGTGCCGGCCTACAATGAGGAGCGGCGGCTTCCCGATACCCTGACCCAAATCCAGAACTTTGTAAAAGCGCAAAGCTACACCAGCGAAGTGCTGGTCGTCGAAAATGGCAGCGAGGACCGCACCTTCGAGGTGGCCGAAGCATTCTGCAAAGGCGACGAGCGTTTCACGGTGCAGCGAGCGGCTAGCCGCGGCAAGGGGCTTGCGGTGCGCCAAGGCATGCTGGCGACAACAGGTCAGTACCGCATGATGCTGGATGCCGATCTTTCCATGCCGGTCGAGCAGATCAATCGCTTCCTGCCGCCGCAACAAAAAGCGGATATTGTGATCGCCTCGCGCGAGGCAGAGGGCGCGGTACGCTACAACGAGCCGGGTTACCGCCATATCGGCGGGCGAGTGATCAACACCATCATCCGCCTGATGGCGCTGCCCGGCCTGCAAGACACGCAGTGCGGCTTCAAGTGTTTTCGCGGCGAGGTGGCCGAAGATCTCTTCTCCAAGCAGACCATTATGGGCTGGGCGTTCGACGTGGAGGTTCTTTACATCGCCCGGCTGCGCGGATACTCGATCGTCGAGCTGCCCATTCCCTGGTATTACAGCCCGCAGAGCCACTTGCGCCCCATCCACGACGCGCTGCACATCTTCCTCGACCTCCTGCGCATCCGCGGCCATGCCCGTCGAGGGCGCTATGCACTCAGCAGCTAACGCCGAGTTCTTCCCCGCATTCCCTTCGCTGGAATTCGAGGACCCTCTATGGGCCAGAGGATTGGTGCAAGTAGCCGGCATCGATGAAGTAGGTCGCGGGGCGCTGGCCGGACCGGTGTACGCCGCGGCGGTCATCCTGCCCGAGCGGCACAGCATTCTGGCAGAGCTGTTCGGCGTGCGCGATTCCAAGCAGATGACCCCTGAAGAGCGCGAAGAATGGGCTCCGGCCATCAAAGACAAAGCGCGGGCCTATTCCATTGGCTGGGCTTCCTGTAGAGAGATCGATCGTTATGGCATTGTCCCCGCGACCAAGTTGGCCGCTCGGCGCGCCCTCAAGGGGCTGGCGGCTCTTCCCCAGCACCTGCTGCTGGATTACATCCATCTGGAGAAGGTGGATCTGCCGCAAACAGCCATCCTGGGTGGTGACGCGCGCTGCTTAAGCATCGCGGCGGCCTCGGTGATCGCCAAAGTGGCACGAGACGCCGAATTACGCAAGCTGGATACCCGTTTCCCGCGCTATGGGTTTGCCGCCCACAAGGGCTATGCGACCGACGAGCATCGCGCGGCCCTCAAGAAGCACGGCCCTTGCGCGCAGCACCGCTTCAGCTTCGCCCCCATTCGAGTGGAATGAAGCGGGCCATTGTCTGGCTGCTGCTCGCCGCACTGCTGGCGGCCTGCGCGGCCGGGGTTCCAACCGCTACGCAGACCGAGCCATCGTTTCCCTCCATCCCTTCCGCCAGCCCCACCAGCCCGCAGCCAACCGTGGAGGCCACGGTCGTTACCAGCAGGCCGCATACGCCTGCCTATTACACCCTGAATGTAAACTTCGATTACGCCACCCACTATTTGAGCGTGGATGAGATCATCGAATACACCAACAATTCTGCCGATTCTTTGAGCGAAGTGCAGTTGGTGGTAGAAGCAGATCGCTCTGGTGCAGGTTTCGATCTGCTGGATCTCAAGGCGAACGGCTCATCAATTACCCTGCCCGAATTGAGCCAAGGCATCTTGCGGGTCCCGCTGCAAACTGCCCTGGAGCCCGGCCAAGCGGTGACGCTAGAGATCGAATTTGGCGTGGCCTTATCGCCCGGACCCGGTGTGTTGCATTGGACGCAGCGGCAGAAGAATTTCGTAGATTGGTATCCATACATTCCACCATACGTCAGCGGCCAAGGTTGGTTGATGCATGAGGGGGGCCAGGTGGGCGAGCACGGCGTCTACGAAAGCGCGGATTTCGATGTGCATATCAAAGTGGTGAATGCGCCGGCCAGTTTGAGCCTGGCGACGCCGGCGCTTGGGATCGCCAATGGGGAAGGCTGGGATTATCGCCTGCATAACGCGCGGCGTTTTGTGTGGTCGGCCGGCGGCCAGTACCAGCAATTGCATAGCCAACAAGATGGAGTACCCATCTCGATCTATTTCTTCGAGGAGCAGCGCGATGCAGCCGAAGCTTCGCTGGAGGTTGCCAAGCAGGCGCTGGGCATTTACGGGGAGTTGTACGGGCCTTATTCGTATGAAAGCCTGGCCATCGTGGAGGCGGAGTTTGCGGACGGTATGGAATCCGATGGTCTGTTCTTCCTCGATCAATTCTATTTCCAAAGCTACAGCTATGACCGGCGCAATTATCTAACGGCGCTCACGGCGCACGAGATCGCGCACAACTGGTGGTTCGGCCAGGTGGGCAACGACCAGGCGCTGGAGCCGTGGCTGGACGAGGCGCTGTGCATTTACAGCGAACTGCTCTATTACGAGAAGGCATACCCGGAATTGGTGGAATGGTGGTGGGAGTTCCGCATTGACCGCTTCCGACCCGTGGGCTGGGTGAATAGCACGATCTATGAGTTCACCCAGTTCTCGCCATATGTGCACGCAGTGTACATGCGCGGGGCGCAGTTCCTGCACGCAGTGCGCGGCGCACTGGGCGACGAGGCCTTTTTCGCGTTCCTGCGCGCCTGGGCGGAAGAAGGCGCAGGGAAGATCGTCACTGCGGAGGATTTTTTCACGCTGCTTAGGCAGTATGGCGATGCAGAGCTAGACCCGATCATTGGCGAGTATTTTGTTCCCCCTAATTGACATCGGGCGGGTCTTAGACCCGCCCCTACAGAGGAGGGGCGAGGAGACCTCGCCCCTACTTATACAATCCTCGTTGGCGAATAAGTTCGAAGACGGCGCCGGGAAGGTAGAAGCGATAGTGGCCGCCGTCGCGCACCCGCTCGCGGATCTCGCTCGACGAGATCTCGAGCAAAGGCGCGTCCACGAATTCCAGTTTGGCGCTTAAGCCCGGCAGGGCGCGCTCCAGGTCGCCAAGGTCGAGGCGCGTGCCGGGGCGGCGCATGATCCCCAGGCCGCTGCAGGCCGCCAGGAATTCGCGGGGCCGGTCCCATTTGTGCAGATCGCGCAGCGAGTCGCCGCCGATCAAATAGACCAGGTCCATCCCTGGATGCTCTGCAGCTAGTATCCGCAGCGTGTCCACTGAGTAATGCGGCCCGGGCCGGTCGAGTTCAACGCGGGAGAGGTCAAATATGGATTGGCCCTGGATGGCGGCTTGCAGCATGGCCAAGCGGTCTTCGACCGGCGAAAGCTGGCGGCCGCGTTTGTGCGGTGGGTCAGCGGTGAGCACGAAGAGCACTTTCTCCAGCTTAAGCTGCGCCTGAGCCTCGGCGGCCAGGATCAGATGGCCGAGGTGCGGCGGGTCGAAGGTGCCCCCGAAGACGCCTAAGCGTGCGTTCATTCCTGCCACTCCAACTCATACTCGCCGATGCGCACGGTATCCCCATGCTGAACGCCGGCCTTGCGCAAGGCCACGTCCACGCCCAGGTTCTGCAGCATGCGCTGGAAGCGGCGCACCGATTGATCGTGCTCCCAATAGGTCATAGCCGCGGCGCGCTCCAACGAGGCGCCGTGCAGGCGCCAGGCGGCATCCTCGCGCTCCACGTGAAACTGGCGCGGGTCGACCTGCGGACGGTAGACCGGGACCTCGGCGGACGGCATGGCGGCGGGCAGGGCAGCCAACTCCTGCATGGCGCGGCCCAGCAGGGTGCGAACGTCCTTGTGCGTCGCGGCGGATATAGCCATGGGCGCAACACCTTGTTTCTTCAAGGCGTCCTCGGTCTGGGGCCAGCGCGCTTGCACATCGGGCAAATCCATTTTGTTGAAGGCCACGACCTGGGGTTTTGCCCCCAGTTCAGGATCGAAGAGGGCCAGCTCGCTGTTGATCTGGGAGAAATCTGCCAGGGGGTCTTCGGCCAGGCCATCCAGGATGTGAATGAGAACGCGGGTGCGTTGGATGTGGCGCAGGAAATCGTGGCCGAGACCTTTGCCGGTGTGAGCGCCTGCGATCAGACCCGGGATGTCGGCCAACACCACGCTGGTCTCATCGTCCAGCGCGGCCACGCCCAGATTGGGTTCCAGGGTAGTGAACGGGTAATTGGCGATCTTGGGCCTGGCATTGGTCAGCGCGGCCAGCAAGGTGGACTTGCCCGCATTGGGCACGCCCACGATGCCGATATCGGCAATCAGTTTGAGTTCGAGGCGCAAGGCTTTCTCCTGGCCCGGCGCTCCCTTTTCGGCGATACGCGGCGCCTGGTTGCGCGAGTTAGCGAAATGCTGGTTGCCGCGCCCACCCCGGCCGCCCTTGGCCACCTCGAGCTGCTGGCCGGGTTCGGTTAGATCGCCGATCAGCGTGCCAGTATCGGCGGCGGTGACCAGGGTACCTTCGGGAACGCGCAGCAGCAGGTTCTCTGCGCCACGCCCGCTGCGCTGGTTGGGGCCGCCGGGGCGGCCATCATCGGCCGCAAAGTGTTTTTTAAAGCGGAAGGTGTGCAGGGTGCGCATGGAGGAGTCGACTTCCAAGATCACCGACCCACCCCGGCCGCCGTCGCCGCCATCCGGGCCGCCGCGCGGCCTGAAGAGCTCGCGGTTGAAGTGCACCATGCCGTCGCCGCCCTTGCCGGAGCGCACGGTGACCTCTACTTCATCCAGGAACTGGGATTCAGGCATTCGGTTCCCGAGAGATTATACGGGCTGGCTCTTCCTTTTCGTGTTTCTCGTCAAGTTGAACTGCGCCACAGATACACAGCCCTCGATACAACTTGACCATGCTGGGGTCCAGACCGATCCGGTAGAAAATCCTCCATGATCATCAGTTAAAACACAGAAGGGAGGTTAGGAAAAATCCGGCCACAAAGGGTCAAGGTAATGGACATGGGTAATTGCACCCAGTTTGTGAAAGCATTGTACGCGTTTGCACAAAGGGCGGGAAAGTGATAAATTATCAGAGGATTCACCTTCGGAGGAGGTTTCGCCTATATGGTCAAGCAAATTCCCGACATCGTCATCGGGCGGCTGCCCGTTTATCTGCGCGCCCTGTTGCAGATGAGCCAGGAAGGCCGCCAGGTCACCAGTTCGCAGGAACTGGGTGAACGCCTGGGGATCTCGGCAGCGCAGATCCGCAAGGACCTGTCTCAATTCGGGGAGTTCGGCAAACAGGGCACGGGCTACAACATCGAATTCCTGGCCAAGCAGGTGCGCGAGATCCTCAAGGTGAACCGCGTGTGGGACGTGGCCATTGTGGGCGCTGGCGACATCGGCCGCGCCCTGGCGGGCTACAACGGCTTCAGCGAGCGCGGATTCCGCATCGTCATGATGTTCGACAACAAAGCGGAACTGATCGGCATGAAGGCCGGCGACTTCGTGGTTAAGGACAGCAAGGGCCTAAAGGATGAGATTCAGGCGGCCGGGATCAAGATGGCCATGATCGCTGTGCCGGCAGCGCAAGCCCAGGCCGTGGCTGACCAGCTGGTGGAGGCGGGCGTGCGCGCCATCCTTAGTTACGCGCCGGTGAACCTGACCGTTCCCAGCGGCGTACACGTGCAAAACATTGACCCCTCGATCCATTTGCAGCGAATGACGTATTATTTGGAGTAGATAGTTGACAGAGAAACCCGCCTATAGGCGGGTTTTTTTATGGGACAACAGCACACGACTTGTGGAATACGATGTCCCAGGGGGCCTTTTCGCAGGAATTATTCGTTAGATAGGCAAATAGCCTTCTCTAACATAATGCTAGTTCGTTGACGTCAACGTGTGTGTTTCGTTAACTGAAAAAGATTGCTCACGAAAAATATGTCTTGATGTATTCCGGTACTCATGACCCCAGATGCAATCTTGAATTGTTCCTCGGGCAACTGAAAGGCCTGATCCGACTGCGTTGTTGGCGGCTTTGACGTTATACGCAAATTGATGCCAAGCTGGCCAGGTGCCATTGGCATTTTGGCAACGATCTTCCAGCCTTACCTCCACAAAAATATAATCAATCGGGCCATTAGGAGGGGTGTGTGCTGCAGAGGATCCTTGTATTCGCTTATCTAGTGGCTGGATATAGGAAGCGGAGTGATTCCCCGACATACTCACGCCATTTTTTGACCACGAGCCTGACACGGATTCAACCCCTGCAATATTCACAATAAGCACAAACAATGACAATAATAAAACTTCTCTTTTATAAATCATTCATCTCCAACATGCATCCAAAGCTTAATCAAAGGGCTGCAAGGCCTTCAGAAGAGCCTGGAGTTCATCAAAAGATACGCTTCGACTATCTACATAGATCAACATTTCCCCTAGTGCGATCACAAGACGAATCTGATCTGGATCAGCGCCAAATAACTGCCACACGGAGGCTTGTGCGTCACCAATGCTGATCGTCGAATACTCGGAGTGCGTCCAACTTGGCGGAGTTAGCCGCAAGAGGCTGCCGAGCTCCGCCGCGTTTCCCTCTACCAACACTACAACACTATCTCCACTCGAATATGTCAGCCGCACGCCCTTGCCCAATGAGTCTGCGTAATCAACATTTTGAAGGACTTTAGGCACAAATGGCGATGTTTCCTGCCTGGAAAAGCTCGAAGCAACTAGATTCCAATTTTCAACCGATTCAGGAATAACGTAGATTTGAAACTCAACGAGAGTGTGAATCTGCTCCAAACCAGCCACTGCAGTATCTATCGGTATCTGACGTGCATCAGCAAAAGCCTCGGGAGGGATTTCCTGGCTAAAAAACTCGCCGGATCCAGTGCTGTCAAATACAATAATTTCCGGATACGAATAGGACCGATAAGAAACAACCGTTTCCAGGCCTTCTTTATCCCAAACGACGACCGCCTGACCTACAGGCTCAAATGTGGTTAGTGAAAAATCAATACGAATAGCCCGCTTCACAGGGTGCAAATCAGCAACAAACGGTTGGGACTGATTGAGCAGCGCTTCCTCCACGCTCTGCGTTGCCCAACTCATTCCGTCAAGGCTCTGTTCGCGCGCGTACACGCTTACAACCGCCGTTCCGTCAAGGCTGCTACCATCCCGGCGTTCCAGCTGAGTGTCGTTAAGAAATCCCTCAATCAACGCGACTCTTTCATCCGTGAAAGGATACATATCCGCGGTGTACTTTTCCGCAAAATATTCCATCGGGAAATAGTCTGTTTCTGACTCGCCATCAAACATCAGATCTTGGAGCAGATCCCCATCTGCGTCGCGTAAAATGGTTCTCCACCTCTGCGTTTTCCCATCATTAGCGATTTCCAGCCAGGTATTTTCAAAACTGACTTCACGCCATATTTTGGAGTAGGGTAAGTGATAAGGATCGGTTGGTTCCAAAGTCCCCGGCGGGGTTCGCTGGTACAACTTGTATGAATAGTGAACGAGATCTCCGGGTTGTGGAACCTGAATCCTAGTTAAAGAGGTGGACAGTATCCGGTGCGTCTCACGGGCCTGAACCGCCTGAACCACCACAAGACTGACAAAAATGAGCACTAGGATCGTGAATGGAATTAATCCACGTCGAAGAGATTTGTTCTTCATAGACTATATAATTACCACGAAACTGGATAGATACGCGTACTTGCCCCCTAGATGATTGTACTGGTGAACCCCTATTGTCTGCTGACCCTTTGCAATACCTGGGCCAGGTCCAGCCCTTGCAAGGCTCCCAGGGCCACCACATTCACAGGATCGTCCACCAGATAGGTGGGCACGCCCAGCTTCTGCGTCATCAGGCGGTCCATGCCGCGCAGCAGTGCAGTGCCGCCGCACAACGCCACACCGCGATCGATAATATCGGAGGCCAGCTCGGGAGGGGTCTTCTCCAGCACGCGGCGGATCATTTCGAATACCTCGTCCAGCGTGGGCTGCACGGCTTCCACGACTTCGGAGGTCGTCAGGGTCAGGGGGCGCGGCAAGCCGCTCACCTGGTCCTGGCCCTGCAACTCCACGCTCTGGTCCTCATCCTGCGGCACGGCGGCGCCCACGCGCAGCTTCACCATCTCTGCTGTGCGTTGGCCGATATGCAAACCGTATTTGCGGCGCACATAGCCGGCTATGGCCTCGTCCAGGTCAAAGCCGCCCACGCGCAAAGTTTCACCGGAGACTACGTCATTCATGGCGATCACGGCCGCCTGGGTGCAGCCGCCGCCCATGCACACCACCATGTTGCCGGTGGGCGTGCCGACGGGCAGGTCAATGCCCAGGGCGGCGGCCACCGGCTGCGGCACCAGGTGGGCATCGCCAAGTTGGAGCGCGGCCTCGTGCACGGCACGGCGCTCCACGCTGGTAATGCCATAGGGGTGGGTGATCATGACGCGCGGCTTGAAGAAGCGCATCGAGCCGCCGATCTTGCGCACCAAATGGTCGAGCAATAGTTCGGTGAGTTCGTAATAGGCCACCACGCCTTTTTGAAGCGGGCGGATGACCTCAATGGATTCTTCTGCCACGCGGCCCACCATGCCCAGGGCTTCTCCGCCCACGGCCACGATCTTCTGTTCATTGATGTCCACGGCGACAATGGTGGGTTCCTGCAGCACGATCTGCCCGCCTTCGACAATGCGGATGAACATCGTGCCTAGGTCGATACCTAGCTCACGGGAAAAGACGGCCATAGGAGGGGTATTCTACTCGCCGGAAGGATGAGTTGGCAGCTGGGTCTTACGGCTGCGGCCGTATCGCCGCGCCATTTCCAGCCGCAACGTGGAGCGGCGCAAGGCGGCTTCGGCGGCAAGGTACGCCTGTGCATCGGCCGGAATGCCTTCCGCCAGACGCTGCTCGGCTCGCCGCCTGGCTTCCTCGGCGCGGGCGATATCGATCTCTTCGATGTTCTCGGCAGCATCCGCCAGGATGGTGACGATGGTCGGCTGCACTTCGACCAGGCCACCGGTGATGGTGAAGAGTTGCTCTTCCTTCCCCGTGCGTACCTTAATCACGCCTAAGCGCATCGTGGAAAGCAACGGTGCATGGTTAGGCAGGATACCCATTTCCCCTTCCGCACCGGGAATCACGACGATGTCCACGTCGCCGGCGAACACTGTGCGGTCCTGGGAAACGATATCGCAGTGGATAGGCATGCTAAGTCCCTGTTTGGTTGCTACTCGGCCAGCTTCTTGGCTTTCTCAATTGCTTCCTCGATGCCACCCACCATCATGAAAGCCTGCTCGGGCAGGTCATCATGCTTGCCGTCCAGGATCTCGCGGAAGCCGCGCACCGTTTCATCCAGAGAGACGTAACGGCCGGGGATGCCGGTGAACTGCTCGGCCACGTAGAAAGGTTGGGAGAAGAAGCGTTCAACCTTGCGGGCGCGCGCCACGATGAGCTTGTCGTCCTCGCTTAGTTCATCGATGCCCAGAATGGCGATGATGTCCTGCATGTCTTTGTAACGCTGCAGTACACGTTGCACTTCACGGGCGGTGCGGTAATGTTCCTCACCTACCACGTTGGGATCCAGGATGCGCGAGGTGGATGCCAGCGGATCGACCGCCGGGTAGATGCCTTTATCGGCGATGGAGCGCTCGAGGGCAATGGTGGCATCCAGGTGGGTGAAGGTTGCCACCGGCGCGGGGTCGGAGTAATCGTCGGCCGGCACATAGACGGCCTGCATGGAGGTGATGGAGCCGGAGCGCGTGGAGGTGATGCGCTCCTGCAGCTGGCCCATTTCGGTAGCCAGAGTCGGCTGGTAGCCTACCGCCGAAGGCATGCGGCCGAGCAGCGCAGAAACCTCCGAGCCGGACATGCTGAAACGGAAGATGTTGTCGATGAACAAGAGCACATCGCTGCCCTGGTCGCGGAAATACTCGGCCATGGTGAGGGCGGTGAGGGCCACGCGCAGGCGGCTGCCAGCGGGCTCGTTCATCTGGCCGTACACCAGCACGGTGTCCTTGAGCACGCCGGATTCGATCATTTCCCGGTAGAGCTGCGTTCCTTCGCGGGTGCGCTCGCCCACGCCGGCGAACACGGAGTTGCCTTCGTGTTCCTTGGCGATGGAGCGGATTAGTTCCATGATGATCACGGTCTTGCCGACACCGGCGCCGCCGAAGATGCCGGTTTTGCCACCCTTGGTAAAGGGGGCGATGAGATCGATGACTTTTACGCCGGTCTCGAATACTTGCACACTGGTGGCCTGGTCTTCGAAGCCAGGGGCCGGGCGATGAATGGGATAGTACACATCGCTTTTCACGTCCCCCAAGCCGTCGATGGGCTTGCCCAACACATCGAACATGCGGCCCAGCGTAGTGGGGCCTACGGGGACCGTGATCGGCGCATTGGTGTTTACCACTTCCATGCCGCGCTGCAATCCTTCGGTGGCGTCCATAGCCACGCCGCGCACCTGGCCATGGCCCAGATGGGTTTGCACCTCCAGGGTCACCGAGGTTTTGCCCTGGCGCTGGATCTCTATGGCATCATAGATCTCCGGCATATTTTCCGGAGAGAACTGGACGTCAACCACACCGCCCAGGATCTGGGTCACTTTTCCGTTTTCTACAGCCATCATTCCTCCAATAATTCCTTTTACGAATCTCAGCTTGCCTGGGCGAGCGCCTCGGCGCCGCCGGCGATATCCAGCATTTCGTTGGTGATGCTCTGCTGGCGCACCTTGTTGTATTCTAGGGTCAGGGCGTTGGCCAGCTCATTGGCGTTATCGGTGGCGTTCTTCATCGCCACCATACGGGCGGCATGCTCGCTGGCATTCGATTCGAGCAGCGCCTGGTACACCTGCAGCGCGGTAAAGCGCGGCACGATCTGGTCGAGGATCTCGACCTGCCCCGGCTCATAGATATAAGCCGCCGAAGGCCCTTTGTGCGCAGCGCCGATCTCGGCGGGACCGAACTCGGATTGAACCAGCCCTTCGTGCGTTTCGAATTCAAGGGGCAGCAGTTTCTTGCTCAGCGGGGTTTGGCGGATCATGTTTTCAAAATCCGTGTACACCAAATACACCTGGTCGGCTTTGCCGGCCAGGAATTCCTCCACCAGGATGCGCCCGACGGGGGAGGCATCCGCGAAGCTGGGCTCGGCCGGCAAGCCGGTGAATTGGGCCATCACGTTCAGCCCCCGGCGGTAGAGCAACTCGGCGCCTTTGCGGCCTACGGCAATATAGCGCACCGGGACCGGATAATCGCGGAATTGACTAAGCGTGTAGCGCAGGATGTTGGTGTTGAAAGCGCCCGCCAGGCCGCGCTCCCCGCTGACCATCACCACGATCACATTATTTACCTCGGAGCGTTCGCTGAGTAGCGGGTGCAGGGTGGACCGCCCGGGCTGCGCAGCAATGTGCGTGAGCACCTGCCAGGCTTTAGTGGCGTACGGCTTGGTGCGCGCCACCGCCTCCATGGCTTTGCGCACGCGGCTGGCGCTCACCGCCTGCAGGGCGCGCGT
Source organism: Anaerolineales bacterium (assembly GCA_040902205.1). Taxonomy (GTDB): domain Bacteria; phylum Chloroflexota; class Anaerolineae; order Anaerolineales; family UBA11579; genus JAMCZK01. The sequence goes on along the minus strand of JBBDXR010000033.1, from coordinate 124,205 downwards.
CACCTGGCGGATGTTCTTGACGCTGCGGATGCGCAGCCTGATCTCTCTGGTGTTTGCCATTATCTGGTGGCTACTCTTTAGCCAGCAAGGAGGTTGCTTCGTCGGCCTTTGGCCTCCTCGCAACCGCGGAAAGCTGCGCTTTCCTTGCTCCGACGAATTTCGCGGGTGTTAGCCATGCAAGCCCCTCACCCGGCTTCGCTTTGCGAAGCCACCCTCTCCCGCAAGCTGGAGAGGGTCGATGATGTAGGTTCTCTCAATGGTGAGTGTCATGGCCAAGCAAAGACGTAGTTACGACCACGTGGAGTTGAAGGATTCGATGGCGCTTTTTAGCTTCGTCTTCAATTCATCGCTGAGCGCCTTCTTGGTGCGGATCTCTTTGAGCAGGTCCGGGTGTGAGGCGTCCATGTAACGCAGCAGGGCGCGTTCCCATTCCGTCACGCGTTCGATTTCGATCTTGTCGGCCAGGCGGTTGGTGCCGGCGTAAATGGCCAGAACCTCGTGCTCCAAAGAGACCGGCGCAAACTGCGGCTGTTTAAGAATTTCCTGTAAGCGCTGACCGCGGCTAAGCTGATCTTGCGTAGCCTTGTCCAGGCTCGAACCGAACTGGGCAAAGGCGGCCAACTCGCGGAAGGAGGCCATGTCGAGGCGCAGGCCGCCCGCCACTTGCTTCATGGCTTTGGTCTGGGCGTCGCCGCCTACGCGGGATACCGAGAGGCCGGCGTTGATCGCCGGGCGGATGCCTGCGTAGAACAGGTTGGCTTCCAAATAGATCTGCCCATCGGTGATGGAGATCACGTTGGTGGGCACATAAGCGGACACGTCGCCGAGCAGAGTTTCAATGATGGGCAGCGCGGTCAGCGAGCCGCCGGAGCCTTGCAGCTTGACGGCCTTGTTCTCTTTACCGGCCGCTTGCTCGGCGTTGTGCTTGGCCAGGGGGCCGCCGTAGACTTTTTTGTCAACGCTGTCTTTCTCGGTGGCTACGGTCTCCTTGAAGCCTTGGGGTACGACCACGTACTTGTTTGCCAAGCGCGCGGCGCGCTCCAGTAAACGAGAGTGCAGGTAGAACAGATCGCCGGGATAGGCTTCGCGGCCCGGCGGGCGGCGCAGCAGCAGCGACACCTGGCGATAAGCCCAGGCATGCTTGGAGAGGTCATCGTATACGATCAGCGCGTCGCGCCCGGTCTCCATGAACTCTTCGCCGATGGCGCAGCCCGCGTAAGGCGCAATATATTGCAGGGCGGCGGGTTCTTCAGCCGAGGCCACCACGACCACGGTGTGGTCCATGGCGCCGGCTTCTTCCAGGATGGCCACGGTGCGGGCAATGCCGGCCTTCTTCTGGCCGATGGCCACATAAATGCACAGCAGGTCCTGCCCCTTTTGGTTGATGATGGTGTCGATGGCCAGGGCGGTCTTGCCGGTCTGACGATCACCGATGATCAGCTCGCGCTGGCCGCGGCCCACCGGGGTCAGCGCATCAATGGCCTTGATGCCCGTCTGCACGGGGGTGTCTACGTCTTTGCGCTGGATCACACCGGGGGCGATGCGCTCGATGGGGCGGAAATGGTCAGAGGGGATGGGTCCTTTGCCGTCGATGGGTTCACCGAGGGCATTGACCACGCGGCCGACCATGCCGTCGCCGACAGGGACGGAGGCAATGCGGCCGGTGGAACGCACGGTCATGCCTTCTTCGATGCCGGAGAATTCGCCCATGATGATGATGCCGACGCTGTGCTGCTCCAGGTTGAAGGCAATGCCCATCACGCCGTTCTCAAACTGCACGAGTTCCTGCGCCTGCACCTGCGCCAGGCCGGAGGCGCGGGCGATGCCGTCGCCGGCTTCGGTGACGGTGCCGACGTCGCGCACCTCGAATTCAGGCTTAAAGCCTTCGATCTGCTTCTGCAGGCTGGATGAAATATCTTTGATCAGGTCAGACATGAAGATGACTCCGTGTGAAAAAGATCGGCGAACGGATTTGGCTCATAATAACTGAAAGGCCTTTGTTTGTCCAGTAATTCACAAAGTCGTACCTAATCTGGCGACTTCTGATGGTCACCGCTCCCAAGTTGGCGGGAGCGCTCATAGGCCGCCCAGATCGCTCGGGAAATGGCTGTGCGAAAGCCGGCCTTCTCCAAGTAGTAGAGGGCCTCGGCAGAAGTACCGCCGGGCGAAGTGACCTGATTGCGCAAACGCGCCAAGTGGCGCGGGCCTTCTTCGATCTGATTGTAGAAATCCACTGAACCGCGTAGGGTCTGCACCACGAGCTGTTCAGCCACCCGCCGCGGGAAACCTAAATGCACACCGGCATCCACCATAGCTTCCATGAACAAATAAACATAGGCCGGGCCGGTGCCGGAAAGGGCCGTGGCCTTGTCGAGGAAGCTCTCTTCCTCAACGTAGACCGTTTGCCCCAGGGCGGCCAAAATGGCTTCGGCCTGCTTGCGTTGGTCGGCGCTGGTTTCCGGCGTGGCGCTCCATACTGTGATGCCGGCGCCGATGCGAGCCGGCGTGTTTGGCATAGCACGCACCATGGCGGGGTGCCCCAGGAGCCGGCCAATGTGGGCCATCGGCGCTCCGGCCACGATGGAGAGAACCAGGGCGCTTTCTGGTATGTTTCCCGATATCCCCGCCAACACTTTGTCCAAATGCTGTGGCTTGATCGCCAGGACAAGCACTTCGGCCTTCCTGGCCGCTTCGAGATTGCTGGCTGTGTAAGCCACGCCATAAGCGGCGACCAACTGGTTGCCGCGCTCTGGCCGCGGGCCAGCGACCAAAAGGTCCTCGCCTTTGGATACGCCGGTACGAATCAGCCCGGCGATCATAGCCTCGGCCATCACGCCTGGGCCAATGAAGGCTATGGGGGGAAGATGGTTTACCATTTTTGCTCCTTAGGGTTAAACCTTAATCATATCAGCCTCGGTGCTTGGAGTTGAAGGGGGCAGATTGGTATAATTTTTAGTTCGTTCTTATCGATGAAAACGAAGAAGAGCCTCGCTTTTCCGGCCAATGGGGACCTCGGCGCCCTGCGCAACCGAGTCACGCGCCGCCGGGAGTATCTCGATCTGCTGGAGACCGAACTCTCCAACACGCAGGCTATCATCCGGGAATTCGCCAGCCTATACGAAAAACGCATCCGCCCCTTGGAGAATGAACAGAAACGCCTGCACAGCATGCTGGAGGAACTGACCGCCGACCTGAAGCCTCCGGTCAGCGATTGGCGGGGCCGCGGCCGGCGAGGCCACCCGGAAACCGCGGCCGAGGGGCCAGACACCCCACGCCAGAAGAAGAAGACAGCAGCCAAGGATGCGCAATACGAACGCAAGGTGCGCGAGCTGTTCCGCCGCCTAGCCAAGCAATACCATCCCGACTTGGCGCAGGACGCCAAGGCCAAGGAAGAATGCGAAGAACTGATGGCAGAGATCAACCGGGCTTACCAGGCCAAGGATCTGGAAGCCCTGGAAGCGTTGGCCAATAGCCGGGCTGCGGGTAATCGCTCTTCGAATGCCCCGGAAGCAGAACTTGCACGACTCAAGCTGGAACTGCGCCAATTGGATGCCATGATCTTCGAGGTCGAACAAACCATCCGCGAGCTGGATCTTTCGCCGGCGATGCAATTGCAAAGCGAGAGCCGCGGCGACCGCCCCGGACGCCGCGACGTGCTGGCCGATATGGAGGCGGATTACCGGGCGCGCATCGGCGACCTGCGCGAGCAATTGATCGACCTGGGGGTGGAGCTGGAAAAGCTGGATTTGTAATGGGGGAATAAGCGATCCAGGAGGATGGATCGCAAGCAGTTCATTTGAAATATTGCAGGGCCAGTTTCAGCCGTTGTTCAAGATCTGCAGGCGCGTCCTTGGGCAGGGACTGCAAGGCGGCCTGCGCCTCCACCACGCTGTAGCCCAAGCCGGTCAACGCCTCCAACAGATCCCCGTCGCTGGTTTGTCTGCGCAGGGCCGCCTCGTCGCCTTCGGCGGGCAGTACGCGGTCGGCCAGGTGCAGGAGGATCTTCTGAGCCGTCTTACTGCCCACGCCGGGCACTTTGCTGATCACGGAGCTCTGGCCGCCGGATACGGCGGCGCGCAGGGCGGCCGGCGCCAGGTTGGACAAGATATTCAGGGCCAGCTTCGGCCCCACGCGATCAACGCCCAGCAACAAGACGAACAGGTTGCGGGCTTCCATGGTGGCGAAGCCATACAGGCTTAGCTCGTTCTCGCGCACCACCAAATAGGTATGCAGGGAAAGGATCTGGCCGGCATGCGCTTCCTGCAGCATGGGGCGCGGCACGCTCACTTTGAAGCCCACGCCGGAGAGCTCCAGCGTCAGGCTGGTCTCGTCGACGTGGGCTACGCGGCCGCTTAAGCTGGAGATCATTGGCGATGCGGCTAGATCATTAGCACGGCGGTGATGCCGGCGGCCAGCATCACCAACGCGCCGGGCAGGATGGCGCGGCGCAAGCCGGGCGAACCCAGGCGGAAGACGATAAGACTCTTGAACACCGTGTTGGTCACTGCGGCGATCACCAGACCCTGGGTGGCCACCTGCAGACTCAAGCCATCCCGCGAAAGTTCCGCAAGGCTCAAGGTGATGGCATTCACATCGGTGAGGCCCGAAAGGAAGCTGGACACCAGCACGCCCTGGTCGCCCAAATAAAGCTGGGCGCTACGCGAGACCAGCAGGATGGTGGCATACAAGAGCCCGAAGCGAAGCGCCTCGCGAATATCGAAGGGGTTGCTGAACTGAACGTTGCCCTGGCCGGCGCTGCGCTTAGTAAACAAGAGAAAGACGGCAAAGGCAAAGCCCGACAGCGCGCTGACCGCCAGCGGCAGCCAGGCATATTCGAGCAATCTCATATTGAGCACGCCGACCTGGAAGGCGATGCGGATGAACATCACAGACCAGGCAACGATAATAGCCACGGCCAGGGCGCGCACGAAGCGATCGGTCTTGCCGGCGCGGCGGGAAAGGCTCAACGTGACCGCGGTGCTGGAGACGAGACCGCCGAGAAAGCCAGTCACCCCGATGCCGCTCTCGGTCTTCATCAGCTTGATCAGCACATAGCCGAGGAAGCTGATGCCGGAAATGAACACGACCATCAGCCAGATCTTGAAGGGATTGAGCACGTCGAAGGGCGGGGGCAGCAGGGCCTGGTTGGGCAACACGGGCAGCACAATGGCGCTGACCACAGCGAACTGCAGCGCGGCGTTGATGTCCTGCCGAGTGAGCGCTTCCACCAGTTTGTCGGTTTCCAATTTGAGCGAAAGCAACAGGGTGGTGGCCACGGCCAAAGCGACGGCCAGGCCCACGTAGTTCCAATAGCAGAGGCCGCCCAACAGCACGGTCACCAGGATGGCCGCCTCGGTGGTCATACCGAAATGTTCTCTGCGGGCCTTGAACACATAACCCACCACGATCAGCAGGCCTACCGCCAGCAGCAAGCCGACGAAAATAATAGGCTGCTTGAACTGGTCCGAGCCCATAGCGGCCAGGGCGCCGCTAAGCGAAAGCAAGGCGAAGGTACGTTCGCCAGCCGGGATGGTGCGGCCTTCGCCGCCGTGTGAGAATTCGCGCTGCAGGCCAATGAAAAAGCCAATGGCCAAGGCGACGCCGAAACGGATAAACAGGTCTAGTTCGTCCATGAGACGATTAGGGCTCCATCATTTGCCGCGTGCGCTGCGTGTTCAAGTGGCAAATGGCAATGGCCAGCGCATCGGCGGCATCATCGGGTGTGGGCAGCTCAGGCAGGTTCAGTAAAGTGCGCACCATGCTCTGCATCTGGGCTTTATCGGCCGCCCCGTAGCCGCTTACGGCCAGCTTCACTTCATTAGGATTGTAATCCGTGCTGGGGATGCCGGCCTGCTGCAGGGCCAGCAGGACCACGCCGCGCGCCTGGCCCACGCTCATGGCGGTGCGCACGTTGCGCTGGAAATAGAGGGATTCCACGGCGGCGGTGTCCGGCTTCTTCGTTTGCAGCAGCGCCGTGAGGGAGCGGTAAATGCTGTCGAGGCGTTCGGCGGCGGGCATTTCGGAGGGCGTCAGGATCACGCCCCAATCGACCGCGAGCAGATCCCCGGCTGGGGTGCGTTGCACCAGGCCGTAGCCGGTGATGGCCGTGCCGGGGTCGATGCCGATCGCCAGCATGGCCTAGGCCGCGGCGATCTTTTCCAGGGCCGCGTCGCTGATCTTGAGGTTGGAGGCGACGGCTTGCACGCCGTCCACTTCTTCGAGGGCTTCGATGGTGCGCATCACCTGCAGGGTCTCATCGGGGGCCAGGTCCAATTCCTGCTTGGGCTGCATGCGCAGGCCGGCGTCTTCCACCTGGATGCCGGCTTTCTTTAGAGCGTCGCCGATGCGTTTGTAGGCTTCCACAGGCCCGGTGATCTCCACCTGGCCATCTTCATACCAAACGTCATCGGCGCCGGCCTCGATGGCCAGTTCGAAGACCTGGTCCTCGCTGCGGCTGCCGGCCGGGAAGGCAAAGAAGGCCACGCGGGTGAACTGCCAGGAGACCGAGCCGCCCTCGCCCAGGTTGCCGCCCAGGCGGGTGAGGGCATGACGCACGTCCGAGACGGTGCGGTTGCGGTTGTCGGTGGCGCATTCGATTATGACGGCCACGCCGTGGGGGGCGAACCCTTCGTAGGTTATCTGCTCCAGGGCGGCGCCTTCTTTATCCTCGCCGGTGCCGCGTTTGATGGCGCGCTCGATGTTGGCGGCGGGCATGCTCTCGCCTTTGGCCTTCTCGACGGCCACGCGCAGCGCAAAGTTGGTGTCGATGTTGCCGCCGCCCTCACTGGCGGCGATGGTGATCTCGCGCGCCAGCCGCGTGAAGGCCTGGCCTCGCTTGGCGTCGGTGGCGCCCTTCTTGCGCTTGATGGTGGACCATTTGCTGTGACCGGACATAAGCACCTGCTTTTCTGCGGGCGAAAATTATAACGCAGGGCCCGGACGTTATTTGAGGCTAGGAACGCGCACCAACCCGGCGGTGAACAGTGATCAGTGAACCGTAATCAGGGAAAACCCACTTGCCCTGTTAATTCCACAGAGGTAACTGTAGGGGTGGGTCTAAGACCCACCCACTGTCTCTTAGGGCGGGTCTTAGACCCGCCCCTACAATTACAGTTGTCATGCTGAGCTAAAGCGAAGCATCCATCCTTAAGTCGGTACCAAACCAGCTGAAATTACAGAACATGCTTCGGGGTATTGGGATGTGGAGAAGGATCCGCTGAGCGGTTAACAGGAATCGGGACCCTGCGCACTGTTCGCTGCTCACTCCTCACTCGTAAGCCGTTATAATCCCAATCCACGCAATTCGGGGCGTGGCGCAGACCGGTTAGCGCGCACGGTTCGGGACCGTGAGGTCGGAGGTTCAAATCCTCTCGCCCCGACTTATAAGTACTGGAAAAAGCCTTCTCAGTGGAATAAAGTCCACCAACGGGGCCTTTTATTTCTCCTCGCCGGCGCAACTCGCGTCGGAATCCAACTAGACCAAACCGTTCTGGAACGCGTAGTGAGTCAGTTCGGCATTGGTCCGCATACCCATCTTGGCCATCAAGCGGGTGCGGTAGGTGCTGACCGTTTTGGGGCTTAGGGCCAGTTCCGTTGAAATCTCCTTGACTTCTTTGCCTGAAGCGATCAGGCACAGCACCTGGTATTCGCGATCGGAAAGGTGTTTGTGGAGGGGCTGGTCATCCTCCTGGCGGGCGTGGGATAACAGCTCATCAGCGACCGCCGAACTAATATACTGCCCGCCCTGCAGGACCTTGCGGATAGCCTGTACCAATTCCTCGGGGGCACTTTCCTTGTTTAAATAGCCCGCGGCTCCCGCCCTCAGGCAGCGGATAGCATATTGATCTTCTGGGAACATACTGAGAATCATCACAGGCAATTGCGGATAGCGAACCTTGATCTGTTTCAATGCCTCCAAGCCGTTGCCCTCCGGCATGGCCAGATCCAAAACAATGATATCCCAGTGCTCATTGCCCACCAGCTCCAGCAGCTCGCGCGCATTTTGTGCCTCGCCAAATTCGCCCTGGGTAAAGGCTTCCGCCAGGATCTGTTTTACACCCTGGCGCACAACCGCATGATCATCGGCCAGAAGAATTCTAAGCATCACTCTGTTCCCATCGGTCCGCGTCCTTCGTTTGATCGACGGGCAACGAAACAGTGAGGGTGGTTCCTTCGCCCGGAACGCCATGAATGTCAAAGGCGGCGCCGATGCGCTTGGCGCGTTCTCGCATGCCGACCAAGCCCAGGGAGCGCAGCCCCGAGATCTCGTGCGATTGAATGCCGCGCCCATCATCACGAATCTGGAGCGTCAACCCTTCGGGCTGGGCGATCAATCGAACCCGAATATGCCGAGCGCCGGCGTGGCGCACCACGTTGGTCAGCGCTTCCTGGAAGATACGGAAAAGCGCCACGGAGCGGTTACGCTCCAGGGGAAGATCCACAGGCGGCACGGTCACTGCGCAGACAATGCCGGTGCGTTTCTCGAAATCGCGGGCTTGCCATTCAATTGAAGCGGCCAATCCCAGGTCGTCTAACATACCCGGTCTCAATTCGGTCGAGATGCGCCGCACGGTTTTGATCATGGTGTCCATCTGCACGGCGATAGCCTTGGCCGTTTGGGCCAGAGCTGCGTCCTTTTGCGCGAGTCGATCGGTCAACCGCGCCAAGTCGAATTTCATCGCCGTCAAGGCTTGCCCGAGCTGGTCGTGCAGTTCGCGCGAAATTTGCATCCGCTCCTCTTCGCGCGCTAATTCCAAGTTGGCGGCCAATCCCTGCAATTTCTTGGAGGACTCCATAAGTTCGGCGACAGTCACCAGGCGGCGCTGAAAGGCCAAGGCATTTTGGATGGCGATGGAAGCGACCGGGGCTAAGGCCATGAGCATATCCTGATCGCTAATGGTGAAGCCTTCGCCACCTTGTTTATTGCGAATATCAAAATAGCCTAGTACCTCACCGGCTGAATCCAGGATAGGCGTGCAGATGATCGATCGAACGTCTGCATTGATGGCAAGTTCATGCTGCATTACGGGATCGTGAGCCGCATCGCTGGTGCCGTAGGGAACCTTATACGCCAATACCCACCCGGGGATGCCTTCCCCCAACGGCCAGGTATGCTCAAAGGGGACGGCGGCACCTCGATGGAAATACTTGCTGACCGTCATGCCGCCGGAGGTGCGCAGTCCCGCAAAACCACTTTCTCCATTGACAATACGGATGGCTGCCTGGGCTAACTCGTCGAGGATGGTCTCTACATCAAGTGCGGCGTTCAGCTTCTTACTAATGCGGAATAGAGTTTGGATCAGCTCTTCGGACTTTTTTCCTTGGGCGGCGGCCTCGAGCAGTTCCGCGGTGCGTTCGCCGACACGCTTTTCGAGTTCTGAATTTAATTGCTGGCTTTGGCGGTACAAGCGGGCCTTATCCAGGTATATGGCTATGTGGTTGGCGAGGCCTTCAGCCAGAGACAAGGCTTTCTCATCAAAGCGGCGGCCGGATTCCGCCGCCACGAAGGTGATGGTGCCAAATGTTTGCGGCTTGGCAATGAGCGGCACGATCATATAGGATTTGATGGCAGCGATAGCAGCGTTAAGTTCCGATGGAACAACCGTGATCAGCTTGGGTTCACCGGTGCGCAGCACGGCGGGCAAACCATCGGCATCATCGTTGGGCAGAAAATGCTGCAGCCAGTTGTGCGCTTCCGGCGGCGTGGGCTCGGCCGCCTGAGCCAACGCTACTTGCACGATCGAACCATCAGCCTGTAGCAGATGAACAACGCACCAGTCGGCCAACTTGGGTACGGCCAGTTGCGCAAGAGTGGATAGAGGGACGGCGTATTCCACTGCATCCAAGAGCAGCTCCCCGGCCTCAGCCGGCCTTCCCGGCGATAAGGCCGTCGGCTGAACCTGCGTCGAGCGATCCAACTTCATCTTCATATCCGGAAATCTAAGTGATGCGTGGTTAAGTCCTCACTCACATTATATAGTCCGGTTGCCGCGAAAGAACTCTCAAGCGGCCTTCTTCAGCCTGCGTGTAGGACAAAGCCTGACAAATAATCACTCTATCGGCCTACTAAAAAATCAGCTACAGGCCGATGGTCAGCGAAGGGCCAACGACCTATCATCATCCCGAACAGCGGTGTTGATCAAATTGCCGCGCCAACCAGAAGAGAGGCCAAATGACTAACAATAAAATCTCGGAAGTAAAGACTACGCAGCGAGAACCGGATCAGGAACGACGGATCTTCAGCTTCAAAATCACTCAGTTGGTCTGGGTTGCTTTGGGCATCCTGGAAACGATGATCGCGTTGCGCATCCTGCTCAAGTTGATCGCGGCCAATCCGGACAGCCCCATTGTCTCCTTCATCTACGGCTTCACCAACCTATTTCTGTTCCCCTTCGAAGGGATGACGGCCACTCCGGCCGCAAACGGGATGGTCCTGGAAATTTCATCCTTTTTCGCCATGGCGATCTATGCATTGATCGGTTGGGCCGTTGAAAGGATCATCTGGGTGATCTTCTACCGGCCTAGAGGCAACTCGGTTTCCGTCACCAAGACCTCGAGCCAAGAAAACCGCACCCCCTGAACAGATAAACCGGGACGATCAGTCAAATTTATGTCGCCCCGACAATAAAAGAAACCCGCGTGAAGTTTTTGGTAAGGAGAGACTGTATGTTGTGGACCATTGTTGTAATACTCGTAGTGCTGTGGCTGTTGGGACTGGTTGGAAGCATTGGCGGGAGTTTGGTGCACCTACTGTTGGTGCTGGCGCTGATCCTAGTTGTAGTTAACCTGCTGCGGGGCCGCAAGATCGTCTAATCGGAGCGGATGCATCAATACTGGAGCGGTTTGGTCCCTCCCAAACCGCTCCGCCCCACACAATTCGCAAACGAGGTGGAACAAAGGAGAGAATGACATGGAACCAAATAAAGACGTCATGCAAGGCAAGTGGCACGAACTCAAGGGGCGAGTACGCCAGCAGTGGGGCAAGATCACAGAAGATGACCTCGGCCAACTTAGCGGAAAGATCGAAGAGCTCGCGGGGGTTCTGCAGCAACGCTATGGTTACAGCAAGGCTCAGGCCGAAATCGAAATCAACAAATGGCTGGCAAAGTGAAGTCAGACTCAGGCAAAACGGCCAACGATCAATACAAAGTCGCCAATTAGGTAAAGGAAAACTAATGGAAAAACACAGCCGTGAAGAGGAAATAGAAACAAGAAATCCAGCTAGCTTTCTAGCTGGGCTGTTGCTGGGGAGTCTGGCCGGAGCTGTAACCATGCTGTTCTTCGCACCGCAATCTGGCGAAAAGACCCGCCAGCAAATCCGACGGAATGCGATCGAACTTCGCGATCAAACAAGTGCCTCGGTGGAAGACGCCCTAGCACAAGTGCGGACCAGGGCCGGGAAGATCAAGGCCGACATAAGCGGCCAAGCAATGGAGCTAAAACAGCAAGGACAGGACGCGCTGGTTGAGCAACTTGACCGAGTATCGGCTGCATTGAAACCGGAAAAAAGGTAAGTCCGGGGAGCGATAGGCCGAGGCGACAACCGTATTAGGCATGGGCCGGAAGGCTAAGGCCGCCCCGCTAGGTGCAACCTCACCTTCCCTTGGGGCAGCTGATGGCCACTCAATCCTGGCCGGCTCGATCGTGGTGAATACGGGGCCGACCACATGTCTGGGGACCTGGGGATCAGCCCAAGTATCGGTGTGCCGCCGCATTACAGATCGATTAGGCTGATAAGTTTGGCAAACGGTTCTTGCCATTCAAAGGAGAGATATGAGTCAAACTGAACAAATAGAATCAATCAAGTCAAGCGCATTCACGCGACGCATTACCCTTTACGTTACTCTGTCGGCTGTTTTCTTCCTGATCGGCTTCGTTCCCATGTGGCTCAGCGCCCGCGAATCCTCACGCAGCCTGACTGAGCTGGGGCAGCAATTAAGGCTGGCCGAGATGAAGGGTTATCTGGCTTCGGCAGCTATTGACGCGCAACGAGGCGATTACGAGTCTGCTCGCCAGGAGACCAGCGACTTTTTCATGGTTCTGCGAGCGGAGATCGACAACCAGCAAACTTCAGTTCTCTCAGAGGCAGAAAAGCAAGAGGTGCAAGCTTTATTTGCAGAGCAGGATGATCTAATTACGCTGCTTGCCCGCCGTGATCCTGCATCAGGGGTGCGATTGGCCAATCTATATGTGGCTTACCGGCAGATCGTGAAGTAAGTTTCATTGTGTATCCTTCGGCGTTGGCCGCTTGAACTCCGGGTTAGCGGTTGGCCACAGAAGGGCTTACGTTTTATAGAACAAAGCCGTCATAGTCAAGCAAAAAAAAAAGGAAGACAACGCCGAAGACGATCCGGCTTGTGCCGCGGGCTCGTTGGAATTGGGGCAACACGGTGGGCAGAAGTCCATAACCCGTGAACAGCTGCCAAATTCTCGCCCCGACTGAAAACCTACAAAGGACCGAATCTCGCACTTGGAAAGGCCTGCCATTCAGGTAAAACGGGGGATAATAAAACCGTCTCCTCCCTATCTCAAGGAGTGGTTATGAAATCGCCTTTCATTTTCATCGCGGCCTTGCTTCTGCTAAATGCCTGCGCTGCGCCAAAGCAACCCCCGGCCGCGGCGCCGCTTGACGTGGAGCCGGCCGACACCCAGGCGCCCGCAGTTACGGCAGCTCCCACGGCCACCGAGCTGCCCGCGGCGACCGCAGAACCTTCGCCCACGCCGTTCCCTATGGAGAATGGCGTCTTCACCGGCCAGCCTGACGATTTCCTGCTGACGGAAGAGGAACTGGCGGGCCAGTATGCGGCCGCCGATGACGGGAGTGCCTCGACGAATATGGACCTGCTGCAGGCGCGGGCGGACGGCGACGCCTACATTGCGGCCACCGGCCGGCTGACCGGCTGGCGCATCCAGTTCAACCGCGAAGCCGAAGGCGAATCGCCGCCCTACATCGTGAACGTGGTCAATATTTACCAGACGGCCGAAGGGGCCCAGTTGGTGTTGAGCCGCGAATGGCACCAGGACGTATGGGCGGCAATCGATAGCGGCCAGCTGACGCGGCTGCCGGAGATCGCCGGCCTGGATGCGGAGCAGCTGGTGTGGCAGACGGCGGATGGCGCCGTGGGCGTGGAGATCGTGTATCGCAATCTGTACATCTTCCTCACTGGCCCGGCCGAGGGTGACGTTGACCAGTACCAGTTCTTCGCCGATCTGATCGCCGCGCACCTGGATTGGATCAAGGAAGGTGAGTCCTAAGGCGTTCCGCAATGGCGCTGCTTCATAATCACCTGCTTTCCCAGTCAATTCACGAGAGAAAGGGTCGTTACAGGAATTTCTCGTCGCCCTTCGGGCTCACTCGAAATGACAGGGAAGGCGACCGCCTCGCTCGAAATGACATAAGGGATATTTAATGCTATCGCTACGGAAGTTCGCCGCGGCCAACGCTAACCGAGTCGGGCCGGGTCTCTTCCTATTTATCTGCATCATGGCGTTTGGGCTGTTTATCCCTTTTCTGGGCTTCTATTGGGATGACTGGCCGACCATCTTCTACACGTTCAACAATCGCGTCGGCCAACTGATCAATCACTTTTCCTACGACCGTCCCTTCTCGGTGTGGACTTACTGGCTGGTGGGCCGCCTGGGCACAGCGCCCTGGATCTGGCAAGTAGCGAGCCTGCTGCTCTACTGGGCCAGCGCGGTGGCCGCGGCCTGGGCGCTAAAGCCGCTGTGGAAGGACCACGCCAAGAAGATCCTGTACATCGGCCTGTTGTTCGCCATCTATCCGGGCTATTACGTGCAGAGCTCGTCGGTGATCTTCATCCCGCACGTGGCTGCGTTGGTTTTGTATCTGGTTTCGCTGGGCGCCATGGGCCGGGCGGTCACGGAAAAGGGACGCTGGCGCCCTTACACCATTCTGGCCCTCGCTACCGCGGCCATCCACATGTTCACTGTGGAATATTTCGTCGGCCTGGAATTGCTGCGCCCGGTCTACTTATGGATCCTGCTGGCCAACCAGGCGCGACGCAAACGACCGGAGCTCCAAGAGATCCTCAAGATCTGGGCGCCCTATTTAACGGTCTTCGCCGCCTGGCTCATCTGGCGGCTGTTCCTGCTCAAGCTGCCGGCGGAACCGTATCCGCTGGTGCTGCTCTCGGAGCTGCGCGCCGATCCTCTGGCGGCGGTGAGCGAGTTGCTACTGACCATGCTGAACGACATGCAATACACGTTCTTCCAGGCGTGGACGGAATTGATCCAGCCGATGTTCGCCAGTCTGTCCACGGGCTTCGGGCTGATCGACGTGGCCATTTCGCTGGCCGCGGGCGGCCTGGTCTTCGTGGTCCTGTGGGCTATGCCCTGGGCTCGGCCAAGGGGCCGAGCCCGAGCCGGAGCCGGGCCAGATGACGGGAAGTTCGCCCGGCAGGGGATCGCGTTGGGCCTCGCAGCTTTCCTGCTGGGCATGTTTCCGGTGTGGGCGATCGGCGAAACCATTTCGCAAGGGGACTACAACCTGCGTTACATCCTGGTGGGCATGCTGGGCGCCTCGCTGGTGGTCGGCTCACTGCTGGTGCTTTTTGTGCCGCGCCGGCCACAGCGCATCCTGCTGGTCAGCCTGCTGGTGGCGTTTGCCCTGGGGAGCCACATCCATGCGGCCAACGAGTATCGCCTGGATTGGCAGGCGCAACGCAATTTCTACTGGCAGCTTTCCTGGCGGGCGCCGGCTTTGCAGCCGAACACCGCGCTGGTCTCCTTCGACCGGGTGTCCACCTATCTGGGCGACCCCATGACGGGCAATGCGCTGAATGTCTTGTACCCAACGGCCGGAAAAGAACTGTCCGTTGGATTGTGGAATTTCGAGCTGACGCGCACGCAAACGGTGAACCGCATTCAAAACGGCGAACCATTGGAGTCTGATTACCGCGGCCTGACCTTCAGTACGGGCTCGCCCGAAGATCTGGTCTTTTATTTCCTGCCAGAGGGCGGCTGCCTGTGGTTGCTTAGTCCGCTGGACGTACATAATGACTACCTGCCTGTGGAGAACCGCGAGCTGGTGGCGCACTCCAATCCAGGCAATGCCCTGGCGGTGCCCGAGGGCGACGGCTACCCGCCCGCCCACATTTTCGGCGCGGAGCCGCAACACAGCTGGTGCTATTACTACGAAAAGGCGGACCTGGCGCGCTGGCAGGGAGATTGGGCGCAGGTGCTGGACCTGATGGCGGCAGCTGAACAGCAGGGCCTGCGCCCCAACTACGGCATTGAATGGCTCCCGTTGGTGGAGGCGCAGGCCTTCACTGGCGACTGGCCGCTGGCGGTGGAGACCAGCCAGCGCATCCACGCCATGCACGCCCGCAATGAAGGCCTGCTGTGCGCTGTATGGCAATCGATTGCCAACAACGCGGCTGACGCAGCCGCGGGACAGGAAGCCTACGCGCAGGTAAGCGCCTTCGCCAATTGTGACTCGCAGTAAACTAACCCTCAAGCATGGCAAGATCGAAACGCGCTCAGCCTTGGTTCCGCCAGCGCAGGTTCTGGCTGGCTGTCGCCATTGGTTTCACGTTGCTCTGGGTGGCGTGGCTGGTCCTCTCTCACGCCTGGTTCTCGGACGACGCCTACTTTTCCTTCCGCACCGTCGATAACTTCATCAACGGCTACGGCCTCACGTGGAATGTGCAGGAGCGCGTGCAGGGCTACACGCATCCGCTGTGGCTCTTTCTGCTCAGCGCGTTCTATTTCTTCACCCGCGAGATCTATCTCACCACCATCTTGGTCAGCCTCGGCCTGACGCTGGTGCTGGCCTGGCTGATCATCTACAAGATGGCGGCCTCGCGCTGGCTTGGCACAGGCACGGTGCTGCTGCTGTGCATTTCAACATCTTTCATCGACTACACCACCTCGGGCCTGGAGAACCCGCTAAGCCATCTGCTGCTGGGCCTTTTCTTGCTGCTCTTCCTGCGTGAGGATGAGCAGCCTAATAAGCTCGTGTGGCTCTCACTGGTGGCCGCGCTGGCGGCGGTGAACCGCCTGGACACGATTCTGTTTTATCTGCCGGCGCTGGCCTGGGTCTGGTGGCAGCATAAGGACAGGTGGCGCGCCGCCGGCCAGATCGCCCTTGGGTTCGCGCCGCTGGTCGCCTGGGAGCTATTTTCCATTATTTATTACGGATTCCCCTTTCCGAACACGTACTACGCCAAGATCTACAACTATGTGCCGCTGGGGGAAGAGATTTGGGCGGGGCTTAACTATTTCTGGTTCACCCTGTTGTACGACCCGATCACCTGGTTGGTGATCCTCGTGGCCATTGGCGTGGTGGCCTGGCAGCGGCAGGCCAAGGGTCTGGCCATCGCGGCGGGCATCCTGCTGTATCTGCTTTACACCCTGCAGATCGGCGGGGATTTTATGGGCGGCCGTTTCCTTTCCACAGCCTATTTAGCCGCGGCCCTCATGCTGATGGTCTACCTGGCGCCAAGGCTGAACTTCAAGAAACACTGGGCGCTCGTTCCCGCTCTCCTGCTGGTCAGCCTGCTGGCAAGCTCGCCGCCCTATTTCCTCTATGCCAGGGGCTTCAACGTGGCGCGCTGGAACGGCGTGGTGGATGAGCGCATGGTGTACTACACTACGAACTTCATCCGCATCGAGGACCTTCACGCCTTCAACGCCGACGCGTCGCACAACGTGCTGAACCAGGCGGCCTTCTTGGTGCGTTCGCTGTTGCGCGGCACGGCCTTTCGCTGGGAAGCCGAGCACGACTGGATCGACCTGGGCCGCGAACTGCGCGCCCAGGCAGACGCCGAGGGCAAGCTGTATCTGCCGCAGGGCGCCAATGGCTTCACCGGCTATTACGCCGGGCCGGATGTGTACCTAGCGCACGGCCTGGCGCTCACGGACCCTTTGCTGGCGCGCCTGCCACCCATCTACGATCCCAATTGGCGCAGCGGGCACTTCATGCGCATCATCCCGGCCGATTACCTGGCGCTCGAAGCGGGGGCGCAGGCGCACATGGATGATGCCGCGCTGGACGCGTATTACCAGAAGATCCGGGTGGTGACGCAAGGGCCGTTGTTTTCCGCCGAGCGCTGGCAGGCGATCTGGGAACTGAATACGCGCAGCTTCGAGGAGTTGGCGCCGGGCGCTGCGGACAGCTTACGTTTTCCGCGCCTGCAAACCGTAATACTGGACACCCTCCCAATCAATGAGAGAGTCGAAATCAGCGTGTCCTTCGCTGGAAGGGGAAGCGCTGTTCAAGTGGCCTTCCCTGCCGCCATGCATGCCAGCGCCATGGAACTGGGCCTAAGCGCCGGAGACTCCTTCGTGCTGTCCTTCCTGGATGCCGATGGGAATGAGTTGGGTTCGCAAACATTAACCAGCCGGCAAGCCGCCGGTATCGAGACCCACCGTGTGCAGGTCCCCGCGCAAATCGCCTCAAGCGGCCTGGCCGCCATCCGCGTGGCGCCGATTCGCATCTATTACCAGGAGGCAGATGGCGAATATCTGTTCGCCTGGCTGCTAATTAGGCAGTAACTAACCTCGCGGCGAATCGTTCTTTGCCATAGCAATTCTGCTATTAAGCGAGGAAACTATGAAAACAATCCTGTATCTTGCTCTGGCAGGCCTGATGACTTTCCTGACGGCCTGCAATCTCAATTTCAATGTCAACCTACCCACCAGCACCCCGGGGGCCGCGCCCACTGCAACGCCTTCGGTCACGGCGACAGCGGCCAGCCCCTTTGCCTGGCCGGATGAAGCCGGCACCTGCACACTGACGACAGACGATGTGACTGTGCTGTACGACCGGCCCAGCACGGAAGCCCAGGTCTTCTCTGAGGTCGAATCGGGCTTTACGGCTGTGGTCACCGGGCGCACCTTTGATGGCTGGGTGGGCTTCGACCCCGGCATCGCCCAGGCGGCCAACAGCGGCGTCTTCCGTTTGCGCTGGGTGCACTTCGACGAAGTCTCCTTGAGCGGCAGCTGCCTGGATGCGCCGCAGCTTTCCTGGGTACCGGAGCCTGACCTGTGCTACGTCATGCCGCAGGAAAGCGTGAGTGTTTACTCGGGCGCCAACACCACGTCCAATGTGATCGCCACGCTTAACGTCGAGGACTTCGCGGCGGTGAGCGGCCTGACCAATAACGGTTGGGCGCAGGTGGATCTTGGCGCCGGCAATACTGGGCTCTCCGGCATCGGCTGGATGCAGGAAGCCGACCTTAACGTGAACGGCGGCACCTGCGACGAGCTGCCTACGGTCAGCCCATAAAATCAGTTGCCAGTAGACAGTTGACAGAAGACAGAAAACCGAACCAACCCTGCGTAGTGGATAAAAGAAAAGAGCGGCGCCAGCCGCTCTTTTTATGATTAGTTCACGCGGAACTGTTCGATGATGGCGCTGTATTGCGCCTGGCGTTCCGATGAAGGGTCCTTGCCGCCAAAGGTCAGGAACACCTTGAAGGCTGCGTTGCCTTGAGCGTCGAAGAATTGGAAGCTTAGCGCTTCCTTGCCATCGGTGTGGCTGGGCTTGCGCACCGCAAACACGGAGGCCAGGGCCTGGGCGCGGATGTGCATATCCAACGATTTGGTCTGCACATTGAAGAACCCTTGCGAGGTGCTGAATTTTCCGAACTGGCCCACGCATTCCAAGGTGGTCGCCCCATTGGAGACGATCACGTGCACGTCTCCGAGGGTCTCGAAGGCCCGAACGATCTCTTGCCAGCGAGGGAAGTCGAGCTCGTCCAGCATCTCGTCGGGCATGGCGCGCACCACATCTACTTCGGGCACGCCGAGCTGCCGCGCCAAGAGCAATACCATCTGTTTGCGGTCGCGATCGAAAGCCTCGCGAATGGCCGCAGCGCGTTCCATGTCCGTGAGTCCGGTTAAAACCGGCAAGGTCTGTTCAAATACCATAGGACGAATACCTCAAGGTGCAATTTTAGGGGGACTCGCAGGGTTCCACAAGATAACCGGTGAACCCTATTTTCACCTGCTTAGAGGATTTGCAGGAAAGCCAGCGGCCCCAGGAGGCCAAGGGCATTAAGGCCTAAGAGGAGCAGGGCAGAAAGCCCCAGCATGCCAAAAATGAAAACCCAGTCGGCCGCAGAAAAACGCATACGTTGGAAATAGGTGCGCTGGGGAGAGGCGCCGAAGGCGCGCCCATCCATGGCCAGGGCGGTGCGTTCCGCCTGGCGAATGGCGTTAGCCAGCAGGGGGACGGCGTAGCGCCGCATGCGTTCGGCGGCGCCGCGCAGACCATGGGCGCCGTTCACGCCGCGCACGCGGTGCGCCGCGCCGATCACGGAGAGCTCCGTGCGCAGCATGGGCACGAAGCGGAAGGCGGCCAGGGTGCTGTAGCCGAGGCGGTAGGGCAGCCGCCATTGCTGCACCAGGGAGCGGATGAAATCCGCCGAATCGGTGGTGAGCGAAAACGGCAGTGAAAGGATGAGCAGCGCCAGGACGCGCAGTGAAGTGGCCAATCCGTATGCCAGGCCGCCCTGGTACATCCTTAGGGGTCCCAGCTCAAGAAGCAGCGGCGTATCCTGCACCAGGCTTTGGCGTACCAAAAACGGATACAGCAGGAAAAACACGAGCGCAAACAGCAGCATGGGCCACAGGACGGCCAGCAAGCGCCTAAGGCTGAAGCCGCCCAGCGATACCATAAGCGCCAAGATGAGCACGCAAAAAGCCAATGGCGTCCACGGATCGGTGGTCAACAGCATGAAACCAAACAGTAATAAGCTGACGGAGAATTTGCTTAGCGGGTTCAGACGGTGCAGGAAGGAGTGACCTTCGAAATAAATGGTGCGCATGGGCTAGATCTCCACACCCTGCCGGCCGGCTACGCGGTACTCAAGATGCAGGAAATCTTCCAACTTGGCGCAGCCGCTTAACTCGGGGCGGCGCGTGGAAAGCAAGGCCGCCAGCCGCGCCAGCGGCGGCAGGTTGAGACGTGCGCTGGCCATCAGCTCTGTCTGGGCGAACATGGTGGCGGGCTCGCCGTGGAAGACCACGCGGCCATTAAGCATCACCGCCACCCGGGTGGCGTACTCCGCCACCAGGCGCATGTCGTGCGTGATCATCACGATGGTCTTGCCCTTGGCGCGCAAAGCCTGCAGCAGCGACATCAGCGTGGCGGCATTGCGCTCATCCTGTCCGAAGGTGGGCTCATCCAGGATGAGCACGCCCTGGTCCATGGCCAGCATGGCCGCCACGCTCAAGCGGCGTTTTTCGCCATGGCTCAAGGTGAACGGGTTGGCTTTGGCATAGCGCGCCAGCCCGAACATTTCCAGCAAGTCGGCGCTACGCGAGCTCGCTTCCTCTTCCGCCATCCCCGTCACGCGCAAGCCATAGGCCACCTCATCGGCTACCTTCTCGGTAACGAACTGGTGCTCGGGATTTTGGAACACGTAAGCGGCGCGGCTTGCCAGTAGCTTGGGCGGGATCTGATTTAGATCGCGGCCTTCAAAAAAAACGGTGCCGGCGGGCGGCTTGATCAGCCCGATCAGGTGCTTGGCCAGCGTGCTCTTGCCGGCGCCATTCGGCCCCACGATAGCCAGGAAGTCGCCTGCCTCCACGCGCAACGCTGCGCCATGCAAGGCGGGCAGGCTCCCATAGTTAAACGAGAGATCTCGCACTTCGAAGACGGGGGGTTCCAGGCCGCGCTCGGCAGGCCCGCTCCGGTTCGGATGTTGGCCGTTCCTGCTTGAAGCGCCGGTCAGGGCGGGCTCCAGCGCCTTTACCGTCTCCCCTAGGGTGATGGGGAAAGGGCGCATGTGCACGCCGCGGGCGCGCAGCGCGTGAGCCAGCACGCACACCTGCGGCATCCACACCCCCAGGCGCTGCAGTTTCTCGCCATGCTCGTCGAACAGCTCGCGCGGGCCGCCATCAGCAAAGATGCGCCCTTCATCGTCCAGTACTACGACGCGGTCCACCAAGTGCATAAGCTCATCCAGCTTGTGCTCGATAAGCACCAGCGTATGCTGCCCGCGCGCCTTGAACTGCGCCAATAAGGCGAACACCTGCTGGGTGCCCATCGAGTCCAGGTTGGCGGTCGGTTCATCGAACACCAGCAACTCGGGCTGCATGGCCAGCAGCGCGGCCAGGGCCACGCGCTGTTTCTCGCCGCCGGAAAGCTCGGCCACCGCGCGCCGGCGAGCGGCCGGCATGCCCACCTGGGCGAGCGCCTGCTCGATGCGGGCATCCATCACCGCCGGGTCCACACCCAAGTTCTCAAGCCCGAAAGCCACCTCGTCCTCGACTTTCAGGGTGGCAAACTGGGCGTCCGGGTCCTGGAAGAGGATGCCGGCCTTCTGGGCCAATTCGGCAACAGGATGCTGCTGCGTATCCAGGCCGGCCACGCGCACGCTGCCGGCTAGCACCTCGCCGATGGAGTGGGGGATCAGCCCATTGAGCGTCAGGGCCAGGCTGCTCTTGCCGGAGCCGGATGGGCCCAGGATGAGCAGCGTCTCCCCTTTGCGCACTTCCAGCGAAAGGTCGCGCAACACGGGCCGCTTGCGCCCCGTGTATTTGACGGTCAGGGCTTTGATCTCGATCATGCAGGAGCTAGCTAGGGAAGAAGAATTTGTAATCCTGAAAAAGGAAGATCAGCAAAATGGCGACCATGGGCACGCTTAGCGCCAGGTAACGCCAGCGCCAGGACGTGTTCCATAGATTGACGATGTTATAGGCGATCAGCCCCAGGGCGAGGAGATCGATGGCGGTGGCGATGCCTACTGAAAGCGAGCCGCTCAACCCTAAGAAGGGGAGCAGGAAGGGCAGCACCACATATTGCAGCGTACAGCGGATGGCGACAAAGACCAGATAGCCGCCAGTCAGCCGGTCGCTGCGGGTCCTGGTTGCCGGGCTGGGAGCGGCGAGCTCAGATTTCGTCAGCATTGGCCTTTCCTAGTGCCGTATTGGCCAGCACCCCTGTGCGAGCCACGGCGTCGGCCAGATACTTGGCCACCGCGGTGCAGATCGCAAAGGTAAGGGCGCTTACGAGAACGGCCAAGGTTACCAGACCCAGGTCGAATTGCGAGGTGCGCAGCGAAGCGAGGATGAGCAGGAACTCAATAACCCCGCCGACGGCGCCGGCCAGCACAAAGCGGCCCAGACCGAAATTGACGTAGCGGGTGAACAGCCAGGTGACCAGCTCGCCTACCAACCCGGTCAGCGCACCGATCACGAGGACGATAAAACCGTAGCCGAAAGGCAGCACGACCAGCGCGCTGGTGACGCTGACCAGCAGGATGGCACCCGGTTTGCGCACCACGTAGGCGGCAAAAGCGGCCGGCAGGAAATAGACGCCGCTGAGCACGGCGCGGGCCAGGATGCCGGCAGCCAACATGAGACCATAGACATAGGTGACAGGGACCAAGAGCACACCGAAAGCCAAGCCGATCACGATGGTGATCAGCAGGTCACGCGTGCTCCATGCTGCGGTGGGCTTATTCTTCATAATCTTCCTCTCTTGCAAAGGCGTTTGTACCACCTATTTTCATCCCGCGCAGCCAGCAATCTAGGCCTAGATGGGAAAACATACTTGGCGGCAGGTGCGCCTGAAATGCAACACGGGTGAACCTTTCGCCCCTCCCGCACGCGTTCGACGGACCGGCGACACTCGTTTCTTGCCAAATCGCACTTTTGTCGTCCCCTCGAAGTCCGTTTCGGCCAAATCATTGAGCGACAAGCTGAATGGGCCATCAAGGTCTCGCGCATCCACGCAAAAATTCTTTTCTGGAGCCGCGCGAGCTGCTTTTATTTCGCGATCTTTACATTTTTGCAACGCGAATCGAAAATCCAGCCGAGATACCCATCGCGCCAACTCCGCGTGATGTGCAAGGCATTCCATTCGCCTTAAAGACTTTTAAGATTCCTCCGTCGGGACCTGCAGAATCCCCCGATGACATGATCCAATCGATGCTTCTGGGGCTTGCGCATCAGGTTCACCCCACCTGTGGCGGGAGGCCTGGTGGAAAGTGATAACCGCTTTGACGCAGAATTCTGCGCGTAAATCTTTAACAAACATGCAGCTTAAAGAATCGCTTTTTTTTAGGTGCGCGTAGGGGAAAAGCATGGTCCACAGCGAGTCTTCTGTTAGAATCCCCGACCTTAGCGCAGGTGTGCGCAGATCGCAATCGCCTCACGCGAAAACTGAATTAGTTGAATAGCCCAGGACGCCGGGTTGTCGGCCAGGGGCGACGGTCCGTCCTCCTGTCCTATCTAGCGTCCGAGCACACACTGAACATTGGAGGAGGTCCGATGATGAATGCCAGCCAGGCCTGGGAAGCTGCCCAAGGCCAGCTGCAGGTGGAGATGCCCAAAGGCACCTATGACACCTGGGTACGCGAGGCCGAGTTGGTCGCTTATGAAGACGGTTCTTTCGTCATCGGCGCCAACAATGCGTATGCCCGCGATTGGCTGGATAGCCGGCTGAAGAGCACGGTAACCCGTTTGCTTACCGGCATGATGAATCGCACCGTTGAAGTCCGTTTTGTTGTCTGGCAAGCCGCCCAGCCCGTCGAAATATTGACCGAGATCCCGGCCGAACGCCAGTCAGTCGAGACACCCGGCGAGGGCTCGCAAGCGGCCGGCACGAGCAACTTCTCCCTCAACCCGCGCTACACCTTCGAGACGTTCCTGGTTGGCAATAGCAACCGGCTGGCACACGCCGCTTCGCTGGCCGTGGCGGAGAACCCCGCCAAGGCCTACAACCCGCTCTTCCTGTATGGGCGCGTGGGGCTGGGCAAGACCCACCTGCTGCGCGCCATCGGCAATGCCGCGGTGCAAAGCGGCTTGCACGTGCTTTATGTTTCCTCCGAGGAATTCACCAACGACCTCATTCAGGCGATCCGCTCGCATTCCACCCAGGCCTTCCGCGACAAATACCGCCGGACGGACGTCTTGCTGATCGACGACATCCAGTTCATTGCCGGTAAGGAATCCACCCAGGAGGAGTTCTTCCACACCTTCAATACCTTGCACGGGCAGAACAAGCAGATCGTGATCACCTCGGATCGCTCGCCCAAGGGCCTGGTCACCCTCGAGGAGCGGCTGCGCTCGCGTTTCGAATGGGGCCTCATCGCCGACATCCAGTCCCCCGATTACGAGACGCGCCTGGCCATCCTGCGCAGCAACGCCGAGCGCCTCGGCAAAGACGTGGAACCGGCTGTGCTGGAAACGATCGCCCGGCGCATGCAATCCAATATCCGCGAATTGGAAGGGGCCCTCAACCGCATCCTGGCCTACGCCTACCTGCGCGGCCTGCCGCTCACCCCGGACCTGGTGGATAGCGCTCTGGCCGACCTGATCCCCGAGCCGCAAGCCCTGGAACCCGAAAAGCTGGCCGAAGCCGTGGGCCAGGCTTTTGGTATCTCCCGTGAGCGCCTGCTTTCCCGGGACCGCTCGGCTGAGGTGGCTTTGGCCCGCCAGGTGGCTATGTACCTGTTGCGCGAAGAAGCCCAGCTATCCCTTCCCCAGATTGGCGAGATTCTGGGCGGCCGCGATCACACTACGGTCATGCATGGCTGCCAAAAAGTGGGTGAAATGCTGGAGCGGGATGAGACACTGCGCCGCCAGGTCTCGAGCTTACGCGAGCAATTCTACGGCGAACGTGTTTTGGTTCGATAACTAGAAAACCAGAAAGACACGCCTAAAGCCTCGCCGCCACCAGCGGCACCAACATCTCTTCAAGGGCCAGGCCGCCATGCCGGCCGATCAACGGATTTTCCTTCAGGTTCCACCACAGATAAGCGTTCCCCTTAGCCACCAGGATCAGGTCTCCCAGCCTTTCGGCCAGCCGCGGCGAAGAGGGTCCGGGACCAAACAAGCCGGCCTCCTGGGCGAAAGCTGACTCCAGGATGGCGAACTGGTTGGGCCAGGTGCGTTCGATGTACTCTCTCACCGCCTCGGTCTGTCCCGGTTTGACGAAGAGGTAGATGAGGCGGTTTTCTCCTGTGGGCTGCATGTGCAAGCGGCGCGTCAGGTTGGGATGATTGCGTAACTCGTAATGCGGATCCTTTTCCGTGTGGATCTGGCCATGGTCGGCGGCCAGAATGAACAACGTATCCTTGCGCACATCCGGCGTCAGCCGGAAGAGGAAGTGGCGCTCGAAGGCCTGGCTGAAGGCGGCAAATTCGGCATGCACACGCTCGTCATCCGGCCCGTATTTGTGCGACAGGGTATCCACATCGGCGTAGTACACCCAATAGAAAGCGCGTTGCGCCGATTGGAGTTCCATCAGCTGCCGCAAACCGATCCATAGGTCGCTGTGGGATAGATAGCCGTTTCGCTTGACCTCGGGAAAGAATAGGTCAGAGAGCCCGGACCCCAGGATGCCATAATGCTGGAAGGCATAGGCGTTAACGCCATGAGCCGTCAGGTGCGGCCCCAGAGTTGGGAGGCCAAGGAAATCCCTGGGCACAAAGCCGGCATGCGACAGCGAGCCGGCCTGCCGTTCGAAGCTGAACGGCGCATGGGCGATCATGTTCGCCACCAGGCCGTATTCTTTGAGCCACAGCTCATAGCCGGCAATGCCGTGTTCGCCCGGCGCGCGCCCCGTCCACAGGCTGGTCAACGCGGCCGAGGTGGTGCTGGGTGAAACTGAAGTCAGCGGCGCCAGCAGGCCATCTCCCGCCAATTGGCGCCAGACGGCAAATTCGGGTTCCTGCATCCAGGCTTGCATGCGATGGAAAGCCAAAGCATCCACCAGCAGGAAGACCACTCGTTGGTAAGGGCCGCCAAGCTTTGTGAGAATCTCATCACGCAGCGGCGGCGCCCCGAAGCGGGGCACGCCGAGTAAACTGCACACGCTGCCGGGCAAATTGAGTATCGAACCCCCCAAGTAATCCGGATATTGGAAGTTGGAGCCCAGGTCAAGATCAGGTATGCGATGGGCTTTCAGTTTTGGTAGCAGTTCGGGACTTAGGTCTGGCATGGTGGTGAATTATAAGCTCGCACCCGCGCCGCTGATAAAATGCCCGCATGCTGGCGCACGCGACAATTTACTCCGACGGGTCCTGCCTGGGCAACCCGGGACCGGGCGGCTGGGCGGCCTTGATCCGAGAAGGCAGCCACGAGCGAGAGCTTTGCGGCCGCGAAGCGCACAGCACCAACAACCGCATGGAGCTGACCGCCGCCCTGAAGGCCCTGGAGGCGCTCAGGGCACCCAGCCTTGTGGATTTCTACACGGATTCGCAGTACTTGCGTCGGGGGATCACAGAGTGGCTGCCGGGCTGGCAAACCCGCGGCTGGAAGCGCAAGGGCGGCAAGCTGGCTAACGTGGAACTATGGCAGGCTTTAGAGAAGGCGATCGAGCGCCACGAGATCCATTGGCATTGGGTGAAGGGGCATTCGACCAATAGAGACAACCAGAGAGTGGATCGGCTAGCCAAGCAGGCCATGCTGGGCGACTCTTAGCGTAAGAATCGAAAAGGCCGGTCTTGCGACTGGCCTTTTCTAATTCACAGAACGACGTTGAGTTTGGGGCTGTTACGAGAGGCGACGACGGGATTCGAACCCGTGGTGAGGGTTTTGCAGACCCTTGCCTTACCACTTGGCCACGTCGCCTAGCAAAGGGGGATTATACCGAGCTTAAAGTTATGGTAATTAACCCCCTTTGCTTTAAACAAAGAACAGGCAATGAGCCTGTTCTTATTGAGCGGGCGACGGGATTTGAACCCGTGGCCTTCTCCTTGGCAAGGAGACGCTCTACCGCTGAGCCACGCCCGCTAGTACCAAAAATTATAACCTAAAGCTAAGTTGGAGGTTGCATTACCCGGCGAAGCCGGAGCAACTCCTAAACGCAGGCGCCGAAGGCGCTGCGTAAGTGCCGAGGGCCGGAATTGAACCGGCGACACCGCGATTTTCAGTCGCGTGCTCTACCAACTGAGCTACCTCGGCGAAGGGGTTGTCATTGTACAAGCGTGCACAAGGGCTGTCAAGAAAAGGG
Source organism: Anaerolineales bacterium (assembly GCA_040902205.1). Classification (GTDB taxonomy): domain Bacteria; phylum Chloroflexota; class Anaerolineae; order Anaerolineales; family UBA11579; genus JAMCZK01. Next base: position 97,276 of record JBBDXR010000033.1, on the reverse strand, counting down.
CCCTCATTGCCAGCCCTGGCGCGATCCCACCTTCTTCGCGGGCAGGCCGGCCCAGATCTCGCCTTCGCCGGTGGACTCGAGCAGCACGGCGTTAGCGCCCAATACGGTGCCGCGGCCCACGCGCAATACGCCTTCTTTGCACAACACCTTGGAACCGGGCGATAGGATCACCTCGTCACCGATCTCAATACCCTGGAACTTGGATCGCTCGATGGGTAGGTGGATGTCAGCGCGGCCCAAGGTAACGCCGGGGTAGATCTTCACGTTCTTGCCGACTTTCGTATTGGGATGGATGACAACGCCAAAGCCGCCATGCACCAGCGTGAAGCCTTCGCCGATCTCCACCTGGCGCGGCACTTCGGCGCCGAGCGCTTTCAGCAGCAAGTAGGCCAGGCGGCCGAATGGGCCGCGGCGGGCATAGACGAGACGAGAGTAGAAATCGCGTTTAGGCACTCTGCTTCCAATGAATTGCGAGATCAAAAGCAGATGCGACGCTCACGGCGACCATGGTTACGCGGAAGACGAGGTTATGAGAGGTCCTTCGGCTCGCCGAGTTCGCCTCAGGATGACACATAAAGATAAAACCCGCTCGGAGTGACAATGGTTTTCCTGTTCACGGCTCACTATTCACTAATCACTGAGGTTTTTCACCATATACGTCTCCCCCAGTTGGTAGCCGCGGCCGGCGTAGTAACCGCGCGTGCCCACCGCGGCGATAACCGCCATGCGCGCAAAGCCCGCCTTGCGGGCGGTCTCTTCGGCGCGCAGTAACAGGCGCGTGCCCAGGCCGATGTGCTGGGCTGCCCCGCTTTGTTCCTCGCCGACTTCGAGTGATTGGCCATACACGTGAACTTCGCGCACCAAGGCCGCCCTGGTGAGGTCTGGGAGACCGGTGGCCGGGGAGTCGATCTTAGGTAACGAGAGACGCAGGAAGCCCGCCAGCTGGTCCTCGGGAGTGACGAAGGTGAGGAAGTGTTCCTCGGCATGATGGGTTGCGTACGGGAAATCGCGCAATCCCAATTGCGCCGCATCAATGTCTCGCCCTTTGACCTCCCGGCACCTAACGCAACGGCAAACCTGACCCCTGGACTTCATGACCTCATGCACATCCATGCGCAGGCTGCTGCGCCGATTTCCCTCCACGACATTCGTGGAGGGAATATCACGGATGACGCGGTTGACGCGGCAATATTCGGGGATGGTCGGCTTGATATCGGCCAACAGCTCTACGAGTTCTTCGGTGGAATAAGGCTGGTATTCGCCGCGCTGCCAATAAAGATACAGTTCGGCATTCTCCAAAAGTTGCGTGGGGTAGATCTTTAATTCGTCGGGGCAATAGCCGTCCCACAATTTGGCAAAGTCGGCGCGGTCGGATGCGGGCGTGGCGCCCAGTAGATTGGGCATCCAATGCAGGACGATCTTGAAGCCGGCGGCGCGCAGCAGGTCGGCGGCCTGGCGGGTCTCGGCCGGCGTGTGACCGCGCTTGTTAAGCTCCAGGATATGCTCGTCGAAGCTTTGTGCGCCGATCTGCACTTTGGTCACGCCTAAATAGCGCAGCCAGGCCAATTCATCAGGGTTGACGTGGTCCGGGCGGGTCTCGACCGCCAGGCCCACGGCGCGGTGCAGGGTGGTCTCGTTGAAGCGCTGGGCTTCGGCAAGGCTGCCGCTGGGTACTCCATTCAGCGCCTCGAACATGCGCAGGATGAATTCTTCCTGGTAGTCCCGCTTGTACGAGGACCAGGTGCCGCCCAGGATAAGCAACTCGATCTTGTCGGTGGGATGGCCCAGGGCCTCCAGGGTATCCAGGCGGCTGCGCACCTGGGCGTAGGGGTCGAAATCGTGCTGCAGAGCGCGCATGGCCCCGGGTTCGTCGGGCAGGTAGCTCTTGGGCATGCGTACATCGGTGGGGCAGAATACGCATTTGCCCGGGCACGGGTATGGCTTGGTGAGCACGGTGACCACACTGACCCCGGAGAGGGTGCGCATGGGCTTGAGACGGATGCGGGCCAGGAGGGCCGCATCCTCGATCCAGGCGCCGCTCTCGACCAGCTCCCGATAGGCTGCCACCAGGATCTGCTTGCCCACGAAGCCGCCGTCCGACAGAGGATGGCGGCTGATGGCTTCGAAGACCGGGGCGCCGGCGCGGATATCCAGGAGGGCGGCGCGGGCGCGCAGCATGCGTTCTGGAGTGGCCTGCTTGGCCTCTTCCCAGGCGTGAATGCGCGGGGCTGAGTCTTTGAGTAAGGTCATCTTCGCAGAACCGGCCGTGAGATTGCTTCGCTTGCCAAACTCGCTCGCAATGACGGTCAAGTCCTATAATCAGGCCGTGGATGCCGTCATCGCTCAGCGACTCGTCGACCTGAATAGACAATTCTATCAAAGCCTGGCCGCGCCGTTCTCGGCCAGCCGCGGGCGCTTGCAGCCGGGGGTGTTGCGCGTGCTGGAGGAGGTGCCAGCGCAGGCTGAGATCCTGGACCTCGGCTGCGGCAACGGAGGCGTGGCCGCCGAACTGCAGCGCCGCGGTCACCGCGGGCGGTATGTGGGCCTAGATTCCAGCGAGGAGTTGATGGAAGCAGCCAAGTCCAAGGTCCAACGTTCAACTTCCGACATCAATAGGTCAGGGAATATGGAAGCCCATTGGGTCCAAGCGGATCTGATCAGCCCAGATTGGCATCTCCAATCTCCAATCTCCAGTCTCCGCTTCGATTATGTGCTTGCCTTTGCCGTCCTGCACCACATTCCCAGCCGAGCGCTGCGCCTGCAGTTCCTTACCCAAATGCGAGGGCTGCTGGCTACCGCAAAGACGGGCGGGTCTGAGTCCCGCCCCTACACAGGCGGAAGATTCGTTCTCTCCAATTGGCAATTCCTGAACAGTCCGCGGCTGCGCACCCGCATCCAACCCTGGGAAACCGTGGGCTTGAGCGCCACGGTTATGGATGAGGGGGACTTCCTGCTGGACTGGCGCAGCGGCGGAAGCGGCCTGCGCTACGTGCACCATTTCAGCGAAGGGGAGATGGCGGAACTTGCGCAGAAGGCCGGCTTCCAGCAAGTGGACAGCTTCTTCTCGGACGGCAAGCTGGGCAACCTGGCCTTGTATCAAACGTGGCTTGCCAGCTAGCCAGTCTGAGCGACGCCCCATTACCGATTGCGAGCTAGCTCTTTTTAATCGGATGCCTCAATACTGTCTTTAGTTTCTCTGGTTTTGCACGCCGCGGGTCGCTCAGGTAGATCTCGTGGTGTTTGCCGTGGGTGCGGTAGCCGTTCTCGGCTGCGAAGGCCACCATGCGCTGAATGGTGGCCGGCTCTTCGGAATAGGGGCCGAGGTGCATGACCTGCATCGATAGGCCTTCCTCGTAGGCTTCAAAGCGCGCCCGATCCAACAGTGCCGGATTTTTCTTGGCGCGCAGTTGTTCGCGGGCTTCGGCGAACAGGGCCACGGTAACCGGTTCCGGCTGCGTGATCAGGGCGGTGAAGAACCAAGGGTCCGAATGGCTCACGGTGAATTTCAGGTGGCTGTCTTTGGTCCACCACAAGCCTTCCAGCGGCATTACCGGATAATCGATCGGGTTCACCTTGCGCTTTTTGATCATGAACTTCAGTGTGTAGGAGAGGCCATACAGGGTCTCTAGGGCGCCCAAGTAATCCGGCGCCTCGCCCACCGGCGTGTTGGCCGGGATGGTGCCATCGACCATGATGAAGTTGAACCGGGGCACCTCCACGACGCTGACCTCCTTGGGGGTTGGGTTGTAGAGATGCTTGTATTGCCTCTTGAGGTCGAGCTTTTTCACGTCAACTCCTGCGCTATGAAGGGATTTGATTAACCGATTAATTGATAATCGGTTAATCCGTTAATCAACTTCACTATGATCCTCCGTTATCTGACTCTCCAGTCGCGGGATGTAGCGGTCCAGCCATTCGATCTCGGCCTGGGCCAGGTTGTAGCCGTATTCGAACATGCCTTCCAGGAACACCGGCAGCTGCTGGCCGCGCTGCCAGGTCTCCTGCACTACGTCGCGGCGCTTGATCACCGCGCGGCGGTACTCGCGCAGTGCGGTGACGGCTTCCTGCGGGCTTAGGCCGGGGTAACCGGCCAGCCCCAGCAGGAACGGGGAAGCTTGGCTGGGCGCCGAAAGCAAATCCAACGCGGCCTGCCGCCAGGCGGCTTGCCCTTTGGGCTGGATGGTGTAGACCTTGCGGGCGGGGCCGCGGCCCACAGCGGGTTCGCGGTGGCTGCTAATCCAGCCGCGCTGCTCCAGCTTGGCGAGGATGTAGTAGATCGAGGAGAAGCCCACCTCGGTCCAATTGCGCATGCCGCGCTGCTCGATGAGCTGCTCCATCTCGTAGCCATGGCGGGGCGCCTCGGCAACCAGGCCGAGAATGGCAAGTTCCGCGTTCGTCATAATATCCTAGTGCTAGGATATTACAGTTGGCCGATTTTGTCAATTGCCGGGCACAGCGCCGAGCGCCCTTTGGCTTTCTCTTCACTCTTCCGCCCTCATCCTTCATCCTTGTATACTCTCCTCATGCCGCGCGAACCTCGCAGCCAACGGGTGGAAGCTGTGGTGCTCAAGCACAGCGATTTCGGCGAAGCCGATCGCCTGTTGACGCTGTACAGCCGTGAGCAAGGCAAGCTCCACGCCCTGGCCAAAGGCGCCCGCAAGCCGGGCTCGCGCAAGGGCGGCCACCTGGAGCCGTTCAGTGTGGTCCGCTTGCAACTGGGCAAGGGCCGCGACTTGGCGGTAGTGGACCAGGCCGAAGCTGTGGTGACGAACTCGGCGCTTACCGAGAACCTGGAAGCGCTGGGCTACGCCTCCTATGTGGTGGAAATCCTGGATCGCTTCAGCGCTGATCATGACGAGAACCGCGGCGTCTACCGCTTGCTGCGCGATACCCTGGCGCGGCTGGCTGCCGGCGATGATTTGCAGCTGGCGGTGCGCTATTACGAAGTGCGTTTGCTGGACCAGGTGGGCTTCCGCCCCGAGCTGCAGAATTGTTTGAATTGCCGCAAGCCGATCCAGCCGCAGAACCAGTACTTTTCGCTCGAGCAGGGCGGCGTATTGTGCCCGGATTGCGGACCGCGCAATCGTGAGGCGCAGCCTATTTCGCTGGCGGCGCTCAAAGTGCTGCGCCACCTGCAGCGCAGCGACTACGAGGAAGCGCGGCGGGCGAAGCCGAACGAGGGTGTGCAACGCGAACTGGAAGCGCTGATGAACGCGTACGTTACGTATCTATTGGAACGAAGCTTGAATTCGCCGCGCTTTCTAAGGCGCGTGCGCCAGACGCCTGACAAAGGATAAGGATGAAACTAACCCACCTCCGCTTGCTCGTGAATGATATTGACGCCTGCCGTGCTTTTTACAAAGACAAGCTGGGGTTGATAGAAACGCTGGCGATCGTCGAAGGCATCTATTTACGAATTCGACGCGGGCGACTGCATTCTGTCCCTCTACAAACGCGAGCTGATGGAAAGCGTGGCCAGCGTAGCCCTGGCAGCCGACGAACCCGTGGACAAAGTCGCGTTGACCTTCGAGGTGGCGGATGTGGACGCAAGTTTCCGTGAGCTGAGCGGCAAGGGAGTGATCTTCACGACCGAGCCGCACGACCAGGAGGCCTGGGTACTGCGCGTGGCGCATCTGCGCGATCCGGAAGGCAACCTCATCGAGATCAACGCTCCGTTGAGGGGCTAGTAATAGTTATTCCCCAAAGGGATCGCTCTTCGGCCAGAACTAGCCTTGAGCGAGGCGAATGGGGCTTCATCGGAATGACAAACAGCAACGCTACCCTTATCTAAAATCCTTCGAGCTTAGAGAAATCCGCCACACCATCGGCCAAGGCGGCCACGCGCTGCAGCAGACCCAGGCGATTGCGCTTGAGTTGCTCGTCCTCGGCCATCACCAACACCTCATCGAAGAAGCGCGCGATGGCCGGGATCATGGGCGTGAATGCATTTAGGAAATCGTCGACGGAACCTGGTTGCCTGGTTGTCTGCTCCGCTTGCCGCAGGGCAGAGAACAAAGCCTTCTCGCCCTCGTCCACAAACGCCGCCTCGGTCACTGTGTACGTTTCTTTCAGGTCGCGCGTAATGCGCACGCAGCGGGAGAAGGCGTCAAGAGTTTTTTGCCATCGTTCATCGGTTGGCCGAGGCTTATTAATCGCCTTATCTGTCACCTTTCCCGTGGCTTTTAACGTAGCAGGGCCCAGCGTAACCGCGAGAGTTCCGTGGATTGTTTTGGAAAGCTCATTTACCCTCCGTTTGGCCGCGGCCGGATTATGGCCTTGAGCCGCCAGCACCGCATCGGCGACATCATGGCGCGCACCGCCCTCCAACAAGAGGGCGCGCTGGCGCTGCACGATGAAGTCCAGCACTTTTGCCTTGGCTTCATCGTTAACCAGCACCGTGTGCAGCGCGGCGGCTTCTGCGATCCAGGTGCGCAGGTCGCAATCGAGATCGGCCGCTATCAAGCTCTGCACCAGGCCGATGGCGGCGCGGCGTTGGGCGAAAGGATCCTTGGCGCCGGTGGGCTCGAGGCCCATGGCGAACAGGCCGGTCAGGGTATCCAGGCGATCGGCCAAGCCCACAACCAAGCCAGCCTTGCCTTTTGGCGCTGTATCGCCGGCAAAGCGCGGCAGGTAATGCTCGTAGATGGCCTCGGCCACTGCGGGCGGCTCCCCGGAATCGAGGGCGTAATACTTGCCCATCACGCCCTGCAGCGAGGTCATTTCGACCACCATTTTGCTAACCAGGTCGGCCTTACACAACTGCGCGGCGCGCTCGGCGATCTGCTGCTCCTGGGCGCTCAAATTCAGTTTGCCGGCCAGCTCTTTGGTGAGCGCAGCGACGCGCTGGGTCTTGTCCCACATCGAGCCAAGATCCTTCTGGAAGGTCAACTGGCGCAGCTTATCCACAAGATCTGCCAGCTTGCTTTCGCGATCGCGCTTGATGAAGTAGGCCGCGTCGGCAAAGCGGGCGCGGATCACATCGGCATTGCCGGCGGTGACCGCCCTGGCGTCGAAGTCGCCGTTGCCCACGGCGATGAACTTGTTGAGTAAGATGCCGTCCTTTTCCACGGCGAAATAGCGCTGGTGCTTTTTCATCACCGCGATCAGCACCTCGCGGGGTAGTTCGAGGAAGGAAGCGTCGAATTCGCCAATTAGGGCGGTAGGAGCCTCGACAAGATTAGTGACCTCGTTCAGCAGGTCGGCATCGTCCGGCACGCGGCCGCCCGCGGCTGCCGCCAGTTTTTCCACCTGGCGGCGAATGGCCTCACGGCGCGCATCCACATCCAGCTGGATGCCTTGCTTCTTTATCTGGGCAAAGTAATCTTTGGGCGATGTGACCTTGAAATACTCGCCCTTGGACAAACGCAGGCCGCGGCTGGCGTTGCCGCTTTGCAGGCTGGCATAGCCGAAGGGTACGAGATACTCACCATATAAGGCCAGCAGCCAGCGCACGGGCCGCGAGAAGGCCTCCCCGCTGGCATTCCAGCGCATGGATTGGTCAAACTTAATGGAAGCGATCAGGCCGGGCAGTTCGGCGGCCAGCACCTCGCCGGCGCTGCGGCCCTTCTGGTGCTTATGTGCCACAACGTACTTGCCGCCATCGATCTCCTCGACCTTGAGAGTGGAGACCGCCACCCCTTGGCCGCGGGCAAAGCCTTCGGCCGCCGGGGTCGGCGAGCCGTCGGCGCCAAAAGCGCGGGCGGCCGGCGGGCCTTTCACCACCTCGTCGCGGTCGGGTTGGCGCGGCGCCAGCTTGGCGATGTGCGCTACTAAACGGCGCGGCGTACCTGTAACATTGAGCTCGCCGTGGTCCACATGTTCATCGGCCAGCAAGCTGCCGAGGGCAGCCGAAAGCTGCTGGCGGGCTGACTCCAAATCGCTGGGCGGCAGCTCCTCGGTGCCGATCTCCAGCAGGAAATCGGCCGCTTGTTTGGGGCCTTGGATCTTCTTCGAGGAAGACTGGGCGGGTCTTAGAGCCGCCCCTACACTGACGGAAGGTGGCGCGCTCTCCAGCCAGGGGAATTCCTGGCGCTGACGGTCAGCCACGTAGGCTTCGGCGACTTTGGCCGAGAGGCCGCGCATGCGCCGGAAATAGGCCTGGCGCTCGGTAACGCCGATTGCGCCGCGCGCATCCAGCACGTTGAAGGCATGCGAGGTCTTGAGCACGTAATCGTAGGCGGGCAGCAAGAGCCCGGCTTCCAGGGCGGCCTTGGCCTCGGCCTCGTAGAGCTCGGCCATCTGGCGCAGGCGGCCCGTGTCGGCCACCTCGAAATAGTATTTGCTATGTTCGCGCTCGCCTTGGATGAGCAGGTCACCCCAGTTCCGCTGCTTATCCCAGCGCAGCTCGCCTACGTATTGGACGCCCTGCAGCGCCATGGCAATGCGGTCAAGGCCATAGGTGATCTCTACGGAAACGGGGTCGAGCGTGATGCCGCCGGCCTGCTGGAAGTAGGTGAATTGGGTGATCTCCAAACCGTCTAGCCACACTTCCCAGCCCAGGCCCCAGGCGCCTAGAGCAGGCGAGGCCCAGTTGTCTTCGACAAAACGGATATCGTGCTTGCGGATGTCAATGCCGATGGCCTGCAGCGAGCGCAGGTAGATCTCCTGCGGATCGCCGGGATCCGGCTTGAGGATCACCTGGAACTGGGTGTGCTGCTGCATGCGATTGGGGTTCTCACCATAGCGGCCGTCATCCGGGCGCACGGAAGGCTCCACGTAGGCCACGTTCCACGGTTCGGGACCCAGCACGCGCAGGAAGGTGGCCGGGTTCATAGTGCCAGCGCCCACCTTCTCGTTGTAGGGCTGCCAGAGCACGCAGCCCCAATCCGCCCAGTATTGTTGCAGGTGGACGATGATGGATTGGAAATCCGTGGAAAACGCCGCAGGCTTAGCGGCTGGCTTCCGGGTCTTCTTAGGGGTCGCTGTGGATGGAGCTGACTTCTTCTTTGCCATTGCCGCCCATTATATACGTGCGCCTATTGCATCAAACACAAAGGGGCAGGTTTGAGACCTGCCCGTACACTATGTGATGACGTGGAACCTACCGGCGGCGGGAAAGCTGCAGAGTATAGAAACCCAGCCCCGCGCCGCCCAACAGCAAGACGATCCCCAGCAGACCGGCCAGTGGGGAACGGCCGCCTTGCTCCAGGGAGAGGAAGCCGGAACCGCCCGCCGAGTCACCCCCGGCCTGGGCGCCGAAATTCACGGTCTGGACCTCGCCGCCGCGCGTGATCTGCAGTTGGCGATCGCGAGCGGTGGTGGGGTTGTACCCCGCGGGGAGCGCGATGCTTACGGTGTAGTCTCCCAAGGGGAGCTCATCGAAGCAGGTGCGCACCGGTTCGCCGTCTTCATCCAGTGCCGAAACCGTGGCCGAGGTGCGCGAGGCTTTGCCGCTTCGTTCGTTGACGCTGGCCTGGCCGTCGGCGATGCCGACCTCGGTCTCAGCGCGCAGCGCGTCGCCGTTCACATCGTCAAACAGCAGCACGCAGATGCTGCCCGTGCCGGTGGCCTCCGGGGTGTTGGTGGCCACAACTTCCGAAGTGGGAGTAGGCGTGGCCTCCTGCTGGGTGGCCAGCCCCAGCAAAATGACCTGGTTCTCCACCAGGACCTCATTCCCGGTCCAATTATTCAGATTTTGCAGGGTGACCAAGTCGATGCCGAACTTGGCGGCAATGCTCCACTGTGAATCTCCCGCCAGCACCGTGTAAAGGATGCGGCCATCCGCACCCGCAGGCGGCATAGCCTCCGGTGTAGCCTGCAGGGCTAGCGCTGTGCCGCTGTTGGCCAGCAAGAGGAAGCCAGCCAGAAAGATGGCGAGCAGGACGGCGCCTAGTACGCGAGGCAGGGTGGTCTTCATGTAGAAAAAATTATATCAGCGGCGAACTATAATTGATTGCCAATAAGATGAACGCACAAGCTGTAGTGCTACCGGGTTCAGCTCCGCGCAAATTGCGCCCGTTCGACCTGCGCGGGGATCTGCTGGCGGTGGCCGACCTGGTCGAGTTGTGCTTTGCCGACACGCTGGACGCCGACGGCCGGCTCTACATTCGCCAAATGCGCAACGCCGCTCGCGGCATCCCCACCCTGGATGCGTACGGCGCGCAGAGCGAAGCCTCCCTGGGCGGCTACGTGTGGGTGGAGAACGAAAAGCTGGTGGGCAACCTTAGCCTGGTGCCTCATCGTTACGAGGGTCGGCGTCTTTACCTCATCGCCAATGTGGCGGTGCACCCCGATCACCGGAGGCGCGGCATCGCCCGAGAACTGACCCTGGCTGCCCTGCAGGAGGCCGAACGACGCGGCAGGCCGGAAACCTGGCTGCAAGTGGACGAGAAGAATCTCGCGGCGGTGGATCTGTATCGCGGCATGGGTTTCACCGAAAGGATGCGCCGCACCTCTTGGCGGTTGTACGCCAGGCGCGAGGCGGAACTTCCCGTTCCCGCGGATCTCGACGTCCGCTTGCGCCGTCCCGCGGATTGGCCGGCGCAGAAGCGCTGGCTGCAAGCCAGCTACCCAGCAGACGTGCGCTGGCAACTTCCCTTGAACCTGAACCTTTTGCAGCCCGGCTGGCGCGGGGCGCTGGAGCGCGCCTTCGGTGAACGCCGGGTGCAGCAGTGGAGCGCGCGGCGCGATGGCGAACTACTGGGCGTTCTTTCCTGGCAGTCCTCATCCCTTGAAACCGACCGCTTGTGGTTGGCCGCCGACCCGCAGCAGGAAGCCGCGGTGATCCCGGCCTTGACCGCTTACGCCCGCCTGCGGCCGGGCCGCACCCTGGCGTTGAACTACCCGGGCGGGCAGGCGCAAGCCGCCTTCGAAGGCGCCGGTTACCGCGCCGCCCGCACGCTGATCTGGATGTCGTATCCGTGGGTCGATCGTTAGGAGCCTATGACACTAAACAAGCCTGAGGATCTTCGCGCCTTGTTGAAAGAAGCGCGCGTGATCGCCGTGGTGGGCCATTCCGATAAGCCACAGCGCACCAGTTATCGAATTGCGAATTACCTGCGCCGCGCGGGCTACACGGTCTACGCGGTCAATCCCACCGTCCAGGAGATCGATGGGCAGCCTTGCTATGCGGACCTGGCCGCTGTGCCGGAGCCGATCGACATCGTCGACGTCTTCCGCCGCTCGGAATATTTGGCCGAAGTGGTGGACCAAGCCATTGCCGCGCGGGCAAAAGCCATCTGGACGCAGCTGGGCGTCTTTGACCAGGCTGCGGCCGAGAAAGCCGAGGCCGCCGGCCTGCAGATGATCATGGACCGCTGCATCATGGTGGACCACGAAAGGCTGTTGGGGTAACTGATTGAAAGCGCCGCGCTGCGAGCACGACGCCAAACAAAAGAGCGCCCACGGGCGCTCTTTATTATGCAACCGATGGCTATGACGGCCGTTTAACCGAAGAAGGCGGACGGTCATCCGGAATGACGGCGTAGAGCAGAACGCTCACGAGGCTGACAACCAGCGCGCCCAGGAAGTAATCCCAGAAAGCGCCGGTGTAAGTGGTTAGATTGAGACTCGCCCCGATATAGAAGGTGAGCGCAAACAAGATGGCGTTGACGATCAGGCTGAACAGGCCCAGGGTGAGGATATAGAACGGGCAGGTGATGAGCTTCAGAATGGGGCGGATGAACACGTTGATGACGCCAAAGATCAGACCCAGCAGAACGTAGGTGACCCAATTTCCTTCAACGACAGCGCCTTGCAGCCCGGGCACAATGGTAATGGCGGCCCACAGGGCCACGGCGTTGACGGCCAACCGAACGATCCACATGCTTTCCATCGATTCTCCTATTTCTCTTCTGCGGTGAAATTCTCGATGTGATGCTTGACAGCGTAAGCCGCGGCTTCCGAGCGCGTGGCCAGCCCCAGCTTGCTCAAGATCGAGCTCACATAGTTGCGCACCGTCTTTTCACTCAAGAACACCTCGGCGGCGATCTCTTTGTTGCGTTTGCCTTGCGCCACCAAGGCCAGCACTTTCAACTCCTGCTCGGTAAGTGGAGAGAAGGCTTCGGTCTCGGCGCGCCGCGTGCTTTCGCGCATGCGCTTGAACACCTGCTGGGTCACCGCGGGGTCCAACAGGGACTCACCGCGCCCGATGCGCTCCAGGGCATTGATCAACTCGCCGCTGTCGATCTGCTTCAGCACGTATCCGGAAGCCCCGGCGGAAATGGCATCGAACAGGAGTTCGTCATCGGCGAAGGTGGTGAGCATGATCACCTTGGTCTTGGAGTGCTTGCCGGTGATCTCGCGGGTGGCTTCGATGCCGCTTTTGCCCGGCAGGCGGATATCCATCACCACCACGTCGGGCTTGTATTCATCGGCCAGGCGAATGGCCTCATCGGCATTGCCCGCCTCGGCCACCACTTCGAATTTCGGGTAATGCGACAAGAGCGATTTGAGCCCCAGGCGCACCACTTCATGATCGTCAACGAGCAGTATTTTTAGCATTAGTTTGGCCGAATGAGCGCAAGTATAATTTTGGCTGTGGAAGATTATAGCATGGGGGCGTATTCGCCATGACGACGCGCCGGCTCAAGTGGATGTCCGTCGTCCTACCCGTGCTGTATATGGCCGGCGTCCTTTACGCGCGCTTCAACCTCGTCCCTGCAGGCCGCGAACTTGAAGGCAACCTGTATGCGGCCCTGGCTGTGGCGCTGGGCGCCATCGTCTTTTCCATTGCCTTCTTTGCCATTATCGAGAAACGCGAGGAGGAGACCCGGCAGCTCAACCTGCACCTGGAAGCGTTACACCAGGCGGCCCTGGCCCTGACCACCGAACTGGACCTGCAGGCCGTGCTGCAGAAAGTGGTGAATATCAGCCGCGAGTTGCTGAATGCCAAATATGGTGCCCTGGGTGTGGCAGATCCGGAAACGAATCGCATCCGGCAATTCATCGCTTCCGGGGTCACGGAGGAGGAGCGGGCGCGCATCGGCGCCCCGCCGCAGGGACACGGTCTGCTCGGGGTACTTAGCCCTGGCGGAAAAACGCTGATCGTCAACGATATTCAGAAGGACCCGCGCTCAGCGGGTTTTCCGCCCAACCACCCCCCGATGAAATCCCTGCTAGGCGTGCCGATCAAATCCAAGGGCGCCATCTTCGGTAACCTGTACGTGGCAGATAAGTATGAACCGACCGACGAAGGGGAGCAGCTGCTCAATTTTGATATGACCGATTGTCTGCTGCTGGAGAAGTTCGCCACCCAGGCGGCTATCGCTATCGAGAACGCTCAACTTTACCGGAAGACTCAGGAGCTGGCGGTGATGCAGGAGCGCGAGCGGTTCGGCATGGCCCTGCACGACGGCATCATGCAGCAGGTGTACGCCACCGGACTCTCTCTGCAGGAAGCCAGCCGCCTCACGCAGGAAAAACCGGAGGATGCCGAGCTGCGCATCAACCGCTCGATCCAGGACCTCAGCCAGGTGCTGCGCGATCTGCGCAACTACATCCTGGGCTTGCGCACCGGCCGCTACCACGGCCAGGATCTGGCCAGCAGTCTGGCGCAAATGGCGCGTGAATTGCACGCCAACACCTTATTGAATGTGCGCTTTTCGCCTCCGCCTAAAGTTACCGTGTTGGGTCTATCGGCTGAGCAAACTGACGAGATGGTCTACGTCGTGCAGGAAGCCCTGAACAACATCCGCAAGCATGCCTATGCGCGCAATGTCGATATTGCTTTGAAACGGGTGGAGGATCAAGTGCACTTGACCATCGACGACGACGGGGTGGGTTTCGATATGCAGGACCGCGCGGATGCCGGTGGCAACGGCTTGCGCAATATGCGCGAACGCGCCCAAGCTCTGGGCGCTCAGATCAGGATCTGGTCACAGAAAGGAAAAGGGACGCACATCGATTTCGGCGTCCCGATCGCGGAAAAGGAAGCGGTTCCCCAGGTTTAACTACCAGCCCTGTTGACGGGCGAAATAACGCAATTCCTCGCGATGGTCCGGGTGGGCAATGCGGATCAATTCATTGGCGCGCTCACGCAGGCTCTTGCCGTGCAGCGAGGCGATGCCATATTCAGTGACTACAAAGTGAATATCGCCGCGGGAGGTGACCACGCCGGCATTATCTTTGAGGCGTGGCACGATGCGCGAGATCCCGCCTTTGGCCGTCGAGGGCAGGGCAATGATCGGCTTGCCTCCCTTGGAATGGGCCGCGCCGCGCATGAAGTCGACCTGTCCGCCGATGCCGCTGTAAATGCTTCCGCCGATCGAGTCGGCGCACACCTGCCCGCTTAGATCGATCTCGATGGCCGAATTGACCGCCACCATTTTGTCGTTCTGCGCAATGACGAACGGGTCGTTCACGTAATCCGTGGGGTGCATCTCGATCATGGCATTGTCGTGCATGAACTGGTAGAAACGTTGCGAGCCAAAGGCAAAGCCGGCGATGATCTTGCCGGGGTGCAGGGTCTTGGCGGCGTTGGTGATCACGCCCCGCTCGACCATCTCGATGACCCCGTCGGAGAACAGCTCGCTATGGATGCCCAGATCGCGTAAATGATCCAGCTTGCAGAGCACCGCATTGGGCAGCGCGCCGATGCCTAATTGCAGCGTGGCTTCGTCTGGCACTAGTTCCGCAACCAGCTCGGCGATCTGTTCGTGCTCGGCGGTGATGGAATTGGAGCCTGTTTCGGGCAGCAGGTAATCAACTTCGACCACTTGATCGATGCGGCTAAGGTGAATGAAGGAATCTCCCAGGACGCGCGGCATCTGGGGATTGATCTCGGCGATGAGATGTTTGGCGCTCTCGGCGGCGGGCTTGGTGACGCCTACCTCGATGCCATAGGAGCAGAAGCCGTGGCCGTCGGGAGGCGAGACCTGGATCAGAGCGACATCGATGGAAAGGACACGGCTTTTGAACAGCCCGGGGACTTCGGAGAGAAAGACCGGCACGTAATCGGCACGGCCGGAATTTATGGCCTCGCGGGCGTTGGCCCCCGTGAACAAGGCCCGGTGGCGGAAGCTCCTGGCGTACTTGGCATCCAGATACTCGCCGCCGGCGAAGGTGAGGACATGGACTACTTCGACGTTTTCGAGCTGCGGGCCGCGGGCGGCCATGGCGCGCTCCAGCACCTGTGGCACGCCGGCCCCACCCCCCAGGTAGACGCGGGAATTGGACTGGATAACCTGGACGGCCTCTTCGGCCGTGACCAGCTTGTCGTCGTATAAGGTTTGCAACTTGGTATTCATGCCTTTGGTCGATTATCCCTGCCAAACCTTAGATGTGCATTGGTCGCTTGCCCCCTCATTTGCCTGTCTTTTGTCCATTGTCCCACTTTTCACAATGGGATTCTGTCACCTTAACCAGGGACAGAGGTCGGAAAGCTGCCCCTTTCTAGCTGCAGAACCCTATTTCGTTGCCTCCAGGAATTCGTCCATGACGCTAAGCAGTTCTTCCACATCGCTCAAGCCCAATTCCCCCATGTGGCCGATGCGGAACGTTTTGCCTTTCAGCGGACCGTAGCCGTTGGCGATGCGCATGCCGCGTTCGCCAAGGAAGGCGTTCAGCTTGCCCACATCGATGCCGCGCGTATTGTCGATCGTGGTCACCGTCTTGGAGCGGTAGCCTTCGGGGGCGTAGAGCTGCAGGCCGCGTTCGAGCGCCCACTTCTGTGCCAGGTCCGCCATGGCGGCGTGGCGCGCAAAGCGCGCCGGCAGGCCCTCTTGCAGGATGCGCTGCAACTGCATATCCAGCGCATATACCAGGCTGATGGCCGGCGTGGCGGGGGTGGAATCCTTGATGCGGTGTTTTTCCATGCGGACCAGATCGAAGTACCAGCCGCGCGCCTTCACGGTCTCCGCCTTCTGCATGGCGCGGTCGTTGACCGCGGCCAGCGAGAGGCCCGGCGGCAGGGCAATGGCCTTCTGCGAAGAGGTGAGCACGAAATCGAGGCCCCAGGCGTCCATCTCGATCTTGTCACCGGCCAGCGAGGAGACCGCGTCCACGCAGATCAAAGTCGCCGGGCTCACTTCGTGAACGACCGCGGCGATGTCCTGGATCGGATTCACCAGCCCGGTGGACGTTTCGTTGTGCACGACCAGAATGGCTTCATAGTCCTTTTTCTTAAGCGCGTCGCGCACCAATTCAGGGGTGATGGGCTGCTTCCATTCGGTTTCCAGGACGTCGGTCTCTTTGCCGTTGGTCTCGGCCACCTGCTGCCAGCGAGCGGCGAAGGCGCCGTTCACGCAGGCCAGCACGCGCTGCTGTACCAGGCAGCGCACGGCGGCCTCGTGGAAGCCGGTGCCCGAGGAGGCGCTGATGAACACGCGGTGCTGGGTGTAGAAGAGCTGGCGGGCGTTATCGCCACAGCGGCGGAAGATCTCTTCGAACTGGGCGCTGCGATGCGCCAACATGGGCCGCGTCTGCGCCGCAGCGATTTCTTCGTTGACATCCACAGGACCGGGAATAAAAAGATGACCCATTCAGGCCTCCAGCAGGCAGTGAAAGCAGGAAATAGCTAAGCCTGCAAATTGTAACCAGTTTGACTTCCCCGGCTGTAGACAAAAGCCCCGAATCATTCGGGGCTTCTTTCCTTATTACTGTTATATCTCTGTGTAGCGTTACGGGCAGGCAGGGATCAGGCCGCCGAACACATCGCACCACAGTAAATTAGCGTCGATGTACCACAAGAGGAAGATCGTAGCGCACAGGCCCAGCAGCACCACCACGCCCACCACCATCATCCAGGGTTGTGTAAACAAGGGCAGCCGCAACCCGGCGCGGCGGGCGCGGCGCCGAGAAGGCAAAGAATCTTCGGCGGACAGGTCGGTCGGGGCAGGCACTACTACTTCGGGGGCCGCGGGCACCTTCGAAGCCGGGCGAGCAACGGCTGGCCGCGGCGCGGATGGCTCGACCGGGAATGCATTGGTCTCGGCTTCGTCGGCAGCCAGGGCTTCGTAAATAAAGGTAACCTCGTCGCCAAACCTGACTCGGTCCCCGGGTTTCAAAGTGATCACCGTACTGATGCGCTCATCGTTGACGAAGGTCCCGTTCATGGACCCCAGGTCTTCGATGGCGTAGCCGCCGCTCTGGGCGATGAGGCGCGCGTGGCGGCGAGAGACCTCCACGTCGTCGATGGGCAGGTCGCTAGCCGGATCGCGGCCTAGCAGAAGATTGCGGCGCGCCAATTCAGTGCGCTGGCCCGGAGTTGGGCCATTTTGCATGGTGAGTACGAATGTAGTAGCCATATTCGGAACAGGGTGAAGTCTACAGAGTCCCCAAGGCGCTGTCAAACGAAGTCGAGGCCGAGCTAGATCTGCACGACTTTATCGGCCATGTGTAATGTGTATCCAAAGGTGGCTCCGAAAGCCTTCACCACCTCATTGATTACACGTTCCATGCCAGGCGGGGGATCGAGCAGGTATTCGATACTGATCTGGTTCTGGTTGTCCAGTCCGCAAGCGATGATGCCTTTCCAATAGCTCATATCGGGCGCCACGTTGAGGGCAAAGCCGTGCCGGGAGATGCCGCGGGCGTCCACTTTGACACCGATGGACGCGATCTTGCTGGGCGCCTGCTTGAGTTCGGGCGGGCAATGCAGGCAGCGAGAGGCCACGTCGGGTTGCACCCAAACCCCGGTCTGGCCCTTGACCTGTCCGGCCGGGATGCCCAGCTCGAATAGAGCGGAGATGAGCATAGTTTCAATATTGCGCAAGTAAGCGATGTAATCGCCCTGGGCGATGCGCGTCTTGCCGCTGTCGGCGTCCACCGTCACTTTGCCCAGTGGCAGCAGCGGATAGCCCACCAGCTGCCCGGGGCCGTGATAGGTGACGTCGCCGCCGCGGTCCACCCAGTGCACGTCTACGTGTTGTTCCTGGAGTTTAGCCTGCTCCCAGAGCAGGTTCTCAGCGTGGCCGCGCGTCCCGAACGTGTACACGTGGGAGTGCTCGAGCAGCAACAGTGTGGGCGGCTGCTCGCCGGCGGCGATCTGGGCAGCGAGCCGGTTCTGCAGGTCCCAGGCCTTTTGGTACTCGGTCACGCCGAGTCGGATGACTTGGCAGGCGGTCACTTTATCCGTTTCTCTTTTGGTGTCATTCTGAGCAAGTAAGGCAGCCGAAGGTTGCCGTGACGAAGCGAAGAAATCTCTAGCCGCTCAATAACTACCAACCTGATCAGATCAAGGTTCTGATAGCTCTTCGCTTCGCTCAGAGTGACACCAGGGTGGCGCTATGCCACCTACTCAAAACATCTTCGATACAGGTCCGTTTGCAGCAAATTGCCAGGGTCGGCTTTGCGCTTCAGCGTTCTGAATTTCTGGAGCGCAGCGGTCCCCAAGTAGCTGCGTACCTCGTCGGCGTGCAGCGTGCTGTCTTTGGCGAAGTAGAAACGGCCGCCGGCCGCCAGCACCAGTTTATCCAGCTCTCCGGCCAAAGCCGTTAGCCGGGCGCGGTTGCCGCCCGTCACTTTGAAGTCCAGCGCCAGCGAGTAGCCATCCACAGCATGGGACAGCAAGAACTTGTCGGGGCGATGGCGCTTGAGCACGCCGAGATAGGAGGGCAAGCCGGCGCGCTTGCAAACGCGCAGCATGGCCAGATACACGTCGGCGGCCGCGGCCTTGGGCAAGAAGCTCTGGTATTGGATGAGGCCGCCGCGGCCATAGCTGCGCTCCCAATCGGGAATGTAATCCAGCAGGAAGTTGAAGGCCACCAAGGACTGCCGGTATTTCTTGTGATTGCCGATGGTGCGGCTGCTTAGATATTTGGCCAGGTTCACTCCCCAGGTGCCGAGATTGTTCACGAAGGGCGCCATCAGTGGCGGCAGCAGCCGTTTGGGGACGACGCCGAACATACGGTCCGGCAGGACCTGGGCATCCACGCGCAGGCTGCGCTCCGCATCGGGGTCCTCATCGGATGGCAGATAGCGCGCCGCATGGATCTGGCCGCGGCCCAGGCGCGCGCCCAGCGCGGTGCAATCCACCCAGCCCACCACGTAATCGCTGGCCTTGTGCTCGTCGACCGCGGCCAGCATGCCGGCCAATGTCGGCTCGGCCCAAGCGCTTACCTCAATATTGCCGGAATGGATGTGCTTGAGCTGCAGCGTGATAGATGTGAACACGCCCAGCAAGCCCATGCCGCCGATCATGGCGTAGAACAGGTCCTTGTTCTTGCTTGGGCTGCATGTGCTTTGCTTCCCGTTGGGAAGCAAAGCCTTGAACTCGACCACATGCTCGCCCAGGGGGCCGGCCACCCAGTTGTTCTTGCCGTGGATGTTGGCCGCCAGGCAGCCGCCGATGGTAGGGAACATGGTGCCGGGCACTACGGGCGGCCACCAGCCATCCGCCAGCACATGTTTCCACAATTGCTCAATGGTGACGCCCGGCTCCACGGTGATGCGGCCATGCTGCGCGTCCCATTTTTTAATGCGATTCAATAAGCGCAGATCGAGCACGATCTGCCCGCTATTGAGTGCCGCATCCCCGTAGCTGCGTCCCGCGCCGCGCAGCGCAATGCTGACGCCTTGCTGCCGCGCCAGGGCGAAGATGTCGCGAAGCTGCTCGATGCGGTTAGGCTGGAACAGATAGGCGCTGCGTTTCAGGGAATGACCGAAGTTCTCCAGTCGCGCCAGTCGCGTTTGTGGCAGGGCGCGTTCAGTTTGTTTGCTCAAAAGGACAGTCTCCGGAAGATGAAGGAGGGAACATTGCGCACCGCCAGCATGATCCAGCGCCAGATCCAGGGGATGTACACCAGCTGCTTGCGCGTTCGCATAGCTTTCCAAACTCCGCCAGCCACCGTCTCGGGACTGACCACGCCGAACTTGGGCGAGCGGCTGGCCTTGAGCATCTCGGTGTCCACGAAGCCGGGCTTCACTGTCAGCACGTGCACGCCGCGGCGCGTGAGCCGGTTGCGCAGCGCTTCCAGGTACGCATCCAGCCCGGCCTTGGAGGCATTGTAGGCGGGGTTCAGCACCCGGCCGCGGTCGCCCGCCACCGAAGAGATGCCCACCAGGTGGCCGGCGCCCATGCGCTGGAACAGCGCCGCACCCAACCCTAGCCAGGCCAGGCCGCCCATCAGGTTGGTCTCGATCATGAGCTTGTCTTTTTCCAGATCGAATTCGTCGATGGCGACAGCGGGCATCACCCCGGCACAATACACCAGCACGTCGATCCCGCCCAAGTCTTTGAGCAGGCGCTGAAACAAGACCGAGATCGTCTGAAGGTCGGTTACGTCATGCTGATAGGCAAGAGCGCGCGTCTCCCCCATTTGCGCATTGATCGCGCCGCATAGCTTATCCAGCTCGCCTTTGCTGCGCGCCAGGGCGGCCACCACATGGCCCTCGGCTGCCAGCCGTCGGGCTATAGCGGCGCCGATACCTGAAGAGGCGCCGACCACCACAGCGCGCGGGCGGCGCGTCAGCGGCGGCTCGGGTGGCAATAAGGGGGCGGCTTTACTTTTTTTGACCATGGGGGCAAGGAGCAATTATACAGTCGCGCCCCGGCTCACTCTATCAGGATTTATCGGACCCCGGAATATAATCGCCGCATGGCAAAAATGGATGCGAAGATCACCGATTGGCTGATGGCCGGCGACCCGGCCATCCGCTGGCAGGTGCAGCGCGACCTGCTTGGCGCGAAACCGTCCCTGTACGAAAAAGAACGCGCCAGGGTGGCCACGGAAGGCTGGGGAGCGCGCTACCTGTCTCATCAGGACAAGGCAGGTACCTGGGCCAAGGCGCTGTATTCGCCCAAATGGACCTCGACCCATTACACGATGCTGGCCCTTCGCTTCCTGGGTCTTGCCCCCGGGCATCCTCGGGCGCTTAAGGCCGCCAAGGTATTGCTGGATAATGGATTCCGGGAAGACCGGGGCATCCGTTACGTCAACCCGGCGGACGCCAAATATCCGCACGGTGAAACCTGCATCACCGGCATGGCGCTGGCCATTCTGTCATACTTTCAAATAGAGGATGGGCGCGTCGACCTCATCGCCCAGCACCTACTGGGAGAGCAAATGAGCGACGCTGGTTGGAACTGCCGCTATCGCCGCGGCGACACGCACGCCTCCTTCAATACGACTCTATTAGTGCTGGATGGCCTGCGCCAGTATCAACAGTTCCGCCCGAAAAGCAAATTACCCATCAACGAAGCCTTGGCCAATGGGCGCGAGTTCCTGCTGCGCCACCGGCTCTACCGGTCCCATCGCAAAGGGACTATCGTGAGGAGCAATTACCTGGTAGCGCCCTCCCAACCCAGTTGGCAATATGATTTCCTACGCGCCCTGGATCATTTCCGGGCGGTGGGAGCGCCAAAGGACAAACGTCTGCAGGAGCCTATCGATCTCTTGTTGAGCAAGCGCGGCGCCGATGGCCGCTGGGACGAGAACCGGCCTGCCAGCGGCCAGCGCTGGTTCACGATGGAAGCGGCCGGCAAGCCGGGCCGCTGGAACACACTGCGGGCCTTGCGTGTGCTGAACTGGTGGGAGGGAAGAAACTAGGCGCGGCGGATCGTCACGCGCTCTACGAAGCGATCCACGGCGCCGAAGCGATACTTGTATTCCTCGTTGCCGCGCATGAAATCGAAGATCTTGCGCCCGTGCTCGGTGCACCAGCGCACCATCTCGGCCATGATCAGCCAACCCGGTGACAGGCTGGCGAAATTGTTGTTGAAGCCGGCGTTGTAGGCCCAGATGCTGTTGTCGTAATCGAAGTTCATGTAGCCTGCGGCCCGCGTTTCCCCAACCTTCAAGAACAAGAGCTGCAGCCAACCGGCATCGAAGCTGGTGCGGGCGATGGTTTCCATTTGAGCGCGCATCGTAGGAGTCAGGAAGCGCGCCTTGTCGGCTTCCTGCGTCATCAAGGCGAAGAAGTCGTCCAGGGCACGCGGCAATTCCGCCGCGTCCGAGATGAGTTCCAGGCTCACTGGTTCCGGATTGCGCGCCGCGCGGCGCAGCTTGCGGCGCAGTTCGTGCCCTTGCTTGGCGCCCAGCATCGTCTCATAGGCATCCAGGCTTTCAGGCACGGTCAGGTAAGGGCTGGGCTGCAATACGGCTAGGTCGAACGAGTAGTCCAACTCCTGCGCCGCGATGCGCAATGCGGATTGCGACCTGGAACTGTCCAGTAGATTGTAGAGATCAAGCACCTGCCACTGATCTTCAGGCAGGTCGGCCAGGTGAGACACAGCTGCTTGAATGAAATCGACGAGATCCTCGGGGCGGGCGATGAAATCCAGGAAGTCGGCGATCTCGTGGCTGCCGATGAATTGAAACGCAGCCGCGCCTTCGGCATCCTGCGCGCGGAAAAGCGGGGCGATGCCCAGCAGGCGGCCATCCTTGCCGCGTCCCGCCAGGATGTGCAGCTGCGCATCCTTCCATTCACCCCCGCCCAGGTGCTGCCACCAGGCGCGCTGGAATTCGTAGGTCAGAAAGGGAGTATGCTGGTGAGTGTGAGTTAGCAGTTCCCGCCATTCACCGGCCAGCGCGGACCATTGGTCTGCGCTGTCAATGACTTCGATGCGCATGCGGCTCCTATGCAATTGTGAGGTCGGCTGCGGGGCTTGGTTCAAAAAAGGCCTCGATGATTTTACCAGTATAATTTTTTGCGCGGCCGAAACCGTCTGCTCCCCATGCCAGCCCATCTCGATCTGACCGTCATACCCCTTCATCGACGCGACGCGCAGGATCAATCTTACCTGCCCGGGCTGCTGGCCGCCGAGCCGCCGCGCCGCCATGCGCGCAGCCGCAGCGAAGAGCGCCTGCTGCTGCAGCTTACCTTACCCCTCGAGATCGGCCTTAGCCCGGAAGCGCAGAAAAGCCTGCTGCAGGATATGGCCGACGGGTATTTCCGCACCCCGGGGTCAGTCACCTCGACGGTGCGCGAGCAGATCGAGCGCCTGAACACGTACTTCGTGCAGCGCAACCGCCAGGCTGCGCCTGCAGGAGCTCCGACCGCCGCGTGGCTCAGTCTGCTTTCCGTTCGTGAACAGCGCGTCACATTAGCCCAATGCGGCCCCGTGCAGGCCTTCTTATTGGGCGCGGACGACATCCAGCACTTCTATGATCCTCAGGCCGCCGGGCGCGGTTTGGGGCTAAGCCAAAGCGTAGATATCCACTTTTCCCAATTCGAGCTGGCGCCTGAGCAATATGTACTGCTCCTCGCCGAATTGCCCTCGGGCTGGAACGAGAAGACCCTGCAGGTGGCCGCCGGGCAGAAACTGTCTACCTTGCGGCGCCGCCTCACCAGCGAAGCCGGACCCAACTTACGCGCCGCGTTGCTTGCCGCCCAATCCGGGAAAGGCTCCATACATATTCTGTCGGGCTCGGAAGCCGAAGCCCCGGAAACCGCCCCCGCACCCGTCGCCCCCATGGCACGGGCGCCCAGACCTTCGCGCTCCTGGGAGGCTGTGCAAGTGCCGGATGCGCAGGCTGAAGCAGCCCCTGCTCCATCGGCTGATCTGCCATCGGTTGAAACAGAGCCGGCCCCTCCCGCACCTGCTGCTAAGAAAGGGAACTTGTGGGGCGAATTCTCCGCTGGCGTCGCCGCCTTTTGGCAAAAGCTCACCCCGCGCGTCTCGAATTTCTTACAGCGCGTGCTGCCCGAGGAGCCGATCTTCAACCTGCCGCCGCGCGTGATGGGCCTTATCGCCATCCTCGTGCCGGTGGCCGTGGTCATCCTGGTGGCGGCCGTCTATCTGTTCTTCGGCCGCGGCCAACTGTACGTCAATTACCTCGAGCGAGCCCAGAGCGCCGCGGCCATTGCGGCAGCCAGCCAGGATCCCGCCGAGATCCGCGTGGCCTGGGAAGGGGTCATCTATTACGCCGAGCGGGCTGCCTTTTATGAACAAGACCAGCAGACCGCGGCCAGCCTGCTGGCCCAGGCGCAAACCGCGCTGGATGGGTTGGACGCCATTCGCCGCGTGGAGTTCACCCCCGCGCTTTTTGCGCCTTTGGCGCAAAACGCGCACATCACCCGCATGGTAGCCACCAACAATGAGATCTACATGCTCAACGCCACCGACGGCAAGATCATGCGTTTCTTCCTGGGCGGCGACAGCGGCCCCGGCAGCTACCAGTTGGACGAGAATTTCGCCTGCGAGCCCGGGCCCTACGGCGATTTCATCGTCGATAAATTGGTGGACCTGGCCCTGCTGCCGCGCGGCAACGCCCTGGAGGCCGAACTGCTGGCCATGGACGCCAACGGCAATGTCATTTACTGCGCCAGCGGGGAACGCCCGGCGGCGCGTACGCTGGTGCCACCGGATAGCAACTGGGGTCAACCCCTGGCCATGGTCATCGAGAACGGCAATCTCTATATCCTCGATCCGGTCACCAACGCGGTGTGGATATATTCCGGCGAAGACTATTCGTATGCGGAGGAGCCGCGCTTCTTCTTCGGCGCCGAGGTGCCCAACCTGCGCGGCGCCTTGGGCCTGGCCGTTGAGCAGGAAGACCTGTACCTGATCCACAATGACGGCCACATGGACCTGTGCCATTTCAATGATGATCTGGAGGATCCCACCACCTGCGACAACCCTGCGCTGATCACCGACACCCGCCTTGGGCGCCAGAGCGGCGAAACCCTCGAAGGCGTGATCTTCGCCCAAGTGCAGATCAGTGAGCCGCCGCAGCCAGCGCTTTTCATGTTGGACCCGGTGGCCCGCGCCGTGTATCGCTTTAGCCTCACCTTAAGTCTCGATACGCAGTTCCAATCGTCCACGCCCTTGGTCGATGGCCTGGCCACCGCCTATGCCGTCACTCCCAACCGCGCCATCCTGCTCGCCATCAACAACGAGATTTACATCGGCTTCCTGCCCTCCGAATAGGCGCCCATGCCGCGGTTCGTGCAGATCGCCGTCAACGTCCCCCGCGTGTCCGGGGTTTTTCATTATCACTGCCCGCCCGAACTGGAAGAGCGCCTGCGACCCGGCCACTTGGTCCTGGTGCCGTTCGGCCCGCGCACGGTGCAAGGCGTGGTGCTCGGCGATGTAGCCCAAGCGGAGGTGCCCGAGACCAAGCCGGTCAGCCTGCTGCTTGATCCCGAGCCGGTGCTCACCGCGCTGCAATTGCAGTTGGCCGCCCATCTTTCCGAAACTTGTCTGGCGCCGCTGGCCGCCTGCGTCAGCCTGATGCTGCCTGCCGGCATCGGCAAACTGGCCGACGTGGAATATTCACTGACGCCTGCGGCGGCGACGTTCGATGGCAAGTTGAAACCGACCCAGGCGCGCCTGTTGAAACTGCTGAATGAACGCGGCGCGCTGCGCGGCGGACAATTGAACCGCGCCCTGCCGCGCCGCAATTGGCGCGTTTCGGCGCGCAGCCTCATGCACCTGGGCCTGGTCACCAGCAAGGCGCTGCCGCCGCTTCCCGCGGCGAAACCCAAAACCGTGCGCACCGTGGCCTTTGTTGCCGCGCCGAGCGAGGAAAACAAACTTGGCCGCCAGGCGGCGACGCGGGCGCGCCGCGCGCGCATGCTGGGCGCCCTGCAGCGCCAACCGGGTCCCATGGATGCCGAATGGTTGTACGCGGAAAGCCGCGGGAAACTGCAAGACCTTTATGCGCTGGCCGAGCTCGGCCTGGTGCGGTTAAGCGAACGCGAAAGCGTGCGCGACCCGCTGGCCGAATTGCCTTACGACCCCAGCCAGCCGCCGCAATTAACCGCCGACCAGGCGCGCGCCTGGCAGACCGTGGAGGAAGCGCTGACCTCCGCACAGAAGGGCGAAGTCCAGGCGCCCATGTTGCTGCACGGCGTTACCGGTTCCGGCAAGACGGAAATATATTTACGCGCCGTGGCCGATACGCTGGCCCGCGGACGGCAAGCCATCGTACTGGTCCCCGAAATAGCGCTGACGCCGCAAGCCGTGCAGCGTTTCCTGGGGCGTTTCCCCGGACAGGTCGGGTTACTGCACTCCGAACTTTCGGAGGGCGAGCGCTACGACACCTGGCGGCGGGCGCGCTCCGGAGATTTGAAGGTCATCATCGGCCCGCGCTCGGCGCTGTTCGCGCCGCTGGCGGACCTCGGCCTGATCGTCGTGGATGAGGAACACGATGACAGCTATTACGAGGCGGGCCAGGATCCGCATTACCACGCCCGCGAAGCCGCCGTCGCCTATGCCCGCCTGGCCGGCGCGGTCTGCCTGCTCGGCTCGGCCACACCGGATGTGGGCAGCTATTCCCAGGCGACGCGCGGCGACTGGCAGCTTATCCACCTGCCCGATCGCATCCTAGCGCACCGCGAAGCAGCCCGCGCCCACCGCCAACGCCTGGGCCGAGCCGGGCTCTATAAAGAAGTGGGCGAAGACGCCCGAGCGCTGGAACTGCCGCCCGTGGAAGTTATTGACATGCGCCGTGAATTGAAAAGCGGCAACCGCTCGATCTTCAGCAGTTCACTGCAGGCCGGGATCAAGCAAGTATTGGCGGAAGGCCAGCAGGCCATCCTTTTTCTGAACCGCCGCGGGTCGGCCACGTATGTGTTCTGCCGCGCCTGTGGCTACGTGCTGCGCTGCCCCAATTGCGACAACCCGCTGACCCAACACCTGGATGAGCGTTCCGGCCGCCTGGTCTGCCACCATTGCGGCTACACACGCCAGATGCCGCCGCGCTGCCCCAACTGCGCCAGCCCCCAGCTGCGCCATTACGGCACCGGCACCGAAACGGTGGAAGCCGAGGTGCACAAGCTTTTCCCCAAGGCGCGCACCTTGCGTTGGGACCGCAGCAGCACGCGCACCAAGGGCGCCCACCAGCGCATCTTGCGCACATTCAGCCAGGGCCAGGCGGACATCCTGATCGGCACACAGATGCTGGCCAAGGGCCTGGACCTGCCCTTGGTCACGCTGGTGGGCGTGGTGCTGGCCGAGGTGGGCCTGAACCTGCCCGATTACCGCGCCGCCGAGCGCGTCTTCCAGGTGCTTACCCAGGTGGCGGGCCGCGCCGGGCGCAGCCCGCTGGGCGGCCGCGTGGTCCTGCAGACCTTCCAACCAGAACATTACGCCATCCAGGCGGCCGCCGGGCATAACTACGCTTCGTTCTTCGAGCAGGAAAGCAGCCAGCGGCGGGCTTTACGCTGGCCGCCGTTTGCGCAGTTGTTGCGCCTGGAGTACCGCCACCCGGACGCAGCCAAAGCGGAACAGGATGCCTTTCAAATGGGTGAAACCATCGGACGCCTATTGGAAAGAGGCGAGCGCCGCGGCACCGAGATGGTCGGCCCGGTGCCGTGCTTCTATCCCCGCCTGAGGCGGGAATATCGCTGGCAGATCCTGCTGCGCGGCCCGGAGCCCACTTCGCTGATTCGCGGCGTCAAGCTTAGCGGTTGGCGGATTGAGGTGGACCCGCCGAGCGTACTGTAGGCATTCTGCAAAAGTGCTTCCCCACGCGTTGGCTCGGAAGGACAAATCTTATACAATGAGAGTTCAAGGAGTACCATGGCCGTACGCCGCGAATTGGTGACCTGGGGCGAGGTTACTCAACTGGTCGATCATCTCATCGTGCAATTCGAGCACGAGTTCCACGCCATGTTGGTCATCACCCGCGGCGGCATCGTCCCCGGCGGCATGCTGGCCGAACGCATGGGGATGCAAGACATCCTGACCGCGGCGGTCAAGTTCCCCGCCATGCTGGATAACCCGCGCGACAACATGCTAGTCTGGCCGCAGTTCCTCCAATTCCCCGATGATTCCCTGTTGCGCAGCCGACGCATTTTGGTGATCGATGACGTGTGGGGTTCCGGGCGCACCAGCATTGCGGTGAAGAACAAGGTTTCGGCTGCGGGCGGCATCCCCTTTACCAGCGTGCTGCATTTCAACCCCTCACGCAATCGGTTCGACAACACGCGGCCGGATTACTTCGCCGCCAGCACAGACGCCTATATTGTGTACCCTTGGGAGCAGGAGCCCACCGCCGGCTGGGCCAAGAGAGATTATTGAACAGAAATAGACAGATGACAGCAGGCAGTTGACAGTAAAACCAAGCGGTTGTAGTTTTGAAAACAGGGACACGTCCCAAAGGATACAACTTATAACATTCGAAGAGCAATCGTCTGAGTCAGCACCTGAGAGCGTAAAAAACGGGAAGCTGAGCAGCGGCCAGAAGGCAGGCCGAGGCAAGAGAGGCCGAGCTCGGTTCCTCACGCAGCTCTGGTTACCTCAGGCACATAATACAGATGGCAGAAGGGATTAGGAAAACTACTTATGTTCGGTTTGAATCTTCAAACAATCGCCGGGGCAATTATCGCCGCTGTTGTTGGAGGCTTGCTACTTAGAGCACTATCTTCTCCGTTCCAAACCCTCCTAAATAGGGCCCGCCGATGGAGAAAAATAAAGTTGCGGGACGAGAGCTTTCTTGGAATGTCGGGCGACAAAAACACGGTCTTTATCGATAGCTACCAAGCTATATTGATTCCTCAAGATTCAGTTGAGAAGATTACTGGCTATGTGAGGTCAACCTTCACTAATCAGCGAGTGCCGATAGTCACCAATTTGAGCGGCACGGCTCACGGCAACCGCTTTCTCCAAAGCGCATCATTCTTTGGGTTAATAATAAGAGCATTACCATTTCCTCCCATCGCAATTAGCGCGAAATTCGAGGTTAAAGGCATAGATCGTTTGCAAGTTGGCGATTTTCTCGAAAATTGGGGCGACTTCACCGTTTGCATTTCGCTTGATGGTGAGGAACACAGGAAACATTATTCATTGAATAGAGTATATAAACACATCATGAGCTTTAGAAGACAAAATGAAGATCCTAGAGTCCGATTAATGTAGCGACACAATCGTGTGCCTAGCAGCTCCCCATTATTTTGATATTATACGCTTGGCAGGAACTGGTAACACTACGCTAGCGATTCTTCAGCAGACCCGCAAATTCCTTGCGCAGCTTGGCGACCTTGGGTGAAATGATCATCTGGCAATAGCCCGCGTGCGGATTCGTCTTGAAATAATTGTGGTGGTATTCCTCGGCCTCGTAGAGATCCGTTAGCGGCTCCACCGTCGTCACGATACGGTTGTCGAACTCAGGGTTGATCTCCGCTATGAACTTCTCGGCTTCCCGCTTCTGTTGCTCATCGGTGTAGAGGATGATCGAGCGATATTGGCTGCCGATGTCGTTGCCTTGCCGGTCGCGCGTGGTGGGGTCGTGTACGGTGAAGAACACCTTGAGCAGATCGTTGTAGGCAATTACGGCGGGGTCGAACTCCACGCGCACCACCTCAGCATGGCCGGTGCGCCCCGAGCAAACCTGCTCGTAGGTCGGCTCGGCCAGCTGGCCGCCGGCGTAGCCCGGCACCACACGGCTCACGCCCTTGAGATCCTGGAAGGCGGCTTCGGTACACCAGAAGCAACCGCCGCCGAAGACTGCAGTTTTTGGGATACTCTTGTCTATCATCTGGACTCTCCAATGCGTAAGTTATTTTTGATCATGGCATCATCCATTCTCTCTTCTTAAGGCCAGCAGCACAACAAAGACTCCGTTTCCCAGAGCGCCGAAGAACAGGTCCTTCATCGTATTGCGCAGGCCCACTTGGGAATTGCTCCCAAAAAGCAGGTCCTTCAAATATTCCGCGAACTCCCAAAATACGGCCGCAACAACGGCGAAGCTGAATAAGGCGAACAGGTAATAGAGTCCCCTGGTTTCTTGTTTAGCAAGGTGATCCTGCACCAGAATATAGAAACAGTAAGTAATAGCTACCCACCCAGGAAATGCATGGGCATGTCGATCCACGGGTGCGTTTCGTAAGAGTTCGTACCTTTGGCTAAAAACAGATGCACCAGGAGGATAAGTGCCGGAAAGAAAGCCGCCTGCAAGAGGCGACTGCTGCTTGAGCGTCTCATTGAGAAGATTCTATCTTCCCGGGAATCGTCCCTTGGCCCCCCTTCCTGAACCGGACCTACGCGTTCACCTTCTGCTTGTAGCGTTCGTCTTCCTTCACGGTCAGTTTCAAACCATCCAGCAGCGCGGTGCGCGGCTTGAAGCCCAGCAACTTGGCGGCCAGGTCTGTGGCCGCGGACATGCGCGAAACCCCGGCATCGTTGCGCGGCGCGTACAGCACCTCACCGTCACTGCCCACCACGTCCAAAACGAGCTGCGCCAACTCGCGCATGCTGGTCTCTTGGCCGCTGCCCACGTTGATCACCAGCTGGTTGACATCCGGCGCGGTAGCGGCCGCGGTCAGCGCCCGCACTACGTCGTTGACATAGATGAAATCGCGGGTCTGCTTGCCGTCGCCGTGCACTACCAGCGAGCCGCCGCGCACCGCCTGGCGCAACCAGTTGGGCACCACCGGCGGATGAGAGGGCGGCAGATGCTGGCCGGGGCCGTAGGCATTGAAGATGCGCAGGCACACCGTCTCGATGCCCCACAGGGAACCAATGGTGCGCACGTAATATTCCGAAGCCAGTTTGGAGACCGCGTAAGGCGAGCGGGGATTGGGGGCGGCATCCTCGCGCAACGGCTGCTCGTGCTGGTCGCCATACACTGCGCCCGAGGAGGCGAACACCACGCGCCGCACGCCTACATCGCGCATGGCTTCCATCAGGCTCACCGTCCCGCCTACGTTCACCTCGTTGTACTCGCGCGGGTAAAGCAGCGATTCGGCCACCCGCACCCGCGCCGCCAGGTGGTACACGCAATCGATATCCTGAAGCAAGCTCCACAGTTTAGGGCGATCATTCACATCGCCGCGCGTGAAGTGCACGTCTTCGAACAAAGCCTGAGGTTCACCGCTGGAGAGATCATCCAGCCCGCGCACCAAATGCCCCTCGCGCGACAACTGGTTGGCCAGGGCAGAACCGAGGAATCCGGCTGCCCCGGTGATGAGGAAATTCATGGGTGGCGATTATAGCAGGGCGGCCTTGCGCTCCGCAGCTCCCTCATTTGACGATAGCCTTTGCCGGCAGTTATCATGCCTGGGTGCATCGCCTGGCCCCATTTTTCGTCGTGCTTCTGCTCACCCAATGCCTCAGCGGCGCCGCGCCGCACGGGCCGGACCTGGCCGCCGGTCCGCATGCATTTACCTGGGACCAGGAATTTGATTACGTCAGTTGGGTCGGCTCCGCGGCATTGCTGAAGCTGGGGCAAGCCGCGCTGGGCCCTGAGCGCTACCTGGACGAGGCCGCCCAGAAGCAGCTGGTGCTGGATGCCATGGCGCTGGTGCAGGACATCCAGGTTTCGGAACACCAACTGCGCATCCTGCACGCCGACCCTGACCCGCAGGCAGTGAGAGCGCAGATCGACGAATTGAACGCACATCTTGGCGCGCTCTACGGCCGCCGCGCCGAGTTGCTCCCCATCGCCGAGAATATCCTGCAGAGCCAGGTCAGCGCCGTATTCGGCGAGCAGGGATTTACCCTCCTGGGCCAGCCGATCCCACCCCTGCTCTTTCACAGCACGCCGCTACCCTCGAACCTGATCGCCTCGCCGCGCGATCGCATTGCGCAGGCTGCCAGCATCTCGCTGCGCACCGAATTGACCCTCGAAGAGCACATCGCTATCGAAGACCAGGTCGCCTCCGCTCTGAACCTGTCGACCCTGGTGGTGCCTGTGGGCGGCATCGGCGTGTATCCCACTATGGTGGCGCAGACCAGCGATCTGAACTGGCTGGCCGAAGTCGTTTCCCACGAGTGGATGCACAACTATTTGACCTTGCGTCCGCTGGGCCTGCTCTATTTCCAAAGCCCGCAACTGACCACCATGAATGAAACGACGGCTAACCTCGTAGGCCGTGAAATCGGGCAGGCGGTCATCGCCCGTTATTACCCCGAACTGGTGCCGCCGCCTCCTGCCCCAGTGCCTTCAACCCCTTCGCCGGATAATCCGCCGGCGGAGCCGGTATTTGATTTCAACGCCGAAATGCACGCCACCCGCGTCCAGGTGGACGCCCTCTTGGCCGAAGGGGAGATCGAGGAAGCCGAGGCTTACATGGAGACCCGGCGCTTGTTCTTTTGGGACCATGGCTACGCCATCCGCAAGCTCAATCAGGCTTACTTCGCCTTCTACGGCAGCTACGCCGATTCGCCCATCGGCGCGGCCGGCGAAGACCCGGTAGGCGCTGCGGTGCGCGAGCTGCGCGCCCGCAGTGCCTCGCTCAAGGAATTCGTGAGCCGCATGGCCTGGCTCACCTCTTTCGAGGATTTGCAGAATCTGTTGGCTGGTCTGGGTCCGTAGCCCTTATTACTAATTACCAACCACCAATCACTATTCACCATCCTCCCCCTTGATACAATTCCCCTCTATGCGTATCCCAAGCCTGCTGATTGTTTCGCTCTTGCTGAGCGCCTGCTCCGCAGCCGTGTCCACCCCGGCGGCCGCGCTGCCCACGGGGATGACCGCCTATCCGCCCTCCTCTTGCACCGCGGTGACGGCCTCCGCGGATGAGCAAGCCGCCGACTCGCCTTTCCCCGAAGTCACCGCGGCGGATTGGCAACGGGGGCCGGCGGACGCTTCGGTCACGATCCTTGAATACAGCGATTTCCAATGCCCCTTCTGCGCTCAATTGAGCGCCGTGCTCGCCGAACTCGAAGCGCGCTATCCTGACGATCTACGAATCGTCTATCGCCACTTCCCACTGATCGGCTCTCCCGAACAACCCTTGCACGAGAAGGCCGCCCTTTCCATGCAGGCCGCCGAAGCCGCCGGCCTGCAAGATAGATTCTGGGAAATGCACGACGCGCTGTTTGCCAGCCAGAGCGAATGGACCGGCATGAGTACGGAGGATTTCGGAACCTGGCTGCTGGATACGGCCGAAACGCTAGAGTTGGACCTGGATCAATTTGTTGCCGATTTACATAGCGAGGCGTTGGAAACCGAGGCTCAGGCCGCCTGGACGCACGGGCAAGAGTTAGGGCTTCCGGGAACACCCTTTCTCTTGATCAACGGCCAGCCGTACGAAGGCGGTCCACTGGATATCAATAGCATGGATTCCATCGTGCAGCTGATGCTTCTCGGCGATCGCCAATTTCACGAATGCCCCCCGATGGAACTCGAGGTTGGCGCCAACTACACCGCTACCTTGCACACCGAGAAGGGCGACGTGGTCATCGAGTTCTTCCCGCAAGTCGCCCCGAACGCAGTGAACAGCTTCATCTTCCTGGCTGAACACGATTGGTTTGACAACGTCACCTTCCACCGCGTGATCCCGGGATTCATGGCCCAGGGTGGGGATCCTTCCGGCAGCGGTTATGGCGACCCTGGTTATTCCTTCGCCATCGAAATTGATCCAAACCTCACCTTCGACCGCGCCGGATTGTTGGCGATGGCCAACTCTGGACCCGCTTCCAATGGAAGCCAATTCTTCATCACTTACGGGCCGACCACGCACCTCAATGGCCAATTTACTATTTTCGGCGAGGTCATCCAGGGCATGGATGTGGTCGAGCGCCTCACGCCGCGCGATCCTTCGCAAAGCGCCGGCCTGCCGCCGGGTGACCTGATCCTCGACGTGACCATCGAGGTTCATTGAGTCCGAGCCGCGCGGCCAAAGCCGCGCCCCTCGATTGGCTGACCATCCTGCAATTCGGATTAGGGGCGCTGGGTATCCTCTTTGCCGGGTTGCTGGCCTTTGCGCAGCTGCTTGCCGCTTTCGGCTCCTTCCCGGAAAACGGACAACTTGAGCTAGCCAACCTGACCGCCGGCGCGGGCATGCTTCTGGTGGCCCTGCTGCTCGTCCCATCCACGGCGCTTGCGCTGCGCCGCATCCTTGGTCGCCCGGTTCCAATCTTCCAGTGGCGCGGCCGATTTTTCGGCCTCGCTATTTTTGCTTTCCCTGCTTTGCTCCCCGCCGGCGCCTGGGCCCTCGACCAGGGTCTGGGATGGCTGGTCTTGCTGATCCACCTGTCCGCTTCGGCCCTTCTCGTGGCCTGGCTTCTCTGGATCGCTCTGCGCAATTTGAAGCCGGGTTCAGCCCAACGGGCCTGGGGCGCTTTTTCCAGCGGCCTGGCTGCCACTCCCCTCCTTGCCCTGATCCTGGAATTGACCGCCGGTCTCTTTGTGGGTTTGCTGGTGCTCGTTTATGTGGGCCTAAACCCGGAACTGTCGCGCCTCGTTGAGCAGCTGAGTTCCAGCCCCGACACTGAAAGCGTCCTGCAGTTGGCGGCTCCTCTCATGAATGACCCGATGATCATTTTGGCAGTCCTGGCCATCCTTGGTGTGATCGTCCCCGTAATTGAAGAGGTACTCAAACCGCTGGGCGTCTACTTGCTGCTGGGCCGTAAATTGAGCGAAGCGCAAGGCTTCGCTCTCGGCGCCCTTTCTGGCGCGGGCTATGCCCTGTTCGAAAACCTAGCGCTCAACACTGCGCCGGAAACCCTCTTCCTGGGCGCGGTGGGCCGCTTTGGCGCCAGCGCCATGCATATCTTCACCGCGGCCCTCAGCGGCTGGGCGCTGGCCCGGGCCGCAAAGCAGAAACAGCCCTGGCTCTTTTTGCGCATCCTGGCGCTCAACATCTTCATCCACGGGCTATGGAATAGCCTGGTCGTGCTCTTTACCGCTGGGGCCTTTTCGGAATTCAGTTCCAGCGGCCTTGTTCCGCCTGTCTTCGCCATCCTGGCGCCAATCGCTTTGCTGCTCATCGCTTTGGCCTGCATAGTTTTGCTGGGCAGGTTCAATCGCCGCTTACTCCGCGCTCGCGCGGCTAAAGCCAATTCCCTTTAAGGAGAACGCGCTTCAATGGACCTCATCTTATCTTTCATCGATTTCTTCCTGCATCTGGACGTGCATCTGGCCGAACTCATCGGTCAATATGGCGTGTGGACCTATCTGATCTTGTTCCTTATCATCTTTGCCGAGACCGGCTTCGTGGTCACCCCCTTCCTGCCCGGCGATTCGCTCATCTTCGCCGCGGCCACCCTGGCGGGCCTGCACCCGGATATCCTCAATCCGCTGTTCATCTTCCTGCTGCTAAGCTTCGCCGCCATTATCGGCGACAGCGTGAATTACGCCATCGGTCACGCCATCGGGCCGCGCGTATTTCGCGAGGATGTGCGCTTCCTGAAGCGCGAATACCTGGACCGCACCCACGAGTTCTTCGAGAAGTACGGCGGCGTAACCATCATCCTGGCGCGCTTCATGCCCATCATCCGCACCTTCGCGCCCTTCGTGGCGGGGGTGGGCGCCATGACCTACGGCAAATTCCTGCTATTCAACATCGTTGGCGGCGTGTTGTGGGTGGGCTTGTTCACTTTGCTGGGGTATTTCTTCGGCAATATACCGATAGTTAAGGAGAACTTCACCCTGGTGATCATTGCCATCGTATTCTTGTCCATTTTGCCCCCCATCATCGAAGTGCTGCGCGCCCGCGGCAAGAGAAAACCAACGCCTGCGAAATAATATTTTCCCCTCTATCCGGCTAAAGCCTCGACTCCATCGCGGTGTCGAAGGCTTTAGCCGATTCACAACGAAGTGAGAACGGGCCGCTTATCGCGGCCTGTTTGTTTTACTCCGGCACCAGCACCAGGTGCGCTTCGGTATCCGCCTGTATGGCGGCCAGATCCCAGTGCATGGGCAGGTATTGGCCGGCCGCCCACAGTGTCGCCAGGTCTACGTAATGCGCTGCGTAGGCGTGACCGGATTGGCCTGTCGTGTTGATCTGCAGCGACTTCTCCCAGTTGCTCAAGTCCATGATGCTGCGCTTGGACGGCAGGCTGGTTACGTCGAACGCGCCGGTGGCCGCATCCCAATTTGTGGCGTTGACGATGGAACCGCCGCCGAAGACAGGGAACGGCCCGCGATTGAACAGACCGCCGATGATGGGGAAGGCGTCCATGGTCTGGTGCGCGAAGGTGATCTGATGCAGATCGCCCCAGGCCCATTGCTGCGGATCAGCGCCCAGTTCGCTCTTAAGCTCGGCGACAGCAGCTTCGAAGGCGGATCGCAGCACCTCGTCGCGGGTTTCAACGCCGTCGGTGGTCACGTCATCCCACCAGGCGTTGTTGGCGTCCTGCAGCAAAGAGCCAACGCTGACATACCAGATCGAGTTGCCGCCGGGCCAGTAGCCCTCGGGCAGCTCGTCGTGGAAGGTGGCGGCCAGCAGTTTCATCCAGAAGGTATTGAACAGCGCCGCGTCCGCAGAGTCCAAAGTTTGCGCACCGTCCCAGACCAGCAATTGATTGCGCAGCGCGGCCGCTTCCTCGTCCTCGAACTGGATGCCGGCCAGCGAGGGGATAATCTCCAGCGCGCCGAGATTCACGCTGTCCATCTGCATGCTTTGATAGTAGGCGCTGTCGAGGGGGCCCGGCGCGGCCTGCAGCAGATCCACAATGCGTTGGGCGCGGAATCCGTAATCCCAGAAGTCGGCGAGCAAATAGGGATACTCATCGCTCACCACGGCGTTGTTGGCCGCCACGATGTAGCCGGAAGCGGGATTGAGCGCGTAGGGCAATTCATCGAAGGGGATGTACCCTTGCCAGGCGTACTCATCCGTCCAGCCAGGAACCGGCCAACGTCCATCCGTCTGATTGCGCATGGGGATGTGGCCGGGCATCTGGTAGCCGATGTTGCCATCCACGTCGGCGTATAGCAGGTTTTGCGAAGGACCGACGAAGTCGCGCGCCGCCTCGCGGAACTCGTCGAAATTCTGGGCGCGGTTGATCTTGAAGATGGACTGGAAAGTATTGCCGGGTTCCAGCGCGGTCCAACGCAGGGCGATGGCGTAAGTCTCGGGCAGTTCGAGGCCGGGAGCTGCCTGCCAATCGGTCAGGCCGTAGGCTTCGGTGATGATCGGCCCGAATTGCGTGATGCGCACCGGCAGGCTCACACTCTCGCCGCCGGCCACCACCACATCTTCGGTGATGACTTGCATATCGACCCACTCACCGTTCATCTCGTATTGGTTCTCGTCCGCGGGGTTCACCTTGAGGATGTACAGGTCCATCACATCCGCGCCTACATTGGTCAGCCCCCAGGCGATGCGCTCGTTATGGCCGATGACGATGCCCGGCGCTCCGACGAAAGATACGCCCACGGTCTCATAGGAGCAATCCGGCCCCTTGGGCGCGCAATGCAGACCCACCTGGTACCAGATGGAGGGCATGCCCGCGGCCAGGTGCGGGTCGTTGGCCAAGAGCGGGGCGCCAGTCGCCGAAAGCTCGCCGGAGACCACCCAGGAGTTGGAACCTAACTCCGCCGACGGGTCGCCACCGAGCAGTGCATCCAGCGCGGCCACTTGGCCGCTGAGGCGGCCGAACAGAGCGCTCACATCCGCGGCCGGCAACGCGGCATTCGCTTGGCTGGCGCCGTGGGCTACATCAAAATCAGGCACGATGATGGGGTGGCCGTCGACGTAGGTCGGGAATAATTCCGCGATGCGCTCCGCCGGAAGGGTATTCAGCAGCACGGCGCGCTCGATCTCGTTGTCCATGTTGTCACGCAAATCCCAGGCCATCGCCTTGGCCCAGGTCAGCGTGTTCACCGGCGTCCAGGGCGCGGGCTCGTAGCCGCTGTTCAGCAAACCCAGGAATAGGTATTCGAGGCTGAGCTGCGTGCCCTTGTGGTCCGCCAGGTAGGCGTTGACGCCGTCGACGTAGGCTTGCAGCATGGCCAGGCTGTCGGCGTCCAGCAGTTCGAGTTCGGCCTGGGCCACTCGCTCCCAGCCCACCGTGCGCAGGAAGAGGTCGTTATCCAAAGTGGCGGAGCCGAGCATCTCGGAAAGGCGCCCTGCCCCCACGTGGCGGTTGAAGTCCATCTGCCAGAAGCGATCCTGGGCGTGCACATAGCCCTCGGCGAAGAACAGATCGTGTTCGGTGGAGGCGTAGATGTGGGGGATGCCGGCCTGGTCGCGGTAGATGTCCACCTGGCCATCGAGGCCGGAAAGCTGGATCTCGCCGTCCACCTGCGGGAAGGAATCATCGATGGCCAGCCATACGTAAGCCACCACCGCCACGACGAGGAGGATGATGACGGCAAGCAAACCGAGCAATACACGACCGATGATCCGCATGGGAACTCCTGTAGGCGAAGAGGAAATGAGGAAGGCGGATTATAAGCCCGCGAAGCCTGCCCTCGCCCCTGCGATATCTTGTCAAGTTGTACCGTGGGAGACACACGGCATCGGTACAACTTGACAGCCTAGCCGGCGTTAAGTTGCTAGTTGCTAACGCGAGACACAGCCTATTAGCAACTTGACAGCTCAATCGCCTTCCAGAGTTACACATTGATAGGAGTCAAGTTGATAACACGGGCAACCTATGAACTTGACAGGACAGGCAGGCTGGACAGACGGAAAAGGGACAACTTGCGACATGAAGATCCCCCAAGTAGTAAGAAAGTCGAGCTAAGAATGTAGCAGGTAAACGGAGATTTATGGGAAAAGACGGGCGAGTGTCAAGGAAGGGAGGAACAAGGGCAGGCAGATCGGCAGCGCGTACTTTGGCCTACTCCAGCAGCGCCTTGAAGGCGTCGGAGTCGTCCGCGGCGATCCGGCCAGCACCTAGCTCGCCACAGCGATGGCGATGGCGTGCAGGTGCGTGTGCGAGAGGCTGATGGACCAACGCTGCACGCCGCGTTCGGCCGCCAGCCGTTTGGCTTGGCCGTAAAGGTGCAGCACCGGCTCGCGCGCCGGGCCGCGCAGGATCTCGATCTCCAGCCAGCTGATCGGGCCGATGCCGGTTGCCAGCGCTTTGGCCACGGCTTCCTTGCCGGCAAAGCGCGCAGCCAGCGAGGGCAGGTTGCCCTGCAATTGCTCCAGTTCTGTAGCGGTATACACCCGATGTAGGAAGCGTTCGCCGTGCCTGGCAATAGCCTCTTCCAGGCGCTGCACTTCGATCATATCGATGCCGGTGAGCAATAGCGCCATCAGGCTCCTGCCCGCCGCGGGCCGGCCACGGAGACGGCCAGCTTATCGACTGGCAGATACTTGGCAGCCGCGGCGCGGATCTCTTCCTGCGTCACGCTTTGCACCAGGCCGGGAAAGTGCCGGTAGAAATCCATGCCCAGTTGGTAGCGCTCGATGTTGAGCAGCGCCTCGGCTACGCCCCCGTTGCTCTCCAGCGATAGCGGCATGCTGCCGATGAAGTTGGATTTACTGTCGCTCAATTCTTCTTCGCTGACCAGTTCGCTTGTGAAGCGCCGCAACTCCTCGAAAATCAGGTCGATGGCCTTCTGTTCATTGGCCGGGTTTACGCCGGCGGCCACTTCCCAGGCCCCGGGGCCGGTGCCGCCGGCCAGGCTGCTGTATGCATAATACGCCAAACCGGCTTTCTCGCGCACCGAGTCGCCCACGCGGCCCATCAGCCCGAAGCGGCCCAGGATGTTGTTGCCCAGGTTGGCCGCCATGAAGTCCGGCGCCAGCCGCGGCGGGCCGGCCGTGCCGACGATCAGGTCGCTCTGGCTTTTTCCGGCAATGTCGTGACGCTTGTAAACGCGTTCGGGCAAAGCCTCCCAGGCGGGGAGTTCAGGCGATGCCGGTTGCTCCGGGTTCGTCCAATCTTCCAGTGTGGCGCGTACCTGCTCTACCGCGGTGAAGGCGTTGATCCCGCCGACGATGGACACCACCATGCCGCGCGGGCCGTAGGTCTTGCGATGGAATCCGCGCAAGTCGTCAATGGTGATGGCTCCAATGGTCTCCGGGTTGCCGTCTTCGGGGCGGGCATAGGGATGTCCGCGGTAGACGAGTTCATCAAAATGCAGCGAGGCCATGTCGCGTGTGTCCTGGACGCGCAGCGCCAGGCCGGTCAGTAACTGGGCGCGCAGCTTTTCCACCTGGTCGCTGGGGAAACTGGGGGCGCGCAGGCCCTCATTCAAAATATCCAGCATCAACGGCAGGTCTTCGGTCAGCGATTTGCCGCCGAAGCCGGCGGTGTGCGTGCCGGAACTGAAGCCGAAGCTGGCCCCGATGGATTCCAGCGAATCGTAAATGGCCTGGAACTGGCGCTTGGCTGTGCCGCGCATCAGCGCGTCGGCCACGAAATCCGCCAGGCCCAGCTTGTCGTCGGGATCAAAGAGCGAGCCGGCCGGCAGGTACCCCCGCAAGGTCACCGAGAGGCTGTTGGCATTCTCACGGGCCAGCACCACAATGCCGTTGGCCAGTTCCACGCGGGTGATGTCGTCCGCGCCGGGGATGGACGACAGTGAAAGAGCCGCATTGCTTTTCATTCGTCGCCAGCCGGGCGGCCGTCGGGCTGGTACACGCCCAGCACGCGCCGCTGCGGGCGCAGGTACGTTTGCGCGGCGCGCTGCACATCCGCCGGGGTCACCGCCGCCAGTTGCGCCAAATAAGTTTCGAACCAGGCGTAGCGATCGAAGACTTCGGCGAAGCCCAGCCAGAAAGCCTGGTTGGTGATGCTCTCGCTGCCGTAGGCGAACAGCGCCTGGGCCTGCTTCACTGCGCGGGTCAGTTCCTCGACCTTGGGCGGCTTGTCCTGCAAGCGGGCGATCTCCTCGTCGAGCGCGGCCACGGCTTCCTCGGCCTTGCGTTCGGGATGCACCACGATGGTGATGTCGTACACGAACGGATCGATAGTGGCCTGCAGCCCGCCGTTGACACCCACCGCCAGATCGCGATCCACCAGATGGCGATAGAGGCGCGAGGTTTTGTTGGAGATGCCGCCGCTGAACATGTTCAGATTGCTGGGGCCGGCCAGCAGGCTGTCGGCCACAGTGAGGGCGAAGAAATCGGGGTCGGTGGCGCGCACCGAACGGTAGGCGGCCTTGACGAAGATGGTCTCGCCCGGACCCTTGGTGACCACGCGGCGCTCTTCCACCGGCGCGGGCTCTTCGGCGGCCACGCGCGCCGGCGCAGGGCCGGCGGGGATCGCCTCATAGAGCTCACGGATGCGCTCCAGCATGACCTGGGCATCGAAATCGCCGGCCGCAGCCAGCACGGCATTATTCGGGACATAGAAGCGCTTGTAGTGGTGATAAAGGTCATCGCGCGACATGGATTTCAGGTCAGCCGTGTAGCCGATGACCTCGTGCTTGTAGGGATGCTTATCGAAGGCGGCTTGCTGCACATCCTCGTCCAGCAGGAACATCGGGTTGTTCTCGTTGCCCTGCCGTTCGGAAATGATCACTGTGCGCTCGGAGTCCACTTCCTGCGCATCGAAGTTGCTGTTCACCAGCCGGTCGGCTTCCAGGCGCATGGGCAGATCGATCTTGTCGGCCGGCATGGTGGCGAAGTAGGCCGTCCAGTCGATATAGGTCATGGCGTTCCAGAAGCCGCCATCCCGCGAGATGTCCTTATCCAGCCGTCCGGCAGGGAACTGCGGCGTACCTTTGAACTGCATGTGCTCCACCCAGTGCGAGGCGCCGGTGAGGCCGGAGCCTTCATCCCGCGAGCCGACCCGCACCCACAGCCAGTGGCTGATGATGGGGGTGGTGTGTATCTCCTTTAAAAGGACGTTGAGCCCATTGGAGAGAGTGGTTTTTAGGACATCCATACCTTGTTGCTTCCGGGGAAACGCCACAAACTATAGCACAGCGAGCATTATTTGGGAACAAAGGTGATGTTTTCGGCTGCGGCCGTGGCGCCAACTGCGTTCTTGGGGAGCGGTTCGTGATTTAAGATACAATGCCGTGATGCCAAAAATTTGACAGCACCGCCAAAAAAGGACAGGATGACCGACAATAACTTCTCTGCTCATGCCGTTGCAGTCATCGGCGCCGGCCCGGCCGGCTTGTTCGCTGCCCGCGAACTGGCGATGAAGGGCGTGAAAGTGGCCCTGCTCAACCGGGATATCAAGGCCGGCGGCCTGGCTGAATACGGCATCTACCCCGATAAGCTCAAGATGAAGGATGGGCTGCGCAAGCAGTTCCGCCAGATCCTGGACCTGCCCAATATCGAGTATTTCGGCAATCTGAGCATCAGCCTGGACGACGAGATCAGCCTGGCTGACCTGCAGGCGCTGGGCTTCGACGCCATCCTGGTGACCGTAGGCGCGCAGGGCACCAAGCGCCTGGGCCTGCCAGGCGAAGAGATGCCGGGCGTCTTCCATGCCAAGGACCTGGTCTACTATTACAACCATCTGCCGCCCTTTAGCGAACAGAGCTTCCCCGTCGGCCGGCGCGTGGCTTGCATCGGCGTGGGCAACGTGATGATGGACATTGCCCACTGGGCCATTCGCTCGCTGAAGGTGGACGAAGTGATCGCTGTGGCTCGCCGCGGTCCGGCGGACGTAAAGTTCACCAAGAAGGAAATGGAGATCGTCGGCCGCAACCTGGACCTGAAGGCGCTGGACGCCGAAGTCGAGCGCACCGCCCCGGTGCTGCGCGCCGCGGGGCAGGACCCTGACGCGGCCAAAGCCTTCATCCTCTCGGCGCTGGGCAACGCCGAAGAACCCGTGTCAGACACGCGCTTCTCGTTCCAATTCCTGGCCTCCCCCAGCCGCATTCTGACCGGCAAGGATGGCCGCGCCCGCGCTCTTGAAGTGGAAGATACAACTCTGCAATTGGGCGCCGATGGCAAGACCAAATCAGTGGACCTCGGCACCTTCCGCGAGATCGCCTGTGATACGGTGGTCTTCTGTATCGGCGACCGCGTGGATCCCGGCCTGGGCCTGCCTTTAGACAAATGGGGCGATTACGCCAAGAATCCCCAGACGCGCTTCCCCATCGACGAGATCTCCTACGAAGCCTATAACCCCGAGCTGCAGCAACCGGTGGAAGGCGTATTCCTGGCAGGCTGGGCGCGCCAGGCCAGCACCGGCCTGGTAGGCGCCGCGCGCAAAGATGGCACCAATGCCGCGCAAGCGGTGCTGCGCTATCTGGAAACGTCCGCGCCGAAAGCTGGCGGCGGGCCGGCGGCCTTCTCGGCGAAAGCCGCGGGGCTGGCGAAACCGGTCGTGGTCCAGAGCGATCTGGTCAGGCTCGAGGGCGTCGAAGCGTCCCGCGCCGCGGAACAAGGATTGCCCGAATTTAAATTTGATAGCAACGAAGAAATGCTGGCTGCCATCGGCAAGCTGCAGCGAGAAAAAAGCTAGACCTAAATACGAAGTTGCATAAAAAGAGCGCACTCCACCAGTGCGCTCTTTTATTTCTTCTTATTCTGTCGCCGGAAATCAATGCTCGACCATATAGGCGACATCATTACGAAGCCGATGATCATCACGATCTGGCCCGCCAGAACGCCGGTGCCCTGCCAATAGCCGAAGAACGGCACCGCTGGCAGCGGCCGCGTGCCCAGGCCGAACACGTCAGCCATGCCCGAGGCTAACGAGATCACGTAGCCGGTGCCCACCAGGCGGGCGCCGAATTCAGCCACCACGGGCCGGTCGCGTCCGCGCCACATGGCCTCCATGGTGAAGTAGCCGCCCAGGGCGATCAAGCCGAGGCCGGCCATGAAGACTTCGATTTGGATGAAGCCGACCACCGGGCTGCGGTCCATGCCGAACCAATCCGGCTTGGCGCCGAGCAGGAACAGCACCAGGCCGATGAGGGCGATACCGAGGCCGACGCGTTTGCGCAGGCGCCGGCTGCTGGTCGGCGGGGCAGGTGGGGTTTGAGCCATGGGAGAAACGATATTCTAACCGCGCGGAGTTACCGGGATGCGGCCCTTGTCGCCGTACATCGCTTTGTCCGCCCTGCTCATCAGCGTGGCTACATCGAGGCCATCCCCGGGAAATTCGGCGATGCCGTAGGAAAAGGAAAGCGCATCTGGATCGGCGTGGCTCCAGCCGACAATACACTCACCCATGCCGGCGCGCAGTTTCTGGCTAAGCTTATCGGCTTCGGCGGCATGCGTCTCGGGCAGGAGCAGGACGAATTCGTCGCCACCATAGCGGGATAAGAAATCCGTATCGCGCACTTTGTAGCGCAGGCAACGAGCCACGTCCTGCAGAGCCACATCGCCCACATTGTGGCCAAAGCGATCGTTGATCATCTTGAAATGATCCAGGTCGATCATGACCACGGAGAAGAAGCGCTGATAGCGCGCCGCGCGGCGCAACTCCTCTTCCAGCCGGGCATCGAAGGAGCGCCGGTTGGGCAGGCCGGTCAATATATCGGTGAA
The DNA here is from genome assembly GCA_040902205.1 of Anaerolineales bacterium. Taxonomy (GTDB): domain Bacteria; phylum Chloroflexota; class Anaerolineae; order Anaerolineales; family UBA11579; genus JAMCZK01. The sequence goes on along the minus strand of JBBDXR010000033.1, from coordinate 53,428 downwards.
CGCCGCCTGGCGCGCCTGAGCGTGCAAGCGGGCGTTCTCCATGGCGCTGGCGGTCTGGTCGGCCAGCAGGCGCGCGATGCGCAGCTCCTCATCGAGGAATTCCGGAGGGCCATAGACGATCTCGATCACTCCCAGCACGCGATCGCCGGATTGCAGGGACATCGAGATGATCGCCAGATCGCGCTTGGTGACCGGGCGGCCGGGAGTGCCCTTGTCCAGATTGCCCAGGTACAAGGATTCTCCGTTGCAGGATACGTCCCGCACCCAGCCTTCAGGCCGCGGGTCATGAAAATCCCCGGGATCCGCTCCGGCAACCGCCAACGCTCCGGCCAGCTCTTGCTTATTGCCTTCGCACAGGAAAATGCGCGCCAACCTTACTTCGGGCAAGAGGCGATGGGCGTTCCTCAAAGCCACGGTGATGACTTCGGTGCGGTCCAACGTGGAGCTTAGTTCCAGGCTGGCCTTGCGTAGCCCTTCGATCTCTTCGGAGCGGCGTTGGGCGTCGTCCTGCAGATGCACATTGTCCAGGATCAGCGCGGCGTGGTTGGCAAAGATCTGCCCCACGATCATATCCACCTGCCCAAAGGGGCGCGGGCCCGCGGCGATCACCAGGCCTAGCGGTTCGTGCGAGGAATGGATGGGGATACACAAGATCGCCTTCGTCCCCGCAGGAAGTTCCATTAAGGGTTTGAGCTCTTTAGCAAGCGAAGGGCTGGCCTCGCAATGCACAGGCTCCCGGCCCGCCAGGGCGCGGGCCAGAAAAGCGCTGAGCCGCGCGCCTCTTCGCTCCCTGGAGGCGACCGTTTGTTTGGACAGGCTGCGCTTGTATTCGCCCCAGATCACCAGGCGATTGGTTTGCTGATTCCAACCGCAAACCACCGCCCGCTCCGCTTTGAGCATAAGCGCCATTTGCGCGGCGATCTCCCGCGAGGCCGCTGTGGTGTTGGGCTGCGCCGAAACGGCACCCATCATGTTGCGCAGCAACTGGGTCAGCAAGTGCAGGTTTTTATCTTTTTTGACCGCTTGAGGAAGCCTGTCTTTGAGTGCCGCTGGGTCCAACGAGCTTACGCTCCTCTCTGAAAAGCTGTAAGCTAACTTGTATAGTCAATTGTACATTGAACCAAGAACCATTTTCAGGACAGTTGGCCCCGTAATTGTATGACAATCCTGGGGCATTAAGCCCTAAAAAGTAATGGCCTTCAAAGTTATAACGGGGACGAACAGTAGCGTTCTTTCTCCTCCCAACAACAAGCCGCCCACCTCCTCCGGGCGGCTTGTTGTATTCTTGGGCATCGCCAGCTCAAGAGGGAATTTACCTGGGACATATGCCTCCTGACATCCCCTGGGTCTGCCCCATACGATGGAGGAAATCAACGGAAGGGATACTAGATGCAAAACAGCATTCAGGTCCGCGGCGCCCGCCTGCATAACCTCAAGAACGTAAATGTCGATATCCCAAAGAATAAGCTGGTTGTACTAACTGGCTTATCCGGTTCTGGCAAGTCCACCCTTGCTTTCGACACTCTCTACCTCGAAGGCGCACGGCAATATATGGAGTCGCTTGGCTTGGTGACGGATGGCATGACCAGACCTCCGGTCGACAGCATCCGTGGCCTCTCCCCTTCCATCAGCGTAAGCCAACACCTCACGAATCGCAACCCACGTTCTACGGTCGGGACCGTCACGGAGGTTTTTTACCTATCTGCGGGTCCTCTTTGCCCGTCTGGGGCACAGGCCGTGTCCGGCTTGCGGGAAAGATGTGCCCCCTCCGGAGCACAACGACGAAATCTGGATTGAGGACGAATCCAGCCCCGAAGAGGGTGAAACCACAGCCTGCCCGCATTGTGGGAATCAACTCCCCATGTTGGGCTTGGCCAGCTTTTCGTTCAACAAGCCGGCGGGCGCCTGCCCGCGTTGCACCGGATTGGGCGTGGTGGCCGACTTGCAGATCGAGCGAGTCTTTGACCTGGAGAAAAGTGTCGTGGGTGGCGGGGTGCTCATTTGGGATGCCTTCAACGCCGACCGCTTTGCGCTCACCCTGCAGCGCGCCGGGGATCGATACAAATTCGATTTCGATCTCACGCTACCGATAGGCGAGTTGGGCCAAGCGCAGCGCGATCTCCTTTATTACGGCGTCAACAGCCAGGAATTTGTCCGCCACTTCCCCAATGTCACCCCGCCCACTTCCACCGTGCGAGGCCGTTTCGAAGGCGTCATCACTAATTTGCGCCGGCGCTATTCCGAAGGCAGTTCGGATTCCGGATTGGCCGTGAAAACGGAAACCTTATACGCCAAGAGCGTTTGCTCCGAATGCAATGGCACCCGGCTGCGAAAAGAAAGTCGCCAGGTGAGCGTGGCCGGGCGAAATATTGTCGAGACTTCCGAATTGCCTTTGGATGAGTTGGCCATTTGGATCCAGGAAATGAAGGCGACCTGCAATGAGAACGAGATGGCCATCGCCAGGCCAGTCGTCGACGACCTGGAACGACGCATCCAGCGTTTGGTGAGCATCGGAGTCGGTTATCTGTCCCTGGAGAGGGCTACCCCCAGCCTCTCTGCAGGCGAAAATCAGCGGCTGCGCCTGGCCTCCCTGCTGGGCTCCGGGCTCACTGGGGTCCTTTACGTGTTGGACGAACCCACGATCGGGTTACATCAGCGTGACACTGCGAAGCTGATCGGCGTCTTGCGCCAATTGCGCGACCTTGGCAACACGGTGGTGGTCATCGAGCACGATCTGGAGATGATCCGCGCCGCGGATTATGTGGTCGAATTCGGACCTGCGGCCGGCAAACATGGAGGCCAGATCGTGGCTGAAGGATCTCCGGATGATGTCGCCAGCGATCTCAACTCTCCAACTGGCGCGTTTCTTTCGGGGCGTGCGCGTCTACCACTGCGCGCGCCGAGGAAGACGCGCCAGGGTCAACTAATCATCAAGGGAGCTGGCGTACATAACCTAAAGACAATCGATGTCGCTATTCCCTTGGGCCAGTTGGTCGCTGTGGTTGGTGTTTCTGGGTCGGGCAAATCTTCGCTTATCTTTGACATCCTCGAGCCGGCTGCCAGGGATCGTTTGGGCGGCACGGGGCAATTGGTTGGTACGCACAAATCGATCGAGGGGTGGCAAGCCATCGGTGATGTCATCACCATCGACCAGATGCCTATCGGGCGAGTGCCGCGTTCCAACGCCGCTACGTACACCGAAGTGTTCAAGGCGATCCGCGAGGTTTATGCAACCCTGGAGGGAGCCAAGTCTGCAAAGCTTAGCCCGCGGCACTTTTCCTTCAACGTGGCGGGAGGTCGCTGCGAGCGTTGCGAAGGCGCCGGTACGCTCACCGTGAACATGCATTTCCTGCCAGATGCCCAAGTGCGCTGCCCAGCCTGCAAGGGGCGGCGCTATAAGCCTGAAGTGCTGGCGGTGCGATATAAAGGAGTTGACATCGCTTCGGTACTGGACCTGACGGTGGAGGAGGCGCTGGCCCTCTTCGCCACTGAGCCACCCATCGCCGGTCGCTTGCGTCTCATGACAGAAGTGGGTTTGGGATACCTGCAGCTCGGCCAACCGGCAACTACGCTCTCAGGCGGAGAAGCCCAGCGGGTCAAACTGGCCAAGGAACTGGGACGGAACTCGAGTGACCATACACTTTATTTGCTCGACGAACCCACCACGGGGCTCCACCCCGCGGACATCGCCAAGCTTCTGATTGTTCTGCAGAGGCTGGTCGATGAGGGCAACTCTGTGCTGATCATCGAACACAATGTGGAAATCATCGCTGCCGCCGATTGGTTGATCGAATTGGGGCCGGAAGGCGGCCGGGCTGGAGGTTACCTGATCGCCGAAGGAACTCCGCAGCAAGTCAGCGAAAGCTCAAAGTCACCGACCGCGAGATATCTGAGTTTGGTCCTTCGGGGCCTGGGAGAAGCCACAGCGGCGGCCTAGGTTAAGCGAACTCGAAGGCGGCTTTGAGGATGCCCTGCGATCCCTTGCGAGCCAGGTCGCCCAGCGCCCGCTTGTAATCCGCCAATGCGTATTTGCGGCTGACCATCCAGCCGAGGTCGACCTTCCCGCCCGCCATCAGATCGAGCGCCAGGTCGAAGGCGCGCCAGGCTTTGCCGGCATACTGCTCTGCGTTGTGGAATTGCCGGGCGGCCAGCACGGTGAGCTCCTGGGCGAAGATGGCGGTCCAGTCCACTCCTTTGGCGATACCGGGGATGCCCACCAGCACCACCTTGCCCCCGCTGCGCGCGAGCCGGTTGGCATCGTCCAGCGAACGGTCACTGCCCACACACTCGTAGATGCGGTCCACCCCGCCTTCAACCACCGGCTTGCCCAATAGCGGCTTCAGGATCCTGGCGCCAGTGCGTTCAGCCACTTGCGCGTACAGATCGTCGCGCAATACTTCCGTCGCGCCTAGCCGCTTGGCGGCTTCGGCTTGTTCGTCATATCGCGCCGAGACCAGGATGCGCGCCTTGCAACCCAACCCGCGCAACGCCGCCAGCGTCACCAACCCCATGGTGCCCGCGCCTAATATCAATATCGTTTCGTCGTCTTTTGGGAAATCGATCAGCGCGGCGTGCAAACCGCAAGCAAAGGGTTCCACCATCACCGCGTTCTCGTCGCTGACCGCGTCGGGCACCGCATACAGCTGGCTGCGGTGGGCGACAAAGGCCGCCGACCAGGAGCCGCCGGTGTCCCGCGCCGTACCCGTCATGATCGCGGGGGCCAGCGCCCCTTCGGTGAAGCGGCGGCAGCGGTTGATCTCACCCCGGGCGCAATATTCGCACAAATCCTTGAAACCGCGCGCCTCGCAAGCCAGGATGGGATTCACGATCACGCGCTGGCCAACCTTCCAGCCCTTCACGTCCGCACCCAATTCAGCGATGGTGCCGACATTCTCGTGGCCGAAGGTGAACGGGAAGGAGCTGAACGGAGAATAATAGGGACTGGTCTTGAGGTAGATGGCGCCCAGGTCCGTGCCGCAGATGCTGCCCAGCCGCGTCTTGACCTTGACCCAATCGGGGCCGGGCAGCGCCGGCTCCGGCACCTCGCGCATCACGGTGCAGGAAGCGCCGCTCCACAGGATGCCGGGCACCCAGTGGCCTAGCGCTAAGCCCAGGCCATACCGTGGATACGAGAAGGTGAATTGGACGGCTTTCATGGAAGATGATAATTATAAAGGCAGCAGCTTAGGTGTCACTCTGAGCGAAGCGAAGAGGTCTCCAAACCAGCGCTAGGCAATCCCCAATCTTCGCTAAGCCCAGGATGACACAACGCCATAGGGGCGGTTTGCAAACCGCCCCTGCCCGTCAGTCGCCTTTTTCGATATCCGCTTTCGCCCGCGCCACAAACTGCTCTACGCGCATGGCGCCCAGGTCTTCGCCGGAGCGCAGGCGCAGGGCCACAGCGCCCGCTTCCGCTTCCTTGTCGCCCATCACCAACATGTAAGGTACCTTCTGCTTCTGCGCGTCGCGGATCTTAGCGCTCATGCGATCGCTGCCAGCATTGACTTCCACGCGCAGCCCGGCCTCGCGCAGCTCCGCCGCCACCTTGTTGGCGTACTCCGCGTGCCGGTCGGCGATGGGGATGAGCACGGCCTGCACGGGCGCCAGCCACACCGGGAAGGCGCCGGCAAAGTGCTCGATGATCGTGGCCATGAACCGTTCCGTCGTGCCCGTTACGGCGCGGTGCAGCACCACGGGCGTGTGCTCCTGGTTGTCCTCGCCGATGTAAGTCAGCCCCAGGCGCGCTGGCTGGATGAAATCCACCTGGATGGTGGAGAGTTGCCATTCGCGGCCGAGCACGTCGCGGGCGATGAAATCCGCCTTCGGTCCGTAAAAGGCGGCTTCGCCCTCGGCATCGAAGTAATCTATTTTGTTCTTGTCCATAGCGGCGCGCAGCGCGGCTTCGGCCTTGTCCCATTTCTCCGGGTCGTCCACAAATTTGCCTTCGCCGCCGCGCAGCGAGAGGCGCACGGAATAATCCGTGAACCTATAGCGTTCCAACACTTCACGAATTAGATTCAGCGAGAGCGTGAACTCCTGCTCGATCTGTTCCGGCGTACAAAAGGTGTGGCAATCGTCCTGCGTCAGGGCGCGCACCCGCACTAAGCCGGAGAGCTCGCCGGATTTCTCGTAGCGGTACAGCGTGGCGAACTCGCTGAAGCGCAGCGGCAGTTCGCGGTAGGAATGCAGGCCCATCTCCTTGTACAGCGTCATATGGCTGGGGCAATTCATCGGCTTGAGGCGATAGGAGACGCCCTCGTCCACCATGGGCGGATACATCACCTCGCGATAGTTATCGTAGTGGCCGGACTTCTTGTAGAGGTCTTCCTTCACCAGGTGGCCCGTCCACACGTGCTGGAAGCCGTAGCGCGTCTGTGTCTCGCGCACGTAATCTTCCATCAGGTGGCGCAGCATCTCGCCTTTGGGCGTGAACAGCGGGATGCCGGGGCCAATGTCGTCGGAGAAATGGAACAGGCCCAGCTCCTTGCCCAGTTTTCGGTGGTCGCGCTTCTTGGCTTCTTCCTGGCGCCACAGATACTCCTCGAGCTGCTGCGCCGTTTCCCAGGCCGTGCCGTAGATGCGCTGCAGTTGTTTGTTCTTTTCGTCGCCGCGCCAGTAGGCGCCGGCCAGGTTCATTAGCTTGAACGCATCCGGATTGATCTGCCCCGTGTCCGCAACGTGCGGACCGCGGCACAGGTCCGTGAAGCCGTTGTGCGTGTAGAAGGAGATCTCCGGCTTCTCTTTGAGCGGCTCGCCGTATTCGTCCAGGCCGCCCTTCTCCAGGCCCTCGATCAGTTCCAGTTTGTAGGGCTGGTCCTTGAATTCTTTTTTGGCGTCGGCCGCCGAGACGACGCGTTTCTTGAACTCGTACTTCTCGCCGATGATGGCGCGCATGCGTTTCTCGATGGCGGCGAAGTCCTCCGGCGTCAGTTGGCGCGGCAGGTCGAAGTCGTAGTAAAAGCCGTCTTCGATGGGCGGGCCGATGGCCACCTTGGCCTCGCCGGGCGGGAACAGCTCGGTGACCGCCTGCGCCATGATGTGCGCCGCCGAATGCCGCACCTTGTAGAGGTCCGTGTCCTGGTAACGTTGTGTCTGTTTCTGCGCCATCATTGCTCCTTATTCCATTGTGCCATGCTGAGCGGAGCGAAACATCCATCCGGATCTGCGCTGGCCTACCCGCTCGTTTCTACTCTCCATATCGATCCTTGGTTAAACAGAAAGCGCTCACCCATGCTTAGGGCGAGCGCAGGTGCGCCGCGGTTCCACCTAAATTAATCAAGGCTTCGATTAACTGATTAACCGATTGCCTTTGATTATCTTGATCGCTCTGTAACGGGAGCTCCCGTTCGCCTTACTCGGCCCCGTGGTTTGTACGGGAGTTGCCTTTGGGGCTTACGCTCGCGGGGGGTCTTCGCTGGGGCTGCCGGCTGAGGCTCGCAGTTATGTGTAGGCCGACGGTTTAATGTCGGCGTCACAGGTCTCGGCTTCCTGGGCGGCATGTAGGGACAGGTTTCTAACCTGTCCACCCGGCTACTGGTCCCGGTCGTCGCGTGTGCTGCTTAGGTTGTGGCGGCATTATACGGCGCGGGAGCAAGGGTGGCAAGCCGTTAGCTAGAGGATCCGCCCTTGATCAAGTGAAATAGTTGCAATTTCGCTTAAGTTCACCCGAAAGGGTGAGACTGCATCACCATTAGTGAGGATGCCGGATACCCCCTGCGCAAGTACTCTGGCAATGTCCTAGTAAGCGCAAATCGGCGCTTATTTGTTATTGAAGGAGGATTGTATTCCAGGAAGAGAGACAAAAATCTTGCCCAGGGACCCTGCCAGCCCCTGCATTCCTTTTGCCGGCAGATCTACGGTTTGGAGGAATCACATGAGTGAAGGTCACTTAACTAACACAAAGACTGCAAGCCCAAACCTCACCCGGCGCTCGTTCCTAAAATGGAGCGCGGCGCTCGGCGGGGCGGCGGTGTTGACCGGTGGTCTAAAAGCCAGCCTGGTCACAGCGGGCAAGAAAGCTATGTCTGCCCCACTCGACCAGGTATTTCGCAGTGCCAATAACCCCGAATGTAACCACTGCGCGTTCCAGGTACATGTGCGCGATGGAAGAATTGTCCGCCTTGCTCCAGATCCAGATTTCTATCTTCGCCCATGCTTGCGTGGCTATTCTCGTTTGCAAGGGCTATACAGCACGGCTCGCCTAAAATATCCTTTCAAGCGAGTTGGGGAGCGCGGCGAAGGCAAATGGGAGCGCATCTCATGGGATGAGGCGCTTGACACGGTTGCCGAGAAATTAGCCGAGGCTCGCGATGAGTTTGGGGCAGAAACTGTTCTTTTCCAGCGCGGCGCTGTGCTTTCACAGATGCCGGGGGCAATGATGGGTCGCTTTGCTAACGTGTTTGGCAAAGGGGTCACCACAGCCGGCAAAGGCGGCCTGTGCTGTAACGCAATGGGCGAAGCTTCGACAGCCATGATCGGCTACCGGGTTTCGGAGATAGAGAATTTTGCCTTCTCCAAGCTGCACATCTCCTGGGGTCACAACCCTGCCGTTTCTTACACCCCGCACTGGCGCTATATGGCTAACGGCATCGAAAAAGGCATGCGCCTGGTCACCATCGATCCTCGCTTTAGCGAGACCGCCGCAAAGTCTGACGTATGGCTGGCTCCGCGTCCCGGCACGGATACGGCTATCGCCATGGGGATGATCAAGGTCATCATAGATGAAAAACTCTATGACGAAACGTTCATGCTGAACCGAACAAATATGCCTTTCCTGGTCGTGGAGAGCACAGGCAAGCTCCTGCGTGAAAGCGACTTGGTCGCTGAGGGCGATCCGGCAATTTTCTACGTATGGGATTTGGCGACCAAGACTGCGGTCAAACATACAGAGGTCGCTTCGCCGGCGCTCAGCGGTAGCTTTGAAGTAAATGGCCTTGCTGTCCGAACCGTGTTCTCTCGGCTTGCAGAACGTGCCGCCAGATACGATGTGGCCACGGTCAGCGAGATCTCCGGCGTAGACGGCAACAAGATCGTGTTGCTGGCGCGTGAATATGCCGCCAGCAAACCGGCAATGATCAACAGCGGCATGTCGGGCGCTCAGCGGACGACTCACGGCGAATACTTCGTCGCCTCTTTGATCACCTTGGCCGCCCTTACCGGCAACTATGGAATGGCCGGCGCTGGTGTAAACGACACCGCCGGTGTCAGCCACTGGCCTTCGACCAACATCTCCAGCCCGTTTGAATCTGACGTGAAGGGTTCTATCCCCGCCACCAAGCTTGGTGAGTACCTGTGGGAACAGAAGCCGTACCCGCTTCAAGTGGTCTATTGGCAAGGTAAAGGTCTCGGCCAGTCGCCCAACAGCAGCCTGGTTCGCAAGGCGATGATCGAGAAGATCCCCTTTATCGTCGTCCAAGATAACTTTATGACCGATGCGGCGCAAATTGCCGACATCGTTCTTCCGGCAGCTCATCTGTTTGAGCGCTACGACTTGATGGCTCCCAGCCGCAACTTCCATTTTCAGATCATGGACAAAGCGGCCGAGCCGTTGTGGGAGGCGCGCTCCGACACTTGGATCTATACCGAGCTGGCCAAACGGCTGGGCTTTGGAGATCAGTTTAACAAGACCGAGGAAGAGTGGATCGATGAAATGCTGGTAAAGACAGGCTTGACGGCTCAGAGCCTGCGTGAGAGCGGCCCAGTATGGATGTGGTCCGACGCGAAATACAACAAGTTCGGCGTGAAATGGGACAAGCCACCATTCTATTGGTTCAAAGACACGCCCTTCACCACGCCTTCAGGCCGGATTGAGATCCATTCGGTCCGTTGGGAAGATAAAGAAGAAGACCCAATGGTGGATTACAAGGCGGCTGAAGAAACAGCCGAAACCGCGCCTGAGTTGTACAAGAAATACCCACTGGCCTTGGTGAACGCAAAAATAAATGCGTTCGTTCACAGCACCTACCAACAAATGGCCTGGATCCGCGAGATCTTCCCGCAGCCCTGGGTGGATATCCATGAAGAGGATGCGACAGAGCGCGGCATAGAAGCCGGCGACATGGTTGAAGTGCTGAACGACAGAGGCACGATCAAGCTGAAAGCCCGTGTGCACCAAGGCATCCGCAAGGGTGTCGTCTCGGTGCAGAATGGCTGGTGGCTCGATACAGGCGGTAACGCAAGCGTGTTGTCAAATGACAGTCATACCAAGATTTCGTTTGGACACACGCTCAACTCTACTCTTGTTGAAGTCAGGAAGGCTTAATGATGGCTAACAAACGATTAGGCTTGGTAATTGATCTCGATCGCTGCATTGGTTGTTGGACATGTGCAACAGCCTGCAAGGCGGAAAACGGCGTTGCCCTGGGAAACTGGTGGAACCGCATACTCAACGTCGAAGGTGCCGCTACCGGCTCGCCGGGTATGGTGGCCGGCGAAGTCAAAATGACCAATCTGCCAGTTCAATGTATGCACTGTGAGAATGCCCCTTGCGTCAAAGCATGCCCCGTTGGCGCCACCTATAAGCGCGAAGACGGAATCGTGATGCAAGACTACAACAAGTGCATCGGTTGCCGTATGTGTATGGCAGCTTGTCCGTATGGAGCAAAAGTGTTCAACTGGGGCGAGCCTCAGACCGGCGTCTCACTGGCGGGTGTCAAACTAGGCAATCCCGCCGTTCCTGAGCGGCCGCGGCATGTGGCGGAGAAGTGCACATTTTGTGTTGAACGAGTGGATCAGGGTGAATTGCCCGCTTGCGTGGCGGCTTGTCCGGCTTTGACCCGAACGTTTGGAGACCTCAACGACCCGAATAGCGAGGTTTCCATCCTTATCCGCGAGCGGAATGGTTCACAGCTGTTGCCCGAGTTCGGCACAGATCCTAACATCTACTACCTGCCGGCTCGCAGGCACCACCCAATCGTCGAAAAGACGCCCAGTTACGGAGGCTGACAATGAAAAACTTATCTCTAAAAGGCCTAGTATGGCCCGGTCTGTTGGCAGCGCTGATGCTGATGGGCGTAGCGGCTTGGGTCTATCAATACTCGGCAGGCTTGCAGGTGACTGGGTTAAGCAACCCCGTCTCATGGGGGCTGTACATCATCACCTTCGCCTTCCTGGTAGGCCTTAGCGCCGGCGGGCTGATCGTTTCTTCCCTGGCATACATCATGAAGAACGACAGCCTGGAACGCATTGCCCCGCTCGGTGTAATCGTGGCTGTGGCTAGCATCATGGGTGCCATGGCGATCATCATCCCCGACGTTGGGCATCCGGAAAGGATCGTGAACATCCTGTTGGGCGGCAACCCTAGCTCGCCGCTTTTCTGGGATATCGTCATCCTGATCGCTTATCTGGCAATCGGGATGGTGGAATGGTGGATTCTCTTCGGCAAGCGTTGGCGCACTGCGGAGCCCACTCGAAAGAATCGGGTTCTGCGTAGATTGGCTTACTTCGTTCTACCGTTGGCGATTTTGGTGCACTCGGTTACGGCTTGGATTTTCGGTTTGCAGGTCGGACGTCCCTTCTGGTTCACCGGGTTAATGGCTCCGATCTTCATTTCTTCGGCGTTGGTATCTGGTCTTGGCCTGTTACTGCTGGTGATGTTGGCCGTCCGCCGATCTGCGAAAATCAAGGACGAACAGTTCACCTCACTCGGCACTTTGCTAGCTTCTTTCATTGCCCTGGATGCCTTCTTGTTGTTTTCAGAGCTAATGACTATCAGCTATGCGCGAGGTGTGGATGCATTCAACGTTGTCAGTGAATTGCTTACTGGCAGGTACGCACCTTTCTTTTGGGGGGAAGTCCTGGTAGGGTTAGTGATTCCGTTTCTAATACTTGTCCTTCCCTACACACGCCGCTCAATCCAATGGATTGGATTAGCGTCTGGGTTGGCAATGGTCGGTGTCTTCCTTAAACGGATGAACATCATCCTGCCAAGCTTCCAGAATCTCAACCTTGACTATGCTCCTGGCGTATCCCTGGGCCGATATACACAGTTCGCGAGTCCCTTCACGAATCAACCGACCTACATGCCAACGTGGGTAGAGATCATGATCACGGTTGGCGTCTTGGCCGGGGTCCTGTTTGTCATCACCCTCGGCATTAACCAGGCGCGCACGCACCTTAAGCCTTTTGCTGGAGAGGCACGTTCGGCATGATCGCGCCTCAATCAGGTTTAGAGGCTACTTTGGTCGCACGGGCGATTCTCTATCGCTTCCTGGCCTTGGCATTTCAAGAACCCGGGGAAGCGTTGATGAATTCCCTGACAAGCAACCTGAGGCAGGAACTAATGGCTGCCGCAAACCATCTGGACCTGGCGACAGAAACGAATGAGCTTAGCCAAACGGTGGGTAAACTTTTAGCCTCTATACCCTCTGCTGGCTGGTTGGTTAGCGATATGCGTGTTGAATACACGCGGCTTTTTGTCGGACCAGGGATGATGCCCTGCCCGCCATACGAATCGGTCTTTGATCAGAATCGACCAGAAGCCGACCGTGGGACTGTTCAGGGGCCTTGTGCCAAATCCATGGAAGACAATTTGTCCGCTGAAGGCTTGGTGATCGATTTGGGTCGCGTGGAACTAGCCGACCATGTCGCTATCGAGTTGGAGTGGATGGCCTACTTGCTCGCTCAAGCAGTAAAGACAAGCCCTGATTCAAACATGGGGCAGGTTAGTAGGGCTGACGCTTTCCTGAATGATCACTTGGCTACGTGGCTGCCTGAATTTGGGCAGAAGGTTGTTGACAACGCGAAACATCCTTTCTTTGCCAGCCTGGGCGAAGTACTCAAGGCGTTCATCGCCAGTGAGGTGGCGTTCGCAAAGCTCAACTTACTGGAAGAGGAGGTGCCTGTATAGTTGTCGGCTGGGCTGGGTGAGCCAGCCGCGAATCGCATGAATGAAAAAGAGGGCATCGTGTAGCGATGCCCTCTTTTTGATGAAAGGCGCCTTCATCTTTCGCTCACTTCCTTGACATCCGGCCTGCTTCCCCCACAATCACCGCCCTTCGTGCTACTTTAGGGCAGGCCAACGGCTCCCGGCAACCCGCTTCCGCTGGCGGACGGACTGAAGCTGACGCTGAAAGAAGACGAGCGCTTCCAGCGGGTGAGGGTGTAGGGATAGCTGTTAGCGGGGAATGTAGTGCTGATTGCAAATTTGACCCCTCACCGGTCCCTCTCCAGAAACAGGAGAGGGGAGAGGGCAAGGTAGATGTCCGAAGAGTATAGGTGGGCTAAGGTATTGCTTTGTTTCGAGTCCTGAAATAAGATATAGAAAAGAATCGGTATCATGGGAGGATTAGGTATGTCCAATTACAGGACTGACAAGCTCATTCGTGCACTCTTTTGGTTACTTGCAACAATTGGATTTTCCCTTACTGCCTTTTCGCCTGTAACAACAATAAAGCAAGATGAGACTTTAACAGCCAGCTTTACAGATACCGCTTCTGAAACACAAACACAGACTCCCACAAGTATTCAATCACCTACGATTACGGAAACCAGCACAGTTTTTCCGACCGTGACGCCGACCCAAAGTTCAAGCCCAACAGAGAGTATTTCGCCAACTGCATCGGCATCCGCAACTCCAAGTTCAACGCCCAATACATCCACAGCAACAAGCACATCAACCGAGACTCTGTCTTTACTTTCTGATGTGGATTCGGGGCGAGACTTGTACACATTCTCCCGCAAAATTTACGAGGTTCAGGGCTTGCCATGGTTGCCTGGCCAAACTTGGCTTTATAACCAGGGCCCACATGGTGGGCAGCTTGCCTTAGATTTTGGAACCCCTACTGGGAGATCCGAAATCGTGTATGCGGCCTTCACAGGAATAGCTGTTGATCCACATGAAACATGTGTGGGAATCAGGAGGGAATCCGATAGTCTCATTATGTGGTACCAACACATAGACAACAGAGATATAAAAAAAATCACACCGGGCCAAACAATAAAGCAGGGAAAGAAAATTGGGGCTACGACCTTAAGCTTTGGGTGCGGAGGTCAGGCAGGAGGACAGCATGTACATATTTACTTTATGATTGGGACACAATATGTACGAACCACGATGAACGGATGGGGCTTAGTCGGACTACTCGCAGAGCTAACAAAATTTAGTCCGTTGCATAGGGATTTCGGCAATGAAACAGCCATTCCCAAAGGCGAAAATCAAGAGCGTAGAGTTATGTACTGTGCCAAACCCTTGGCCCCGGAGCTGAAGGCACCGGGTGCAAAAGCCGCATTAGGGGACACGACGCCAACCTTGTCTTGGAAAAAAGTTGCCTGTGCTGGTCAGTACGAAGTTCGCATCGCGACAAGCAGTAACTTCGAACAAAACAAAATTGTCCAAAACCCTTTCGTTACTGATCTCAGCTACACAGCGACCACCTTGGGAGACGGAAGATATTACTGGCAGGTTCGTGCAGATGGAATCTATGAGAACGGCCCATGGTCAACGCCCCAGTATTTCGAGATAGACACCGTTGCCCCAAATGCGCCAATCTTGAGCTCCCCAGTAGACCTGTATTTTTCAGTAGGCACTCCGCTTCATTCCTGGAAGAAAGTCAGCACAGCTGTTAGCTACGAGCTTCAGTACTTGACTATCCCGGCACTGAATAGCTTGCCGTTGTTGGATGAAGCTGTGTTTACGCAGAAAGATATCAAGAATAATTCAGCCATACCCGCTTTCAATGGATACGGTAAGTTCCTTTGGCGGGTCAGAGCCGTTGATGCTGCCGGAAATCCTAGTAACTGGAGTTCGTCTCGCATCGTGATTATTGCGGCCCCCAAGCCTGGACAACCTGTCTTGACTTCACCGGCGAATAAGAAAGTGATTACGGATACAACCCCAGCGTTTTACTGGAAATCGGTAGCATATGGTAACTATTATCAAATTCAAATATCGACTTCCAGCAGCTTCAGTTCGTCCCGAATTGTGCGCGAAAAAACCCTTCTTCCTGGAGACCTGAACTACGGTGCTAGCACCCTGCCCAAAGGAACCTACTATTGGAGAGTAAGGGCCTTTAATGTGGACGGAACAGCTGGGTCTTGGAGTGCAGTTTTCTCCCTTACCATAAGATAGAGGGCAGGTTTATCAGTCCGCGTTTGTGTTTAAGCGGGCTGTTCACTTTAGTTCCAATAAGACTAAAACTGCCCGGCCTCTTCACTTCGCTCGGTGATTTACACTTCTACTTCTCAGATGCTATTCTCTCGCCCCGGTTCAGCTATCTGCTTGCTTGACAGCCTGCCTCAATTTCCCCACAACTTTCGCGTTCCATGTTTTATTACCACCCCTCCCTAATAAGGGGAGGGGGCTAGGGGTGGGGTTGCTTCCGCGCTCATCCCTCATACCTTGTTTGGGATGGGGTTGCTTCCCGCCCGCAATCGACGATCAGCATTGGGATTTCCTAGGGGGTCATATGGAAAACCAACATCCAACGGGTGAAGTTGTAGGGAAGGATGAGGGGGGATTTGAGAATCCTCGACTTCAGACATTGGACCCAGGACTTTGGACGATTTGCCCTCTCCATGTACAATATTCGCCACTCTTCGCCACCAAGGAGCCACCATGTCCCAAGTTCGCGTTCTCGTAGGCACACATAAAGGCGCCTTCGTCCTCACCTCCGATGCCAAGCGCAAAGACTGGAAGGTCGCCGGGCCGCATTTCGGCGGCTTGGAGATCTACCACCTCAAAGGCTCCCCCGCCGACCCCAAACGCATCTACGCCTCGCAGGCCGGCGACTGGTTCGGCCAGGTCGTGCACCGCTCGGATGACGGCGGCCAGACCTGGGAGACGGCGGGCAACGAGTTCAAGTACGACGGCGTGCCCGGCAACCACCAGTGGTACGACGGCACTCCCCACCCCTGGGAGTTCAAGCGCGTCTGGCACTTCGAGCCCTCGCTGCACGATCCCGACACCGTATACGCCGGCGTGGAAGACGCGGCCCTGTTCAAATCCACCGATGGCGGCAAAAGCTGGGCCGAGCTTTCCGGCCTGCGCACGCATACCACCGGCAGCCAGTGGGCGCCCGGTGCCGGCGGCCTATGCCTGCACACCATCATCCTCGACCCCAAGGACGCCAAGCGCATCTACGTCGCCATTTCGGCGGCGGGCGCCTTTCGTAGCGACGATGGCGGCGCCACTTGGAAGACTATCACCAAGGGCCTCAAGTCCGACTTCCTGCCCAACCCCACGGCCGAAGTGGGTCATTGCGTCCATCACGTCGCCATGCACCCTTCGCGGCCCGGCGTGCTCTTCATGCAAAAGCATTGGGACGTGATGCGCAGCGATGACGCCGGCGACAGCTGGCGCGAGGTCAGCGGCAACTTGCCAAGCGACTTCGGCTTCGTCATCGACGTGCACGCCCACGAGCCCGAGACGCTCTACGTGGTGCCCATCAAGAGCGACAGCGAGCACTACCCGCCGGATGGCAAGCTGCGCGTCTATCGCAGCCGCAACGGCGGCAACGAATGGGAAGCGCTCACCCAGGGCCTGCCGCAGAAGGATTGCTACGTGAACGTGCTGCGCGATGCCATGAGCGTGGACAAGCTGGACCCCTGCGGCATCTATTTCGGCACTACCGGCGGCCAGGTGTACGCCTCGGCGGACGCCGGTGACAGCTGGACGGCCATCGCCCGCGATCTGCCGGCGGTCAAATCTATCGAAGTCCAGGAGATACCATAGGAATCCGTAGGGGCGGGTCTAAGACCCGCCCTGAGATTCTGCGGGAGGGTCTTAGACCCTCCCCTACAATTCACGTCTGTCGAATACCATGATCCGCGTCAAGCTCCCCTATCATCTGCAGAACCTCGCCCGCGCCGGTGCGGAAGTTGAGGTCGCGGTCAGCGGCCCGGTGACGGCGCGCTCCGTATTGGATGCCGTGGAGGCCAAGTTTCCGATGCTACGCGGCACCATCCGCGAGCACGGCAGCGGGGAGCGCCGTGCCTTCCTGCGCTACTTCGCCTGCCAGGAAGACCTGTCGCACGAATCGCCCGACACTGCGCTGCCTGCGGCGGTCGCCGAAGGCAAAGAACCCTTCATCGTAATGACCGCGATCGCCGGCGGGTAGGCGAAAATACTTGTTCCGACTACAATACGAGCATGCACAGGGTTTGTGGTGTGTTTGCAGGGCTTGTCCTCTTCCTTTCAGCCTGTTCCCCTAGTCCAGCCCCACTTCCAACTTCAACCCCCTCGCTCAACTCACTAATTCCTAGTTCAACGCCCACCCCGGAACGAGAGCTTTGTTCTCCCGAACCAATTAAAGAGACTGGTCACAATGATTTTTCCGGCGTTGTAGATGGAGCTTCGGCCGAACTGGTCTGGCCGGCAAATTTTGTTCCTTGGTGGGTTCGCTCCACCCCGGATGGCCGCGTCCTTGCCGTTACCGGGAGCGGCAACTCCGTTTACGAACTCAAGCCGGATGGCAGCCTGACAATCGTTCTCAGCTGCAGAGGCCTGGCTTTGCAATCCTTTGCCGCAACAAATGATGGCGCATTGTGGCTAGGCAATAGCGATGGCCGTGTTTTCCGCGTTGGCCTCGATGGTAAAACCAAACTGATCTCGTCAACTGGTTACAACCAACTGGAAGCCGCGCCGGACAACTCGGTATATGCGCTTGGTGAAAGTGGTTTAGTTCATTTCCTCCCAGATGGAACAGAAACCTTGATTGCCGATCAAGTTGGAGGACGGAAATTTGCGATCAGCCCAGAAGGTCAGGTCGTTGTCAAATATGAGGGTACGGTTTACCTGGTATCAGAAACCGGTGAGTTGACTGTGCTTGCCTCTGGTTATGGCCCGGAAGAATGGGTGACCTTCAGCCCGGATGGTCTACTCTACGTGACACATTGGACCGGCGTAGATGTAATTAACTTGGAGACCGGTTCAATCAGCCAAATTGCATGGCTACAGAACAGTAATGTAGGCGAGTCCGGCGCGTTCACCCCAGACGGTAAATTATTGCTTTTCCACCCCAATACTAACGTGTTTTTGGTTGACTTGGAAACTCAGGAGCTTTCCATCTTCCATCAAACAATTAGCAACTCTTCGGCAATGGCCGCTAAAGAAGGGGGCTCGGTCTATATCGCTTTTGGCAATCAAACCAACCAAACTTCCGTCTACCGGATTGTGGATGCTGAGACTTTGGAACTGGTTGGTTCTGTGCCCTTTGGTGGGGAGCGCTCCATGGAATTTGACTCTGCTGGCGTAGGTTATCTCGCCGTACGTGACTATCGTGCCGGCAACGCCATCTTCCGTTTCGATCCCGAGTCGGGAGAGTTTGAATCCTGGAGGGTTACGGAGTGCAGCGTCTTTTCCATGGACATTGACCCGCTGACCGATCAACTTTGGTGGGAAGAGTGCGGAAAGCTAAGAACGATCGACGATACCGGTACCCTTCAATCGCTGCCAAGTATCCCGAATAGCCAGAATGTAAGCTTTGCGATCAACTACAGTGGCACTTTTTACTCCATTGCATTCTTCAATCGTACGGACGGCTCCCAACCATGGGAGCATCGCCTCTACGAGTGGGACGGCACGACCTGGGTTGAAATTGCAGACTTGACCCAGAGCGACGCCGGCGTAAGTATTGCCACCCTAGCCGCCTGCCCAGACGGTTTTGTCTACACCGTAGAGAGCCTGGGCCCCGAGAACTTACCCCCAGAGCGCGCCGGAGGTTCCTCCTACAATGCAGTCCGCCGGCTAGAGACCGACGGTACACTCACTCTTCTTGGCTATGACTTTGCCTTTGACGGCAACACCGCCGATTGTGACTCTGCCAGCAATACCCTCTTTTTCACTAGCGGCATTGGCGTGTTTGCTTTCATACCCCCATCCAAGTGACAAATCAAAAGCGGCGCAGTGATGCGCCTCTTTTTGCCCCACACGCCAAGTCGAATCGAAGCTGGGATTATTAATGTTGTTCTTAGTCTAGCCGCGCCAGGATCGCCTTCATCTGATCGATCTCTTCTTGTTGTGAAGCAACGATCCGTTCGCACAGCGCAACGACCTCGGGATCTTCCAGATCAGCTTGCTCGCACATCAAGATAGCCGCACCGTGGTGCGGGATCATGGAGCGCAGAAAGGCGCGATCCCCGATGCCTGTCTGTAGGCGGATGAAGGCGAAAGCGGCGGCGAACACCAGCACGCTGGCACCCAGGATGGCCATGAGCGCTCGCTTATCGGCATACATCGAGCCCATTAGCAACACTTCCAACATCAGCATAGGTGCGGTCATCAGCGCCGCCATGTAGGCCTGATTCAAATTGGGGATCACATTCGCAAAAACATCCACCATGGCGTACATCAGGATGAACATCAGCACAAAATGCAGTCCCGCCATGAGGAGCAGGCGATTCCAAGGCATGGGCATGTGGCTTGGCGCATGGGATTTGGCGTGCCTCATTTGACCTCCAGTTCTCCTAAGCTAACGAGAAGGGGTGAAAAAGGTGACGGCGAGAGAGCGGTCCGGTGGCTTCTCTCTCGCTCAAAATGACAAGGGGCAAAATCAAGTGGCGATGAAATCCACAACTTGCTTGATCACATCAGGGTCTTTGAGCGCGCCGCGATGGCCCAAGCCGCGCGTGGTCACTAGTTTGGCGCTGCGCCAGGCGCGCGCCACGCCCACGCCGCTGATGTAGGGCGTCGTCCCGTCCTCGCGGTCATGGAAGATCAACGCCGGAATGTCAAACTTGGGCAGCGCCAGATCAAGCGCGGTGCGCTCCCATACGTCCGCGTCAAAGCGCGCTTCAGTGATCCGCTTCAACTCCGGAGCCATCTCGGCAGGCAAGTCGTTCAGCTTCAGAAACGGCTCCAACGTGTCGGACAAGCGCCGCATCGGCCCGAAGAAGATGAGCTTTTCCACCTTGAGCCAATCCTGCAGCGCCACCGTCACCGCCATGGTGCCCAACGAATGGGCGATGATGGCCCGCGGCCTGCCCACTTTGCCCACCACGGCGCGCATCGCTTCGGCCAGCTGATAGCCGTTTGAATGTGTACCCGGCAGGTCGCCATGGGCGGGTGCGTCGAAAGAAACGGCGCGCAAGCCCGCGGCAACCAGAGGCTTCGTGAAGGCGGCCAACTGGGCGCGGTGCCCGCCCCAACCGTGCACCAGCAAGACCAGGGGATCGCCGGCCGCGCCCCAGGCGGTCACCGGCAACGCGAAGTCGCCACCTGGGGGCACCTGGCCGCGGAACGGGACGACAAAGTTCTCGGCGGCGGCCAGCACGGCGCGCTCCTTTTTGGAGATCGGCACGCGCGGCACCTTGAGCCAGAGCTCCAACGCCTGTTCGGCGGTCATGGTGGCGGCTTTGTTCATGACCACCATCATACTGCTACTGGTTCTGGGTAATGGGATCAAAGTAGCGTGCCAGTTCGGCCTTCAGCGCCTCGATCGAATCGATGACGAACAGCACCTCGTTGAAAGTATAGATGGCCTTCTCATAGCCGATCACATTCTCGATGGTGAAAGGCTTGATGGGCGTCCTGCCGTCCATCACGTGCCGGATCTCGCCAAAAGAGGAAATCAGCCCTGCGCCGAAGATCTTGAACCCCCCGCTTTCCCGGATCAACCCGAACTCGGTGCTGAACCAGGCCAGGCGTTTGATGGTCTCGCGTTGTTCCGGGGTGGCGCGCAGGAAGGCCGGGGCGAACAGCTCTTGCAAGGCAGTGTATTCCGGCAACACCATGAAGGGCAGATGGCCGAAGATATCGTGGAACATATCCGGCTCCGGGGTGAAGTCCATCTCATGGCGGCCGCGCATGTAGTCGGTGATCAGGAACTGGCGCCTGGCGAAGTGGTGGTACCAGGGCACCGCGTCCGAGTAACGCACCACGGTGCGCGCAGTTCGCCAGCCGGTGCGCGGCGAGATGGCCGCGTTCAGTTCGTTGAGTTGCGGCACGCGTTCGGCGGGCAGGCCGAGAATGTCGAAGCCTTCCAGGTATTCGCGGCAAGCGAATTCCTGCACACTGGGCAGCTGGCGGGCGTAGAGGTCGCGCCACACGGCGTTCTGTTCCTCGCTGAAAGCGAGGTCACGCTTGCTAAGGGCAACATTCTCTGTTCTGGGTAAGGCCATCTCGATCTCCTTGCGACTTAAATAAAAAACCACAGGCCGTTTGCTGCCTGTGGTCTTGGTTGCTGCAGGTAAGTTCTAGCTAACTCTCAAGGCAGGGCGACGGCCGGGGTGGTCTGGGCATAGGAATAGGCGTAATAGCGGGAAACGTTCTGCGCAGCCATTGAGAGAGGCATTGTAGCAAAGGGGTGCAGCCAGGTCAAGCGTTAATTCCAGGGGCTGAGGAATTCCCAGATCGAAGCGAAGAATAGGATGGGAATTGCCAGGATAAAAATGCGTGCGAAATCGCGCAATGCTTCCGCCGGAATGCCCAGCCATTTCCCTCCGTCGTATTCCGGCCGCTTGCGCCACAGCGCCAGCCCCACGTTGATCCCCGCGCCTGCCGCCAGCGTATAACCGGTGAGTTGCATGATGACAACGGACACGTAGTAGGCCGCGCTTTCCGGTTGCAGCAGGCGGCTGGCGTAATCGCCATCCACCGATACGATTCCGCCCACCCAGCCGCGATAAGCAACCGCTGGGAATGGGAAAACGACGCCCAAGCCGCCGAGGGCATCGGCGCTTGCGCCTCTGAGATTCGCGGAGAAATCGGCCAGGGCAATCGAAAACGGGTCGCGCTGGTTGAGAATGGGACCGGATCGGGCTTCGCCGACGATGCGGTCGCGAGATGAAAGCGCGAACTCGTTGCCAGTGTGGGCCATTACCGCGCCCATGACAACAGACGCGAAGTAAACAATGGCAACGGCCAGGATAGGCTTGCGGGCGCGCTTCAAAGCGCGAAGAATTGAGAGGAAGAAGTCTTTCATGTCTAGCAAAAACGGCGGTCAAAAGACCGCCGATTCTCCGACGCGAGACCCGCCTAGCGGAGCCAGGCGTCTCGCAATGGGCGCGATAGGACTCGAACCTACGACCTTTGCGATGTCAACGCAACGCTCTAACCAGCTGAGCTACGCGCCCGTACACAACTGCGAGAATGCCTACGGAATTCTCTTGCTGCTAATGGAGTTCGGCAAAATATAGAAGCGCCGAACTCCAGATTAATTTGAACTGCGATTATAGCGCGGTTTGGGTTCGCCTCGCCCACAGGGCCAGGCAGGCCAGCGCCCATAAGCGCTTGCCGTGGTCTTGCTTGCCGGTGTGGTGTTCGGCCAGCAGGCGCACCAGCGCGTCGCGCTGGAACCAGCCCGCCAGCGGGCTCTCGGGCGCCAGCAAGGTCTCACGCATCCAGCTTTCCAGCGGGCCGCGCAGCCAGGCGCCCACGGGGATGCCGAAGCCTTGTTTGCCATGGCTCAGCACCTCGGCCGGCAACAGATCAGCGAAGGCCTTGCGCAGTATCACTTTGCCCTGCCGGCCGTTTAGCTTGTACTTCACCGGCAGCTTGGCCGCCCATTCCACCAATACATGATCGAGGAAGGGCGAGCGGCCTTCCAAAGAGGAGGCCATGGTCATGCGGTCCGCTTTCACCAGCAGGCAGCCGGTCAGGTAGCTCTTGATGTCGGTGTACAGCGTGCGGTCCAGGCGCGTACGGGCTCGGGCTTGCGTGTAGATTTCGGCCATGTTCTTTTCTGCGCGCGCCAGATCGAGGCTGGCGGCGACGGAGGGCTGCCAGAGGGTGCTCTTTTGCCGAGCGGAAAAATAGGAACCCCAGCGCAGCAATGAAGCACGGCGGTCCACTTCGGTCAGTTGCGGCAGGCGTTTGATGCCATTGCTCAGGCTGCTGCCCACCGGGCCATCGCCGCGATCCGGCAAGGCCCCCGCCAGGGCCGGCATCAAACCGCGAGTAACCAGGCCGGGCAGGTGCAGGTAACGATCGGCATAGGCGTCGAGCCAGTAACGCTGGTAGCCGGCGAAGGATTCATCGCCGCCGTCGCCATTCAGGGCAACGGTTACGTGCTGGCGGGTGAGCCGTGAGAGGTGGTAGAGCGGCAGGGCAGACGGATCGGCAAAGGGCTCGCCGAAATGTTCCAGCAGCGTTTCCAGCGTGGCGGGGATATCGCCAAAGGTGAGGGTGAATTCGTGGTGTTCGGTGGCATAGCGCTCGGCCACGCTGCGCGCATAGGGCAGCTCGGAAAAGTTCGTCTCTTCGAAGCCCACCGAGAACGTTCTGACCGGGCTGCTGCTGGCTTGGGCCATGAGCGCCACGACGATGCTCGAATCGATGCCGCCGCTCAAATGCGCCCCCAGCGGCACCTCGCTGATTAGGCGCATCTTCACGGCATCCCCGGCGATGCCGCGCAATTCATCGATCAGCTCGCCCTCGCTGGCCGTATGTTTCGGCTCGTAGCCGAAATCCCAATACCGCTCGACCTTCAGGGTGCCGCGCTCCCAGATCAGGCGATGCGCCGCGGGTAATTTATAGACGCCCTGGTAGGCCGTGTATGGTTCGGGGATGTATTGCAGGCTCAAGTAATCATCGATGGCCTGCAGGTCAAGTTCCGGCTGGTGCGGTAGCACGCTCAACAGGGCGCTCAACTCCGAAGCGAAATACAGGCGCCCTTCCGCGACCGTGTAGTGCATGGGCTTCTTGCCCAGGCGGTCGCGCACGATCAGCAGGCGCTGCCGGTTGGCATCCCACAGGGCGAAGGCGAACATGCCGCGCAGGGGCTGGACGCAATCGTCACCCAGGTCTTCATAGAGATGGACTATGCACTCGGTGTCGGAGTTGGTGTGGAACTGGTGATCCTTCTTATCCAGCCGGGCGCGCAAGTCCTGGTAGTTGTAGCATTCGCCGTTATAGACGATGGCAATGGACTTGTCTTCGTTGAAGATGGGCTGGTCGCCGCCGGCCACGTCGATGATGGCCAGCCGCCGGCTGGCCAAGCCTACGCCGCCCTGCTCGAAATAGCCTTCGCCATCTGGGCCGCGGTGAGCAATGGCCGTGTTGAGGCGGCGCAATAAATCACGATCCACATCGCGGCCGGTGCCATCGACGATGCCGCAGATGCCGCACATTTAATTGGGCTCCACGGACTTGCGCATCAATTCCAAATAGGCCTCGGCAACTCGGCGCCAACTATACCCGTCCGCGACGCGCTTGCGCGCTGCGGCGCCCAGGCGCTGGCGCAGCTTGGCGTCCGCCAACAACTTTTCCAGCGCCGACCGAAAGGCGCCGGCATCCTCCGCGGGAACGAGCAGCCCAGTATCTGCGGTGACCAGCTCTTCGTTGCCCGCAATGCGTGTGGCCAGCACCGGCAGCCCGCTGGCCATCGCTTCCAGCACGGCGTTAGGCATCCCTTCGTGGCGCGAGGGATACACGAACAGATTCGCCTGCGCGTACGCCGCGGGAAGCTGTTCGCGCGATAGCCACCCATCGAAGTGCACTCGGTCCGCGATGCCCAGATGCCGAGCCTGAGCCTGCAGTCTATCGACGCGCGGCCCGTCCCCGACTACGTTCAACTGCCAGGGCTGAGATTTGAGCTCGCCCAACGCATTCAGCAGCACATCCAGCCCTTTTTGATGCACGATGCGCCCGACGAAAAGCAGGCGCGGCGGGTCCCAGGCGCGCTGCCCGGAGTGGAAGTTGTCGAGGTTTACACCGTTGGGGATCACGCGTATGGGCACTCGATCCTCGAAGTTCGCGCCGAGTTCCCGCAGTCCCTCGCTGTTGGCCACCACGCCCGCCGCGCGCCGCCACACGCGGCGCAGCAGCGGACTCAGCAAGCGATGCTGGCGGGCAAAGTCGTAAGGCCGGAAGCCCGGCACATCCCCGCCGCGCAAGGAAACGATATAGGGCAGTCGCGCAAACAGACTCCAGAACCAGGCGGCCACGCCGCTGGGCGCGCCGAAGAAGGCCAGCACAAAATCAGGCCGCAGGCGGCGCAGCCAAAGTAACCCAACGAAGGCGGCCGAGAGCATGAACGAAATCTGTTCGAGAGTCGTGGAGCGATCCCCCTTTTTGCGCAGACTGGGCAATCGCAGAATGAGGACGCCCTGCTGTGTTTCGTCTCGAGGCAGGTCCTGATAACGGGCTGTCAGAACGGTCACCTGCTGCCCCAACTTGACTAACTCGCTGGCGATGTTGGCGCTGGCATTACCCGCGCCGCCGCCGATGGGCGGGTACTCGCTATTGAGGATCAGGATGTGCATGAGCCTTCGGCTTCACTGGTTGCACTTATCGCCGGGACGCGGGATGAGCAGCTGGATGGCCGGGTCGGAGAAGGTAACCAGCGGCTCGTAGGCGCACAATAACGGCCGCCCCACGCTGCGCACCCAGGCATTATTCTCCGGCGCCAGCGCGTCCTGGCTGACGGTCACAATATTGTTGTAGAGCGGATCGGTGACGATGAGGGCGAAACGTTGTTCGTCGACATCATCGGCGAATTGCCTCAAATAAGCATCGTTGTGCGAGATGGCCATTTCCATCAGGAACAACTTCTCATACTCGTGCACCAGCGGAACCCCTTCCACCATGTGGAAGGTGAGCATCTGCCGCTGCGAAATGAAGAGCACCTCGCCGCCATCCGCCAGGGCTTCGGCCGCCGCAGACCGGATCTGGGCCAACACGTCGTTGGCGGCGGTTCGCCCGGGCAGGCGCAGCGGGCCGCCGCTTAGCGCGGCAAAGAGCACCGGGATGGCCAGGAGCGCAGCCGCCAGGGACGCCGCAGGTTTGAGCGGCTTCAGCGCGCTGCGATCTTCCGTTGCGTAGGCGCCGAAGGCTAGTGCGCTGCCCAAGACCCATAGCAAGACCAGGTAGGCATCCATATTGTGCAGGTTGGTGCCCCCACCGATCTTTACGCTGACGACCAGGCCGCCGGCGAAGAAAACGAGCAACAGCCCGGCGATAGCAAGGCTGCGCCAAAGCCCGAGGCCCGCGCCCGGCCTCCGCAAGCGCAGCCAAAGTAACGCGAGTATCGGCGCCGAGACCAACAGGATGCCGGGCAGGATGCCCAGAGCGAACCCGGCATTGGGCCACAGCCGCTCCCATAACAACTCGGAAGTGAACGAGGATCCGAATTGGCCAGGGTCTGGGTTGCCGGAAGTCAGGATGTACAGGGCGTACGCGCCCAGCGCCACCAGGCTGCCGCCTACGACGTATAGCGCGGGTTGCCACAGGTAGCGCCAAGAGAACACAGTGTGCCCTTTGGCTGGCCGCGTCTCCAGCAAGAAGAGCAAAGCGGCCAGTGCGCCGGGCAAGGGCACCCAGTTAATGCGGCTGATGCCCGCCCACACGGAAGCCAGCGCTACAAATAAGAAAGAGCGCCACGGTTTATCTTTGTCGAAGCCGAGCAGAACCAGGAAGACGCTGGGGAGCAAATGATAGAACACCGCGCCTTGCATCAGGAACAAGAAGCCCCAGGCCACAAA
Source organism: Anaerolineales bacterium (assembly GCA_040902205.1). Lineage (GTDB taxonomy): Bacteria > Chloroflexota > Anaerolineae > Anaerolineales > UBA11579 > JAMCZK01. The sequence continues at coordinate 27,073 of JBBDXR010000033.1, read as the reverse complement.
CAACCAACGCCAAGCCTTTGCGATGCGCAGCCGCCTGGCCAGGATCCAGGCGGTGAGCAGCGGCATGCCGATCCACAAGAGCGCCTGCCAGGCGCGGTGCAGCCATAAGGACGACTCTTGGATCAAGAACGGCAGCGATTGCAGCAAGTAACGGCTGGGGTGCGTGATGGGCAGCGCCAGCTTAACGCCATAAACCTGCTCACTGAAATAGAAAGACGCCTGATAGTAGCGGCTAACCTCGGACCACTCCAACGAAAAGGGGAAGTCCGTCACCTGGCCTAGGAAGGTGGCCGCCAGATACACGGCGGCCAACGCCAGGACCGAGGCGGGCAGCATGCTGACGAAATCCGTCTTGCGCCAGGCAGCCAACAAGGACGCTCCGGCATCCGCGAACAGCAAGAACAGGAACAAGCGCGGGAACGGATTCAAGAGAAACTGGCCATAAAAACCGAGCGCAATAAAGGGGAACGCGAGCAGCAGCAGGCCGAATAGAACAAGCGCGAAAAAGCCAAGCTTGCCCAGCGCGGCCTGCGCCCAGTCCAGCATAGCCAGCAGTCTGGGCGCCAGCGGCGTCCAAACCAGCAGCGCGCCCAAAGCTAGCAACGCCACCAGCGCGTAACCGCCGTACAGCGCGGCGCGGAAGTTCGCCGACGTGACGATGAGACCTTCGGCTGTGATCTGCTCCTGGAACTGGACCAGCGCCGCGGCGCCTAGCAGCGCGCCGAACAGCAGGCCAATGCGCAAAATGGAAGTACGATCCGGCTTGGGGATTTGAATAGGGAACGCCATGCTGCCAGTTCACCCATCCAATTTGGTGAGCAAAGGTTGCGCCTTGGCCATACCCGGCAGCACGTCAGGCAGCACCAGGGCGCCCGGCAGGCTGGCCAGAACGTAAAGGGTGCGCAGCAGCAGAGCCAGCACCAAACTGTTGGCGGGGTCCACACCGCCCAGGATGGAGAATGCGTAACTGATCGAAACTTCCTGCAAACCCAGGCCGCTGATACTAATTGGAATAAGAGTGAAAAAGTAAACCAGGCTCTGCAGGCCGGCGACCGTCCAGAAAGGCACGAAGCTATGCATCCCTTCCAAGAGGATGTAAAGAGTGGTGAACAAACAAAACATGTGAACGAAGGTGAAGAGCAGTGCATTGACCAGGGCTCGCGGTTGACTGAGCCATAAGCGCAGTGCTTTCAGCAGCCGCGTCCAAATTCCTTTCGCTCGCCGGACCAGGCGCGCCCCCCAGCTTTCTTCGGCAGCCAACAACACGGGGGCGAACAGCAGAGCAGATTGGGCCTTGGTGGCTTGCAGCGCCATCACCACGCCGATGGGCAGCGTGAAGGCGAATCCGAGCAAGCCGATCAGGCGGTCCACCACCAGGGAGGCCGCCGACGCGGCGGCATCGAAGCCCATTTGCAGCGCCCCGGCCATGCGGGCCACATCGCCGCCCACCGTGGTAGGTAGAAAATTATTTGCGAACAAACCGGCAAAGGTGATGCGCAGGCTTTGCATCCAGGTGGCGTTCACGCCTCCGGAGCGCAGCAACACATGCCAGCGCCGCGCTACCGCTACGCGCGAAATAAGGGTCAGCAGGATGGCCAGCAGGAAGCGCCACAGTTCGATGCGCGCCACGGCCGCGGCGATCTCCTGCCAACCTTGCTGGCTGACGAGGTAGATCACCAGGCCCAGGGCGATCACGGTGCCCAGGACGCGCAACAATCCGCTAAGGGTCAACCGCCGGCGAGGCTTAGCGGCCTTTGCCATTCCCTCTCCGGATGACGTAGCGCACCGTATAGATGGGCTTGGATTGCGATTCGTGATACGTGCGCACCGACATTTCCGCCAACAGCCCCATGAGGATCGACTGGATGCCGAGTACCAGCAGCAGCGCGCTCAGCAAGAAGATCGGCGAGTCGACCGTGCCGGTTCCATAGAATGTGCGGCGCAGAAAAAGGAAGATCAGTCCCAAGACGCCCAAGCCGCCGAATCCAATGCCCACGCCGCCAAAGAGATAGATCGGCTTGTTGACGAATCCGCTCAGGAATTTTACAGTGAAGAGATCGAGGATCACCTTGACCGTGCGTTCCAACCCATACTTGCTCTTGCCGTGCTTGCGCGGGTGATGTTGGACCGGCACCTCGGTGATCTTGGCGCCGAACTGGCCGGCATAAGCCGGGATGAAACGGTGCATCTCGCCGTAGAGGCGAAAGCCGGTGATCACTTCGCGGCGGTAGGCCTTCAGCGTGCAGCCGTAATCGTGCAGGTGGACGCCGGTGACCCGCGAAATGATGCAATTGGCAATCCTGGAAGGCAGCGTGCGCATGATGAAATTATCTTTGCGGAACTTGCGCCACCCGCTGACCATGTCATAGCCGTTGGCGATCTCGTGCAATAACTTTGGGATGTCCGCCGGGTCATTCTGCAGATCGCCGTCGATCAAAACGATCACTTTGCCGGTGGAATAATCGATGCCCGCCGAGATGGCCGCGGTCTGCCCGAAGTTGCGGCGCAAGGCCACCACCCGGACGTGGCCGGGGTCTTTGGCCGCCACGATCTCCAGCGCCTGCAGGCTGCCATCCGTGCTGCCGTCATCGACGAAGACCACTTCCCAGACGTGGCGCGTCGAGTGCATCGCCTTGGTGATGCGCTGGTGCAATTCGGGAACATTCTTCACTTCGTTGTAGACCGGGACGACGATCGAGACTGTCAGCGAAGGTCGCTTGACGCGCAAAGATTCCTGTTTTCCGTTCTTTCGTTTTATCGCCATATTCACTCGGGGCAGGCCCGCAAATCCAGCATGCGGCGGAAATTAACGTGGGAATTATCCCAAACTTCAGCAAAAGTCACAATGCAGGCCCCATCCAGACCGGCCGCGTCTTGGACAGCAGAGGTCAAATCGTCCCACCAGCGGCTGTCGATGTAGGCGAAATCATATCCCCTGCTGAGCAGCAATGGCAGCTGTGGCGCGGCCATCAAGGTATGCCAGACATCATTGGAACGCGGTTGACCCAAGACCTGCCCGCTCAAGTTGCCAGTGAGCACCGTGGTGCTGCCCATGGGGCCGAAGACCTTGGCCTCATACGGCATGCGCCCCCACAGTTGAGCGGCGATGGCGGCATCCAGCTCGTTGTATCCGTCGCCCAGCCGCGTGGTACTGGCTGCCGAGAACTGCGCCCCCGTCACCACCAATCCGCCGAAGATCATCAGCGCCAGGCCCGCCAGCGCGGCGTGCCGCAACCAGGTGCGCCAGCGGAACGTGCGGTCGGCGATAAGGAACACAAGCAGCAGAGTCCAGGTGAGCATGGCTTGCCAGGTCAGGCGCGAAATGTCGCGATCGGATTCGTATTGGAAAAAGATCGGGATCAAAAAGCCCAGCCAGGCAGCGCAGGCCATCACACCCAGCATCCAGTCCCCGGCTTTGGCGCGGCCCCAGGCCCAGCGCGTAATCCATGGAGTGAAAAGGATCACCGGCCCCAGCTCGAACAAACCTACGATGAGTTGCACGGGAGAGAACAGGCTTAGCGCCCCCAAATGGGCGGACAATATGGCCGGGGGCCAACGCAACGAGAACCCCAAGATCTCTGGGCCAATGGTTGAAAGAGTCTGTTGGTGCAGGGGGAGAAAAGCCATTAGGGCGCTTCCCGCGCTCTGCAGCAGGCCGGGGCCTTCTATGCCAAATAGGAAATCGCGCGCCAGCTCCGTAAGCATGCCGCCCTGCATCAGCGCGATGGGCATGGATAGGGCTGCAGCCACAAGCACGGGTCTGAAGCGAGGCAACTCCAGATTGCGTTGCCGCCAAAAGTAGAGAGCGGTAAAGACGAACAATCCCAGCAAGAAGAGCGCGTAGGTCGCTTCCCAGGCCAGCGCCCAGGTGGCGAAGACCGCGGCCAGCGGCAGCACAGACCATCGGCTGGCCATCCTGGGGATCAGCAGCCAGACGAGCAGAAGGATCAGTATCATCAGGATATTCGGACCCTGATGGGCAAGCACCATGGGGTCCATGATGCCGTTCAGGAAGCCGAACATGAAGGGCATCGGCGGCCCGCCGTCCACCGGCCACGGGGCAAGCAGGGCTTCGGAGAACGGCTTGCCGATCAGTGCGCTGGTTCCCTGGAGTTGGATGACCTTGTCAGCCTGAAGGAGAAAACCCGGTGGCAGCAGCAGTAACAGGAAGCGGGTGCCGGTGGCGAAGGCCACCGCGGCCGCCGCGGCCCAGCCACCCCAGGCGCGCCCGATATAGCGATTGCCCAGCAAGCCGGCTAGCAGGATCATCAGCGACCAGAGGAAGGCCTTCGAGGCATCGAAAGCGCTCCAGGGTAGCAGGCCGCCCAGGCGCATCAGGCTGGCGCCGATGAAATGAAAGCCATAGTGATAACGGAACAAAAGGGGATAACCCGGAACGAAATGTGGAGGGATGTCGCCGTTCCCGATAATGGAGATGAGCGAGAGGTTCTTGTGCTCGTCGAAAAGCGTTAACCCCTTGCTCCACAACATAAAAACGTAGAAGACCAGGAGGCCAGCCAGCAGCCACGGCCAGATCTTCAGGTCTTCTTTGTGCAGCCAAGGCCCCTCTTTGCGGCGCCAGGCGACTAGGCCGCCGGTCAACAGCAATAGCAGGGATGGAAGGATGAACGTAAGGTCGGGGGAGAGCCAATGCCCTACAACGTTGGCCAGCCAGATATACAAGACCAGCCCCAGGGCCAGGCCGGCGATCAAGCGCTCGCGGGCTTGCAGGCGGAAGGCGTGAGTGGCCAGCAGCCAGCCGCCCAGCCAGGCCGCCAACATGGCGGCTAGCCAAGGTACCAGGCCTAAAGCACTGCCGTCACGAAACCAGTACATATTTCATCTCTGGGGTCTTGGCTGAATTGTATCGCCTGCCCTGCGGCGGCACGCGGGCGGCGAGGGGCTAATTGGCGGAGGTGCGCAAGCGGGTCAGGTCGGCGTCCACCATCATTTTGACCAAAGCCTCAAAATCCACCGAGGGTTCCCAGCGCAGCTTGGCGTGCGCCTTGCTGGAATCAGAGATCAGCAGGTCCACTTCGGCCGGGCGATAAAAGCGGTCTTCCTGCACCACGTACTTTTTATAGTCCAGGTCCAAATGGCTGAAGGCCAACTCGCACAGGCGCTGCACCGTGTGGGTAACGCCGGTGCCGATGACATAGTCGTCCGGCTCGTCTTGCTGCAGCATCATCCACATGGCTTCCACGTAATCGCCGGCAAAGCCCCAATCGCGTTGCGCCTCCAGGTTGCCCAGGGCCAGCTTCGTTTCCAGGCCCAACTTGATGCGCGCCGCGTTGTGCGAGACCTTGCGCGTCACGAACTCCAGGCCGCGCCGCGGGCTTTCGTGGTTGAACAGGATACCGGACACGGCGAACAGGTTGTGCGATTCACGGTAATTGATGGTGATCCAATGCCCGTACACTTTGGCGACGCCATACGGGCTGCGCGGGTAGAAGGGCGTCGCTTCGCTCTGCGGAACCTCCTGAACCTTGCCGAACATCTCGCTGGACGAGGCCTGGTAATAGCGTGTCTTGGGCCGCACCTGGCGGACAGCTTCCAGGATGCGCGTCACGCCCAAGGCGGTCACCTCGCCGGTGAGCACCGGTTGGTTCCAGGAGGTGGGCACAAAGGACTGGGCGGCCAGGTTGTAGATCTCATCCGGCTCATATTTTTCCAGCAGATCGACCAGCGAACTCTGGTCGTGCAGGTCGCCTTGCTCGAGAGTGATGTCGTCCTGGATATGTTGGATGCGTTCAAAGGTGACCGTGCTCGAGCGGCGCACCATGCCGACGACTTTGTATCCCTTAGCCAGCAAAAATTCGGCCAGGTAAGAACCGTCCTGGCCGGTGATTCCGGTGATGAGCGCAGTGGGCATTCGTTGTTGTCCTAGCCTAGAGTTTTGGATTATATCGTAGAGGTCGGGGCCGGCTTAGCCAGCAGGTAACTTTTCCAATTCAACCTCTCCACGCGCTGGACCTCGGGGTAGCCATGCGTCAGCAGGTGCAGGCTATAGCCCGCCTGCTGCAGCACCGCCCAGGCTGCCTCAGCAGCGTCCTGGCCGTGCAGTTCCATCAGCACGATTGGCCGGATTTCTTTCAACACGCGGCTCATCCCCAGGAAGGCCTGGGCTTCGCCCCCTTCAATATCCATTTTCACTAGACCCGGAGCAGGGTTCTGCTCCAAAAAAACGAAGTCATCCTGCGTGGTGGCCATGACTTTTATCGCGCCTTGGTAGTCCGTATTTCGCCCGGCGGCGCCCTGCAGCTTACCCATGTCGTCCGAGGCGTGCACGAAGAAATCGCGTGGACCGCTTTTTTCGGCCACCGCCTTTGGCACCAGTTCCACCCGCAGCTGCGGATTGAGCGCCAGGTTGGCGCGCAAGCGCTCCTGGTTAGCCGGCAGCGGCTCAAAGGCAAAGACCTGCCCCGTCGATCCAACCTGGCGTGCCAGCATCAGGCTGATGTAGCCAACGTTAGCCCCCAGGTCGTAAACCGTCATACCCAGCGTAACCCAATCCCGAATGGCTTGCTGCAATTCAGGCTCATAAGTGCCGAGCCAATAGTCCTTTTCGCTTTGCAGATCAAGCCACAGCTTCACGCCGGAGAGCGCCCCACCGGCTACCGTTGTTTCACTTAGCCCCGCTGGTGCGGCGCGGTTGAGCGCGGCGCGCACCCCGCGGCTCACCGGTCCCAGCCGGTACAGAAGGCGCTTCACCGGCGCCGGCAGCCAGCGTGCCGCGGCCGCGGCCAGGGAGAGCAAGGGGTTAGCCATTCAATCCATGGAAGACGCGTTGCGCCCTTTTCTCCCAACTGTATTCGGCGGACGTCTTCCGAGCTGCAGCCGATAACGCATCCCGCTGCGTTTGGGAACCCTGCAAGCCCGCCAGTGCGCTCACCCAGGATTCAAGATCCTGGTCGGGCAGGATGATGGCGTTCTCCTCGTTCAACACTTCACGCAAAATGGGCAGATCGCTGGTCAGGATGGGACGCCCCGCCGCCAGGTATTCGAACATCTTCAACGGATTGGTGTACGCCGCAATGTCGCTGCCGGAAGAGCCCGCCACCTGGCGCCCATAAGGCATCAGCAGGACGTCGCACGCCGCCTGGTAGCGCGGCAGATCGGAGTTGGGCACGAAGCCCACAAAGCGCACATTCAACAAGCCTTCGGCTTGGTGCCTGCGCGCAGCCACGTCTGCGTCGCGCCCGCCTACCAAGAGGAAGAGGATCTTCGGTAAACGGCGCGCCAAGTCGATGATGAATGAAATGCCGCGCCCTTTGTAAAGATGGCCGGTGTAGCCAGCGGTAAACATCTTCCCGAGTCCCAGTTCCTTGCGGGCTGCCGCGGGGCTAGGCAACTCGGCGTAGCGCTGCAGGTCGACGCCATTGGACGCTAGCACTATAAACTCCGCTTGCTTGGGGATCGGGTAACGCGCCGCGATCTTTTCCTGCAGATATTTGGTATTGACCACCAGCTTGCGCGCGCCTTGGCTGCGCAGGAAGAGGCGCAGCAACCAGGGGCCCATGGTGCCGCTGGGCATGTCGTGGAGTTCAAAGATGGTGGGTTGGCCGCGCTGCCCCGCGATGGCTGCGGCTTGTGGCAGGCGCGTGTAGATGGCATCGGCGCCCCACTCGCCGGCGGCGCGCACTGCGCGCCAGGTGAAACCATAGCCGCGCTCCCAAGCGTGGGACGGCAGCCATTCGATCTCGAACTCGCCTGACAATCCGTAATGCGCCGCCAGCGCCCGCCAGGCCAGGCGCGGATCCTCGCCCGGAACAAATACGCGCAACGTGTGGCCCAGGCCGGCCACGGCCTGCGCCATCTTCATGACTTGAATGCTGTTGGCGGTGTTGGCGGGGATTGGACCGGGGGCGACCAACGCGATCTTCATGCCGCAACGGCCGCCGATCGAGCGCGCAGATCAGCTAGGACGCGCAGCACGGCCAGGCTCACCGTGAAGACGTAATAACCGGAGAGCAGGGCGGCGAACGCCACGGCTCCGTAAGAGGCAAATAGCAGGATCCCGCCCACCTTCAGGACCATCCCGGCCAGGTTGACCAGGGTGGGATAGACCGGGCGATTGAAGGCCAATAGCGCGGCCCGGCTCCAATAAAAAGTATTAGCAAAGGAATATCCTAGTACTAGGATAATCAACGGGGCGTAAGCAGGCAGGAACTCAGGATCGTTGGTGTACAGCAAGATCACGTCTCGCCCGAAAATTATCAGCACAATGGCCACCGGGATCGAATACAGCGCCGCCAGGATCGAGCCGCGGCCCAGCACCTTCCTCACCGCGCCCCAATTGTCCTGGGCCACCGCCCGCGACAATTCCGGGTAGGTGGTGGAGGGCAGCGGGCTGACCGGGATCTGCAGGAAGCCGATCAGGGTAAGGGCCAGGCTGTAATAGCCGCCGGCCACATTGCCCAGGAAGGCGTTCACCCACAGCCCCTCGCTGTCCTTGGACACCAGGCTGACCGTGGCGCTGAGATTGGTGCTGAAGGCGAAGGTCAGCAGGCTGCGCCGGTCGGCGCGCAGCACGGAAATGGGCGTGCGCCACCAGCCAGCCCCCCAGTTGGTGCTGGCTGTGCGCAACGCGAGGATCATCACCGCCAGCGAGCGCAGCAGTCGGCCAGCCAGCTCAGCCAGGACCATTTCAGCCAGGCCGCCGCCGGTAAAAAACACGTAAGCAGTTAAACCCAGGCGCAGCACGCTTTGGCCGATATCGATTACCGATTTGGCGTCGAAGCGATTGAACACCTGCAGCATGCCATCGGAAGAATCGAACACGACGTTGATCAGCGCGATGCTGCCGTAAAGGATGAAGATGTTCTCGACCCCGGCAGTATCTGAGAACAACGAAACACCCAGAGGGGCAAGAAAGAGTATAAGGAGAAAAGCAACAACGGAGCCGCCCGTCTCCAGCATCGCGGCCAGCTTGTAGACCGCCGCAGCCTTATCGTGCTGCTTGCGTTCTTCATACAGGCGCACATACTTCACCACCAGCTCGTCGATGCGGAACGAGGTGAAGCGGTTAATCACGTTGGCGAAGGTGGCCACTGCGGCCAACAGGCCGATGCCCTCCGCGCCTAGCGTGCGCGCTTGCAGGGCGTTCTGTACCATGCCCATGCCGGCCGCCAGCACTGTGGCGCTGACCAGATAGCTGGAGTTGCGCACGATACGGCGCAGGAAATCAGAATCGAAGGCGCGCAGATAAAGCTGGTTGATCTTTTCGAGGGGCAGCCTGAACATGGGCTAATCGGTCTGGATGTCTTTGGCCCAGCTGCGTTCGGCCAAATACCAATCCACCAAACGCCTCACGCCGTCTTGCAGTCCCACCTGCGGTTCCCAGCCCAGCAGCCGGCCGGCCTTGCTCACGTCGGCCCAGTTGGCCAGCATGTCCGCTTTGTCCATGGGCAGTTGCTCGATGGTCGCCTTCTTGCCGATGGCCTTTTCAAACATGGCGATCAGCTTATTGATTGAGATGGTTTCGTGGCCGCCCAGGTTCACCACTTCGTAGCCCACCGGCTTGAGCGCCAGGATGGTGCCGCGCGCAATGTCGTCGATGTAGGTGAAGCCGCGCGTCTGCTCCCCGTCTCCGTAGAGCTGGATGGCGCGCCCCTCGCTGATGGCCTGCACGAAACGGAACATGGACATGTTGGGCCGGCCCGCTGGGCCGTAGACGGTGAAATACACCACCACGGTCACATCCAGGCCGTGCAAATAATGGAAGGCGTGTGCCATGGCTTCGGCGCCCTTCTTGGTGGCGGCGTAGGGCTGCAGCGGCCGACCGCTATCCGCCTCCTCCGTGGTGGGCAGCGGCGCGTCCGCGCCGTAGATGCTGGAGGTGGAGGCCAGCACGAACTTGGGGATCTTGTTCACCCGGCACAGTTCCAGCACAGTGAGCGTGCCGGTCATATTGGAATTCACGTAGGCCCAGGGATCCAGCACGCTGTCGCGTACCCCTGCCCGCGCCGCCAGGTGAATGACGGCATCGAATGGATGCCCGCTCAGTTCTTGCAGTGTGCCGCGCTCCGCCAGATCCAGCTTTAAAAAGGAAAAGCCCTCGCGTCCATTCAGCGCGTTGAGCCGGTGCTCCTTCATACGCACGTCGTACGACGTGTTCATGTTGTCCACGCCCAATACGCCGTGGCCGGCATCCAGCAGCAACCCGGCGACGCGCGCCCCGATGAACCCTGCTGCTCCGGTAATCAGATAGTTAGCCACTACAGTTTGACCACTTTGGGATCGCCTTTGGCGACCTTGCCCAGGGCGTTGCGCGTATCCATGATCAGCTGCGAGTTCTTCAGCAGCCCGGCGTAGTCGTAATCCTTGTGGTTGGTGACGATCACTACCACATCGGCTTCCTTGGCGGCCTGCATGTAATCGGGCACGGAGTCCATCTTCCAGTCTTCATGGTCCAGGTGCGGGATGTAGGGATCGTGGTAGCTGACCTTGGCCTTCTTTTCGCGCAGCAGGGCGATTACATCCAAAGCCGGAGATTCGCGCAGGTCGTCGATATCCGGCTTGTAGGCCGCGCCCAACACCAGCACGTTGCTGCCGTTTAGCACCTTGCCGTGTTCGTTCATGGCTTCCAGCGTGCGGCTGACCACGTAGCGCGGCATGCCGGTGTTGATCTCCGAAGCCAGCTCAATGAAGCGCGCCGTGTACTTCATTTCCTTCAACTTCCAGGAAAGGTACAACGGATCGATGGGGATGCAATGGCCGCCCAACCCGGGGCCGGGCGTGAACTTCATGAACCCGAACGGCTTGGTGGCGGCCGCGTCGATCACTTCCCACACGTCCACGCCCAGGCGGTTGCACATCAGCGCCATTTCGTTCACCAGGCCGATATTCACCATGCGGAAAGTGTTCTCCAGCAGCTTGGCCATCTCGGCCACCTCGGCGGAGGAGACCGGCACCACGCTCTTCAGCGCCTGGCCATACCACAGCGCGGCCACCTGGCCGCATGCCTCGGTGATGCCGCCGATCACCTTTGGCATATTGATCGTGGTCCAGTCGGTGCGGCCGGGGTCGACGCGTTCCGGGGAAAAAGCCAGGAAATAGTCCTCGCCGGCCTTCAGACCGCTCTTCTTCGCCAGCTCTTCCTGCATCAATTCGCGGGTGGTGCCCGGGTACGTCGTCGACTCGAGCACGATCACCATGCCGGGGTGCATATGCGCGGCCAGCTTTTCGGTGGCCGAGACGATGAAGGAAAGGTCGGGGTCGCCGGTCTTGCGCAGCGGGGTGGGCACGCAGATGCTGACCGCGTCGGCCTTGGCCAGTTCGGCAAAGTCGGTCGTGGCGCGCAGCTTCTTGGCTTTCACCAGGCGCGCCACCTGCTCGCTGGGCACATCCGGGATGTAGGAGGTGCCCGCCTTAAGGGCTTCGACCTTCCTGGGATCGGGATCGATCCCCAGGACGTTGAAGCCGGCCTCGGCAAACACGGTTGCCAGCGGCAACCCTACGTAACCCAGGCCAAGCACGGCGACCTGCGCGCTGCGCTCGCGGAGCTTGCGCTCTAAGTTGGACCGGTTCTCACTCATTGCACCTCTAAAACAGGAAGAGTTGTTCGGGGTGGTGGTTTTCGGGGATGGACACTTCGATGGGCATCTCCGGTATGTTACCCGCCCGGGCCATCGATTCGGGCAACCGGGCGAAATCGCTCACCACGGTGCTGCGCAAAGACGGCTGGTGCAGGCCCGCGGCCGGGTGGTACATGGGCATTACCAGGCACCCATGCACGCGTACGGCCTGGCCGTGCACTTCGCTGATCTTGGCATTGGGCAGGAAACGCGCCATGGAATAACGCCCCAGCGTAACGATCACTTTCGGGTGTATCGCCTGGATCTGGCGTTCCAGATAATCGCCGCAGGCCTGCAGCTCTTCGAATTGCGGGTCGCGGTTTCCGGGCGGGCGGCATTTTACCACGTTGGTAATGTAGACCTGCTCGCGCCGCAGGCCGACGCCGGTTAGCAATTCCTCCAGGAATTGACCGGCCGGCCCGACAAACGGGCGGCCCTGCTCGTTTTCGTGGAAGCCGGGCCCTTCACCGATGAACATGATCTCGGCATACGCCGGGCCCTCGCCGGGCACCGCCAGCTTGCGCGAGAAATGCAGCTCGCAGCGCGTGCAGGCCGAAACCTGCGCGGCCACTTCCTGCAGAGCCTTGCCGCCCGCCTGCATCTCGGCGCCCGCCTGTATCTCGGCGCCCGTCAGTATCTCGGCGCTCGTCACGCTTCCTCCTTTTGCGTCTCGCCAGCCGATTCGACCGGATTGAGATGAGGCAGCTGCATCAGCAGGGCGTCTTCCCGGTTGTCGCTGTAATAGCGTTTGCGCCGCCCAACTTCATGGAATCCAAATTCCTCGTACAGCGCCTGCGCGGCCCGGTTGCCTGCGCGCACTTCCAGCGTGGCGCTGTGCATGCCTTTCTCGGCAGCGCGCTGCAATACGTGAGTCAACAAGCGCCGCGCCAGCCCCTGGCGCCGGAACCTGGACGCCACAGCCAGGTTGGCAATGTGCACTTCTTCACCCAGCAGCCAGCAAACGCTGTAGGCCACCACCTGCCAGACACGAGCGTCGTGGGCTTCGACGACCCATTGCTCGGAGGCCGGGTTCTGCGTCAGTTCGAATTCGTAGCTTCTGCGCGTCCAGGGGATGGGGAAGATGCGCTGCTCCAGTTGAAAGACCTGGTCGATATCCGCGGCGCGCATACGGCGCAGCTTGAATTTCGTCGTCGCGCCGCCGCCAACGTTCACGCCGCCACCGCGTCGCCGGCCTGCAAATAAATGGGTACGAGACCTTTGGCTTCATCCATGTCGCCGGCTTGCCAGCGCGCCCAGGCCAGTTCAGCCAGGATCGCCGGGCGTCGCAACGACCAGGCCGGGGATTGCAGCATGGCGTTCTTGTATTTGCGGCCGAGCACGCCGCGGTCCTCTTCCTCAAGCTCGCCGCAGATCAGGGTCGGGTGGTTGATGCTCTCCACGAGCTGTTCTGCGGTCATCAACGCGGGCTGCCCGTCCGCTTGCCAGCGGTCCTTCTTCACTTTATATCGTCCCACCGCCAGGCGGCCGCGGCCGGCTTGCAGCACCGCGATAAGAGGCAGCGCTTGCACAGGCTGCCCGGCCGCCGCAATGTCTAGAGACGGTACCGCCAGCAGATTCAATCGGTTGGAAAAGGCCAGGCCTTTGGCCAGCGCCAGGCCGATGCGCAATCCGGTATAGGACCCCGGGCCGATGGCCACGGCCACAGCTTTAAGTTCATTGGCCTTGATCCCGGTCTGATCCAGCGCTTGCTGGATCGCCGGGGCCAGGTCTACTCCGTGATAATCCTGCCCGGTCCAGGTGCCTTCGTAGCGCACGCGGATGCCATCGTACAGGGCTAACCCGCTGCTGCGCGTGGATGAATCGATGGCTAATAGAGTCATACCAGACCGAATACCGTTTCTTGCAGCGCGGCCGCCAGCGGCAGGTAGCGCTCGCCAGTTGGCGAGACCTCGAGGCGGCGGCGTTCTTCATCGACCCAGAACAGTTTGAGCCACAACCTTTCAGCAGGTAAGGCGGCTTCGATCTTCCCCGCCCATTCCACTACTACGGGCCCCCTTTCCAGCAGCAGATCGATATCCAGGGCATCGGCCTCCCTGGCGCTTTCCAGCCGGTAGGCATCCACATGGGCCAATTGCGTGTCATCCGGGCGGTGGTACACATTTACCAGAACGAAGGTGGGGCTGGTGGCCGCATCCCTGGACCCCCAGCCTGCCGCCATGCCCTGCACCAGGGTGGTCTTGCCGCTGCCTAATTCACCCTCCAGGCAGACCAGGTCGCCGCGTTTCAGGAGACCGGCTAGTTGCATCCCCAGCCGCCGAGTCTGTTCCGGGCTGTTGCTGAACATTTCGAATGCACCGGCGCGCAAGATGGGCATATTGAGATTATACGGCAGGCGATTTTGAAAATGTCGCCAAGTTGGGTATAAATTTCTTATCATCTCACGAATCGAAAGGAGGACTTTTTGGTGTCTCAATTGCTCGCAAGCCTTTCCGCTTGGTTCCACCAACTCGGACAGCAGATTATCGACAACGCCGGTCTCATCCTAACCGTGTTAGTCATCCTTTTAATCGGGATGTACCTGGCGCGTTTGGTCAAATCGCTTATCTTGCGCGGCCTGCGTTTCCAAAAAACGGATCCCGAGCTGGCTTTGTTTCTATCCCGCATTGTTCAAGGGGCCATCATTGTGGCCGTGATCTTGTTTTCCGCGCAACAAGTCGGCGTCGATATCACCGCCATCCTTACCGGTCTTGGCATCCTAGGTTTTACGCTTGGGTTCGCGCTTCAAGATGTCAGCAAGAACTTCATCGCAGGGCTTCTGCTCCTTTTGCAGCAACCCTTTGAGCTTGGGGACACCATCCAGGTGTCCGGTTTCACCGGCACGATCATCGATATAAACCTGCGAGACACTGAATTGCGTACCGTAGATGGACTGCGCGTGCGCATTCCCAACGGGGACGTATTCACGCAGCCGGTGCTCAACTTTACCGGCGTCAAGCAGCGCCGCCTACAAATTTCCCTCAGTGTGAACTACGACGCCGATCTCGAAAAAACGCGCCAGGTGACCCTGGACGCCATTCAGGCCATCCCCGGGGTGCTGGCGGACCCGGCCATCAATGTGGTTTTCGACTCCTTTGGAGAATTCTCCATTCATCTGAATATTTTCTATTGGTACGATGCAAACCAGACCGATTACGGGGAGGCGCTCGATGCGGGAGTGAGAGGCGTTAATGCCGCCCTCAGGCGAGAAGGCATCGCCATCGCCGTGCCCGCCCGGGAGCTGCGCATCGTCGATGATGCCAGTGACGGCCGGGCCTAGCTAAGCAAGCGCCGAGTCAATAGCCAGTCGATAAACGAATCCGGCAGCCAGCGCAGCAGCCACAATGTGAGGGCTGTGCCCTGGCCGGGCGCGTAGCGCGTGCGCGGCCGCCGCGCGGTGAGCGCGTGCCATACATGGCGTGCCACCAAAAGAGGTGGCACACCATGTGTGCCGTCGCGTTCGGCCGCGTCTGCCATGCGCTGCATGGCGCGGCCATACAGGGCCTCGGCCCGGCGCGGCAGCTTGGCACGCGTTCGTTTAGCCATCAGCAACGATTTTTCCCAGATCGGCGTGGCGATGGCGCCGGGCTGAACGCTGGCTACGTGGATGCTCCAGGGCCGCAATTCGCGGCGCAGGCCATCGGTGAATGCCTCCAACGCGAACTTAGATGAAGAATAAGGAGTGAGGAAAGGCCCGGCCACACGTCCACCGATCGAGCTGATGTTGGCGATGCGCCCTTTCCCGCTGCGCAGCAAAGGCAGAAAGGCCTGCGTCACTGCTACTTGAGCGAAAAAGTTGACTTCGAGTTGGCGGCGTAATTCTGCCATCGGCAAGAATTCCAGCGGCCCGGCCACCGCGATGCCGGCGTTATTCACCAATCCCTGCAGTCCGCGCCGGCCCACCGCCTTGCGCACGCGGCTCAACGCCTGAGCGAGGTCTCGCGGCTTCGTCACATCCAGAATTAGCGGCGTAATGTTGGCGGAGGCCGCCGCCAACCGCCTGGCATCCTTCGGCTTGCGTACCCCGGCAAAAGCGCGCCAGCCGCGCTCGGCGAAATACAGGGCGCAGGCTTCGCCGATGCCGGTGGAAGCGCCGGTAATAAGGACAGCTTTGTAATTGGCTGCCATTGCTATGTTAGAGGAAGTTGCTGGACTGCAGCGCGTCGATAATGAGTTCCACTGATAGAGCCGCCAGTATCATGCCCATCACGCGCACGATCAATTCTGCGCCCGGCCGCCCCAGGCGGCTAAGGATGCGGTGCGCCAGTCGCATGAGCAAATAGGTAAACGCCAATATCGCAAGGGCAATCAGTATCGTTCCCGCTTGCGTGGGAATTGGATGCAGATGATTGTCCGTCAAAACAATGATGGCCAGAATAGCACCAGGGGTCGCGATAGATGGGATCGCCAGGGGATATACGGCAATATCCTCGCCTTTTTTCTCTACGGCGGAATTTTGCAGACTGCCGAAAATCATCTGCAAAGCAAACAAGAAGAGCACGATGCCACCGGCCAATTGAAACGAAACAATGCTTATACCCATGCCCAGTAGGATGAATTGGCCCAGCACCGCGGCGCCCACCAGGACCAGACTCGAGTAAAGGATGGCCTTGGCGGCCACGCGGGCACGTTGTTTAGCGCCCAGCCTGGAGGTCAGACCCGCAAAGATGACCACGGTACTGATTGGGTCAATGGTTGCCCACAGGATTAATAGGTCGCGCAAGAATTTTTGCCACGGCATCTAGTCCTTCTTTCCCATTCCGGCCATCTCCGCCTTCACGGCCTCGTACAGGTTCTGGGCATGCAGCTGGCTCAGCGTATAGCACGGCGACTTGAGGTGCTCGGCCAGCGAGTTGGCCAGCCCCTGGTCGAAGGCGGCGTGCTCCATGTTGATCACCACGCAATGGATGTCGTCTTTGGCGATCTGTTCGGCCAGGTCGTGCGCTTCCCGCTGCGGAGAGCCTTCGCCAATGGCCACGTTGCCCGCGCCGTCGGTCAGGAAGATCAGCAAAGGCATCACGTCCGGGTGCAGGCGCTTTTCGCGCGTCACCACTTCGCGCGCTAGGAACAGCCCGGCGGAAAGCGGCGTTTTGCCGCCCACGGGGATATCCGCCAGGGCGTGCTGGGCCAATTGCACCGAGTTGGTTGGCGGCAGGATCAGGTTGGCGCGGTCCTTCTGAAAAACGATCAGCCCCACGCGGTCGCGCCGTTGGTACGCGTCCGTGAGCAGCGACAGGATGGCGCCCTTGGTGGCCGACATGCGCTCGGCCACGGCCATCGACCAGGAAGCGTCCACCACGAAGAGCACCAGGTTGGCGGCGCGTTTCACCCGCACCTTGCGCTGCAGGTCCTGGCGCTGGATGGCGAAAGCCACCTGTTCGCGCTGCTTGCCGCGTTCCTTCTGGTGCGGCGCAGCCGCGCGGAAGGTGGCGTCGAAGGCGATGTCGCTCAAGTCCTCGCCGGCGGGGCGCGCCTGGATGTAACGGCCGCGCTTGCGCTCGGTGTGTGTGCGCGAACGGCGGCCGCTGTGGCGCCGGGTGATCTTGTCTAAGGGGTTGTCGATCTTGCGCGGGGCGAAAGGCTGGCTGGCCTTGACCTTTTGGCCGCCTTCCCACCAATGGGCGTCCCCGCTGTTGAAAACATCCTGCGGCCCGGCCTCGGCCGCTTGTTCCTGCGGGTCAGCCTCACTGACCTGTTGCTGGTCTAGGCCTTTTTTTTTACACGTTCCTTGTCGCCCTCTTCATCTTCTCCGGTATCGATCTCGGGGTCGCCTTCCGCGGCCGCCTGCTTCTGCATGTCCGCAATGCGTTCTTGCAGCTCGGTGACCGTGATCTCCGCTTGCTGGAAGGGGCCCCGTTTGACGCGGTGCGGCAGGGCCAGTTCGGCGGCAATGGCAATATCCAGGTCGCTGATGTGCTTGCGGCTGTCGAAGGCCGCCTGGGCGCGCGCCGTCTTCAGGATCACCAGGTCGGCGCGGTGCCCATCTACCTGTAAAGACGAGGTGAGCGAGGCGATCGAAGTGAGATCGCGCGGCGAGTAGCCCACGTTTGCCAACAGATCGCGCGCCGCTATGATCTTTTCCGCCAACTCCCGCTCTTTGGGCGCCCACTCTTCGTAGAAAGCATCGGGGTTACCCTCGAAGTGCAGGTTGCGCTCCATGATCTGCACCCGCTGGCGCGCATCGTGGATGCCGCGGATGTCCACCGCCAAGGCAAAGCGGTCCAGCAATTGCGGGCGCAGGTCGCCCTCTTCGGGGTTCATCGTGCCAATAAGAATGAAGCGCGCCGGGTGGCTGAAGGAAATACCCTCGCGCTCCACGATATTCACGCCCATGGCCGCCGAGTCCAATAGCAGGTCCACCACATGGTCGTCCAGCAGGTTCACTTCATCGATATACAGCAGGCCGCGGTTCGCCGCTGCCAGCACGCCGGGCTCGAAGTGGCGCTCGCCCTTCTGGATGGCGCGCTCGATGTCGAGTGTGCCCACCACACGGTCCTCCGTGGCGCTCACCGGCAGGTCGATGAAGCCGATCTTGCGCGTGGCCACTTGCAGCGTTTCCCTGGCAGCCGCGCGTTCCTTGGCCCAGTCGGACCAGGTCTCAGGCTTGTTCGGGTCGTCGTTAAAAGGGGATTCAGCGAAGACTTCGATCTCAGGCAGCAGGGCCGCCATGGCCCGCGCCGCGGTGGACTTGGCTGTGCCGCGTTCCCCGCGGATCAGTACGCCGCCGATGCGCTGGTCCACGGCGTTCAGGATCAGGGCCCGCTTCATGCGTTCCTGGCCCACAATGGCTGTGAAGGGATATATCGTTCGCAGATTCATTGTTCTTGTATGACAAGTTCGAATATTATCACAGGCATCATTAGATTGAGGCGCTTAGCCTTAGAGCCCTCTTAATCTTGCCCGCTGCCAGTAGCTAACAGCCGAAAGCATAGCCGTTTTTAACGGTTATAATAGCGCCCATCTTTGTACCGGAGCTAATCAACTAAATGGATCAAAACGAAGTCCCCCAGACGGGGGAACAGGTCGAACTGAGTCAAAACAAGGCGCCTAGCCCTGCGCCCGGTCTGACTATGGAGCAGCTGCTCAATCAGAGCGATCAAAACATGGGCCAGCCGAAAAGCGGGGAAATGGTCACCGGCGTCATTGCCGGCATTAACGATGACGAGATCTTGGTCAGCATCGGCGCCAAGTCCGAAGGCGTTATCCCCGCCCGCGAGCTGGAACAGCTCGGCGCCGAAGAGCGCGCCAAGATGACAGTGGGCCAGGAGATCCAGGTCTACGTGGTCAGCCCGGAAGGCAGCAAGGGCACCGTGCAGCTTTCCTACACGCGTTCAATGGAAGACCAGGACTGGGCGCAAGCCGAAGACCTGCTCAAATCCAAAGAATCCTACGAAGGCAAGATCGAGGGCTTCAATAAAGGCGGCCTCATCGTGCGCGTCGGACGCCTGCGCGGTTTCGTGCCCGCCTCCCAGGTGAGCCAGACCCGCCGCATGCGCTACAAGGGCGACACCCCCGAGCAGCGCTGGGCGGACATGGACGGCGAGGCCTTGACCGGCCGCGTGATCGAAGTGGACCGCGAACGCCGCCGCCTCATCCTTTCCGAGCGCGCCGCGGCCCAGGAATCCCGCGAGGCCTTGAAGGAACGCTTGCTCACCGAGATCAATATCGGCGAGACTCGCACCGGGCGCGTCACCAGCCTGGCTGATTTTGGCGCTTTCGTGAACATCAACGGGGCCGACGGCCTCGTACACCTCTCCGAGATCTCCTGGGAACGCGTCGACCATCCCAGCAAGGTGCTCAAAGTGGGCGACGAAGTGACCGTCAAGGTCATCAGCATCGATCAGGAACGCCGCCGCATCGGGCTCTCCATGCGCCAACTGCAGAGCGACCCCTGGGAAGAACGCGTCAACGCTTACAAAGTAGGCCAGCTGGTGGAGGGCACCATCACCCGCCTGGTTAAGTTCGGCGCCTTTGCCCGCCTGGATGATTACCTCGAAGGCCTCATCCACATTTCTGAATTGAGCGAAGATCGCATCGAGCATCCCAAGGAAGTCGTCAGCGAAGGCGATAAGGTTGCCTTGCGCGTCATCCGCATCGAACCCGACAAGCGCCGCATCGGCCTCTCGCTGCGCAAAGTGGACTCGGCGAAATACAGCGACCAGGATTTCGAAGCCGCCATGGCCGAAGTCGGCCAGGAAGAAGCGCGCGAATCCGCCGCACCTGCCGAAGCGCCAAACGCCTCCGAGAACGGCGCGGCCGGGGAGCCGGAAGAAATCCAGGCCGCCGAGGCGCCGCCCGCCGAACCCGTGGAGAACGAAGCAGCCCAGAACTGATCCCAACAAGCGCACGGAGACGTGCGCTTGTTTTATCCTCCGTCTGAAGTGCATCCGCAATAACTCTAATCTGCCCGCGCCCTAGACAAGTTCGAATTTGGTAGAATCTCGTCCGTCCTGATAAACAAGGACTTAGGAGAGTCAATCTTGGCTGGAATGGATCGCCTCACCCAACGAGCCCGCCGCGTGCTTAGCCTCGCTCATCACGAAGCCGAGCGCATGCACCACAATTACATCGGCACCGAACACTTGCTGCTCGGCTTGATCCGCGAAGAAGGCGGCGTCGCCGCTCGCGTGCTGCGCGAACTGGGCCTCGAGGCCCCGCGCGTCGAAGAGATCGTCGAGCGCCTCACTGGCGCCGGCCAGCACGAAGGCGGCAAGATCGATCTGTCCCCCGGCACCCAGCAGGTCCTGGAATTCGCCTTCGAAGAAGCCCGCCGCCTGGGCAACCATTACGTCAGCACCGAACATTTATTGCTCGGCCTGGTGCGCTACGGCGAGGGCATTGCCCTCAACGTGCTGCGCAAGCTGGGCGTTTCCCCCGAACAGATCCGCCGTCAAACGCGCCGCGTGCTGCAGGAAAGCTCGGCGCCGCGCAAAGGCGCCGCCGCCCCCGAACGGCGCGGCACGCGCCGCGAAACGCGCGCCGGCAAGACGCCCATGATCGACCAACTGGCCGTGGACCTGACCACTATGGCCGAAGAAGACAAGCTCGACCCGGTCATCGGTCGCGAAATGGAAATTGAGCGCGTCATCCAGATCCTGGCGCGCCGCACCAAGAACAATCCCGCCCTCATCGGTGAACCCGGCGTGGGCAAGACTGCCATTGTGGAAGGTCTGGCCCAACGCATCGTTAACGGCGACGTACCCGCTCCGCTGCTGGGCAAGCGCGTGCTGCAGCTCGACGTCGGCTCGCTGGTCGCCGGCACCATGTACCGCGGCCAGTTCGAAGAGCGGCTCAAGAAAGTCATCGACGAGCTCAAGGCCTCCGAGGCCATTCTGTTCATTGACGAAGCCCACATGCTGGTAGGCGCCGGCGCCGCGGGCTCCTCGGTGGACGCCGCCAATATCCTCAAACCCGCCCTTTCGCGCGGCGAGTTGCAGGTCATCGGCGCCACCACGCTGGATGAATACCGCAAGCATATCGAGAGCGACTCGGCTCTCGAACGCCGTTTCCAGCCCGTGATCGTAGATGAGCCCACCGTCGACGAGACCATCGCCATTCTGCGCGGCGTGCGCCCGGCCTACGAAGAGCACCACCGCCTGCGCATTTCTGATGAGGCGCTGGATGCCGCCGCGCGCCTTTCGGCCCGCTACGTCACCGAGCGCTTCCTGCCCGACAAAGCCATCGACCTCATCGACGAATCCGCCTCCCGCGTGCGCATGTATAAGAGTCCCGCCGCCAAGGAAGCCAAAGCCATCACCGAAGAACTCAAGGGCCTGCGCCGCCAGCGCCTCGAGGCCGAGGACGACGGACGCGAAGAGGAAAGCGAGACCATCCAGGCGCAAGAAACTGAACTGGAAGGCAAGCTGGAAACTCTGCGCACCACCTGGGACCGCGACACCAGCCCCATCGTCACGGTGGATGACATTGCCGAATTGATCTCCATGTGGACCGGCGTCCCGGTCATGCAGATCGCCCAGGAGGAATCCGAGCGCCTGCTGCACATGGAAGACGATTTGCACAAAGCTATCGTCGGCCAGGAAGAGGCTATCGAGGCCATTTCTAAAGCGGTTCGCCGCGCTCGCGCCGGGCTCAAGGATCCCAAGCGTCCCATCGGCTCCTTTATCTTCCTCGGCCCCACCGGCGTCGGCAAGACCGAATTGACCAAAGCCCTGGCCAAGTTCCTCTTCGGCAGCGAAGAGGCCCTGATCCAGTTGGACATGTCCGAGTTCATGGAGCGCCATTCAGTCAGCCGCCTGGTAGGCGCGCCGCCCGGCTACGTAGGGTACGAGGACGCCGGCCAGCTCACCGAAGCCATCCGCCGCCGCCCCTATTCCATCGTCGTCTTCGACGAAGTGGAGAAGGCGCATCCCGAAGCGCATAACATGCTGCTGCAGATCATGGAAGAGGGCCATCTCTCCGATGCCCGCGGCCGCAAGGTGGACTTCCGCAACGCCATCATCGTTATGACCTCCAACGTGGGCGCCGACATGATCATGCGCAAGGGCGACAGCGGCTTCCAGTTGAAGGCCGATGAGGACATTGAAGAGCAGATCGCTTACAAGGACATGCGCAAGAAGCTCATCGATGCGTTGAAGCGCGTCTTCCGCCCCGAATTCATCAACCGCGTCGACTCGGTGATCATCTTCCGCTCGCTGAACAAAGAGAACCTGCGCCAGATCGTCAACCTGGAGATCGCGAAGGTGGCCGCTCGGCTTGAGGAGCACCAGCTCACCTTGCAGCCCACCGATGCCGCCCTGGACCTTCTCGCCGAGCTAGGCTACGACCGCGAGTACGGCGCTCGCCCCCTCAAGCGTGTGATCCAGAACAAGATCGAAGACCCGCTGTCCGACGCTTTGCTGCACAGCGAGTTCGGCGATGGCGACACCGTGGTGATCGACGTCGAAGTGGGCGAAGAACAGCCTGAGATCATCCTGCGCAAGAGCAAGGCCAAGGCGCGCAAGAAGAAGGCCGCTCCGCCGGCTCCACCCGCCGCGGCGGTAGCAGCTAATTGACAAAAAGAAGAGCGCCTGCAAGGGCGCTCTTCTTTTGGTCATTGGGGAGAAGAAAAACGGACGTCGCTTGTGACAGTCCCCTTTTACCGGTGGTGCGCCACCCTGGGCGAAGCGAAGAGTAATGCTGACGTATATTAATCCTCACCCACACTGATAGGGAGGTCGCAAAAGGTATCTGCTATTACAAGGAAATTTGGTGGAACAATTCCCCTCCGTTTTCCGTCCTCCCTATTGGAGGTTCTCATGAAAAACATTCGCCTGTATTTTTCATTCTTACCTGCGCTGGCCTTGCTGCTAGCCGCCTGTGCATCGCCGCAGACTTCTGCCTGCGACACCGTGGACGGCTTCGTCGCCGCCTTGCGCGCCGAGGGGATCGAGGTGGAGATCGCCGAACAATTCAGTCAGGAATTC
This sequence comes from Anaerolineales bacterium, assembly GCA_040902205.1. Lineage (GTDB taxonomy): Bacteria > Chloroflexota > Anaerolineae > Anaerolineales > UBA11579 > JAMCZK01. Next base: position 4,077 of record JBBDXR010000033.1, on the reverse strand, counting down.
TTCTCCGTCCCCGCGCAGCGTCTCGTCGTCAACGGTGACGACATCCAGGTCTGGGCCTATGCCGACCCGGCATCCGCCTCGACGGAATCATCGCAAATCACCGGAGCTGGCTACATCATCGGGCTGGCCATGATAGATTGGATCGCACAGCCGCATTTCTTCCAGTGCGGCAAGCTGATCGTGCTCTATCTGGGCGAAGACCAGGAAACGCTAGCCACCTTACAGAGTCTGCTTGGACCACAGCTGGCCGCCGAATGAGCTTAACAGCCGTTATGATTGCCTACTACATCAAGTGCAAAGATCGGAGTAGGCAATGAACAACCTTTTGCCACAACGAGAACGCCGCCAGGCACGTCGGCGGACACAGCAGGATCGAACCACCATCACCTGGGCGCTCATTGGCATTGCCGCCCTGGCGCTGGTCGGCTTTCTGGTCTGGAGCGCCATTCGCACCGCGCCGGTCAACACGGACGCGAGGGGGGCCATGGGCCAGGCATTCCCCATCCAGGGCGCGCAACACATCCTTACAGACAGCGACCCTGGCGAGTACAACAGCAACCCGCCCACCTCCGGCCCCCACTATGAGGAACCGCTCCCCGCTGGATTCTATGAAGCCGCCGACCTGGCCGCTTGGGGACCTTATCCCCAGGCCCATGCCGTCCACAACCTGGAGCATGGCTACATTATCTTTTGGTTCAACTGCGATCTGCTGGATGAAAACGGCTGCGAAGAATTGAAGACGCAGATCCGCGACTTTATCAACGGCTCACCCGTGCGCAAGTTGATCGCCTTCCCCTGGCCGGGCGGCTCTTCCGCCCTGGCGTTGACCTCCTGGGGTTACCTGTTGGACATGCCCGTTTTCGATGCCAACCAGGCCGCCGCTTTCATAAACGCCAATCGGGCTTTGGCTCCCGAGCCGGACGCACCTTAGGTAGCCGCAATCCTACGCCTTTAGTCCTTGTTTGCTTGAATGATCCCAGCAGGGCGGGCTTGTAGCCCGCCCTGTCAATTTAGATCCAATCTGCTTGACAATCCGTACCGTATTGCATATATGATGTCAAACCTAAGCGTCGCCCATGGTGATCCCCGCGTGACTCGCCTAGCCTCTCTGGCCATTGCCGCAGCCGGCGTCATCCACCTCATCATTGCCCCAGAGCACTACGCCCATTCTCCCGCTCATGGCATTCTCTTCGCCATGGCCGGAGTGACGGAGATCGCCTGGGCCCTCGCCTTTTTGCGCTGGCCGACGGAGCGCATGTATTATGTGGGCATCTCCATTGCTGGAGCCCTCATCGCCCTTTGGGCTCTCACCCGCTTCATCCCCATGCCCTTCGAACACGAGATCGGCGAAGTGGACCTGGCCGGTGTTCTTTGCAAGCTTAGCGAATTGATCGGCTTAGGCGCCTTGCTGATTCTGGCCTCTCAGGGTCGCATTGCCGGGTTGGCCAGGCGCACCTTCGTCGGCTTCATGGGCGAAGCCATTATTCTCGGCGCCTTCTTTGGGATCGGCGCCTACATGGTGGCCCATGAGGTGGAGCCGTATTTGCCCTTCCTCGGCGGCGAGATCCATTCCGAAGAAGGGGAAGAACAGTTGCTGCCATGAGACCCGTGACCCCAAAGGCAAGTCGGGGTTTTCTTTTGTAAGGCTTCACAGAGGAGGTGAACCTATCGCTGGCGCCTGATCGGCCTGGTCTTGCTAATGTTTATCATTCCTATCCATTCGTCTGTTAGTTGAGGAGGTTTTTGTTATGGGCAGTCTATTTACACCAAAGGGTTTCCTTCAGATCGGCGGCGCCATCCTGTTGCTGGTCGGTCTCCTGGGCATGTTCGGCATCCTCATCGGCCCCACCGCCGAAGATAGTATCTTCGGCGCAGCGTGGTACTTTGACCCCGCCGAAAACATCGCCCACACCGCGTTGGGTGTAGTCGGCATCGCCGCGTCCTTCGTGTTGGCCGCCGGCATGCAGAAGACGCTGGTCATGCTGCTGGGCGTGGTTGGCATCCTGGTGGCGGTGTACAACATCTTCAGCACCTCGCTGCTCGGCGCCACCCTGCAGAGCCCCGCGGACCTGATCCTGCACGCGGTCGTCGGTGCCTGGGCGCTCTACGCATCGATGAAGGGCTAAGTTCGAAGAACTAGTTCCCGCAAGCCGTACAAAAAGAGCGCCCTCCACAACGGGCGCTCTTTTTGTTTCGGCAAGTACATACCACCCTTCCAAGGCAGGTTATTTGCCACTGCCGCCGCGCCGCCGCTTGCCCCATTCTGGCATATCGATAGATCGGGAGGAACCCTATGATGAACCTGAAGACTGCCGCCAGCCGTTTCCTCGAAGAGAAGCGCGTCGCCATCGTCGGCGTGTCCCGCCACCCGGCGGAGACCGCCAATGCGATCTACCGTAAGTTCAAACAGAATGGCTACACCGTCTTCCCCGTCAATCCCGCGGCCGCCGAGGTCGAAGGCGTTAAGTGCTATGCCAGCGTGAAGGACATCCCCGGTGGGGTAGGCGCGGTAATGATGGTTCTTACCCCGGCCGCCAGCGTCAAAGTAGCCCGCGACTGCGCTGACGCCGGCGTGAAGTGGGTCTGGTTGCACCTCGCCTTTGGCTCCTCGGTCTCCGAGGACGCGGTGAAGCTGCTGCGCGAAAAGGGCATCCATGTCATCCCCGGTGGCTGCCCCATGATGTTCCTTACGCCGGACGGCGGGCATAAAGCCATGCGCTGGCTGCTGCAGCTTTTCGGCCGCTTGCCGCGCACGGTCTAAGTCTCCAATATAAAGAGCGCCCGAATAGGCGCTCTTTTCATGGGCTCCGGGGGATAAGTCCAGCTGCCGAAGAGCATTGTAAAATCGTTTTCAACCCATGCGCAAAGTGATCCGTTTAACCTGGAATCAGGTCCTTTCCCGCCGCCTGGCGCGCCACGGCTTGCAGTCGCCGCTGGCCGCGTCGCCGGCGGACGCGACCGCCGCCATGTGCGGAGCCCATGCGCAAGTCCTCACTGCCGCCGAGTGGTCCGTCGGCCTCCGTCTTGCGCATAGCAGCCGCGCCGAGGTGCAACGCGCCCTCTGGGAAGAGCACAGTCTCATCAAGACGATCGGCCCGCGCGGCACGGTGCATCTCCTGCCCGCCAAGGATCTGTCGTGGTGGACAGGCGCCTTGAGCGCACTGCCCAACGAAGGCGATCAGTTCGCCGATGGGATGCGACTGACGGCGCCGCAGCGCGATGAGGTTGTGGAGGTTATCGCCGAGGCGCTGCTGGAAGCCGAACTGACCGTCGACGAACTGCATGCAGCCGTCCTGGCCCGCACCGGCTCCTGGGCCGCCGACCTGGTGATCCCCGCCTTCCAAACCTACTGGCCGCGCTGGCGCCAGGCGATCGGTTCGGCCGCGTACCGCGGCGTGCTGTGCTTCGGCCCCAACCGCGGCCGCAATGTCACCTACACCAATCCGCGCCGCTGGCTGCCCAAACTGAAGCCGGCGCGCGCCGGCCTGCGCCTCTTACTCCAACAGTACCTTTACGCCTATGGACCGGCCACGCCGCAGCACTTTGCACGCTGGCTGGCCGCGCCGCCGCGCTGGGCCGAGGAATTATTCCAGATCTCTAAGGACGATCTGCAACCGGTCATGATGGACGATGTGCTAGCCTGGGTATCGGCCGGCGACGCGCGCTTTCTGGACGAGAAGCCGCGCGGCGTTCGCCTGCTGCCCTACTTCGACGCCTACGCCGTCGGCTCGCATCCCCGCCAATGGCTCTTCCCCGGCCGCGCCGCCGAGCGCGCCATGGCCCGCGGCCAGGCCGGCAATTTTCCCGTGCTGCTCATTGATGGCGTCGTCGCTGGCGTCTGGCACCAGAAGCATTCCGGCCGCAACCTGCACCTCTCCGTGGAGTCGCTCGGCAAACTGACCGCTGCTCAGAAACGCGAGCTGGAGGGGCAGGTCGCTCGCTTAGGCGAATTTATGGACGCACAGACTAAGCTAACCGTCGGTAAGGTGAGCATCGACGCGCATGCGTAACCTATATTTGTCTTAGTATGCTGGGAGAATAGAGAAGACACAGCCGATCGACTGTCATTCGGCCGGT
>JBBDXR010000032.1:0-80080 GCA_040902205.1 Anaerolineales bacterium | reverse complement strand
ACATGAACTTGAACAAAACCGCAAAGCCCCGCCGCTTGCGGCGGGGTCCGTTACTTCGACGAGCGGCGAAGCCGTGAGGAGAAATCCCTTTAGCTTTTAAGACCACGGCTAGAAAGAGATTCCTCGCCCGCGCTCGAAATAACAAAGTTGCGGCGCCTCTAGCGCCGCAACTTGTTAGTAGCCTTGGATGGGAAGATAAAAAAAGGCTGTTACCAGCCTTCGATGTAATTCGACCATTCCTGGTTGTTACTCAGGTAGCGGCCAAAGATGTATTGCGCCGAAGCGCTGGGGGTCTGCGGCTTTCGCAATAGCGCCATGCCGGCGCCTTCCACCATGCGCCCACCCTTGCGGTGGTTGCAGCCGCGGCAGGCGGTCACCAGGTTCTCCCAACTGTGGCGGCCGCCCAGCCGGCGAGGGATCACATGGTCCAGGGTCAATTCCTCGGCCCGGTGGCCGCAATACTGGCAGGTGTAATCATCTCGGCGGAAGACTTCCTGCTTATTCAGCTTTACATGGGGACGGGGGCGCTTGATCATGCGGTCCAGGCGGATCACCGAAGGGGCGGGATACAGCGCCCGGGCGGTATGGATCTCGCCGCGGCCGTTCAGCAGCATGGAAGCTTTTTCGCCGAAGATCAACCCCATTGCGCGCCGGATCGTGCACACATTCAGGGGTTCAAAATTGGCATTCAGGACTAAGACAGGTTCCCTAAGGTTACTTTGCATACTCGCCGAAGTGCGCTGCTGCGAAAGTGACTCGGCGATTATAGCATGGGCATGTTGCAATCGCCCAATGGACTACGCGTGCTATATTTATGGCGGAGCCCCGTATGAATATCGATGAGCAAGTAGCTACCCTGATGCAAGGCACGGAGTATGGCGACAACCAACTGCGCGCCGCCATGCAGGCCGAGCTGCGCGAACGCCTGCTGCAGGCGCAGAAGGCCGGCCGCCCGCTGCGCGTCTATGCCGGTTTCGATCCGCGCACCACGGATCTGCACCTTGGCCATACCATCCCCATGCGCAAACTGCGCCAGTTCCAGGATCTCGGCCACCAGGTCGTTTTCCTCATCGGCACCTACACGTCCCTGATCGGCGACCCGTCCGATCAGGACAAGCTGCGCCCGCAGCTGACACCGCAACAGGTGGAAGACAACGCCCGCACCTATGCCGAGCAGGCCTTCCGCGTGCTGGACCGTAACAAGACCGATGTGCGCTACAACGCCGAATGGCTCTCCAAGGTCGGCTTTGCCGATCTGATCGGCTTCGCCTCCAATTTCACCGTTCAGCAATTCCTCACCCGCGACAATTTCCGCGAGCGCTGGGATAAGGGCGATGCCATCTACTTGCATGAGGCCTTTTACTCGCTCATGCAAGCCTACGACGCCTACATGCTGAAAGCGGATGTGCAAGTGGGCGGCACCGACCAGCTCTTCAACATCGTCACGGCAGCTCGCAAGTTGATGACCGCGCTGGGCGCCAAGCCCAACATCGGCATCATCATGGGCATCCTGCCCGGCACGGATGGCGAGAAGAAGATGAGCAAGTCGCTGGGCAATCACATCCCCCTCAACACGGATGCCTCGGACATGTACGGCAAAGTGATGAGCGTGCCCGACAAGGCCATGGGGCTCTTCATGCGCCTGGTCACGCGCTGGACCGCGGGCGAGATCGCCGCCAAGGAAAAGGCGGTGGCGGCTGGCACCCTGCACCCGCGGGATGCCAAAGCTGAGATCGCCTACGAAATTACCGAGATCTTCTACAGCACCAAGGAAGCCGTGGCGGCGCAGGAGAATTTCGCCCGCGTCTTTCAGCAAGGCGAGACGCCCAGCGATATACAGGTGTACAAAGTTGCTGGGAAGCAGACGGTCCTGGAGGTGCTGTTAGCCGCCGGGCTGGCGAAGAGCAGGAGCGAGGGCCGCCGCCTCATCGAACAGAAAGGCGTAAGGTTGGATGGCGCTGTGCTTGGCGACCCCAATCAGGCTTTCCCCGGCCCTGGAGTCCTTCAGGTGGGCAAGCGCAAATTCGTCAGAATCGAGATCTAGTCTTTCGCTGCCAGCGCGTCATCACATCCCGTTGCGCTGATCGCGCAATCAGCGCCGCCTGTCTGCTCCGCGGCGTTGCGTATCAGGTCGGGTCCGCGCACCACGTTCCACCACCCCGTAAGCAGCGCCGCTGCGCCGAAGGCCGCCAGGAAGACCCTGGCGATGACCAAGGTAGGCCGCGGGTTGGTCAGCGGCGCGGCGCGGTTCGCCGAGTCGTTGCTGATCAGGCAGAGCAAAAGCAGGGCGAAGAACGAAGCCAGCAGGGAGGATCCGCCATAAGACACGAAGGGCAGGGTCACACCGGTCAACGGCAGCAGGCGGATATTGCCTCCGATAATCAGAATGCTTTGGCTAGCCAGGTAGGCGGCCAAGCCGATGGCCAGGTAGCGCTGATAAGAGTCGCGCGCCTGTAACGAGATGCGCAGGGCGCGCAGGCACAACAAACATATCAGCAGGAGCAAAGCAATGGCGCCCACTAACCCCGTTTCCTCGACGATGGAGGTGTAGATGAAGTCGCTGTGCGCCACGGGGACGATGCCCGGGTCTCCCAGACCCGGCCCGGTGCCCAGCGTTCCCCCCGAGGCGACCGCCAGCAAACCCTGCACGATCTGATAGCCGCTCCCACTGGGATCGGCCCACGGGTTGATCCAGATCTCCACGCGCTGGTGGACCAGACCCACTAGTTCGTATCCGGCAAACAGCGCCACTGCCAGAATGAACAAACTGGCGACCAGCACGCGCCGCTTCCCGGCCACGGCGAAGATCATGACCATGTAGATGAAGATGAATACCCAGGCCGTGCCCAGGTCGTGCTGCCCCAATAGCAGGAGCAACGCGGTGCCCGTCATCAAGGCAGTGGGCATCAACAGCGGCAGCCAACCGGAAGTCAGCGGCTGCCGGTCTGCCAGGTAGGCCGCCAGATAAATGATCAGCAGCAGCTTGAGGACTTCCGAAGGTTGGAAATAAAGGCCGCAGCAGCCCAGCCATAAACGCGGCTCGATGCCGGATGGGTTAGTGCCCAGGAAAATGGTCAGGGCAGTGATGGCGAATCCGGCTAATAACACCACATACTTGTAACGGCGAAGCGTTGGCAGGATATGGTCTTTGAAGCGCAAGGCCAGGATGAAGAGCGCCGAGCACACGGAGATCCACAGCGACTGGCGAAAACCGAATTCGAGGGTGAGCCGCCAGATGGTAAGCAAGCCCCAACCGGACAACAAGGCAACCAGCGGCAACAATAGAATATCCCGATTAGGAAAGTGCTTGCGCACCTGCCTATGGAGGATGGCGAAGGAACCGGCCCACGCAGCGAGGCCCAACCAGTGCTCCCAGCGCAATTGGGCAAGTCCGCTGAAAACCTGATCGCGCACGATGGGAGACAGGGTCAACGCCACCGCGTAGATCGTCAGGAACAAGGCCGCCAGCCCTAACAGGCTGGCGGGTACGCTGGCGTGCAACAGCCGCCGGAAGGGCTGGGAGATCTTCATTTGCCCAAATACTTCTCCACGATGACCCCGAGTTTCTTGATGCGTGTCTTGGATCTACGCTTGGGATCGGTAACCATTGCATTCGCCAGGGCGCTGCCGCAGTCGCACTCCTGGTGCGTATCCAGTTTGGCCGCCAGGTTGAGAATGGCTTGCTGGGCCATGTACAGATTCTTGTTCATGGTGTTGATCACCATGTCGACATTTACCGGTTCTTTGTGCCACACGTCATAGTCGGTCACGTGAGCCATCACCGCGTAGCACAGCTCCGCTTCCCGCGCCAGGAACGCTTCGGGCGAGGTGGTCATGCCGATGATCGAATGCCCCCAGGACCGATAGTTGTTCGACTCCGAGCGCGTGGAGAAGCGCGGCCCCTCGATGGTGATATAGCTGCCCCCCAAGTGCACCTTGGCCTTGGCGGTCTTGCACGCCTTATACATTTGCTTCCCGAATGCGTCGCAGAACGGGTCGGCGGCGCCTACGTGCGCCACCAGGCCCGGCTCATCGAAGAAGGAGCGCCGCCGCCCATGGGTCAAGTCGAAAAGCTGGTCGGGGATGACAACATCGCCGGGAGCGTAATCCTCGCGCAGCGAACCGCAGGCGCTCACCGCTGCCACGAAGCGCACCCCCAGCGATTTGAGCGCGTAGATGTTGGCGCGGTAGTTCACTTTGGAGGGCGGGATAGTGTGGCCGATGCCATGCCGCGCCAGGAAGGCCACCCGGCGGCCCGCCAGCGTGCCGATGATGACCGGCGAGCTGGGCTCGCCGAACGGTGTGCTGATCTCCTTCGTGCGTTTGTTGGCCAGGCCAGGGATAGCATATAGGCCGGAGCCACCAATGATGGCTAGTTGCGGGCTTTCACTCATGGCTGATCAGGCGTGCCTTCGAACGCAATTGTAAAACCAACTTGGCCGCAGCGGACCTGGTCGTTTTCCGCCAGGACCACCGGGTCCCTCAAGGCCTCCCCATTAAGGAAAGTTCCATTGCGCGAGCCCAGGTCCTCCAGCCACCATTGGTCGTGGTGGAAGGCCAGCCGGGCGTGCCGCGCCGAGATGGTCTCATCGCCGATCATCCATTCGCAACTGGGATGCCGGCCCAAGGTGACCTCCGGGGTTGTGAAACGCTGAGTCTCGCTCGCGCCATTCTGGCCCTGCATGGTCAGCTGCAGGGCGGGCACGCGCTGCTTAGCGGCAAAGTCCGCCTGGTGCTTGAGGTCCCGCCACAAGGTCAGAAAAGCCCAGCCCAGAAAAGTATACAGGGCTACAGCCATGAATAGGCGCAAGGCCAGCAGAAGGGTTGTACTAAGGTTCTCCATTCAATGATCAGGAGGGTTTGCCGCCGTTATCACCCGGCCTGTATTCCTGAGTCTGCGAAGCGGCCTGGGACGCGTCCTGACCGTAGATGATCGGTACTCCGGCCAGGGAGATCACATCGCCGGCCAGCAGGATGGCGCTCTTCACATCCGCATCGTTGACCTTCGAGCCGCCCAGAGAGCCGAGGTCGAAGAAGTGATATTGGCCCGAAATCGCCCGCAGTTGGGCATGGCGCCGCGAAACAGCTGCGCTCTCGATGACCAGGTGGTTGTCCTTTTTGCGGCCGATATTCACAATGGGCAAGGTGAGCGGAAAGACATCGATACCGCCCACGATCAAGAAAGCCCCCGCCGGGATTTGGTGGTCCGAGAGAACGGGGGTAAGGCGCAACGATTGCGTTTGTGCCAGGTTCTCGCCGATGCCGGCGGTGCGCACGCGGAATTCGCCGGCCTTCAAACCATCCTGCGGCGCCACGTGTAGCACGGGGTCGCAGGCCAGTGAGATGGCGGCTTCGGCCGCGGCTTTCTGCAAGGCGGCCTTCAGTTCATCCAAGAGGGCCTGATTGGCCTGCAGGGCAGGCACATGTTCTGCATTGGCCTGGATGGTGTAGATGCCGGGCGCTACCAGGGCTTCGCCTTCGCCAAACTCCACTTCCATCAGCATGGCCTCGACCAGGCTGGAGGCCAGTTGGCCCTTTACGTCCCGTGAGGAGAACAGCTTGGCAGTGCCTTCTTCGATCAGGCGCTGCAAACGGGCCTCGAAGCGGCTTAGTGAACTCTCCATCCCGTTCATTTTATCGTTTCGCTTCTCGCCGCGCGGCGTTCTTTATTTGCGATTAATTCGTTATCATGATGAGCAATAGGCATGGTTCAACAGGAATTAGCCGGTTTTGAGGAGCTGGACCACACCGCCGATTGGTCTTTGCGCGTTTGGGCGCCTGACCTGGCCGGCCTGCTGGAGCAGGCGGCGCGCGGCATGCAATCCCTGTGCGCTGTCCGCATCACTGAGGGCCAGCGGCAGTCGAAAGATCTTCGCGTCGAGGCTAACGACGCCGAAGGGCTGCTGGTCAATTTTCTGGGTGAGGTGCTGCACCTCGCCGAGCAAGAGCATTTGGCCTTCGACAAATTCGAGTTGAGCGTGTCGGACAGCATGCTGAACGCGCGACTGGAAGGCGGGCTGATTGTGGAGCAGACGAAAGAGATCAAAGCGGTCACCTATCACAATCTGACCGTCGATAAGGTCACTGCCGGCCTGGAAGCTAGGATCGTGTTCGATGTATAAGGACGCATGGTTGCCCTGACGGATGTGAAGTGGATCAGCGACGTGGAGTGGGAGATCCCCACGTCCTATCGCTCCGATATGCGCGTGCCCGTGCACATCTTTGCCACGCGCCAACTACTGGAAGCCATCGCCGGTGACAAATCCTTGGAGCAGGCGGTGAACGCCACCACCTTGCCCGGCTTGGTGGGCCGCGTCCTGGTGATGCCGGACATGCACCAGGGCTATGGCTTTCCCATCGGCGGGGTAGCCGCCACGCGGCTGCCGGATGGCGTGATTTCCCCGGGCGCCATCGGCTACGATATCAATTGCGGAGTGCGCTTGTTAGCATCCCGCATCGAACTGGACGCCGCCGCCGGGGAGCTGGACGAGCTGGCCGCGGCGCTCAACCGCCATTGCCCCAGTGGGGTGGGGCAAAGCGGCCATTATCGCTTGAGCGAAAAGGAACTGGAAGAAGTGATGCGCGAGGGCGCGCGCTGGGCGCTCAAGAAGGGTTTTGCCAGCGAGGCCGATCTGCAGCGCACCGAGGAATTCGGCCGCATCCCTGGCGCCGATCCGGATTCGGTCAGCAAGCGGGCGCGCCAGCGCGCCTACGACCAGATCGGGACGCTGGGCGCCGGCAATCACTTCATCGAAGTCGAGGTCGTGGAGACGATCTTCGATGAGCAGGCGGCCGACGTGATGGGTTTGCGCCAGGGCTGCCTTACCTTGATGATCCATTGCGGCTCGCGCGGCTTCGGCCACCAGATCTGCACCGACTTTGTAAGCAGCTTTCAGTCCGCCGTGCAGCGTTATGGCATCCAGTTGCCGGACCGCGAGCTGGTCTGTGCTCCGTTGAACTCCACGGATGGTAAGGCTTATGTCGGCGCCATGAATGCCGCGGCCAATTTCGCTTTTGCTAATCGCCAGCTGCTCGCCCATCACGCTCGCCAGGCGTTCGAAGAAGCCTTGGCCGGCCGCGTCAAGAACTGGCGCCTGCACCAGGTGTACGACATCGCCCACAACATGGGCAAAGTGGAGACGCACAAGATCGAGGGCAAGGATCTGCGCGTGTGCGTGCATCGCAAAGGCGCCACGCGCGCCTTTGGGCCGGGGTCGCCCGGGCTGCCGCCGGAGTTCGACAAGATCGGCCAGCCGGTGCTGGTGCCGGGCAGCATGGGCACCGCTTCCTGGGTGCTGGTCGGCACGGAAGGCAGCATGCAGCGCTCCTTCGGCTCTACCTGCCATGGGGCGGGGCGCACCATGAGCCGTTCGCAGGCGAAGAAGACGGTGCGCGGCTCCGACCTCATCAGAGATTTGGCGGCGCGCGGCATTCACGTACAGGCCGGTTCGCTGCCCGGCCTGGCCGAGGAAGCGCCCCAGGCGTATAAGGATGTGGACGCCGTGGTTGAGACGGTGGACCGGGCAGGGATCGCCCGCAAAGTGGCACGCCTGCGCCCGGTGGCCGTGGTCAAAGGCTAGCGGAACTACCTAAGGAGTTGATACGTTATGCACTACATGAGAACCCTGCTAAAGACCGCCTTACTCTTCCTGCTGGCTCTATCGACGGCGTGTTCCGCGCTGGTGCCCACTGCAACATCGGAAGCCGCCGCTGGCCCAATCTACATAGACAGCGCCGACCTGCTGATCATGGAAAGTTACCCCGTGCAGGTTTCCCTGCACCTCAACGGCAACCTGCCGACTCCCTGCCATGAATTTCACTTTTCGTATCAGATCGGCACCCCCGAAGATCGCTTCCGCGTCGATTTCACCGTGTGGACCGAGAGCGACTCGGGGCGCATGTGCGCGCAAGTATTGGAACCATTTGATGAAAACCTAGCGCTCCCCATGGGCGGCGCGCCGGATGGTACCTATACCGTTTGGCTGAACGGGGATCTGGTCGGTGAATTCAATTATCCTGGATAAATAAAATCGGGCTTACCGCAAGCCGTTGCTAATCCCGTGATCCCCTCTGAACTCTACGCCGCTTGCGGCCGCCGCCTGGCGGCTGCGATCAGCAGGATCTCGTGGAAAAGCAGCGTTAGAAAGGCCAGGATAACAATAGATACGGCGATCATCTCGATGCCTATCGATGTGGCCAGGATGCCGATGAGCCCGACCATGGTTGCGCCGCCCACGCCCGCGGCCGCCCCCTGCAAGCCGATGGCGTTGGCCGCATTCTCTCGGCCCACGCGCGCGGTAGTACTGGCGATCAGGCTCGGGTAGATCGGCGCTTCCGCCAGCCCCATCAGCGCGAGTCCGGCGAACCCGACCCAGGCCACAGGATTCCACCACAACAGCAGAGCTCCCGCGGTGGCGGCCACCAGGGCGCCGCGCAAAAAGGTATTGAGCGGGACCTTATCCGCCACCAGGCCGAACAGGATGCGGCCTATGGTGAAGACGCCCCAATAGGCGCCGACCCAGAATTTAGCCGCCAACTCCGGTGTGCCGCGGCCGAGTGTGAAAAGGCTGAAGCTCCATTGCCCGGTGGATATCTCCGTGGCTACATAGAAGAAGAACAACATCACGCTGATCTGCACCACGGGGAGCCGCAGACTATCCACCAGCTTGGCTTGTCTCTTAGCTGCAGGCCTCTGTTCTTCCTTAAGTGGAATCTCCATCCTCCAATGGGAGGCCGTCCTCCAGACCAGGAAGGTCAGGACTGCCAGGAAGGCTGCGATCACCGCGAAATTCCACTGCCAGGTGCCTCCGGCTGCCTGCACACCGGCAGCCAGAAAGGGGCCGCTGGTCGCTCCAATTCCAAAACTTGCATGCAGCCAGTTGATCTGGCGCGCGTTTCCCCGAGCGGCGATGAAGATGTTCAGCCCCGAGTCGATGCCGCCCCCGCCGAGCGCCAGCAGGAAGGTCATTACGAGGATCACAGGCCAGGAGGGGAACAGGGCAATGACCATGAAGGCTGCGGCCCGGATCCCCAGGCCCGCAAGCAGCAGCCAGTGGAAGGATTTGGCCCTGATCAAAGGTCCGCTGTTGAAACTCACCAGCACGAAGCCTGCCAGGGAGATGAGGCCCAGGATCCCCAGGGCTCCCAGCGGGACGCCGAAATCCAGACTCATGGCCGGCCAGACCACGCCCAACAGCCCATCGAAGGCCCCCAGAGCCATATAGCTTAAATACGCGATCAGGATGGCTTTGTTATCTCGCATGGATTTGTCGCCCGCAAAAAAGAAGATGCTATGCCGGTTGACTCGGCAATTGCACCCGCTCAATAATTCACAAGCCTATTTGTGCAGTCTTTCTTTCAGCGCCTTGGTCAGCGCGGGCACGATCTCGTTCAGGTCGCCCACGATGCCGTAGCGCGCCAGCTTGAAGATCGGCGCGTCGGCATCCTTGTTCACCGCCACAATGACCTTGCTGGTGCGCATGCCGGCCAAATGCTGGATGGCGCCGGAGATGCCGAGCGCGATGTACAGATCGGGGGAGACCACTTTACCGGTCTGGCCCACCTGGTGCGCATAGGGCACGTACCCCGCGTCCACAGCCGCGCGGCTGGCGCCGATCGCCGCCCCCAGCACCTCGGCCAGTTCGCCGATCATCTTGAAGCCCTGCTGGGCGCGCCAGATCTCTTTTTGTTTTTCGTCGGTGATCTCTGCAGGCGGTGTCAGGTTCGGATTGTTCGACGTCCCGCGACCGCCCGAGATGATCACGGCGGCATCGCCTAGAGAGACGCGGCCTTCGACAGTGGCGTAGTTCGCCACCTTAGTGGGGATTTCCGCCTCGCTCATGGCCGCGGGAACCTTGGTTACAGTCCCCGAACGGCCGGTGTCTTCAACTGGTTTGCCGAAAGCGCGTACCCGCAGAGTAAGGACCTGCGGCCTGGTCTTGCATACCACCTTGGAGAGTAATTTGCCCGCATAAATTGGACGCGTGGCTACCAGTTGGCCGCCTTCATTCTTGATATCGATGACGTCGGGGATCACGCCGCTGTCCAGATCGATGGCTGTCATCGCCGCCAGTTCGCGACTGCGCGTGCTGGTGGAGAATAGGATGGCCTCGGGCTGATGCTCTTTGGCGAGCTTCGATAGCAGCGTGGCATAGGGTTCGGGCCGGTAATCCATCAGGCTGGCATCCTCGGCGGTGAAGGCTTCATCAGCGCCGTAATGGATGGCGGTCTGCGCCAGGGCTTCGGCGTTGGCGCCGAAAACGATCGCGCTCACGGAAGCGCCCATTTCGCCGGCCAGCTTCCGAGCCGCTCCCACGACTTCCCACGACGCGGGCATGGCTTTGCCCTTGAAGTGGTCAACGTAAACGAAGATCTTGCCAGCCATCACAGCACCCCTTCGGCGATGAGCTTGTCGGCCAGCTTGGCCGCTATTTCGTCGGCGCTTCCACCGGTGATCATTTCGTTGCTTACTTCTCGCTGGGGCGGGGCGCTGATTTCCGGCCAGCTTACCTTTGATTGCGGGGCTGCGATCCCGAGGTCAGCCAAAGCCCAAATAGGGATCTCGGCCTTGGATGCTTTGCGGATGCCCATGAATGAGGGGTAACGCGGCTCGCCGAAATCCTTGGCGATGCTGAATACAGCAGGCAGTTTGCCGTCCACGATCTGGCGGCCTTCCTCGATGCCCCGCTCCACGCGTACGGTTTTGGCGGCTGGGTCCAATTGCTGGATGGCCGCAACCAGAGTAAGCGCCGGCCAGCCAAGGATCCGCGCCGTCATGGCGGCGGTGATGCCGGTGTCGGAATCGATGGCCTGCTTGCCGAAAATGGCGAGGTCGACGCCGTCAAGCTTCTTCACCGCTGCGGCCAGCACGTGAGCGATTGCGCTTGAATCCGGCGCCGAGAGCGCCGGGTCGGAGATCAGTACGGCCTGGCTGCAGCCCATGGCCAGCGCATGTTTGAGCGCTTCTTTTGCGCCTTCGCCGCCCACTGTAACCGCGGTGACCTCGCCGCCATGTTTTTCGGCCAGCTGCAAGGCAGCCTCGACGGCGTATTCGTCCCAGGGGTTAATGACCAGCGGCGCATCGCCCCAATTCGGCTTGCCATCGGCCACTGTCATCTTGGCGGCGGAATCAGGGACTTGCTTAACGAAAACTGCGATCTTCAAAGTGGTCTCCTCGCTGGGGATTGCTTCGTCGGCCTAAGGCCTCCTCGCAATGGTCTACTTCTGCCAGTATTCGGCATCGTAGGCGGGCAGCTCGCATCGCAGCTTGGCGTCCTCGCGATAACCCAGGGCGTAGCCGGCCTGCATCAACTGGTGGATCTCGCTGGTGCCTTCATAGATCACCGCGCCCTTCGAATTGCGCAGGTAACGTTCCACGTCGTATTCGTCGCTGTAGCCGTAGGCGCCGTGCACTTGAATGGCCTCGCTGGCCGCCTCGAACGACGCATCCGTGGCGAACCACTTGGCCAGCGAAGTTTCGCGCGTATTGCGCACTCCCTGGTTTTTCATCCATCCCGCCCGCAGGTAAAGCAAGCGGGCGGCTTCGTAGGATTGCACCATGTAGGCGATCTTCTGCTGGATCAGCTGGAACTGGCCGATCTCGCGGCTGAAGGCTTTGCGATCATGCGAATATTTGATGCTGGCTTCCAGGCTGGCGCGGATCAGGCCTGTGGCTCCCGCGGCCACCGTGTAACGTCCGTTGTCCAGGCAGGACATGGCGATCTTAAACCCTTCGCCTTCCTCGCCCAGCCGGTTCTCGACCGGAATGTGGACATCCTGCATGGAGATCCAGCCGGTGGAGCCGGCGCGCACGCCCATCTTGCCGTGGATGTCACCGGTCTTCGCACCTTTGC
Source organism: Anaerolineales bacterium (assembly GCA_040902205.1). Lineage (GTDB taxonomy): Bacteria > Chloroflexota > Anaerolineae > Anaerolineales > UBA11579 > JAMCZK01. Next base: position 68,228 of record JBBDXR010000032.1, on the reverse strand, counting down.
GATCCAACTCCAGGATAAAGGCCGTTAGGCCTTCGTGAGGATCGGCGGCGTCGGGGTTGGTGCGCATCACCACCAGGGCGTGGTGCGCTTTGCTGGCCAGCGAGATCCACATCTTCTCGCCGTTGAGTACGTATTCGTCGCCCATGCGCTTGGCGGTGCCCTTCATCCCTGCCACATCGGATCCCGCCCCCGGTTCGGTGAGGCCGAAGCAGGCGTATTTCTCACCTTTGGCCTGCGGGACCAGGAATTTCTGCTTCTGCTCCTCGGTGCCCCATTGCAACAGGGCCATGCTGTTCAAGCCCATGTGTACCGACATCACCACGCGCAGCGTGGTATCCGCCACTTCCAGCTCTTCACTGACCAGGCCCAGCGAAATGTAATCGAAACCCTGGCCGCCATATCGCACGGGGATGTTGATACCCAGGATGCCCAGCTCGGCCATGCGCGGCAAGATGAACGGGGCCATCTCCTGCTTGCGGTCCCATTCCTTGATCACGGGAATCACCTCTTTTTGCGTGAATTCCCGGACCATGTTCTGCACCATGCGGTGCTCTTCGCTTAGTTGAAAGTCCATGCAACCTCTTGGAGGACGCGCGGTTCGCGCCGCGCGCTAGGAGTTCATACAGCAGCGCGGGGATTATACCGCGAGGCCCCCTCACCTCTTTTTCGGGGGTCAAACCGTATAATTCGCGTGTGCTTCGCTTCCTGCTGAAACGCGCCTGGATCGGCATCCTGTTTGGGCTTGTCCTGATCCTGCTTCCCAACGCCTGGCTGCGCAGCCTGGCGCCGGTGGCGGGCGACTTGCCCACCCCTTTGCCGCAGCCAACGCCAGACCCGCGCGATCAAGCCTATCAGCAGGGGTTGACACTCGCTTCGACCGATCCGTTAACCGCCGTATCGTTTTTAGATCAGGTGGCTTTTTCAGATCATCCCATGGCCGAAGAAGCCCGCACTCTGGCAAGCGCCATTCAGGCTGCCCGGCTGGCAGACGACGAGGCCTACCTGTTCACTGCCGCGGGCCAGGCTCTGGCTGCCATCGGCGAATGGCAGCGTTCTCGAGAAGCCCTGGTGAAGGCAGTGCAACTCGATCCTGAATATGCGGAAGCCTGGGCCTATCTGGGTGAGGCCCAATATCAAAATGGCGAAGACAGCTTCCCGGCCCTGCAGCGCGCCTTGGAGCTAAATCCCGATTCGGTTGCCGCGCAGTTGTTCAATGCGCTTTATTGGCAACGCCAGGGCGATTTCCTGGAAGCCAACCTCCATTTCTATATCGCGTCGCAGCTTGATCCGCAAAGCCCGTCCATTTACATCCAGTGGGGGCAGAACGCCATGCTAGCGGGCGAGCCCGTGGAGGCGCGACAATATTTCGAGAAAGCCGCCGAGCTCTCCCCGGATGACCCGGCGGTTTGGAGGGCCTTGGCGCGCTACAGCATCGAAAGCGAACTCTACGTTCAGGAGCTTGGCGTTCCGGCCGCTGGCCGCGTCCTGATTGATGACCCCGAAGACGTTGCGGCGCTGGTGCTCCTCGGCCGCGCCCACATTCTGTTGGGCGATGGGCAGGCCGGGCAGGATTTCCTGGAGCGGGCCCTCGGGATCGATGCCAATGATCCCCTGCCCCACTACTACCTGGGGCTGTACTTCCTGGCCCAGGATAATATTGCCGCAGCCCTCCCTCACCTGAACCAGGTGATTGCCCTGGCGCCGGACACCGAGGAGGCGGAGCTGGCTGCTGAATTAATCGTGCAATATTCGCAATAAGCCAGCCACGCGACGCGCCTTTCTGTGTCACTCTCAATGCAGATGTCAACTTCTATGACGCGGTCCCCCCAATCCCGCGCAAGTCCGCCTTCCTGACGATAATGTGCTTGTGCTGGGTCTTCTGTTTGTGGTATGGGTTTGTCAAACTGCATCGAGGGGTCCCTTGTGGTTAGAATAACAACAATCGGTCCCAGGGAGTGCTTGTCAAGTTGGTACGACCGCTCCTCTCTTAACCAACAACAACTTGACAAGCGATACGTGAGGAAAAATGTCGCAGCCAGATTGCATTTTCTGCAAGATCGTAGCGGGGGATTTGCCCGCTGAAAAACTCTATCAAGACGAATGGGTCACGGCCTTCCGGGACATCCACCCGCTGGCGCCTATCCATATCCTCATTGTTCCCAACCAGCACCTGGTCAACACTAACGATCTCGCTGCTGAGCACGAAAAGCTGGCAGGCCGCCTGCTGGCGGTCGTGCCGGAGATCGCCCGGCAAGAGGGGGTTGCCGAGACTGGTTACCGCCTGATTATGAACGCCGGCGCGGATGGCAGGCAGGAAGTGATGCATATGCATTTGCACCTTTTAGGCGGCCATCGCATGCAGCATCCCATGGGGTAGCCCAAGGGTATAATTTCGCTATGGCGATGAAATCCCAGTTGGAGCAGGCCTTGAAAGACGCCATGCGCGCTAACGATGCCGTTCGCAAGACCACCTTGCGCATGGCGCTAACCGTTATCAAAGAAGCCGAAATCCTAAAGAAGGGCGAACTGGATGACCCTGCCATACTCGCCTTGCTGCAAAAGGAAGTGAAATCGCGCCAGGAGGCCCTGGCCGAAGCCGAGACAGCTAAGCGAGCGGACCTGGTGCAAAAGGCCCAGGATGAAATGAAGGTGCTGGAGGGTTTTTTACCCAAGGCCATGAGCGCCCAGGAGCTGGAAGCCCTCGTCCAGGAAGCGATCAAAGAAGTGGGTGCCGCCACCCCTGCGGATATGGGCAAAGTGATGAAGGCTATATTGCCCAAAGTGCAGGGTCGCGCCGATGGGGGCCAAGTAAGCCAGCTGGTTCGCGCCAAGCTGCAAGGTTAGATACCTCTCTATGGCAGAACAAACGAAAGCCCAGCGCAGCCCACGCTGGTCGACCCGCCACCTTTATTTCCTGGGCTTCTTATGGGCGCTGTGCCTTGTGGTCTCCGTGGCCATCCTGGTGATCCCATTCTCAACGCAACAGGAGGCTCTACGGCTGCAAGTGGGGGATGTGTCCAGCCAGGATATTTTGGCCCCTTACGCGCTAACCTACCAGAGCGAAGTGCTGACCACTGAAGCGCAAGAGGAAAGCGCCAACGCCGTGGCTCCGATCTATGGATCGCCGGATGCAAACATAGCCCGCGATCAGTTGGAGCAGTTGCGCAATGCTCTCACCTTCATCAATTCTGTACGCCAGGATCCTTACGGCTCGATAGATCAGAAGATTAGTGACCTGGCGGCTCTGCAGAACGTGAGCCTTAGCCAGGAAACCGCCCAGAACATACTTCTGCTGCCCGATAGCGCCTGGCAAAACGTGCAACAGGAAACCATCGTAGTGCTGGAACAGGTGATGCGCAGCAGCATTCGCCAAAACCGCCTTGAAGAGGCCAGGGGCGGCATTCCCGCGCTGGTCAGCCTTTCCATTCCTGAAAATCAGGCGGCTATCGTGGCTGAATTAGCCGCCGCTTTTGCGGTGCCCAACAGCTTTTATTCGGAGGAATTGACCGAGCAGGCCCGCCAGGAAGCCAAATCCGCGGTGCAGCCGGTCTCGGTCTCTTTCCAAAATGAAGAGGCGGTGGTCCAACGCGGTCAGGTGATCTCCTCCGCCGATTTGGAAGCTTTGCAGCAATTCGGCTTGGTGCAGGCCGAAGCCCGCTGGCAGGATTATGTAGCCACCGCCGCCTTAGCGACGGCCGTACTGATCCTGGCGGCGCTCTACTTGCGCTACCGGCCAGGGCTGGCCGCAGATTTGCGCGGTCTGACCGTGGTGGTTGGCCTGTTCATTTTGTTTTTGGTTGCTGCCCGACTGACCATCGTCGACCGCACCGTAGTGCCCTACGTTTTCCCCGTGGCTGCGTTTGGCCTGCTGGTTTCAGGCTTATTCAGTTCGCAAGCTGCAATGGTCTTGTCGTTCGTGCTTAGCGTGCTGGCAGCCTACAGCCTTCCCAACTCCTTCGATTTGACGCTTTACTATTTCCTTGGGTCCTTGTTCGGCATCCTGTTCTTGAAGGGCGCCCAGCGGGTGATGGCTTATTTCTGGGCCGGGGCGGCGATCACGGCGGCCAATATCGCCGTGCTGCTGGCCTACCGGCTGCCGCTCGCCTCGACCGATCTGCCAGGCATGCTGACGCTGATCGGCGCCGCCGCGCTCAATGGTTTTGGCGCCGCCAGCCTGACCATCGTCTTGCAGCTGTTCCTGGCGCCGTGGCTCGGCCTCACCACCAGCGTTCAACTCCTGGAGTTGGCGCGCCCGGACCATCCGCTGCTGCAGTTCATCTTGCGCAGCGCGCCAGGGACTTACCAGCATAGCCTTCTGATCGCCAACTTATCCGAACAAGGGGCAGAGGCCATTGGTGCCGACACGCTGCTAACACGTGTGGGGGCGCTCTATCATGATGCCGGCAAGGCGCGGCAGCCCCACTATTTCATCGAGAACCAGGTGCCGGGCAGCAAAAACCCGCACGATGCCCTGAGTCCCAAGGAAAGCGCCAAGATGATCCTGCAGCACGTTCCCGACGGGTTGAAGCTGGCCGCCAAGCATCGCCTGCCAAAACGGATCAAGGACTTCATCGCCGAGCATCACGGCACCTTGCTGACCCGCTACCAGTACGCCAAGGCCTTGGAGGCCGCAGGCGGTGACGAGAAGAAAGTGAACCTCAACGATTTCCGCTATCAGGGACCCAAACCGCAATCGCGCGAGACCGCGTTGGTCATGCTAGCCGATGGCTGCGAAGCACGCACGCGCGCCGAGCGGCCCAAGACCCGCGAAGAGTTGCGCATTCTGGTGAAGAGCGTGATCGACAACCGCATGGCGCAGGAACAGCTGGACGACACCGGCCTGACCATGCAGGATCTGAAGACCATCCAGGAAGTGTATATTTCGGCGTTGCGCGGGGTTTACCACCCGCGCCTGATCTATCCGGAACTGGATGAGAGTACGGTCGGGTCCCAGGATGCCCAACCGAACTTGAAGTCGTTGAAATCCGAAAATGATCCATCTGCACATCGATAAAAGATATCGGGGGAAAGGGATCACCGAGCTGCTCAAGAAAACGGCAAAAACTGCATTGTCGGATCTGGGGGTAGCGCCGGAAACGGACGTTAGCCTCGTAATTACAGGCGACAGCCCTTTAAGGAAACTCAACCGTCAGTTTCTCGGGGAGGACAGGGTGACAGACGTGCTTTCGTTTCCGTCTGGCGAATCAGGCGACGGCCCTCACTATTTGGGCGATGTGGTGATTTCTTTCCCACGCGCCCGGGCGCAGGCCAAGGCCGTAAGGCACAGCGTGCATGCCGAATTACAATTGCTTGCCGTGCATGGCATCCTACACCTGTTGGGCTACGACCATGGAACTGCTCAAGCCAAATCTCGCATGTGGGCAGCCCAGGCGAAGATCCTGGCAAAGCTTGGCGTGGTGATCAACATCATTCCCGAAAGGTCGATTTAGATGGCCTGTAATTTTCGCGACCGCATCGATTCATTCAAACCTGCTTTTGCAGGTTTTTGGCAGGTATGGCGCACCCAGCCCAATGCCCGCATCCATGGTGCAATAAGCATTGCCATCATTGTGGTTGGGGTCTGGCTGCAATTGAGCGCGGCGAGTTGGGCGCTTATCGTCCTCGCCATGGGAATGGTCTGGGTGACGGAATTCCTGAATACGGCCCTTGAGGCGGTAGTCGACCTGGCCAGCCCGCGGCGCCACAAGATAGCCAAGATCGCCAAGGATGTAAGCGCCGCCGCCGTGGTGATCGCGGCCCTCACGGCGATGATTATCGGCCTTCTGGTTCTGGGGCGTCCACTCTGGGAACGCGTGAGCTCGCTTTTCTAAAATCGACTAAACGTCTTGACCTCAAAACGCCAGATCCAGTTCGACGAATTGCAGAAAGAAATGAGGGCCTGCCGGGCCTGCCTGGCTGCGGGCTATTTCGTCCAGCCGCCGGCAGTCACCAAGGGCAGGCTGGGTGCGCGCATCATGACCATCGGCCAGGCTCCCGGCGTCACTGAAGTGAAGGCCGGTCGGCCTTTCAATGCGGGCAGCGGCACGCGCCTGTTCCAATGGCTGGCAAAAGCCGGTATTGATGAAGATTGGTTCCGCAGCACGCAATACATGACCGCGGTGACGAAATGCTTCCCCGGCAAGAACACTTCCGGCGGCGGGGATCGCGTGCCTTCACGCGTGGAGCAAGAACTGTGCGCTCATTTCCTGGATGAAGAACTGGCATTCGTGAAACCGAAGTTGATCATCCCCATCGGCCGTTTGGCCATTGCGAAATTCTTCGAGCCGGACCTCGCCTTGGAAGACTTGATCGGCACGCAACACGAAATCGATGACCGCTGGGTGGTGCCTTTGCCGCACCCGTCCGGGGCCAGTCGCTGGCACCAGATCGAGGCCAATCGCAGGCGCATCGACGGGGCTATCAGGCTCATCGGTGCGCATTACCGGCGCCTATTTCCGGCCAAGGAGCAGGGCTAGCTGGAGGTTGCCAGATCTTGGCGGTACGTATCCACGAAAAGGGCAGGGGTGCCACCGGTATGCCAGAAGAGCACCTGATCGTTGGGCTTAAAAACGCCCTTATAGACGAGATCTATCAGACCGGCAGCCGCGCGGCCGGTGTAGACCGGATCTACCAGAAGGCCTTCGGTCTCGGCAAATAAACGAATGGCCCCGCGTTCGGCTTCGCCCATGACGGCGTAACCAGGCCCAAGATAGTCCTCATTCACTAGGACCTGGTTGGACGAGAAGGAGCGCTTTTCGCCCAGCAGGGTCGCAACCTGCTCAGCCAGCCCGGCGATGCGGAGTCGCAACTCCTCGGCGCGTTCATCCACGCTGATCCCCAGGATGCGGCCGGCATAGCCGAGCAAGCTGGCGCCGGCTAACAGGCCGGCCTGGGTGCCCCCGGATGACGTGGCGAAGACGATCCAATCCGGGTGCGACCCTTGATCGATGAGCTCCTTCAAGGCAAACGCGTAAGCAGCCGCACCAAGCGGATTCGATCCGCCATAGGGGATAAGGTAGGGCTTTCGCCCGGAGGCCTTGGCTTCTTCGTACACCGTCTGCAAACTAGCATCTCGCTGCGATTTTCTGGTCCAGCGGATCTCAGCGCCAAACAAAGTATCCAGCAGCAAATTCCCGGAGAAGTTGGCCGGCTTCTCGCCCACGAGTACCAGGATGCACTGCATGCCCAGGCGGGCCGCGGCCGCCGCGGTCTGGCGGCAGTGGTTGGATTGGATGGCGCCGGCGGTGATCAGGAGATCTGCGCCTTCAGCTATGGCCGCGGCACACAGAAGCTCCAGCTTGCGCGTCTTATTGCCGCCGAAGGCCAGACCGGTCTGGTCGTCTCGTTTGACCCATAGCTGTGGACCGCCCAGCTTCGCGCTCAACCGCGTCAAAGGATGTACTGGCGTGGGTAATTGAGCCAAGTCGACGCGAGGAAGGGATTTCACCCAGGTTCTCCGGCTAACACTTGGCGGCGAGTCCCGCGACGCCCCCGCCAGCGCATCACGGCGATGAGGCGCGGCAAGACCTGCGTATAAAGCGCGTACGTTGCTGGCTGCAAAGGCAGGTCCCAGGCGCCGAGGTGGCGCACCGGGTAGGCGCCGAGGCCTTGTTTGAAACGGAAGACGCCCCACATCGGGTCGCTATCATTGAACACGTCCGGAGCGCCCCACAGGTCGTACACGTGGCAGCCCGCGGCCTGGCTGGCCTTGATGGCTTCCCATTGCAGCAGGTAGTTCGGCATCCATTCGCGGGCGAAGTTGCGCGACATGCCATACAGGTACCAGGATTGCCCGCCGAAAATGAATAGCATCAATCCCGCGGCTGGCTGCCCTTCCGCCTCGGCAATCAAAGGAACCAGCATGCCAGCAGAAAGAAAGGATTCCCAGACCGCACGGTAATACTCCTCGCTGCGGATCACAAAGCCATCGCGAACCGAGGTTTCGGCGTACATCCGATAGAGGAGGGGGAAATCAGCAGAACTGCCTCGTCGCACCAAAACTCCTTTGCGCTCGGCCAGGCGCACGTTGTAGCGCGTCTTCTGCTTCATGGCGGCCAGCAATTGTTCTTCGGTCTGGCGCAGATCGATCACCATCGTGTTGGGCATCTGCACCTGTTCCTTGGAGAAGCGCCAGCCTTCTTCTTGTAGATGTTTTGCCAGGTTTGTGCCAGTGGCATCTTCGGCCGCATCTTTCTCGCCGGGGATGCCTGTCCCCAATTCCAAGTCGGGATCGATCTTAATAAAGAACGCGCCTAGTTCGCGGCCGAACTGCCGCAGGTCGGTAAGCACACGGTCGCGCAGAGCCGTATCATTCCAGTCGCGCAGCAAGGGCCCTTTTGGCACGTAGAGCATGCATAGACTCTTGCCCAAACCGGGAATGCGCCTGCTGCGCTGTAGGATCTGGGCTGCCGCATCCAGGCTTCCGTCCTTCCCTTCCCACAACCTGTAATGAGCATTCCAGCCGAAGGGTTGCTTGGCCTGCGCCCATTGATTGGTTTGCAGCAGGTGTGGGCGCGGCAGCTGCAAGATCCGCTCGTTCCAGTTGTCAGGGACGGAAAGCATTTCTGAATACGTCAAGTGATGGCTTTGAAGTCGGGAGGCGGCGCTACGCCGACCTCGGAGCCGGGCAGCAGTTCGTTCAATGATTTGAGAATGCCGTCATTATCCGAGCGTTCTGCAAGGGCCAGCAATTGCTTTATGCTGCTGTGTAGTTTTTCGCCGGAAACTCTGTCAAGTTCGATTACACGGCGAATATCAGGGTGCTGGGTGACTTCATACTCAGCCCCTTCTTCCCAGAGTTGCTCTTTTAGTTTTTCGCCCGGACGCAATCCGCTGAACTCGATCTGAATATCCTGGCCCGGCTCGAGGCCGGAGAGGCGGATCAGATCGTTGGCCAGGTCGAGGATGCGCACCGGTTCGCCCATCTCCAGCATGTAGACTTGCCCGCTGCCCGCAAAGGCGGATGCCTGCAGCACCAGGTGAACGGCCTCGGGGATAGTCATGAAGTAGCGTTCCATTTCAGGATGAGTAACCAGCACAGGCCCACCCCTGGCGATCTGCTGGCGGAACAAAGGCACTACGCTGCCGCGGCTGCCGAGCACATTGCCGAAGCGCACAACGGAGTAAGCCTGCTTGGCGCGTTCGGCGGCATCCAAGACGATCCACTCGGCGAGGCGCTTTGTGGCGCCGTATACGCTGGAGGGCTGCACGGCCTTATCGGTTGAGATCATGATTAGACGCTGAACCCCGGCATCCAATGCGGCGGTCACGATATTCTGCGTGCCGAGCACGTTATTGGTGATCGCATCGGGAATGTTAGCTTCCATCAGAGGCACATGTTTGTGGGCCGCAGTGTGGAAGATGATGTCGGGCTGATACTCCTTGATCAGCGGGGCCACGCGCTGTTGATCCCGAATATCGCCTATCACAGGCCGGGCATCCAGCTCGGGGAAATCGCCGCTTAACTCCATCAGGATCTCAAAGATGCTGTTTTCACCATGGCCCAGCAGGATCAATTGCCGCGGTTCCCAGCGGGCGATCTGCCGGCAGAGTTCACTGGCGATCGAGCCGCCGGCGCCGGTGACCAATACGCGCTTTCCGCGCAGGCTATTGCCCACGCTCTGGCGGTCGATCTGCGTTGGTTTGCGGCGCAAAAGGTCGGTGATGTCGATCTCGCGCAGGCGGCTCACACTCACTTTGCCGCCGATGAGTTCGTAGATACCGGGCATGGTGCGAAAGGAAAGGCCCGAGCGGCGGCTGGCGTCGGCCGCCTGGCGCAGGGTTCTGCCTGGCGCACTTGGGATCGCCATAACGACTTCGTCGGCGCGTTGGGACTTGGCCACCGTTTCCAGCTCATTCAGGGCGCCCAGCACTGGAACTCCGTGGATGCTTTGCCTGCGCTTTTCATTGTCGTCGTCGAGGTAGCCGACGGGGATCATACCGAGCTGGGGGTTCTTTAGCATTTCGCGTACCACCAGCGCGCCGGCATCCCCGGCGCCCACCACCAACACCTTGCGCAGACCGGCGCCAGAAGCCTGGGTGATGGCATTCCGATTTTCGGCCAGCAGCCGCAAGCCAAAACGCAAGCCGCCCACGGTCGCCAGAGAGACCAGCCAATCGAAAACTGGCAGCGACAATGCGAAATTAGTGAAAAGGCCGAAATAATACATGGGGTAAATGATCGCAGCCAGGATCAGGGAAGCGAGGCTTACTGCCTGAACGATGATCTTCATTTCGGCCATGCTGGCATAAGCCCAAACGCGCTGGTAAAGCCCGAAGCGCTGATAGATCAGAGGTTTGATCAGCAAGCTGGCCAAAAGCATCCAGAAGAAGGCCGGCAGATAATCCAGGAAGAATTGTTCCAGGTTCAAACGCAGGATGAAGCTGGCCAGCACGCTGAAGGCCACCAGCACCAGGTCCGCCAGGAAGAGCTTGTTGGCGCGGACCGTCTTCATGCTGCCCATTCGTCCACGCAATGTTTGAGGCCAACATCCAAAGGTATGCTTGTTTTGAATCCGAGTTGGCTTGCCGCAAGATTAGGGTCGCCGAGCGACCGCGGCACATCCCCGGGGCGGGTGGCGGCGAATTGAGGCTTAGGCGCTAAGGGGGCCAGGCCGTATAGGACGTCGACCAGATCCAGAAGGGAAGTTTCCTCGCCGGAACAAACGTTGAACACGCTCGCGGTCAGGCTTTCCGCTCCGGCAGCAAGCAGATTAGCGCGGACCACATCGCCCACATAAATGAAGTCTCGGGTTTGGCGGCCGTCTCCGAAAATAACCGGCGCTTGGCCGGACTTGAGCCGCTGAATGAACTTGGGGATCACTGCGGCGTACGCCGAGGTGGGCGATTGGCGGGGCCCGTATACGTTGAAATAGCGCAAGGCGATAACGGGAAGACCATAGACCTGCGAGTATAGTTCCGCCAGGATCTCGTTAAAGCGCTTGGAGGCTGCGTAAGGGGAAAGGCAATCCAGGCGGCTGTCTTCGCGTAAAGGCGACTCCTCGCCGGAGCCGTAGACCGCGGCACTGGAAGCCAGGATTACCCGGCCGACGCCGGCCAGGCGAGCGGCCTCTAGTAGCTCGATGGTCCCGGTGACATTGACGGCGTAGCAGTCCAGCGGCTTTTCGATGGATTTCGGAACGGAGATGAACGCCGCCTGGTGAAAGATCGTTTCGATATCCTGGACAGCTTTACGCACATCGTCGGAATTGCGCAGATCGCCTCGGATCAGCTCGATCTGCGTCTCGAGGCCAGCCAGGTTTTTGGCGCTCCCGGTTGAAAAGTTGTCCAGGACGCGCACCTTGTCGCCGCACTCAACCAGGGCTTGGGCGAGGTGCGAACCAATGAAGCCAGCCCCTCCGGTGACTAGTACGCCGGCCAACTAACGCCCCCGGAAGCCGAAGATGGCGCCAAAGGTGCGCAATAGGATGACGAAATCAAGCAGGGGGCCGCGATGCTTGATGTAGTACAGGTCATACTCCAGCTTGATGGACATTTCTTCCAGAGTTGCATAGTACCCGTAATTCACCTGAGCCCAACCGGTAATGCCGGGCTTATCCAGCAAGCGGGCGCGATAGAAGGGAATGTGCGTTTCAAAATGCTCCATCAACTCCGGCCGCTCGGGGCGGGGGCCTACCAGCGACATATCGCCGCGCACGACGTTGATGAATTGCGGCCATTCGTCCAAGCGGCTTTTGCGTAAGAAGCGCCCAAGGCGGGTGCTGCGCTTGTCGTCTTCCCTGGCGAGCTGCGGCCTGCCGTCCTTTTCCGCATCCACATGCATGGTGCGGAATTTGATGATGCGGTAGGGTTTGCCACCTCGCCCGGCGCGCGTTTGGAAATATGTGATAGGTCGGCCTGAATCGATCAGAATACCCAGCGCGATGAACGGGGTAAGCAGGATGAGAATGCCCACGCCCACCAAGCCGCCGATGATATCGATCAGGCGCTTGCCCATTTGGTAGAAGCGGTTGATGCGCGCGTCATCCACAAAGGAGCGCACTAACCAGTCCGCCTCCAAATAGTTGACCGGCACCCTATCGAGTAATTCCTCGTAGGCCACCGGCATGCGAACGATCTCCATGCCTTGTTCTTGGGCTCCCAGCAGCGCCCGGAAGGTATGGTCATGCATCCTTCCATTGATCGCTACCAGTACATCCGTGGCGCCTAGCTCCTCGACCAGCGAAAGCAGCAGCTCGCCTCCACCAACGACCTTATGGCCGGCGACCTTCTTGTTCACCTTATTGGCGTCGTCGTCCAGGACGGCGACAATATGATAAGGCGCAGGCTTAATGTCATTGATCACCTGCAACAGAGCTTGGCCGCCGGCTCCCGCGCCTACCAGGATCGCCCGCCGCGTGAATTGCGGTGAAGTAAATATGCGGATGTACAACAGGCGCCAGAGGGCCGTGAGGATCCAGGCCAGGAGGGCAAAGCTGGCCACTCCTCGCCGGGGTAATGACCCCGGATCCGAGGTGAAGTAGAAGATGATGTAGATGCCCATGCCGACAAAGGCAGCGGTGATCAGCCCCGTAAGCGTTTGACGCCAGCTGGAGGAACGGTGAGGGTTATAGGTTTCGACCAACAGGATCAGCCATACCAGAGGTAAAAAGTAGAACCAGGTGGCAGGCCGCTGAAGGAACTCCCTTACGTTTACATCGGTTCCGGCGGCCCAAAAATATAAGGCGATGGCCAGGGCCAGGTAAGCGGCCAGAAGATCCACAAAAATGAGCAGCACGCGCCGCTCACCAACGCCGAGGCGCCAGGCTTTTGTGGCCGGGGCGCGTTTTACATCTGCCATGGGCCTGATTTCATGCTTCCCTTTTCGGTTTCATAGAGGTCAAGAGTGACCATAAGAATGCGAGCCCCCAAGAGAGATGCATGGTCGCCATGGCCAAGGGAACGCCGACTAATAGACTGATCCGCTTTTGTTCAAGAGCGATAAGCAAAGCTGCTCCAAGGAGCAGCGCGACATATGATACCACCTCGACCAGGAAGACCGTATGTAACACCGGCCAAACCAGTCCCGCCATAGGTAGCAGGAGGCAACTCAGGGCGAAAAGGGGGGGAATGGCCTGGCGCCAGCGTAGGGATTGCGGGTAGCGCCGCAACATCTTCCATTTCCAGAAGCCATAACGGGCGTATTGCCTGGCCAAGTCACCCAGGGAGCGCCGGGCAAAATAGATGGATCTGATGCCGGGGTCCAGCCACACGGTCCCACCGGCCTGACGGATGCGGGTGTTGAATTCGTAATCTTCGTTGCTGTGCAAAGTCTCGTTGAAGGTGCCGATCTTGGAGACGAGCTCCTTCATGAAGGCGCCAAAAGGTACAGTGTCGACCGGTCCGGCCTGGCTGGAGATCCTGTAAAGTGCGTCGCCCACTCCCAGGGGATGAGCTGCGGCGGCCGCAATGGAGGCCGCTATCCAACCCGGGCCGCCTGGTTGGATGTCCCATACGCCGCCTACGTTCCAGCCGCGGCCCGCATCCAGGGCGGCCAGGCAACGGGTGATGTAATCAGGCCGGGGCAGGCTATGCGCGTCCAGGCGTACGATGTAAGTTCCCTGCGCGGCGGCCAGGGCGCGGTTCAGCCCGGCGGGAATGCGGCGGGTCGGATTGTCGATGATCTTAAGGGAGAGCCCAGGATGGTTAGTTTGATGATCTGCGATCCGCTTGCGAGTGCTGTCCGTGGACATGCCGTCTGCGACGATCACTTCGATCTCGTTGAGGGGGTAATCTTGCTGCGTGATGGCTGAAAGCAGCTGGGTGATCGTGCTCTCCTCATTAAAGCAAGGCACGATTACGCTGACGGTGGGCATAGTGCAGGGATTCTATTCCATTCTTAGGGTTTAGCGTTTTTTGGCCGAAGGAAGGCGCACGATGAAGCGCGCCCCGGCGCCTACCTGGCTTTCCACGCGAATACTGCCGCCGTGGGCCTGCAGGATCTGCTGGGCGATGGACAAGCCCAGGCCGGCCCCCCGGTTTGCGCCTGTCTTGCGCGATTTATCCACCTGATAGAAACGTTCGAAGATGCGCTTCGCTTCTTTGGCAGGGATGCCCGGCCCGGAGTCGCAGACCTCGATCTCGACGAAACCCTTGCCTCCCCTGGATATTACCTCGACGGATTTGCCCGGCGGCGAGACTTTGAGCGCATTCTCTACCAGGTTGGATATCGCTTGCGTTAAGCGTTCAAAGTCCCCTTTTATGGTTAGCGGGTCTCCCAGGGTGATTTTCAACTCCACCTCAGCTTGACTGGCCAGAGGAATGAATTTTTGATTTATCTCATTGACCAATGTCTCGATTTCAAAGGTCTGCAGATCTAATTGCATGACCCCGGCATCCATGCGGGCAAGCTCCAATAGATCCTGGACGAGGCTCTGCATGCGCCCCGCTTCCGTGGAGATCACTTGGGCGGCTTGGTTGACGCCATTAGCGCCGCGCGCGGTGCCATCCAGGATCGCCTGGGCGAACCCTTGAATGGAGGTTAGCGGCGTCTTCAAGTCGTGAGAAATGTTGGCCACAAAATCGCGCTGGGATTGCTGTGAGGTGACGACCTTGTCTCCCATCTCATTGAAGGTGCGCGCCAGTTGCCGAAGTTCAGCGGGTCCTTCAGGCTGGATGACTTGCCTCTGGCCGTTGGCAAACTGGCGGGCGGCCGCGGAGACGCGTTGTAACGGCGACGTTATGGACCGGGTCATCAGGAAGGCCAGCAACAGGGATAACAACAAGGCCGCCAGACCTGCCCTTACAACGGGGGGAAAAAGTTCGTCGGTGAAAAACGCGAACAAAGGTGCCCGGGGCAGCGGAACTGCGACTGCGACGGTAAATCCTCTCGGGAAACCTCGCGAAATGTAGATCCAGGTTTCGCCATTCTGATCGAGGGCTTCGGCGACCTGGGCATTGGTGCCTCGGCGTGGCGGATTGGCGGGTAGGGTCAACGGTCCCTCTGCGGCAAATCTTGAGTCGGCGACCAGGGTCCCATTGGAGGCAAACACCATTACGCGTACACCTAAGAGTTGGTCAGCTTCTTCTGCCGCGTTGCTTATGGTTGCCTCGTTCGCCGCGAACGTCCCCGCCAGATTTTGGCGCTCCAGCGCATTGGCGGCCAGCGCCAGATTGGTTTCCGCTTCACGGGCCAACCTGGGGTTGCGGATCAAAAAGGCCACTAGCGCCAACGTAACGATGCCTAGGGTGACCGCGATGAGCAGCAGATAGGTAAGCAGCAGTCTTGAGCGGATGGAGGAAAACATCAAGCCACCAGCTTGTAGCCGATGCCCGCCACAGTTTCGATCTTTACCTGGCTGGCGGCCAGTTTCCGGCGCAACTGGGCCACGTGAACGTCCACGGTGCGAGTCTCGCCAAAGTACTCGTATCCCCATGCCAGCTGCAATAAGTTCTCGCGGCTGAGCACGAGTCCTTTATTTTCGGCGAAGGCCACAAGCAGGTTGAATTCCTGTACGCGCAATTCGATAAGCGCAGCGCCCACGCGCACTTCGTGCCGGGCTGCGTCCACCGTGAGGTCCGCCATTTGCAGAGGTGCCGCGATCTTGGCCGGCGGCGAACTGCGCCGCAATAAGGCTTTAATGCGCGCGACCAATTCGCGGGGGTTGAACGGCTTGGTCAGGTAATCATCCGCGCCCATTTCGAGGCCCACGATCTTGTCTACGTCGTCATCACGGGCCGTGAGCATAATGATCGGGATCGGGTTGTTTTCGGCTCGCAGCCGGCGACAGATTTCATAGCCGTCCACTTCCGGCAGCATCAGGTCCAATACCATCAGGGCAGGGCGTTTGTCCCGCACGGCCTGCAAGGCAGCCGCGCCGTCAAGCGCAGCTTGCGTGCGAAATCCTTCCTTCTTTAGGTAGAGGGCTGCTAGGTCGGTGATGTTAGGCTCGTCGTCGACGAGCAGGATCAGTTCGCTGGGCATTGAACCTAGAGGGCGGCAATCGCCTCGATTTCAAAAGCGGCTCCGCCCGGCAGCGCCGCCACTTGGATGGTGGAGCGGGCGGGCGGCTCGCCGGGGAAGAATTCGGCATAGATTGCATTAACCGATGCGAAATCCGAAATGTTGGTCAGGAATAAAGTGGTCTTCACCACGTTTCCCAGGGAACCCCCACCGGCGGCGATTAGCGTCTTCAAGTTGGTGAGAGCCTGGCGCGCCTCGGCGGCCACCCCGCCGGGGACCAACTTGCCCGTGGCGGGGTCCAGCCCGATCTGGCCCGAAGCGAACAGCAGATTGCCTGAACGTATCGCCGGCGTATACGGACCGATGGGCTTGGCTCCAGCTGCAGGGAAAATGGCTTGCTTGGTAGACGACATTATGCACCTCGCTTTTATGGGTTGCTGTCGTCCATTTTACTTTGAGCGTGTAAAGAGACTGTAAATTCGCAGAGACCCAGTCCCTGACTAGGTGCGCGAATTATTGCGTTACGGCTGTGCGCGCCCGATATTGCAGCGCTTCAGCCAGGTGATTGGCCGCGATGTGTTCCGCGCCGGTCAGGTCCGCGATGGTGCGAGATAACTTGAGGATGCGATGGTAAGCGCGAGCGGTGAGCTGCATTTGGCGCATGGCGGCCTTGATCAGTGAACTGCCTTCGGGGTTAAGACCGCAGAATTTGCGAACCTCGGCCACTCCCATATCCGCATTATGGTGAATGTTGCCTTTGCCAAAGCGCTCCCTCTGGAGCTGGCGTGCCTTTTCGACGCGCTGCCGCACCAGTTCGGAAGCCTCGCCCAGGCGCTCGTCGCTTAGCTTTTCGTAATTAACGCGCGGCACTTCGACATGGATATCGATGCGGTCTAGCAGCGGGCCTGATAACCGTTTTTGGTAGCGGGTGATGGTGGTGGATGAGCAAGTGCAGGCTTTGACCGGATCCCCGTAATACCCGCAAGGACAGGGGTTCATGGCTCCGACGAGTTGAAAGTTGGCCGGGAAAGTGAGCGAACCCTGCGCCCGGCTTATCGTTACGACTTTGTCTTCAAGGGGTTGGCGCAGCACTTCCAGCACGCGCGGGCCGAACTCGACGATCTCGTCAAGGAAAAGCACACCCATGTGCGCCAATGAGATCTCGCCCGGCTGGGGCCAGGTCCCGCCCCCCACAAGGCCGGCGTGCGAAATGGTGTGGTGGGGCGAGCGGAAGGGGCGGGTGCGGATCAGAGGTTTGCTTTCCGGCAGCTGATCAGACACCGAATAGATGCGCGTCACGTCCAGCGCTTCTTCAATGCTTAGTTGCGGCAGGATCCCCGGCAGAGAGCGGGCCAGCAGAGTCTTGCCCGCACCGGGAGGGCCGACCATTAGCATGTTGTGCCCGCCGGCCGCGGCTACTTCTAAGGCGCGCTTGACCTGTTCCTGCCCCTTCACCTCGCGCAGATCGGGAAAGACCTCTTCGTAAATAGTGAGTTCTCTCGGTTTCGCTTCGTAGCCAGGGATCTTCTCCTGTTCGATCAAGTGGAAATAAAGCGCCTGCAAAGTCGCAACCGGAATTATTTCCAGGTCAGGGATCAAAGAGGCTTCAGCTGCATCGCTTTGCGGAACGAACAGACGCCGGATGCCCTTTTCACGAGCTAGGGCCGCCATGGGTAGCACGCCGCGCACGTGGCGTACCGCGCCATCCAATGAAAGTTCACCCAGAACAAGCGAGCCCTCCAGGCTTTGTGCCGGGATCTGGCTGGTGGCGATCAGGACGCCGAGGGCGATAGGAAGATCGTAGACTGGCCCGGCTTTTCGCACGGAGGCGGGCGCCAGGTTAACCGTGATGTGCTTGCGGGGGAAACTCAAACCTGAGTTCTTGATCGCCGCCTGGACTCGCTCGCGGCTTTCCTGTACGGCTGCATCCGGTAAACCCACGACGATAGTCTTGGGCAGACCCTGCCGGGTGTCGACTTCGACTTCGACTACGACGCTATCTAGGCCAATGACGGCGCTCGAATACACCCTGGCGAGCATTGGCTAAGTGTAGGTGGGGAGGGCAACCTTGTCAATCAAACCGTGGAAAGCACCGCGGGCTGAAGCTTCTGGAGATAGAATTTGCAGGTGGTACTTTCGCGGCGCGAATTCCTAAAGCTCTCCTCGTTGGCCTTGGCCGGCCTGGCGGCGCGGCGGTTCCCCATGTCGCTTGTGGGATCCGCCAGCTCTCTCGGCCGCGTGTCCTATGATTCGGTAAGCGTGTTCGCCTCCCCCAAGCTCAACCTGGAGCCGATCGGCTTCCACTTCCGCGACGAACTGCTGGACATTGCATATTCCCTAAATCCGCTTACTGGGCCGGCATATAACCCCTTATGGCACAAGATCGCCGAGGGCTATGTGCATGCCGCCTTCATTCAACCCGTGGCTGAGCAACTCAACGACGTGTTGGATTCGGTGCCCGAGACGGGTCTACTCTGCCGGGTGACGGTGCCTTTTTCCCGGCCCTACAACTACACGACCCAAAGCGGATGGCAGTCTGTGTCTTTGTTCCTGCTTTATTACGAGAGCAATCATTGGGTGACAGCTGTGGTCGAGGGTCCGGACGGAGAGCCCTGGTATCAGATCACCGAATCCTGGGAGGGTATTCAATACTATGCCAAGGCGGCCCATTTGCAGCCTATCGGCGAGGAGGACCTGATGCCTATTTCCCCCGAGGTTCCCGCCGGCGAAAAGCGCATTGAGATCTCGCTTGCCACGCAGACCCTAACCGCCTATGAGGGCGGCCAAATGGTTTTGCGGACCCCTATCTCCTCAGGCGTGGCCAACTCTTCCGGCCCCGGTTTGCCAACCGAAACGCCTATTGGCAGCTTCAACGTCTTCTCAAAACTACCATCGAAATACATGGGAGACAACCGGCTGACAGATACCCTTGGCGACCGGTACCTGCCGGGGGTGCCCTGGACCGCCTTTTTCGCCGAAGGCGGTTACGCCATCCACGGCGCCTACTGGCATAACAACTTCGGGGCGCCTATGAGCCGGGGTTGCGTCAATGTACGGCCCCGGGAGGCGCAATGGCTCTATCGCTGGATGGCTCCCGTGGCCGCTCCTGGGGATTGGGAGAGCCGCGGGCAGGGTACCCGTGTAATAGTGGCTTAAAAGGGACAAAAGCCCTTTAAAGTCCCGACAAATGTAACATTTACACTATTGACTAGTGAAAACCTTGGTGGGATAATGTAAACGGTTTCAGTGTTTTCATGGCGAGAAAACCAAATACGTCTTCCATCACCATTCGAGATGTAGCACGCCAGGCGGGGGTATCAGTGGCTACCGTAAGCCGCTATATAAACGAGACCGCCCGAGTTTCAGAGCCTGTAGGCGAACGAATCGAAGAAGTCCTCAACCGTCTCCAATACCGCCCGCACGCGGCGGCCCGCCAGCTAGCCACCCAGAAGATGCTGGCCATCGGCCTGCTTTTGAACAGCATTTACAACGATTTTTTTGGTCCCTTGCTGTATGGCATCGAGGAGCTGGTCCAGCAGAATGGTTACAACCTGCTGGTGGCCACCAGTCGCCCGGAACGGCGCAAGGAAAATTACCCGGCTTTAGGCCCCCATAACGTCGATGGGTTGCTTGTTTTTGCCGATAGCTTGACAGATAAAGAGCTTGCCGGCTTGCATGCCCAGAAACTGCCCATGGTCCTTATCCACCGCTCTAGCCCGGAAGGGTTAGATATCCCTTGTGTCACGGTGGAGAATAAAGCCGCCACTTTCCACCTGATCGAGCATCTGATCAAGCAGCATGGTCGAAAAAGCATCGTATTCATGCGGGGGAAAGTGGACCAGGAAGACTCCTATTGGCGTGAGATTGGTTATCGTGAAGCCTTGGAGGCCAACGGCCTCGAATTCGATCCAGAGCTCATGTTGCCCGGCGATTTCCAGAGAGACGTGGCCTATCTCTCCATGCGCGATTTTCTCTCTCGCCCCAAGAGAAGGCAGATTGATGCGGTATTCACCGGGGATGACTCGGCGGCCATTGGCGTGATGGAGGCTTTGGAGCAAAGCGGTTTGCGCGTGCCCCAGGATGTTTCCGTTGTTGGCTTCAATGATTCCCGCCACTCTGCCTTCCTCAATCCACCGCTCACCACAATCAACGCCCCCACCCATGAAGTAGGGCGTATCGCAACCAAGAATCTGTTCAATCAGATCACGAATCATCCGGTTGACAGCGTAACGCTTCTGCCCACGGAGATCATCATCAGGCAATCTTGCGGGTGCACCAGCTAGTTTAGCTGGTGCATTCTTTTATCCTGGACTTAGTGTCGGAAGGAGGTGGTTGATAAAAAGAAATGAAAGCGGTTACATGCAAGTAGTTAGTTACTCAAACTATTGAAGAGGAGAAGTACAAATGACGAAGCATTCACAAATTCTGCTCGGCCTGCTAGTGGTAGGTTCTTTGCTGCTGGCTGCCTGCGGTGCTGCTGCAACCCCGACTCCCAGCGGGCCCGTAACAATTCGCTGGTTTGTTGGTCTCGGCACCGGCCAACAGCCCGAGCAACTCGAGGCTCAAGAAGCTGTGGTGGCTGAATTCAATGCCTCCCACGACGATATTGAGCTCGTGCTTGAGGTCGTGAACAACGACGTAGCTTCCGACACCCTGAGCACCGAGATCGCCGCGGGCAATGCCCCCGACATCGTCGGCCCTGTTGGTGTGGCTGGCTCCAACCTGTTCACTGGCTTGTTCCTGGATCTGCAGCCCTTGATCGATAGCACAAACTACGATCTCTCGGACTACGATCCCGCGACCGTTGAGTTCTATCGTGACCCCAGCGGCGCACTGACTGGCCTCCCGTTCGGCGTGTATCCTTCCTTTATCTACTACAACACTACGCTGTTCGATGAAGCCGGCCTGAACTATCCTCCGCATGCCGTAGGCGAACCCTATGTGATGCCGGATGGCACGGAAGTCGAATGGAACTATGACACGATCCGCGAAATCGGCATGCTCCTGACCGTGGATGCCAATGGCGCTGATGCCACCAGCCCGGACTTCGATCCGGCCAACATCGTCCAGTTCGGTTGGCACACTCAGTGGACCGATCCTCGCGGTGAGGCCACCCAGTTTGGCGCCGGTAACTTCGTGGATGCAGACGGCAATGCCGTTGTCCCCGATCAGTGGGCCGACTACTACCACTGGGCCTATGAAGGCATTTGGACTGACCACTTCATTCCGAATGACACCTACCTGAACAGCGATCTGCTGGTTCAAGGGAACACCTTCGGTTCCGGCCACGTGGCGATGGTTGCTCTCCACCTGTGGTGCCATGGCTGCTACAGCGGCACAGACTTCAATCTCGCTGTGATGCCTGCCAACAATGGTGTGACTACTGCCAAACTGCACGCTGACACCTTCAAGATCATGGCCTCCACCCAGCACCCCGAGCAAGCCTTCACTGTGTTGAGCTACCTGCTCGACGAGGCTGCCAACGATCTGCTGCTGGTCTACGGCGCCATGCCTGCTCGCTTCAGCCTGCAGGGTGACTACTTCACGACTCTCGATGCTGCGCACGCGCAGGGCGTCGATTGGGACGTGGCTGTGGCCATGTTGGGTTATCCTGACAACCCGAACCACGAAGCCAATATGCCCAACTTTGCCCGTGCGGTTGAACGATACAACGAGTTCCAGAGTTTGTATCGCGGCACGGAAGGCGTGGACATCGACGCGGAGCTGGCTCGCTTGGTGGCTGATCTCCAGGCCATCTTCGACTCGGCCGAGTAACACGCTTCACTAGAGGAAAACTGGAGGCCGGGCAAAACCGGCCTCCAGTCCACTTTTTGCGGATGAGGACTGAATCATGGCGATAGGCGAAAGAATATTAGCTACTTTCAAGCGGAGCCCCAAACCACCCAAGAGCCCCTTGCAAAGGCATGAGACCCGTTGGGGTTTGATCTTTCTGGCCCCTTGGATCTTCGGGTTTCTGGTCTTTATCCTCCTGCCTACTCTCGCCACTTTGGTCTTTTCCTTTACAGATTACAGCATTCTCCACGTCAGCGAGACTCGCTTCATCGGCCTCGATAACTACACGCGAATGTTGAGCGACCCGATCGTTGGCCAGTCCCTGATGAGGACCCTCACTTTCTTCGTCATGGCCTTCCCGCTCGCGATCTTTATTCCCATCGGCTTAGCGGCATTATTGAACTCAGAGCATTTACGGTTCCGCAGGTTTTTTACCACCTTCTTTTATATGCCCTACATGGTTCCCCTGGTCTCCGCCGTGCTGATCTGGGGTGGCTTTCTTAGCCCCACCGGCGGTTGGATGAACCGGCTGCTGGAAACCATCGGCATTCAAGGTCCCGATTGGCTGCGCTCAACGACCTGGGTGTATTGGTCATTACTGATCGTCGGCATTTGGGGGAACGGGAATGCAATAGTCACCACTCTGGCAGGCATGGAAGGCGTTCCTCGCGAGCTCTATGAGGCAGCCAAGATGGAAGGCGCGGGCAGCTTCGCTACCTTCCGGCATGTCACCCTTCCGATGATCAGCCCGATCATTTTTTACAACCTGACCCTGGCATCGGTCGGCTTATTCCAGTACTTCCTGGAACCCTACGTTCTTTTCGCGCAGGCCGGGGACCCGGGCGGGTCCACACTTTTCTTCCCGATGTATCTGTTCCAAAACTTCTTCCAGTTCCAAGAAATGGCCTATGGGGCCGCTTTGGCCTGGGTACTGTTCCTGATCATCCTGGCTTTCACGGCCGTTTGGTTCGCCTTGCGAAAGTTCTGGGTGTATGAGGCGGAAAGGGAATAGCGCCATGCCGAATACGGAAGAGAAGATGAAGAAACCAAATTATTTTTCCTCGGTGCTCAATAAGCGCATGCGCGGCTGGGTGGTCGGCGGCTTGGTCACCATGTTCGCCTTGATCCTGCTGCTTGCCTGGCTGGCACCGTTCGGCTACATGATCTCCACTTCGCTAAAGACGCAACTCCAAATCTCAGATATTACTGCCCCATTGTGGCCTGCAGCCCCCAATCAAGTAGAGATCGAGGGCCAGACCTATGATGTTTTCACGGTTCCGGTTGGGGAGGCAAGTCCGGCATGGTTTGATGTAAATGGCGATGAGGTGCAGGACCCCGATGAAGCCTCTTTGGCCAACGGGGATTATGAGTTGGCTATTGTGGAACGCGGACGAGAATCCAGCAAGTTCGTTGATCCCAATGACGCCGCGGCGGGTGCCATCCACTGGGTGGGACGCTGGCGCACCTTGAGCACCGCCTGGCGATTCGAGCCGCAATGGCAGAACTACGCCGAAGCCTGGGAGTTGCCCTCCCGCCCGTTCACCTTTGCCACCCTCCTATACAACACCTTCGCAATTGCCGTCCTGGGCATCATCGGCACCGTCATTTCCTGTACGTTGGTAGCCTACGGGTTTTCTCGTTTCCGCATCCCCGGCAAAGGTCTCCTCTTCGGGTTGCTGGTCTCCACCATTTTCCTGCCCCGCATCGTCGTTACGGTGCCCACCTATGCCTTGTTCATCCAGTTCGGCTGGGTCGGCACCTGGCTGCCGCTCATCCTGCCGCACTTCTTTGCCAACGCCTACAACGTGTTCTGGCTGCGCCAGTACCTCATGACGATCCCCAGGGAGATGGACGAAGCCGCCATGATCGATGGGGCGGGTCCCCTCCAGATCCTGTGGTTTGTGATCATCCCTCAAATCATGCCGGCGATCATCACCGTCGCTTTGTTCCACATGGTATTTGCCTTCCGCGACTTCTTCGAGCCCTTGATCTATCTTTCCTCGCGGCCCGAACTGCAGCCGATCTCAGTCGGCGTCCAGCAGTTTAATGCCTTGTTCGGCCAGCGGCCCGAGTTGATCCAGACCATGGCTCTGCTGGGCTTGATCCTGCCGGTGCTCATCTTCTTTGTTGCCCAACGTGCCTTCACGCGTGGGATCGTATATACCGGTGTGGACAAGTAGACTTTCCGGAGCTTTTCGGGTCGAACAATCTCTGCTGGCGGTGGTTTTCATACTCCTGGCGGCTTGTTCAGGGGCCACCGTTCAGGCCGATTACTGCACGAATGGTCAAGCCGGTGCCGCGCAGGCCCGATCAACGGAGCCTACGTCGCCCCCTGTTGCGGGGGCTGTGCTCGTAGATGCGGGGAACAAACTGGGGGCCATCAGTCCATACGTGTTTGGCACGAACTATGGGCCCTGGAGTTTCGTTCCGCTGGACCTAATGCCTCTGGCGGTCGAAGGTGGGATCAATTTCCTTCGATTCCCGGGCGGAGATTGGGGCGATGACAATGACATCACCCACCTCCAACTGGATAATTTCATCTCCCTAGCCAGGCAACTAGGCGCCGAGCCCAGTATCAGTGTGCGGCTCAGGGGCGGCACGCCGGAGATGGCAGCCGACCTTGTGCGTTACGCTAACGTGGAAAAGGGTTACGCCGTCAAATACTGGAGTATTGGCAACGAACCCGCGCTCTACGGAGATTACGACACCTTGCGCTACAACCTGGAATGGCGCGACATGGCGCTTGCCATGCTGGCGGTCGACGAGGATATTTTGCTGATCGGCCCAGAGATCACCCAGTACCGCGGAGACCCGCTCCTGGATCCTATGGACGCCAATGGAAAATTGTGGATGGACGAGTTCCTTCGGGCCAACGGAGATCTGGTGGATGTTGTTTCCGTTCATCGCTATCCATTCCCCGAAACCATGGCTTCCGGCCCTGCATCGATCGATGAACTGCGCGTCAATTCGGCTGAATGGGATGTGATCCTTCCCCAGCTGAAATCACTGATCTGCGCCGAGACGGGCCGGAGCATCCCGCTGGCTGTCACCGAGTTCAATTCGCATTGGAACGCGGTCACCAGCGGTGAGGCGACCCCGGATTCACATTTCAATGCGATTTGGTTGGCCGATGTGCTTGGGAGGATGATCCAGCACGATGTGTCGATCGTAAATCAGTTCGCTCTGCAAAGTGCCAGCGACAATGGCGGCTGGGGGCTGTTCAGCCGGGTCGAGCCCAGGCCGAGCTACTACGTCTTCCTTATGTACCAGCATTTGGGCACTGAGCTGGTCTCCGGAAATTCGGGAGTCGAATTGGTTTCTGTCTATCCAACCCTGACTCGGGATGGAAGGTTAAGTATTCTGATCGTCAACTTGGATTCGCAGGAACATGAAATCCCGCTGATCATCGAACACGCAAAAGCGGGGGAAGCGCAACATTGGCTCTTTGACGAGAGCCATCAGGCTGAATCAATGGGTATTGTCGACATCGACAGCGGTGGGTCATTCTTGGCGCCTCCGACTTCGATGTCAGTCTTGATATTTACAGGACGCTAATTGTCAGACGAATCAGGGATAAAGGATTGAGATGCCGATCGAGAAAGGATGTTGGATTTTCGCCAGTGACTTGGGAGGGCCGTTAGGGCCAGCCAACTCACCCTCCACACGGGCTCCTCTATGAAATTTGGCTACTTTGACGACGAACAACGCGAATATGTCATCACTCGCCCGGATACGCCCCTGCCATGGATTAATTACCTCGGTAGTGAATCCTATTTCAGTCTGATCTCTAATACCGCAGGCGGCTATTCCTTTTATAAGGATGCCCGCCTCCGGCGCCTCACCCGCTACCGTTACAACGGCGCGCCTCTCGACGTAGGTGGGCGCTACATTTATCTTAGGGATAATGCCAGCAGTGAATTCTGGTCTCCTTCCTGGCAACCCGCCCACACCGATTTGACGGATTATTCCTGCCGCCACGGGATGGGTTACACCATCATTGGTTCTACATATTCAGGTATTCGCGCTGAGACGCGTTACTTTGTGCCGCTTGGAGCAGACCTGGAGATCTGGCAGGTCACCCTGCACAATCGCCGGAAGACCGCGGCTGCTCTTTCACTGAGCGCGGCGGTTGAGTTCTGTCTCTGGGATGCCTGGGATGATGCTACGAATTTCCAAAGGAATTATTCAGTTGGCGAAGTCGAGATTGATCCCGGCGTCATTTACCACAAGACGGAATATCGTGAGCGACGCGATCACTTCGCCTACTTCGCCTGTTCCGAAACGCCGGAAGGGTTCGACACCCAGCGAAGCGCCTTCCTGGGCCCTTATCGCGGCTGGGATAGGCCGATGGCCGTTGAACAGGGGAAGATGTCGAATTCGATCGCCCATGGATGGCAGCCCATTGGGGCGTTCCAGATCCCAATAATCCTACAACCCGACGAGCAAAAGCAGGTCATCTTCATTCTGGGATATTCAGAAAATCGCAAGGAAGAAAAGTTTGACCCACCGGATTCACAAACTATCAACAAGCGCCGTGTGAAAAAAGTGATCGAAAAATTCCTCGATAAGAAGACCGTGGACGATGCCTTCGAAGCCTTGCGGGCTTATTGGAGGGAAGTCCTGAGCGTCTTCACAGTCACCACCCCGGATGCTCGCGTCGATCGCATGGTCAACATCTGGAACGCCTACCAGTGCATGGTGACGTTCAATATTTCGCGGTCAGCTTCCATGTTCGAATCCGGAATAGGGCGAGGCATGGGCTTCCGCGATTCGAATCAAGATCTGCTGGGCTGCGTGCAGATGGTGCCTGACCGCGCCCGCCAACGCATTCTCGACTTGGCCGCCACGCAACTGCCGGATGGCGGGGCTTACCATCAATATCAGCCCCTGACGAAACGGGGTAACAACGATATCGGGTCGAATTTCAACGACGACCCCCACTGGCTGGTGTTGGCCGTCTCGGCCTATCTACGCGAGACTGCCGATTGGACCGTCCTCGACGAGCGCGTTCCCTATGATAATGGGCTGGACAACGCAACGCCGCTGTATGAGCACCTGGAGCGCAGCATCCAATACACATTGGATCGCCTGGGGCCGCATGGCCTCCCCCTCATCGGCCGCGCCGATTGGAATGATTGCCTCAACCTCAATAGCTTTTCGGAGGCTCCCGGACAGAGCTTTCAGACCGCGGTAAGCAAGGACGGCAAAGTGGCTGAAAGCGTCTTCATTGCCGGCCTGTTTGTGATCTCCGCCAGGGAAATGGCCGAGATCACCGGACGGTATACGACTAAAGCCGCTAGGTTCGGAGCCGAAGTTCACCCTGCCTCGTTCTATTCCGATTGGGCCAAGCGCATGGCCGAAACCATTTACGAATGGGGCTGGGATGGCGAATGGTTTTTGCGCGCTTACGATGGTATTGGAAACAAGGTAGGCTCGAAGGAATGTGAAGAGGGGAAGATATTCATCGAGCCGCAAGCGTTTTGCGTCATGGCCGGTGTTGGCACGGAGAATGGTCGGGCTGAAAAAGCCCTGCATTCGGTAAACCGCTTGCTTGCGACGGAGCATGGCATCGTGCTCTTGCAGCCTGCCTACTCCAGATACTACCCACATCTGGGGGAGATCTCTTCCTATCCTCCCGGCTATAAGGAAAATGGTGGAGTGTTTTGCCATAACAATCCATGGGTCATGATTGCAGAGACGATCCTGGGTCATGGCGACCGCGCCTTTGACTATTACATGCGCATCAATCCAGCCGCCCGAGAGGACCTTGCCTCTCTTCATCTTTGCGAGCCCTATGTCTACGCCCAGATGCTCGCCGGCAAAGAAGCCGCCAAGCCGGGGGAAGCGAAGAATTCATGGCTGACGGGAACGGCCGCGTGGAATTATGTGGCGATTACGCAACATATCCTCGGCATCCGGCCATCCTTCGATGGCCTCGAGATCAAACCTTGTCTGCCATCCGATTGGAAGAGATTTTCGTGTGTGCGCCGATTCCGCGGCGCCACCTATCGCATAGACGTTCGCAGGCAGGGCCCCGGCCAAGCCGTTTCGCTATCCGTGAATGGGAAGCCTGTTCACGGTTCCGTGGTTCCGCCTTCGCCGGCTGGCAAGGAAGTTACTGTTCAGGTTATCCTCCAATAACCGATGGCTGTTTTTTTCGGTTTTGAAACGGCCACACTCGAGAATTCCCATCTGCATCTGGAATATCTGACTGAAGCCGGGCCGCGGATCGTCCATCTATCCCTCGGCGACAGCCGAGAGAATATCCTCGGCGAATTTCCCGATGTGGAATGGCCGGTCCCTTCAGGTCGCTATCAGTTACTGGGCGGCCATCGGCTTTGGGCCGCCCCGGAGATTCCTGGCGTCAGCTACGCCCCGGATTCCGCGGGCCTGCAGATAACGGAAGCCGAAGGCGGGCTCGATCTGACTTGGGAGCCGCGCCAACAGGGACTGGCGAAATCGATCCGGGTCACGTTAGTTGCAGATCGCCCGGCGGTCCGCCTTGTTCACACGATAACCAACCGTTTCGAACATGGCTTGCAGCTGGCCCCGTGGGGAATCACGGTTCTTCCATTGGGAGGAAGGGCCTATCTGCCGTCTGCAGGAGAAGGAAACGGCCTTCATCCTGACCGCCACCTTGTTCTCTGGCCCTATGCGCGCTGGGATGACCCCCGGATCGCGCTAATGACCGCTGGTATAACAGTGGCGGGCAAGGCCGGCTCACCACCCTTGAAGGTGGGTGCTTTTGTGGACAGCGGTGTCTGCGCCTACCTACGCTCAGGGATCCTGATGGTCATACGCTTTGCTGTTCAGGAAGGCGATTACCCGGACCGCCAATGCAATGTGGAAGCATACTGTTCTGACCGGTATTTGGAATTGGAGACGCTGGGGACGTTAGCCGACCTGGCTCCGGGCGAGTCCGCTTCGTTCGAAGAGACGTGGGAAATCTATGCCGGCGCTGAAGCCAAGAGCCAACTCTCCGAGATCTTCCCGCATTGACCCCTCGAGGGTCATGACAATTGGCTTCCACAGTTATTGAGGAGTGAGCATGGTTCCAGCTCCAGGCGCTATAGGGACCCTAGACCGATCCAAGCGATCCCAGTTATCCGGGATCTATTTCGTAACGTTTTTGGCTTTTTCCGCCATCGTTCCCTACCTTGCGCTTTACTATGCGTCGTTAGGCTTCACCGGGGTGCAGATTGGTGCGCTGTTGGGCGTAGGCCCGTTGGTGAGTCTCCTGGCCACTCCCTTCTGGACCAGTCTGGCCGATTCCAGAAACAGGCACCGCGCAGTGCTGGCCGGTGGCATCCTTTCGCTGGTTTTCATTTACGCATTGTTTCCCGCACTTGTTTCCTTCGATCAGATTCTGATCGCGGTGGCCCTGCTGGCTCTGCTTTCCTCCCATGTTCTGCCCTTACAGGATAGCGCGGTCATGTTCATGCTGGGGGAGCAACGCGATCGCTACGGCCGCATCCGCGCCTGGGGAACGATCGGCTGGGGCATCGGTGCGCCGCTATTTGGGGTCCTGTATAACGTATTCGGTTTGGGATGGATGTTCGGCGCCATCAGCCTGGTTATGCTCATAAACCTTTTTCAGGTCCGCCGCCTTGAATTCGAGCAGGTCTCCCAAACGATTCCCATCTTCTCCGGCTTGCGTCAGCTTCTTCGAGACTCGCGCTGGCTGCTTTTGTTTCTCGCTGCCTTTGTGGCGGCCATAGGCTTATCTGCGGGTACCGGATATCTCGCCCTCCTGTTGGGCTCCATGGGGAGTCAGGCCAGGACCCTGTTCGGCCTAGTGGCCCCCGCCTCGGCTCTCGTAGGGATCGCTTTGGCGCTTGCTACAATGTCTGAATTGCCCATCATGTTATTCTCGAAGCCCCTGATCCTCAGCTTGGGGGACCGTGGCCTGCTTCTAACAAGCCTGTTTGTTGGCGGCCTGCGCAACCTGATCTATGCTTTTAGCGCCAGCGCCTGGCAGATCTTATTGGCGCAACTTCTGCATGGCTTTACCTTTGCGCTGTTGTGGTTAGCCGGCATCAACTATGTCGCCAAGCACGCTCCGCGCGGGCTCACCGCCACGACCCAGGGTTTATTCAGCACCGTTCTGTTGGGGTTCGGTCTGGCAGCCGGAAACCTATTTAATGGCCTTATGATGGACCTGGTCGGAATTGGCAGTATGTTTGCGGTGAGCGGCGCCGTCGTGTTTCTGGGCCTCTTCATCGTCTTCGTACTGAATAAAAGGATTCGAGCGTTCTAATGTAAGCGGTATTTACAGGAAGGCGTAGCAGAGGTAAAATTAGATTTTGTTGTGAAATCAGTAACAATATCCGCGGAGCCCAACGATGCCTGATGTGACAGCCAACCAATTAGCAAAAAAAGATCACGTCTCTGGAAAGGTAGTAAAAACCACCTTGGCCGGAGCTGTGGTTGACCTAGGTGAAGGGCGGTTGGCGGTCGTCCCCATCTCGCAGTTGCGCAAGGAAGCTGTGCGGCGCGTCGAGGACGTGGTGAAGCAGGGCGATCAGGTGGAGGCTTGGGTGCGTCGCGTCGACCCAGAGCATGGCCGCATAGAACTGACCATGATCCAGCCGCTGGGATTGGATTGGCGGGACCTCAAAAAAGACATGGTCGTCAAGGGGAAGGTTGTCAAGCTGGAGAAATTCGGCGCTTTTGTGGACCTTGGTGCTGAACGGCCGGGATTGCTGCATGTAAGCGAAATGTCCCACGATTATGTCAAGCGGCCGGAAGATGTGGTCAGCATAGGGCAAGATGTGGAAGTTAAGGTTCTGGATGTCGACCGGCGCAAGAAACAGATCAAGTTGAGCATCAAAGCCCTCACCCCTCAGGCAGTAGCCGAGCCTGAAAAACCTAAGAGGAAAGAAGAGCCTGAGGAGCCCGAAGAGCCGGAGAAGCCAGCGCCAACCGCCATGGAAGTTGCCCTGCGGAAAGCAATGTCGGCCGGCGAGCAGGAAACCAAAGGCCAGAGCAAAAATAGTGGACGGAAAGAAAAGTCCCCCGTGATGGAGGATATTCTTGCCCGGACCTTAGAGAGCCGCCCGAAATCCAGGTAACCGCCCGGATCATCCCCCCAAAGTCAAAGCCTCCTTTGCCACTGGTTTTCCCTGATCGGTACTGGCATTCCTCCCTCTACCCCGCCCTTATTTTGACCCTTCTACTTGAAGGATTCTAAGGAATAACGCGGCTTTGGTACAATAACTTGAGACTAAGGAAAGTGCCTCCGTTGGGGGAGGGGCTAGGAGCCTGATATGCCGCGTGGTTCGGAGTGGATCATAATTTTGATTATCGTCATCCTCATTTTTGGGGTTGGCCGCATCAGCAAGATCGGTGAGGATTTGGGCAAGGGAATTCGCTCTTTTCGGAAGGGTCTCTCGGCCGAGGAAGAAGCCGACAAAGAAGCGGAAGACAAGGAAAAGAAATAGCGCTCGGCAAATCCGTTGTTGATTTATAGTCTGAATTAGAGTACATTATCTTTTAATCTATCCCGAGGAGGAAGAAGTGAAAAAGATTCGCGTCTTTATCTATATTTTGGCGGTTGGTAGTTTGCTGCTGGCCGCCTGCGGCGGGGCTACGCCAACATCTGCACCCGCACAACCTACCGACGCTCCTGAGGAGCCCATGGCAGAGGCCACGGAAGCGCCCGCTGAAGAACCGGCCAGTGAACTGGGCCGAGGCGGGGTTTGCCTGGGAACCGCGGCCGACGCCATAGTCGACCTTGACTGCCGCGAGGTCACCGTCGCTATCGAAAATGCCTACCTGCCTTTCAACTACATTGACGAAGAGACGGGAGAGGCCGGTGGCTGGGATTACGACGTTTGGGAGGACATCTGCACTCGCTTGCACTGCACTCCCGTGTTTGTCGAGGCGGCTTGGGAAGGCATGATCCAGGCGGTCTCCGATGGCCAATATGACGCAGCCGCCGATGGCATTACCATAACGGAAGATCGAGCGGAGATCGTCGATTTCTCCATCGGCTATGTGGCTATTGAACAACGCCTATTGGTTCGCATTGACGAAGACCGCATCACTAGCATCGAAGATATCGTCAATGACCCCGAACTCGTGCTGGGCACCCAGAC
Organism: Anaerolineales bacterium; assembly: GCA_040902205.1. Classification (GTDB taxonomy): domain Bacteria; phylum Chloroflexota; class Anaerolineae; order Anaerolineales; family UBA11579; genus JAMCZK01. Next base: position 36,437 of record JBBDXR010000032.1, on the reverse strand, counting down.
TGGGACCACCAATTACGAGACGGCCCTAACGTTTCTGCCGGCAGAGCGCATCCAGGCTTTTGAGCAGTTCCCCTTCGCCGTTCAGGCTTTGGTCGCCGGTGATATCGACGCCGTGATCATCGACGAGACCGCCGGCCAGGGTTATCTGGGCGCCAATGCCGATGTGCTGAAGCTGGTAGGCCCTTCGCTTTCGAGCGATGAGTTGGGTTTCATCTTCCCGCTCGGCAGCGATTTGGTAGAGCCCGTGAATCAGGCCTTGGAAGCCATGATGGACGATGGAACCCTGAATGAGTTTAACGCCATCTACTTCGGCGCTGACTTCAACTGTGATTACACTGACACGGGCATCACCTGCGGCGGCTAAGCCCCTAACCCGCATTTGACCGTTTCACCAAACGCGGTGCAGAATCGTAGTAGGATTCTGCACCGCGTTTCTTTTGGGCTAGGAGTCTGGAATGTCGCTGGATCCGGTGGCGAGAACGACAGAACGAGGGGCCATGTCCCTGGAGCAAAAAAAAGATCCGTTAACCGGGCGTCTTTATGCGGTGCCTTGGTGGTTGTTGGCAGTGCTGGGGGTCTTGGTTTGGGCTTGGTATTTTGTATTCTCCGAAATCACATATAAAGATGCATTTGATTTCATCTACGACGGGATTGGGCTCACAATTAGCACTACGTTGTCTGCCTATGCCATTTCGTTGGTCATTGGGCTGGTTATGGGGCTGGGCAGGGTATCGCGGAATGTAGTCTTTCGTAATCTCGCCAGGTTTTACGTTGAAGTGGTGCGCGGCATTCCCATGCTCGTCCTCATTTTTTATGTTGCCTTTGTGGCTACCGTTGATTTCGCCTCTCTCTTTGGTCTGGCTGGTCGCGACATCCCGATGAACGTTCGCGCCATCATCGCACTGGCGATCACCTATGGCGCCTTTTCGGCCGAGATCTTCCGCGCCGGCATTCAATCTATCGGGCATGGCCAAATGGAGGCGGCGCGTTCTCTGGGGATGAGCTATGCCCAAGCCATGCGTTACGTAATACTCCCCCAGGCCATTCGTAACGTGCTGCCCGCCCTGGCGAACGATTTTGTAGCTATGCTGAAAGACTCCTCGCTGGTTTCCGTGCTTGCCGTGCGGGATATCACCCAGATGGCTCGCCTGCGGGCCGGCTCTACGTTCCGCTTCCGAGAATCCTATACGATATTGGCAGTCCTTTACCTCAGCATGACCCTGATCCTGTCAGCAGGGGTGCAACTTCTTGAGAGGCGCATGCATGGCGGACGCAAATAACATCATCATACGGGTCGATAACCTGCACAAGCACTTCGGCGCCGTTGAAGCCCTGCGCGGGGTGAGCCTCGATGTGCCGCGCGGCAGCGTGGTGGTGATCGTGGGGCCCAGCGGTTCCGGCAAATCCACCTTGCTGCGCTGCATCAATCATCTCGAAGTGGAGACGGCCGGCGAGGTCTGGGTGGATGGACAACGGCTGAACGAGAAGAACAAGAATATCAATGAGATCCGGGCCGAGATCGGCATGGTATTTCAGCTGTTCAACCTTTTTCCCCATCTGACCGCCCTCCAAAACATAGTCCTGGCCCAGCACATTGTCCGTGGCCGCAGCCGAGCCGAGGCGGTGGATATGGCCATGCAGCAGCTCCACCGCGTCGGCATATCCGAAAAGGCGGATGTCTTTCCCGGCCAGCTTTCGGGTGGCCAGCAGCAGCGCGTGGCCATTGCCCGCGCCCTGGCGATGAACCCCAAGATCATGCTCTTCGATGAGCCGACCAGCGCTCTGGACCCCGAGATGATCAAAGAAGTGCTCGACGTAATGCTTGACCTGGCCAAAGAGGGCATGACCATGGTGGTGGTCACCCATGAGATGGGCTTCGCCCGGGCTGCAGCAGATCGTGTGATCTTTATGGACCAGGGCCTAATTGTCGAGGAAAATACGCCTGATGGCTTGTTCAATCAACCTAGAGAGAAACGCACCAAGCTCTTCCTTTCTCAAATCCTGAAGCAATAGTAGACCGGCACATTACCCCCTTCCAGAACTTGATTATTGACCGGTACCCTTCATAGCCGTATAATCAAGTTCCCACAGCCTCTATCGAATTCACCCGAAAAAGGAGGTGAGCCTCTCGCTCAACCTGTTTCGTCACATATCAACTAATCGGTTCTGGAGAAGTATAGGAGAGACGCATGTTCAAATTCAGTGTTAGTAAATTGTTTGCCCTCCTTATCGTAGGCAGCTTTGTCTTGGCGGCCTGCGGTGGTGGCGGGACGGCCGGAACCTCAGGTACGCCGGCAGATACTACGATCATCATCGGTACAACCGATACAGTCGCCAGTTTTGACCCGGCGGATGCATATTCCACCCGTGACTGGGAGATCCTCAAGAACATCAACGAGGGCCTGCTCAAATGGAAGCCTGGGAGCGGCGATGAACTGATCCCGGCAATGGCTGAGGCCATGCCTGAGGTTTCCGACGACGGCCTGACCTATACCTTCACCTTGAGGGATGGGATCAAGTTCGGCGACGGCACCGACCTCACCGCCCAGATGTATGTCGATAGCATGAATCGCGTCCTCACCATCGGACCCGATTGTCCCAATGGCGTGGCCGGCGCCCTAGTGACGCCGTACGTGGCAAGCGTCGAGGCCCCGGATGCCAAGACCGTTGTGTTCCACCTGACGCAGCCGGTGGCTTACTTCCTGCAGATCGTTCAAGCGCCGCCTTATATGGTAGCCAATACTGGCAACTACGCAGCGGATGCATGCACGCTGTTCCCCGAGGCGCCCATCTACGGCACCGGACCCTGGTTTGTCTCGGAGTTCACGCCCGATGAGCAGATCGTCTTTGAGCCGAACCCCTACTACAACGGCGACCTAAAGCCCCAGGTCAGCAAGATCATTGTGCGCTTCTTCTCGGACCCACAGACCGAAGCCCTGGCGATCCAGAATGGCGAGATCGACATTGCTTGGCGCTATCTGGGCGGTGAGCTGATCGGCCAACTGAGGGACGTGGAAGGCTTGAATGTCGGCACCGTCAACGGCGGCTCGATCCGGTACCTGATCCTGAACCACACCATGGCGCCGATGGATGATCCCAATGTGCTCAAGGCCTTTGCCTATGCGATCGACCGCGATGAGATCGCCGATACGGTCTTTGGCGGCGAGGTCCTTCCCATCTACTCCATGGTCCCGCCAGGCTTCTTGGGCGCCAACGATGCCTTTGATACCCTGTATGCCTCGCCCGACCTGGACGCAGCCAGGGAATCGCTGGCCGCTTCGGGCTACACGGAGAGCAACCCGCTGGCGCTCGAGCTGTGGTACCCCCCTGAGCACTACGGCACGCAAACCGCAGCCTGGATGGAAGTGATCAAACAGCAGTTGGAAGCCACCGGGGCGATCACCGTGACCTTGCAGGCGCAGGAGTGGAGTACCTACGTCACAGCCTGCACGGGTGGTGAGTCGTATGCCGGCTGCGTGTTGGGCTGGTTCTACGATTATCCGGATGCCTCCAACTACATGGAGCCATTCATCTTCAATGGCGGTCAAGGCACTAACATCGTGATTGCCGCGGAAGGATCACCGTACGGCGAGCCGATCAACGACCTCGCCGCCCAGCTTCTTGACCTGATGACCCAATCGGACGTCGAGACTGACGTGGAGGCGCGCGCCGCACTGATCGAGCAGGCACAGGATATCTATGCCCAGCTGGTGGTAACGGTGCCGCTGTTCCTGAATCCGGAGTACGTGGTCTTCCGCGATAACATCCACGCCTCTACCTCGTTTGCGAGCCCGGAGACGTTGAACATCGGCGGAACGATCGAGTTCAACTACTCTACACTCAGCAAGACCGAATAAGGTCCCACACATCGATACTGGGGCGGGACTCACCAGTCCCGCTCCTTTGTCTTGTTCTGACCTAAGGTCAACCTTTTTCTTGTCTCTCCTTGTGAGAATCACGTGTCCCCCATTGCACTAATTGCGTTAGCCGTTGGCATCCCAACGCTCCTGCTGCTGGCCTACGTTTTTGTGCGCGGCTCGAGCGGACTGCGTCGTTACATCCTGACCCGCATCGCTCTGACGCTGCCTATGATTTTCATCCTTGGCACCCTGGTCTTCTTTGTCATGCACATTCTGCCAGGCGACCCGGTGCGTTCGGCGTTGGGACCCAAAGGCACACCCGAATTAGTGGCGCAAATTCGTGAACAACTGGGAATAAACGATCCTTTGTTTGTGCAGTACGGTCGCTACCTAACCAACATGGTAACGCTGCGCTTTGGGAACTCGCTTGTCCTTGGGCATCGCCCCATCATTGAGGAAATGAGTGAGCGTTTTCCCGCTACGCTGGAATTGGTGATCCCGGCCTCCATCTTCGCGCTGCTCATCGGCATCCTGGGAGGAGCGTTTGCCGCTTCCCGCCGCAAACACGCCAGCGACTACTTCTGGCGCATTTATTCCGTATTCATCTATTCTCTGCCGATTTTCTGGCTGGGTTTGATGTTCCAACTCGTGTTCGGCGTGTGGTTCAAATGGCTGCCGATCTCCGGCCGGGTCGATCCCGTGCTGGGTGGCGAGTTGCCGCATATCACCAACTTGTATGTGGTTGATGCTCTGCTCAGCGGGAACTGGCCCGCCCTGGGTTCCGCCTTGCAGCATCTTATACTGCCCACCCTTACCTTGGGGCTAATCCTCTCCGGCGTTTTTGTGCGCATGACTCGCGTCAACGTCATCGAAGCCCTCCAGGCGGATTACATTGCGGCCGGGCGCGCTCGCGGCATCCGCGAACGCGTGCTGGTCTATGGGCATGCCTTGAACAATGCCATGATCCCAGTGATCACGTTGATCGGATTGCAGGTGGCAATCTTGCTGGCTGGCGCGGTGCTGACCGAAACGGTTTTCTCCTGGCCCGGCATGGGAGGCTACCTGGTGCAGCGCATTTCCGCCCGTGATTACACCGCCGTGCAAAGCGTCATTACCGTATTTGCCCTCCTAGTGGCGCTTATTAGTCTGGTGGTAGACGTGATCTACTCTCTCGTGGACCCGCGCGTAAGGTATTGACCTGTGACTGAATCTAGAAAACAAGCTCCTTCAGCCATTGAAACTCCGAACTGGGAGGCAGACCTCCAGCGCATTGGCTTGGTTCGACGCATTTTTCTTGCGCGCCGCTGGTATGGCGTCGATTGGTGGCTGGTCGCAATTTCATCGGTCATGGTGGCCGCCTTCATTATCGTCGCTTTGGTTCCGGGCTGGTTTGCGCCGTTCGGACCCGATGAACTCGTCGGGTCGAGGTTCCTGGCCCCCGGAGAACAGCCAGGCGCGCCTGTGCTTATCGTGCCGGCCGACTCTTCCATCAGTGAGCTCAAAGATCTGGCAGCGCCGGAGGGCCAACCGCGCCCAGCGGTGGGTGTCGTCCAGGGCGTGCCGACCGGAGGCGCACTGAACGAAGCAGCCCAGGTGATTGATGCCGAGTTGAAGATTGGGACGGAGGGATTGAGGTTGCGCCCACTCATCGTTCGGTATGCAACCATCGAAGAAGCGTTGCAGGCAGTCGTTGATGGCAGCAATGCCGCCGCAGTGATCCTGTCCAACGAATGGGAACATGACCTAGCGGACCAGTTCCCAGCTCTGCGCGAAGGCGCCAGCGTCACCGGCGAGATCGCCTCGGCGGGTGATTTCCTTCTGGGCACCAATGACATCGGCCAGGATGTTCTCAGCCGCTTGCTGTGGGGCACTCGCGTGGTTTTGATCATCGGGTTTTCCGCCTCGATCTTGTCCCTGGTGCTGGGCGTTCCACTGGGGCTGTTCGCCGGGTTCTTGGGCGGTTCCTTCGATCGCTTGTTGAGTCTGGTGATGGATAGCCTCTATGCGTTCCCGGGGCTGATCCTTGCCATCGCCATCACCGCCGTTCTGGGACCCAGCATGCTCAATATCATTGTGGCCATCGCGGTCTTGTATGTGCCCACCTATTATCGTATCGTGCGTGGCCAGACGCTTTCAGTGAAGGAAGAACTTTATGTAGAGGCTGCCAAGAGCGTCGGGGCGCGCAGTGCAGAGATCCTGCGACAGTACATCTTCCCGAATGTCATCCCATCGGTGGCGATCATCTTCTCGGTCAACGTGGCGGATGCCATCCTGACAGGCGCCGGGCTTTCCTTCCTGGGCTTGGGTTTGCCGCCCACCATCGCGGATTGGGGCATTGATGTGGCACGCGGCCAGCGTTTTATCCAGACCGGTTGGTGGATGATCACGTTCCCCGGCCTGGCGATCATCTTTGTCGTGCTGGCTTTCTCCATGATGGGCGAGGGCTTGGCCGAGATCTTCAATCCAAAACTGAGGGAACGCTGATGCCCGAGGATCTTCTGTTTTCCGTTAAAGACCTTACCGTCGAGTATCGAACCCGTGCGGGGACCCTGCGGGCCGTGGACAACGTTTCCCTCGACATCCGCCGCGGTGAAATTCTCGGGCTGGTGGGTGAATCGGGCTGCGGGAAATCTACGCTCGGTAAGGCTCTCATGCGCCTGCATAGCGGACCTGCCCGCATCTCCAGCGGTGAACTGTGGTTCGATGGCCGCGACCTGATGAAACTTTCTGAAAACGAGATGCCGGATATACGCGGTGCTGAGATCGGCATGGTTTTTCAGGATCCGATGACCTCTCTCAACCCGGTTCAGCGCATTCTCGACCATCTCACCGAGACGGTCCAGACCCACGAACCCGCCACCTCGGATGCGGCTGCCAGAGCCAGAGCCGAAGAATTGGTGGAGCGCCTGGGAATTCGACGCGAGCGGCTCTCGGAGTACCCGCACCAGATGTCCGGCGGGATGCGCCAGCGCGTGATGATTTCCCTGGCATTGGCTTTGCGGGCGAAACTGGTGATCGCCGATGAACCGACTACTTCTCTGGATGTGATCGTTGAGGCCAAGTTTCTCGATTTGCTCAAAGAACTTCGCGATGAATTTGGCCTGACGATTTTGCTGATCACGCACAATATCGGCGTCGTCGCCGAAGTCGCCGACCGGGTTGCCGTGATGTATGCCGCCAAGATGGCCGAGGTCGGCGAGGTCCATGAGGTCTTTGCTGATCCCAAGCACCCATATACTCAGGGCTTACTGAAAGCCGTTCCCAACATCCGATTGGGTGAAACGGAACTCTACAAGATGGAAGGCGCGCCTCCGAATCTGCTTCAACCGCCTACGGGCTGCCGCTTCAATCCACGCTGCCCCTACGTGATGGATGTCTGCAGACGCATCGAGCCGGCTTTCGAACCTGTGGCGAGCGGCCATCTGGCTTCCTGCTGGCTTTACCAGGAGGCGCCGCTTGGGCAGGAGCAGAGCCATGGCTGAACCCCACTTGAGCGGCTCTTCGCTCCATCCGGCTCAACAAGGGGAAAAAACTGACACGCTAGTGCAGGTCGAGGATGTGCGCAAGCATTTTCCAATACAGAGCGGGTTCTTTGCCAACCTCGTGAATCGAGGGCATATCCCCGCCGTGAAAGCCGTGGATGGAGTCTCTTTCTCCATCCAGCGCGGCGAAGTGTTTGGGCTGGCCGGCGAGAGCGGTTCGGGTAAATCCACGGTGGGGCGCCTGGTTCTGGGTTTGCTGGCGCCAACTTCAGGCCGCGTGATCTTCGATGGCGTCGATCTGAACGGCTTGGAGCCGGAGGAGTTACGCCGCTTGCGTTCTCGCATGCAGATCGTGTTTCAGGACCCCCAGGCCTCGCTCAACCCGCGCATGACTGTGGGCGAAGCGATTAGCCATCCAGTTCGCATCCATATCACCCAAGAACCCAAGAAGATCAAGGACCTGGTGTGCGAGATCCTGGAGAAAGTCGGGTTGGCGCCAGCGGAGCAATTCTATGACAAGTATCCCCACCAGATCAGCGGCGGCCAACGTCAACGCGTGGTGATTGCCCGAGCTCTGGTCACTACGCCAGACCTGGTGGTGGCCGACGAACCCATCGCCATGGCCGATGTAAGCGTGCGCGCCCTGCTGCTCGACCTGATGATGAGTTTGAGGGAAGAACTCAATCTCACTTACCTCTTCATCACCCACGACCTGGCGACTGCAAAATATGTCTGTGATCGCATTGCGGTCATGTACCTGGGCAAGATGTGCGAGGTGGGCCCTCTGGCGGACGTCTATGAACATGCATTGCACCCGTATACGCGCGCCCTTTTGGAGGCGGTCCCGGTTCCCGATCCGCGCCATCGACGCAAGGAGTCGATGCCCGCAGGTGAGATCCCCAGCGCCATCAACCCGCCCTCCGGCTGCCGCTTCCACCCGCGCTGCCCCATTGCCCGCCTGCCGCATTGCTCGGTTGAGGAACCGCAATTGCGCGAACTCAAGCCAGGTCATTTTGTAGCCTGCCACTACGCCGAGGATTTTCTCTAGAGCGCCAAGGGTTGTTTATCGATTTCGACGACTGCTCCCCACTCGGGAGCAGTGTGCCTAAATTGAGTAGAATGGCTGCCAGTGCATATGAACTTTGAGGCCGACCTCAGCTCTACGTCGCGCCGCTCGCCTGTTATCGGACGTAACGGCATGGTGGCCGCCAGCCAGCCGTTGGCTGTGGCCGCGGGTCTGCAGATGCTGCGCGCAGGCGGCACCGCCGCCGATGCGGCCGTGGCCACTGCCGCTGCCCTGAATGTCACCGAGCCCACCAGTACCGGCATTGGCGGCGATTGCTTTGCCCTCTATTACGATGCCGTAACCAGGACCATCACGGCCCTGAATGGTTCCGGCAGGGCGCCCGCAGGCCTATCCCTCGAGTTGCTTAGGAAGCAAGGTTTTGGCAGCGAGCTGCCGCCTTATCACGCCCACACCGTCACGGTTCCCGGCGCCGCCGCGGGGTGGTGCGACCTGATCGAAAAGCACGGCCGCTTAACCTTGGATCAAGTCCTGGCTCCTGCCATTCGTCTCGCCGAGGAAGGCTTTCCCGTGGCGCCCATCACCAGCTACTTCTGGGGGCGCGGAGCAGCCAACCAGCTAGCCAAAGCTGCCAATGGCCAGGAACTAACCATCGATGGCCGAGCCCCGCAGCCCGGGGAGATCTTTCGCAATCCAGGCCTGGCCCGCACCCTTAGAGCTTTGGCCGAAGGCGGCAAGGGCGCTTTTTATCGCGGCGCCATCGGGCAGGCCATTGCTGAAGTGGTGCAGGCATCCGGAGGGGTGCTGAGCGCCGAGGATTTGGAGGCTCACGAAAGCTCCTGGGATTCTCCCATCAGCACGACATACCGCGGTTTCCGTTTGTGGGAATGCCCGCCAAATGGACAGGGCCTGGCCGCCCTCTTGGCCCTGAACATTCTCGAAGGCTTTGATCTTGCCACGCTCCCGTCCTCAAGTCCCGAGAGGCTGCATTTGCTGATCGAGGCCATGCGCCTCGCCTTCGCCGATGCCAGTTGGTTCGTGGCCGACCCGGCCACCAACCCCGCGCCTTTGGACACCCTGCTTTCCAAGGACTACGCCGACACTCGCCGGCGGCTGATCTCCAAGGACCGCGCTAATCTCAAGTACGAGCATGGCGCCACCCAGCGCGCCAGCGATACCGTTTACTTCAGCGTAGTGGACGGCGTCGGCAATGCCTGCTCGTTTATCAACAGCAACTATTACGGCTTTGGCACCGGCATCGTTCCCAAGGGCTGGGGGTTCACGCTGCAGAACCGCGGCTTTGGCTTCAGCCTCGAGGCCGGGCATCCCAACGCCCTCGCCCCGCGCAAACGGCCTTATCACACCATCATCCCGGCGTTGCTGACTCATGTGGATAATGATGACTTATTTGCCTGCTTTGGCGTAATGGGCGGCTTCATGCAACCCCAGGGGCACATGCAGGTGGCCATCGCCTTGATTGACGATGGGCTCGACCCGCAAGCCGCCCTGGACCGCCCGCGCTTTTGCATCGAGGACGGCACCGCAAGCGGCTCGGTCGCCATCGAGGATGGCATGCCAGCCGCAACGCGTGAGGCGCTCAGCGCTCTCGGCCACCGGGTCCGAGAGGTTACCGGCATGGAACGAGCCCTCTTTGGCCGTGGACAAGTGATCCTTTGTGATCGCGCTTCAGGGGTTTTGTGGGCCGGCAGCGATCCCCGCGCTGACGGCCTGGCCATGGCGCTATGACCATTCCGAGCCCAGAACCTCGAACAGCCCTCGCTCACCCCAATATTGCCTTCATCAAATATTGGGGCAATCGAGACGAGCAACTACGCCTACCCGCCTCTGGTTCCCTGTCCATGAACCTGGGGGGACTGGAAACGGTAACCACGGTTCAGTTCGATCCGAGCTTGGCCCAGGATCGCTTTACCTTGAATGGAATTGACGCGCAGCCGGCCCAATTGCAGCGCGTATCGGCTTTTCTTGATCTCGTTCGTCAGCGTGCCGGGATGAAGATGCACGCCGGCGTGTCGAGCGAAAACAACTTTCCGGCCAGCGCGGGCATAGCCTCCTCCTCGTCCGCCTTCGCCGCGCTGGCCCTGGCCGCTTCTTCGGCGGCAGGGTTGGCATTGCAGGAGATCGAACTCTCGCGCTTGGCGCGCCGTGGGTCTGGTTCGGCCAGCCGCTCGGTACCAGGCGGCTTCGTGGAATGGCAGGCTGCGGAACGTGACGAAGATTCGTTCGCCGTCTCCGTTGCCCTTCCGGGCCACTGGGACCTGGTAGATTGCGTCGCCATAGTCAGTGAGACCGCCAAGGCCACCGGTTCCAGCCAGGGGCACCAACTAGCGGCCACTTCGCCACTCCAGGCCGCTCGCTTGCAGGGTGCAGCCGATAGGCTCGTACTCTGCCGCCAGGCCATCCTCCAGAAGGATTTCGACGCTTTGTCGGAGGTGACCGAGCTTGACTGCCATCTAATGCACGCCGTCATGATGACTTCAAGCCCTGCCTTGTTGTATTGGCTGCCGGCCAGCCTGGCGGTTATGCAGGCCGTGCGCAGTTGGCGCGCAATCGGTAGCTCGGCTTGCTACACGCTGGATGCCGGTCCCAACGTGCATGTGATCTGCCCTGCCATCGAGGCCGACAGGATCGTTGCCCGGCTGGCCGAGCTGCCCGGAGTGATCCGCGTTCTCCGCTCCGGCCCGGGTGGCCCTGCGCGTTTGCAGGACTGATCGTTTCTTAGCCGCCCCTTAGCGGGCCATCTCAGTGCTTACTCCAGGCGATATAATCCCCCGGTCGCTTTAGGTGAAACCATGGAATTGATTCTCTTTATCGTAGCTATTGCTCTGCTCATCGTCGTTCACGAACTTGGGCATTTTCTGGCTGCCAAGGTCTCGGGCATCAAGGTGACCGAATTCGGCCTTGGCTTCCCACCCCGCGTCCTGCGTCTATTCAAGTGGGGCGGTACGGACTTTACGCTGAACGCGATCCCGCTGGGCGGTTTCGTTCGCCCCGCCGGCGAGAATGATCCCGCGGTTCCCGGCGGCCTTGCCGCCGCCCGTCCCTGGACGCGCATCTTCGTCCTGATTTCCGGCCCGGCCATGAATATTCTCGTGGCCTTCCTCATCACTACCTACATCTTCTTCCAGATCGGCAAGCCTGATCTGGACACGGTGCAGGTGATGCAGGTAGCCGAAAATTCTCCAGCATCCTTGGCCGGCCTGCGGGCGGGCGACCTGATCGTGCAGGTCAACGACGAGCCTATTGATAGCGCCGAAGAACTGCACAATGAGATCTACGCCCATCTGGGGGAGCTCATCACCGTGGTCTACCTCCGGGATGGTGAGGAATTCACCATCAGCCTGACGCCGCGTGACCCGCCCCCCGCCGATCAAGGTGCCATCGGCATATCCATGGGCCACCCGCGCCTACCGATCAGTCCCTTGGAGGCCATTTCCGTGGGTTGGCAGGCGATCGGAGAACAATCCAGAGCGCTGGTTGAATTGCCGGGCCGCCTGATCTCCGGGGAAGCATCTTCCGGTGAAGGGCGCCTGGTTGGCTACAAAGGCATGTACGACATATTCACCACCGTACGCGAAGCGGATGCCGCGCCTGAAAGCAACCTTCCCGCCGGCATCAACACACTGTACTTCTTTGCTTCGATCTCGGTCTCCTTGGGCATCCTGAATCTCCTGCCAGTGCCGGCCCTCGACGGTGGCCGCATCCTCTTCACCTTACCGGAGATCTTGTTCCGCCGGCGCATACCCCAGGCGTACGAGAATATGGTCAACCTGATCGGTCTCGGCCTGCTTTTGCTCCTGATCGTCTTTATTAATATCCAAGATTTCATTAACCCCATCATCGTGCCCTAAAAAATGGATGCCGGCGAGAATCCCTCTCAGTCTGAGATCTCCTTCGATGACGTGATCGTCGCCCTGCGCGATGAGGAGCAGCCGTTTCCGGCGCGATATCTCTACCGTTTTTCGGAACTTGAAGGTGAAGAACTCGGCTTGTTAACCCGTATATGGTTCGGCCTTTCCGCGCAACGCCGTCTTGGCATCTTGGAGGATCTGGAGACGCTGGCGGAAGGCAACACCATCCTGCACTTCGATGCCGTGAACCGCATCGCCCTCGGCGATGAGGACGCCCGCGTGCGCCTTACCGCCGTGCGTGCCTTATGGTCCTCTGAGGATGTTGGCCTCCTGCCCGGGCTTTTCGAGATGTTGGCCACAGATGAGAGCAATGAAGTCCGTGCCCAGGCGGCCGCAGCCCTGGGGCGCTTCGTGTACTTGGGGGAGTTGGGCAAGATTCCCGAGGCCAGTTTGAAGTCCATCGAAGACCGTCTCTTCAAGGTGTTGGAGAGTAACTCCGACTCCTTGGTCCGGCGCCGTGCCCTGGAATCTCTAGGGTATTCCAGCCGCCCCGAAGTTCCTGACCTCATCGAGCAAGCCTACGAACGCGATGACGACGAGTGGGTAATCAGCGCCCTGTTTGCCATGGGGCGCTCGGCCGATGACCGTTGGGGGCCGCTGGTCATCGAGCGCCTTAAGGATACGGATGCCGAATTGAGCCGCGAGGCTGCCCGCGCCGCCGGCGAACTCGAATTGGGAGAGGCTCTGCCTGCCTTGCTGGAACTTCTGCATGAAGAGGATTCGGAGTTGCGCCTGGCGGCAGCCTGGTCGCTCTCCCAGATCGGAGGCAATGGCGTGGAGGATGCCCTCGAAGAATTGCTTGAGCGCACCGAGGACGAAGACGAGACCGACCTTATCGAGGACGCACTCGAAAACCTGGCCTTCACCCATGAAATGGCGGACATGAATATCCTGGATTTTTCTCCTGAAGATCTGGAGGAGCTAGCAACCCCGCATGCTTCCGATCTGGATGAGGATCAGGACCCAGTCGATTAGCGTCGCTGTTGCGGCTTGTTGGGTTGGCCAACCTGTGAAGGTTCTCCTCCGTTTCGCTTTCTTTCTCACCTCCATAACATCCCTCTTGTTGTTCGCCGACCAAGGGCAAGCCCAGTCATCGGTCGAGGTCCTCGACCAGCGGGTCGATTATTCCTTTGACGAATTTTTGCATTTCGTGGTCCATTTCGAAAGCGTCGAGGTCATGCAGGAAGGTTTTGTCTTTTACCAGTTTCCCGGTGGCCAGCGGAGTTGGGTGTTCGAAGGCGACTTATCCGGGAACAATACCTTGGAAGTGCAGATTCCTTTAGTTGCCGAGAACAAACCAAAGCCATTTACCCAGATCGAATATTGGTTTCGCCTTGCTTCGGATCACGGCGATATTTCCGAAAGCCAACATTACACGTTTTTTTACGATGACAATCGCTACGTCTGGCAGACTATGCAGAGCCTGCCCTTTCTTCTCTATTGGCATAACGGCAACGCTGCCTTCGCCGAGTCCGTGTTGGCGGCCGCTCGCCAGGGCGTAACCCGCGCCAGGCTTTGGCTCGCCATGCCCGCGCCCGCGGCGGTGACCCTGCGGGTCTATGACTCCGCGGCAGATGTGCAGTTGATCGCCCAGGAAGCTGGTATCGCCTGGCAGGCCGGCCATACCGACCCGGCCGCAGGCATTATTCTGCTTTCCTTGACGCCGGATCAAAGCTTGGAAGTCCAGCGCCAAGTGCCGCACGAAATTGCCCATCTCGTGCTCTATCAATCCCTTGGCGCCGACGCCTACCAGCGGCTGCCCGTATGGCTCAACGAAGGCATTGCTTCCAACGTCGAGGTCTATTCGGATCCCGTGCAGATGGATTACCTGGAACTGGCGAACTCTGGCAATACGCTCATCCCCTTCTTTTCACTTTGCCAGGCCTTCCCACAGGACAGCGCCAGCGCCCGCCTGGCTTACGCTCAGTCTGCCTCCTTCGTCCGTTACATTCACGAGCAATATAAGCCAGCTGGCTTTGCCCTGTTCGTGAATGCTTTTCTGGCAGCAGAAGATTGCGTCAGCGCGCCGTTTGAAGTCTTCGGGAAGGATCTGATCGCCCTGGACGCTGAATGGCGCGCAGCCACGTTTGCACAGGAAGGGCCGGCTGATTGGTTAGGCGCGGTCCCCTGGTTACCCATCTTCAGTTCGGCAGCTGTGGCGCTGGGTTTGTTTTTGTTGCTGCGCTTTATGGCTTCAAGGAGAAACTAAGCATGCAGGACCCGATCCAACTTCATGCCTGGGTGGAGGGCCGTGTCCAAGGCGTGGGCTTCCGCTACTTCGTGCGCCAACGGGCGAGTGCCCTGCCTATTGCCGGTTGGGTGCGTAACATGTCGGATGGCCGTGTGGAAATGCTTGCCGAGGGCCGGCGCGAGGATCTGGAAGCCTTGCTCGATGCAGTGAAGCGGGGGCCAACAGGTTCTTTGGTTACAGAGGTCAAAGTTGAGTGGAGGCCAGCCAGCGGCGGCTTCACCGGTTTCGCCGTCCGCCCGACGGATTAGGCCGAAAGGCTCGCCCGCTGAAACGCCGCCCCAATTCCGGGCGTTGCCTGGACTTGCTGCATGAACTCGGTGTATTCCCGATCTTTACTGCCTGGATCGGTCAGCGCATCTACGTTTGCGAATTCTGTAATGAAGAGCAGCTTGTCCGGATACCACCGGCGCATCCATTGATGCCTTGCTCCCAGCTCCTCATCACCCATTTCAGCGCTGCTGCTCCAATGGTCTGCCACCCCGATCCAATCCGCCAGCAGCAGGGCCTCGTCGGCCTCCTCCATGAATGCCTGCGCATCCATGCGTTGCCCCACGACCTGCTTTCCAGGTGCCAACGCCGGGAACCCGAACTTCCCCAATGGATGGATCTCTCTCAACAGGTTCACCGCATCGATCCACCACCGCGCAAATTCGCCGCCGGATTGCCATCCCTGGTAGCAACCCTGGCTGCTCAGGTTTGGCTTCGATAGCACCTCAAAAAAACTGATGCCGGCTTCGATGTGCTTGCTAAGTGCAGGGCGGATCTGCGCCGACCATTCGCGCGGCGTCAATTGATGAGTTCCGGGAATCAGCCGCAGGCTCCCCATGAGGAAGGCGTCTTGATGGGTCTTGCGTATCAAGGCGATTTTCTCTTTTCCGGCTTGCAGATCAACCTTTATGGCTTCCCATTTTCCGGAGCCGGAGATAGGCAAGCTCCCATCGCCGTTCGCAATGAGGCCAGCCAGGCATTTCCCCAACGGCCATGGATAGAGGTGCTCCACTGGCTTGGCTTGCGCCAGGAGAAGGAATGGCGTCGGATCAACAATGTCGTCGAGGTAGTGCGTAAGGCCTTGCGCTGTCGCGCCCTCTTGCATCAGGCTCAAATGGATGTGTCCCCCCGCTGTGGCTCCCGTCGGTCCGGCCAAGCCGATCACCTGCCTGGCCTTAACCTTGGCCCCTTTATTAACCGAGATCTTGCCCAGGTGGCCCGCTAGCGTGCGGTAGCCGTTCGAGTGGCGCAATCGTATCCAGCGGCCGTAAGGATCGCCCGCCGTCTCGCGCTCCTGCACAGCCTCGACCTCGCCGTCGGCACATGCGAAAACCTTGACGCCGATGGGGGCACGGATGTCCAATCCTTCGTGACCCGGCAAACCGCTCTCCAGGCTTAGTTCCGGATTGGCGCCAAAGGGTTGAGTGATCACCCGGTACTCCGTGGGCCAGGCCAGCTGGATCGCCCCGCCAGCCAACACACCCGCGGTTAGGCCGGGCCTGGGCTGCGCCGGCTCTTGGGATTTCTTATTTTCTTCATGCGCCTCGAAGGCGATCCGTTTGTCCATCTTTTCCTATGAGAACCCCAATTTCCGTTCCTTCATGGAGACATAGCGCCCCTGGCCGATCACCAAATGATCCAGCACCTCAATGTCAAGCAGCAGTCCCGCTTCGCGCACGGCTTTGGTTAGCGCTACATCGTCGGGACTGGGCGTCGGGTCCCCACTTGGATGGTTGTGGACCAGAATGAGGGCGGCCGCGTTCTTGCGGATCGCATCCCGGAATACTTCAGCCACCCGCACGCCGGCCGCGTTCAGCGAGCCGCGCGCAACTTCAACCGTGCCGATGACTCGATTACGCGTATCCAGCAGGATGGCGCGCAGGTGTTCCTTCTCCAACGCACTCATCTCATACTGCACCAGGGCCGCGGCATCCGCCGGGCTGCCGATGGCCGGCTTGTCTTCCGGCGCCTGCATAGCCAGGCGTCCGCCCAATTCGATGGCTGCTTTGATCGTGGCCGCCTTGGCTTCGCCCATACCGTGTTGGTCTTCGACTTCGTGGAAGTCTGCGCGCTGCAACCCGGTCAGCCCGCCGAAGGTCTGCAGCAGGCGTTGACCCATGGTCACGGCGCTTTCTCCGCGCACCCCTGTGCGTAGCAATACGGCCAGTAGTTCCGCCGTGTTCAATGAACCCGGGCCCAGTTGCTTGAGGCGCTCCCGCGGCCTTTCGGCCGGGGCCAGATCAGCAATGCGATATTGACTTTTCATTTCGCCCATCATCCTAGTCTACAAGAACTATGCCAGCCGGTGGTTTGCGTTGACACCCCTTTTTCAGCAGGGTATAGTCGTTCCCATGCGAAGAAACGCTTGGCCGCTCCTGCTGGCCGCACTGGCCATCGCAGGCCAGGCGTGCAACCTGGACCGCATCCTGGATCCTTCGCTGCCCACCTCCACCATCGCAGTCACGGATACCCCCACGGCTCTGCCCAGCCCAACGCCAGCCCTGACCCCGGCGCCGGAGCTATCCGGTGAGGCGCGCATTCAAGCCGGGGAAAAGGCGCTTTTTTACGGCGACTGGGCCGGCGCCTTGCAGGAATATCAACGCACATTGAACGAGACCCAGGACGATGAATTGCGCGCTGCAGCCTACCTGGGGCTGGGGCGAACCTATATACACATGGGAAATTTCACTGAGGCGCGCGATGTGCTGGAAGCCGCTTTGGAGTTGTTCCCTGGTTCCGGAGCCAGCGCTGCCATCTATATTGCCCTGGCGGACGTGTACGCGGAATTCAACGACCCCTTGGCTGGGGAAGCTGCCTATGCCAGCTACCTCGAGTTACGACCCGGCATCATCGACTCGTATGTAGCCGAATGGCGCGGCGATAGTCTGATGCGGGCTGCCAACTATGCCGACGCCATTGACGCCTACCAACAAGCCGCCGTCACCCCGCGCCTCGGGGACACTTTCATTGTCCAGGTGAAAGTGGGCAACGCCCAGGCCGCCAGCGGAGATCTGCAATCTGCCCTGGGCACCTACCAGGCCATCTTCGATGCCACCTCCAACGATTACCTGAAAGCAGATATGGACCTGCTCATCGGGCGCACCCACCTTTCACTGGGCGACACGGAAAATGCCTACTCCCATTTCCAACACGCGGTCAATAGCTACCCGTTGGCAGGCTCCACCCTGGCCGCCCTGCAAGAATTGGTTAATGCCGGCGTCACCGTGGATGAATTCCAACGCGGTTACATCGATTACAACATGGCCGTGCTCAATGATTCCGCCGAGCTTTACGCCGCCGCCATCCGCGCCTTTGATCGTTATCTGGCGGCGGCTCCCGAAGAACATAGTGACGCCGCCCACTACTACAGGGCCTTATCGCTGCAGGCCACCGCGGATTACAACGGCGCCATCCAGGAATTCGATCACATGCTGGCTGAGCATGCCTTTGACACCAACTGGGTGGATGCCTTCGCCGAGAAGGCCTTTACCCAGTGGTTCTATTTGGACGATTACGATGCGGCCATTGACGCGCTGCTCGGCTTTGTCGCCGCCACGCCCAGCCAACCGGCCTCGGCCGAGTTCCTTTTCACCGCCGGCCAGATTGCCGAAGAGGGTGGGCGGCTGACCCGCTCCACCGAGATCTGGCCGCGGGTAGCCGACGAATACCCCTCTTCCGAATTTGCCTACAATTCCGTCTTCCTGGCCGGCATCAGCGCCTACCGCCTGGAGGATTACCCCATGGCGCAGGGCCTATTCTTGCGTGCGAATCAGTCGGCGTTGAGCCTGGAACAGGAAGCCCAATCCCTGTTTTGGCTGGCCAAGGCCTATCGCACCGGGGGCAACGAAGAACTCGCCGCTGACGCCTGGGAGCAAGCCGCCGCGGTTGACCCGACCGGCTACTACAGCGAACGGGCTCGTGACATCCTGGATGGCCGCATAATTTTCCAAGCGCCTGAGGCCTTTTCCTTCGAGTACGACGCCGCAGCTGAACGTCAGGCGGCTGAAGCCTGGATCAGATCCACCTTCAACCTCCCGGGGGATACTGACCTGTCCGGTCCTGGTCCGCTGCTGGCTGATCCGCGCTTTCAGCGCGGCGCCGAACTCTGGCGGCTGGGCAAATACGAACAGGCCCGCGCCGAATTTGAGGACCTCCGCCAGGGTCTGACCGCGGACCCGGCCTCCTCCTACCGCCTGGCCAATTACCTGCTCGATCTCGGGCTGTATCGCACCGCCATTTTTGCCGCCCGCGAGGTTTTGAACTTCGCCGGCATGAGCGACGCCGCCACCCTGAATGCTCCGCGCTATTTCAGCCTAGTGCGCTTCGGCGCCTATTATCCCGAGATCGTTCTCCCCGAAGCCGCCGGCAAGGACATCGATCCGCTTTTCTTCTATGCCATGATGCGCCAGGAGAGCCTGTTCGAAGGCTTCGTTACTTCTTCGGCCGGCGCCCGCGGTCTCCTGCAGGTCATTCCCATCACGGGGCAGGAAATTGCGGACCTCATCGATTGGCCGCCGGGCTATACCGCCGATGACCTGTACCGCCCGCTGGTCAGCATCACCTTCGGAGTCCGCTACCTGGATATCCAGCGCCGCGCTTTTGGCGGCGATATGTATGCAGCCCTGGCGGCTTACAATGCCGGGCCGGGCAATGCCTCATACTGGGTGAACCTGGCCAAAGGCGACCCCGATCTATTCTTGGAAGTGGTTGGATTTCCGGAAACGCGCAGTCATATTCGTAGCGTGTACGAATTATTCACCATCTATCGCAATCTGTATTCAATAGAGGAATAACCCCTTCCTGATTTTGCAGGCCGTGGCGCTGCTTATTGGGCTGGCGTCGCCGAAATGATCTCGGGCATTGCCGTCGCGTCGATCTCTTCGGCCGCGCTGCGCGCCACCAGGAACCACTCCAGGATCGAAATGAAGCGATCACTCGACTGGTAGATCGGCCCTATCGCTACGCCCTGCACGCGGTTGGAGATGGCGTAGTTGTATACCGGGTAATAAAGAGGCAAGGCCGGTACTTCACGCGCAAAATGGGTCTGGAAATTGCGGTATAGGCGCGCCCTTTGCGCCTGGCGGATCGATACGCGTGCTTGTTCCAAATACTCGCTGGCGCGGCGATCGTCCCATTTGGAATAGTTCTGGCCGCCGGTGATCTCGGCCTGGTGCCAGAAGGGGTAAGGATCCGGGTCGGGCGCATGCGTCATGGTCAGGTCTACCAGTGCGGCTTCATACGCGCGCGGTTCCAGATAATCGCTAAGCAGCGTGGCATACGGGACCGCGGTCAAGGTGACCTGCACGCCAAGCTGGGCCAGGTCATTGCGGATGCTCTCGGCGATCTGGGTGTGCAGCGGATCATCCGGATGGACCAGCTCGAACTCCAGGGCAATCCCGTCCTTGCTGCGCACCTGGCCGCCTTCCGCCGGGATCGTGTATCCGGCGGCCTTGAGCATGGCGATCGCCCCGTCCATGTCATATTCCGTGGTGGCCACGCTCGGGTTGTAGGCCCAACTGCCGGGCAGGATCGGGCTATCAGCGACGAAGCCCTGGCCGCCCAGGAACTGATCGATGATCCATTGACGGTTGAGGCCCTGTAATAGCGCTTGACGGACTGCCAACTCCTGAAAGAACGGCGCTTCGGAATTCCCCAGGTTAAGCAGCACCATGCTCAAGCGCGGCAGGCGTGCGCTGTGCACATTGAGCGTCCCATCCGCCAGGACTTCGGGCAGCGTGGCGTTGTCCACGTAGCTGATGCCCAGCACATCCCCTTGCTGGTAGGCCTGGTAAGCGGCTGACGAAGTCGGGTAGTAGTGAAAGACGATCTGATCGATAAAAGGCCTGCCGAGATAGAAATCGTCCCAGGCGCTCAATACCACGCCAGTGACCTGCTCGTTTTCGGAGATCAGTTCTTCGAAGCGGTACGGACCGGACCCGATCGGGTTCAGGTTGAACGGGGCGTTGCGCAGCGTGGCGGCATCCATCTCCCCCAGAAGGTGTTGCGGGAGGATGCCGAAGCTCAAGGCATCCATGAAAGGCGCATAGGGTGAGGGCAAACGAAATTGGATGTGCGTTTCATCAAAGGCGGTTACTTCCACCGAGGCCCATAAGTTGCGCACATCTTCCGGAACGGGCAGCTCCGCGCTGCTTAAAAGCCCGGCAGTGAAGGCCACATCGGCCGCAGTGAGCGGTTCGCCGTCATGCCAGAGCAGGCCTTCGCGCAGAGTGAAGTTGTATTGCAGGCCGTCCAGTGAAATGCCCCAGGTTTCCGCCAGATCTGGTTGCGGGTTACCCCGGTCATCAAAATCGATCAGGCCGCTGAAGATCAGCTGGTCGATATCCTGGTCGGCAGGGTTGGAGCTATCCAACAGCGGGTTAAGGCGGCCAATGCTTCCCACCAACCCCTCGATGTACACACCCCCTTGGGCAGGCTCGGCGGTGAAGGCGCGCAGCAGCGGTTGTTGGGCCAGCAGAAGGACAGCGATGGCCACCAGAGCCAGCGCAACAAGAACAAACTGCCAGCGCAGTTTAGCCATTTAGATTGAAGAAGGTTGTTTAGCCGGTCGCCAGAACCGTGTAGATGGCCAGGGCAAAAAAGATCACGCTAAGCAGGATGGTGATGCGGAACACGGTCTTTTCCAGGCCGCGGCGGGCAGTGAAGGTGCCGCCCGAATCCCCGCCTCCCCCGGCCCATCCGCCCAAACCCGCGCCCTTGCTCTGCAGCACAATGCAGCCCACCAGGGCGACGGAAACAATGATCATTGCAATGCTTAGAAAGTTCTTTTCCATGATATGCGTACCAAGCCTTTGGGTATCGGATTAATAGCGGGTCGGATTATACCGTAGGCAGATAACAGTTGGCAGAAGACAGAGGGCAGAGGGCAGATTCCCCAAGTTCCCGCTTAATAATATTGTTACTCGGTGCGGGGGAGGAGGCATTATTACTTGACAAAGGTACAACTAAAAAGCCTGGGTGAGAGGGATGGGTGAATAGTCAATGAGGAGATGAGGGGCGCGTTGTAGATGTTGTAGACGTTGTCGATCATGTCGTAATTGTAGATGTTGTAGGTATTGTAGGTATTGGCATGAGCCTGGGCAGGGTGGCTGGAGAGCGACAGTAAGAGAGCAATTGGGACTGAATCGCACATAGAGCGGGTGGGAGGCATAGCTACATTATTAATCAAGATTGGAGATTTGTGTGGAAAACAGGATCGTTGTCAACTTGTTGGATAAAGGGAGGCCCCATTCTACTGTTCAGGCCCATAAGCCCTTGGTCGGGAGTTCAAAACTCACCCTCGCCACTCAATCCCCCTGTAATTTGGGGATTTTTGTTCAGCCAGCCTGGAGTTATTTGCGAAGACGGAAAACAAACTCATCCCCTAGGTCCCTGTGAAGGGACGAAGTAAGAACAGTACCAATCAGTTTAATGCCATCTTTTTTGCCATTATATTTATCGCGTTCGAGCGCGAACACATGAGGCTGAAGTTGATGTAAATCTTCTTCGTCAGGAAGGTCAATTTGCTTCATTCCCACATAAAGCCTTTCTCCTGGTCGACCATCAAACTTTAGTCTGAGTTCTAGGCCGACTTCCGGGGGACACAAATCTAAACCCAATTCTCGGGCCTTCTGATAAATTTGATCTAGGGTTGGAGGTAAGGGACCAAAACCTAAGTCGGATACTTTTAAGCGCACTAAGCTGATCTGTTCTTGAGTACTTAAGGTTACAAAATCCGCACTTCGCGTCATCTTTAAAGCGTATTTATGGAAATAAATGCCTGTTTGTTCGAGATCCCTCGTTAAAGCCTGAACACTCCTGCCTCCAGCCTCAATCGTTTTCCACACCTCCCAATTTCTTTCTCTTTTAGGTGGCTCACCCGCCCTGTCTAAAGCAGGTGTCTCCTGACCTTGTTTTTTTTCGGCGTCTAATCCCATAGATGCACCCAATAATAGTTTTGGAGAAGGTTTATGTTCACTCCGCCTCCTTGTGGTTAAAACTTCCCCAGGTTTTTCAGAACCTGGAGGACCATCATGACGGCGACAGCAATGGCGATCCCGATAACGATCTTTTTCCTCCTTTTGACATCCGGAGTATCCGGAACCTTCACGGGTCGGATTGCTTCGCGCTGCTCTGGTGTGTAATGCTTATACTCGTCCCAGCCGATCATCCGTCCGGAGTGATCCCGCCTGGGCTCCATCATCATCAAGCCGATACAGCCCATGAACTGCAGCGTTAATCCCAAGATTGCGCCCATGATGGGATTTCGGCCCTTACCCATGGCAACTTGTGCGCCAAGGAAGGTCCAGACGGCGAGGTAGATCGCAAAACAGCTCATGCCCGCAATCCACCGAGCCAGGCACAAACCTTGAAGCCCGGCTATGGGATCGTTGTCACTGCAACCCGCCTGGGCACTGGCATAGAATATCCCTCCCCAAACAACAACGTAGGCAATTACCGGAATGTAATAGAGCCATTCTTTCTTCACCGCACGCCTCCTTTTGGCGATTGGTAGACCGGATTGTAAGGTGCGCAAAAAGGCCGACGTTGCGGGAAGGTAGCCATATCATACTTTATGGGGTTGCATTTTCCAAAATATATATGAGGCTAATCTCGTTTGGGTGACCGGCAAGACAAGAAGTTGGTGGTTACCAGGAGCAAATTAGTTGCCTTTGGAACAAAAAGGAGGGCGGAGATGGGGATTCTGGATTCGAATCGGAGATTTCTGATCCAGAGTCACGGAGAAGATTATGTAACCGCCATTGGCCCGTGGCCGCATTTGACTCAAAAGCCCTGGTCGTGAGTTAGCCTTTATGTAACCCCGAAAACCCCTACGGATTGACACCAACAAAGGCGGTCTTCTCGAAGCAAAACTTATGTTCTATAATAACCGCTATGCCAGCTTTCAAGTTGCAGGCTCCGTTCATTCCCACTGGCGACCAGCCGGATGCGATAGCCCAGCTCATTGAGGGCTTGGCGAAGGGCTATAAGGATCAGGTCTTACTGGGGGCCACGGGCACTGGCAAGACCTACACCATTGCCAACATCATCCAGGCGATCCAGAAGCCGACCCTGGTGCTGGCGCACAACAAGACTCTGGTGGCGCAGCTTTATGCCGAATTCAGGGAATTCTTCCCCGACAACGCGGTCGAATTCTTCACCTCGTACTACGACTATTACCAGCCGGAAGCTTATGTACCGCGCAGCGATCTTTACATCGAAAAAGAGACCGACATCAATGAGGAGATCGAACGGTTGCGACTGGCGGCGACTACCTCGATCCTATCGCGGCGCGACACCATCATCGTGGCTTCGGTCTCGTGCATCTATGGCCTGGGCAACCCGGAGTCCTATGGCCGCGTAGTGATCAATCTCGACAGCGGTAAGCCATACCGCCGCGAGACCCTGCTGCGCCAACTGGTGGATAGCCACTACGAGCGCAAGGAAAGCGACCTGGAGCCCGGCGCCTTTCGCGTGCGCGGCGACACGCTAGAAGTGGTGCCCGCCTATCAGGATAAGCTCGCCTTCCGCATCACCTTCTTCGGCGATGAGATTGAGCGCATTGCGGAGATCCACACCGTCACCGGGGAGATCGCCCGTGAGCTGGGCACCATCGCCATTTATCCCGCCCGCCACTTCATCACGGATGAGCAGAAATTGGCTCTGGCCATCCGCGGCATCGAAGACGAGCTGGTGGAGCGCGTCAAGTTCCTTAAAGAACACGACAAACTGCTCGAAGCCCAGCGCATCGAGCAGCGCACGCGCTATGACCTGGAGATGTTGCGCCAGGTGGGCTATTGCACCGGCATCGAAAACTACTCGCGTCATATGGACCAGCGCGCGCCCGGCACTCCGCCCTGGACGCTCATCGATTATTTCCCTGCCGATTTCCTCATGGTCATCGATGAATCGCACATGACCATTCCACAGGTGCGCGGCATGTTCAACGGAGACCGGGCGCGCAAAGACATTCTGGTGGAGTATGGCTTCCGCTTGCCCTCGGCGGTGGACAATCGCCCGCTGACTTTCGATGAATTCGAACGCCGCCTGGGATCGGTCATCTATACCTCCGCGACTCCCGCTGAATATGAAATGAAGCGCGCTGGGCAGA
Source organism: Anaerolineales bacterium (assembly GCA_040902205.1). Taxonomy (GTDB): domain Bacteria; phylum Chloroflexota; class Anaerolineae; order Anaerolineales; family UBA11579; genus JAMCZK01. The sequence goes on along the minus strand of JBBDXR010000032.1, from coordinate 11,795 downwards.
TCGTCGAGCAGATCATTCGTCCCACCGGCCTGGTCGATCCCGAGGTCGAGGTGCGGCCCATCGAAGGGCAGGTGGACGACCTGATCGGTGAGATCAACAAGCGAGTGGCCGAAGGCGAACGCGTACTCATCACGACACTCACCAAGCGCATGGCCGAAGACCTCTCGGAGTACCTGCAGGAAATGGGCATCAAGGTCCATTACCTGCACTCCGAGGTCGAGACGCTGGACCGCATCAGCATCTTGCGCGATCTGCGCCTGGGCGTGTTCGACGTGGTGGTTGGCATCAATCTGTTGCGCGAGGGTTTGGATTTGCCTGAAGTCTCCCTGGTTGCCATCCTGGATGCGGACAAGCAAGGCTTCCTGCGTTCTGATACGGCGCTGATCCAGACCATCGGCCGCGCCGCCCGCCACGTGCGCGGCCGGGTGATCATGTACGCCGACAAGATGACCGACTCGATGCGCTTTGCGCTGCAGGAGACGGATCGCCGCCGAGAAAAGCAGGTGGCTTACAACACAGAACACGGCATCGAGCCGGTCGGCATCGTCAAGGCTGTGCGCGACCTGACCGACCAGCTAAAAGCCCGTGTCGTGGCCGAAGGCCGCGCCGAATACAAGACGGACGGCGACAAGCGCCTGCCGCGCAAAGAATTGGAGCGCCTGATCAGCGAGCTGGAGGCGCGCATGCGCCAGGCCGCCAAGGACCTGCAATTCGAGCAGGCCGCCTTGTTGCGCGACCAGCTCTATGAAGTCCGCACCTTGCTGGCCGAAGAAGGCAACCTGAAACCCTGGGAGAAGATGCGCGTCATTGCGGGGATGGATGGGGATTAGTTGCGTAGTTAGATAGTCGGGTAGTCTCTTAGTCTTGCCATGTTGAGCAGCCTTCCCGGCAGGAAGGCGTCGCGAAGCATCCACCCATACGCATGTGGTGATAGTCCCAACTCTTTTTACCGCCGCAGACAGTATAATTACCCTAGTGAGTCGAAATGACCGTTGATTTGAAACTTACCGCCGTATATCGCAAGGTCCCTGAAGGCTACGTAGGGTTCATAGCCGAGTTGCCTGGCGCCAATACACAAGGAGCCACACTAGAAGAGACAAAAGCCAATCTCGAAGAGGCGATCGCCCTGGTATTAGAGGCAAATCGTATTATCTCGGAGGAAACCCTTGGAGGGGAAGAAGTTATTCGCGAACGGCTAATCGTCAAGTAGCGCTTGACAACGCAGCCCATCTGTTCTAAAATTCTTTCAGTAGTTATAGTAGCGCCGCCTCGAACACGGGTAAACCCGGCGGGGTGATGTGCATAACCAAAGCTTTCGCTTTGGTGGTGCATGTCACCCCGCCGTTTTTGCTTCGGAGGGAACCACGTTTGGTAAGCGTAGTATCTATAATTACACTGGCGGCTAATATGAAGCGGCGGGATTTGATTCGACATCTTGAGAGAAATGACTGCGAGTTTCTGCGCGAAGGTGGCAGTCACACGGTCTATGTGAATCGCAAAACCCAGAAGGTGTCGACAGTTCCACGGCATAATGAGATCAATACTTTCTTAGCCCGCAAGATCTGCCATGATCTCCAGATAACAACGCCGCGTGGCAAAAAATAATGCCAGTCACCAATAACGTCACCCGCATGCTGGCCGCCAAGGGCATTGCCTTCGAGGCCCACGAACTGCCCGCCGAAAAGCTCGGCGGCCTGGAAGCCGCGGCTTACCTCGGCGTCGATCCCAGGCAAATGTTCAAGACCATCGTGGCCGTTCGCTCGGAGGGCAAGCCCGTGTTGGCTCTGGTGCCGGCGCAAGCCCAGCTCGACCTGAAGGCGCTGGGCCGCGCGCTCGGCGGCCCTAAGCTGCAGGTGGCCTCGCAGGCCCAAGCCGAAAAGCTCACCGGCCTGCAGGTCGGCGGCATTTCGCCCTTGGCCTTGCTCGCCAAGGGCTTCGACACGGTGCTGGATACGTCGGCGCTTGGATTCGAGAAGATCTACATATCTGGTGGTCAACGCGGGCTGAATATCTCCATGGCGCCGCAAGCGGTAGTGGAGCTGACGCGGGGTAGGGTACTGGGTATCGCTGAGGCCTGAACAGGCCTTAGGAAAAACCAATCGCCTTTAAAGGGGATTTTGGGTCTTGACAAATTTTCTTCTCCTTGTATAATGACTGAGTAGTCAGTCATATAAGGAGATTGTATGGTACGTAAACCTGATCCCCAGAAAAGAGAACTTTTCCTTTCCGCTGCTTTGCGCTTGTTTGTGGCAAACGGCGTTCAGAAAACATCCACCGCCGAGATCGCTAAAGCAGCCGGAACGGCCGCGGGAACCCTGTTCCTTTACTTTCCCACCAAACAGGATCTGTTGGATGCCCTGGCTCTGAAAATCGGTAAACAGCAATCCGAGCGCATCAACTCGCTTCTGCAACCGTCCCTTTCCGCACACGAGACCTTTTTGGCTATCTGGGATGGCTCGGTGGGGTGGTTTATGGACAACATGGAGGCCTTTCTGTATGTGCAACAAGTTCGCGATACAGGTCTTATTTCAGCTGCGGCCGTGCAGGAGAGCAATGAATTCTTCGCTTATTACTACGAGGCGATCCGCAAAGGGCTTGCCGAAGGCAGCATCAAACCATATGCGCCCGAATTGATCGGTGGGATCCTGTATCAACAGATCGTTGCAGCTATGAACCTGATCCGCATGCAGCCGAATCCCGCCAAACAGAAGGAAATCATCCGACAGGGATTTGAGATCTTCTGGGATGGTATCAAATCCAAAACGAAGGACTTAAGAGGCAGGAAATCATGAAATACAAAAGTGTCGTTGCCACCCAATTTGGCGGACCGGAGGTCCTTCAGGTACTGGAGAATGAACTGCGCCCGCCCACCGCGGGTGAAGTGCGCATCAAGATTTTGGCTTCCTCGGTGAGTCGGCCAGATGTGACTCCCCGCAGTGGTAAGTCGCTATTTAGCCGCACGCCTCTACGAATGAAACCTCCCTTCGTGCCGGGTTATTCCGTTGTCGGAGTCGTTGATGCGGTCGGCGAAGGCGTTCAGGAGGCTCGTGTGGGTGACCGGGTCGGCGCGATGGTCAGGGTGGGCGGCTACAGTGAATATGTCTACTGGAAGAGCGATCGTCTAATCCCCGTTCCACCTACCGTGGATCCCGCCGAAGCCGTTACCTTAATCCTGAATTACATCGTGGCCTACCAGGTGCTGCACCGGTCGGCCAAAGTTCGGGCTGGTGAAACCGTGCTGATCATCGGCGCCAGTGGCGGGATCGGCACCGCCTTGTTGCAGCTGGGTAAGCTGGCAGGGCTCAAGATGTACGCGGTTGCCTCTCGATCCAAGCACCCCATCCTGAAAGAATACGCAGCAACGCCGATCGATTACCGCACTCAGGATTTTCGGCAGGTCATGCGTCAGGCCGAACCGCAAGGCATCAATGTGGTCATCGACGGGATGACGAGTCTGGATTCCGTTGGCGGCGGATTGGGTCTGCTGCGGCGCGGTGGGCGGCTGGTGTGTTTCGGTGAGCCATCTGGCTTCTCAGTTCTTTTCCGCATCCTGGCAAAGATGCTGGTCGTCAACCTGTTGGGAAAGAAATCGATCAAGCTGTATGGAACCTCGTTTTTTTTTGTAGGTGACAAGAAGCCGTTTATGGAGGATTGGGCAACCCTCTTTGGATTGCTTGAGGCGGGCAGGATCAAGCCGGTCATTATGCGGCGCTTCCCAATTCTTGAAGCAAGCCAGGCCAACACCCTGTTGGAAACAGGTGAAGTTGTGGGCAACCTGGTTCTGGTAGCACGCTAATTGCAGAAATCATTCTCATATCTCTGAGGGAGCAGAAAAATGAACACCATCGTATCTCGAATGCTGAGCGTAGGGCTTTTCTTTTTGTTGATCTTTCTCTCCGGTTTCTGGCTGAGTCGTACCGGTAAACCTTATCCTATGATCCTCATTACGGTTCACAAATTGATCTCCCTGGTAGCCATAATCTACCTGGGGATGAGCGTCCACCGGATCCAGCAGGCCGCCCCGCTTCAAACCGTGCAGATCATTGCGGTAGCGCTTACTGCGCTGTGCTTTGTCTCCTTGCTCATCACGGGCGGCCTGGCCAGCCTTGATAAGGCAATGCCGTCGATCATCCTCAACGTGCATCATGTCCTCCCGTACCTGACGGTGATATCTGTTGGATTGAATATCTATCTGCTGTTACTCGGGAAGGGTCAGCTAATTTCGTCGTCGAACTGACGAATATGTCCTCGATCAGGGGCGGCAAGAGTCGCCTATTTCTTCGCCGCCCCCTTGAGATTGCCATCCAAATAATCGATCCCCAATTGCAGCGCCTCTTCAGCGGCTTGTTCCTTTACTGCCACGCGCTCTCCCCGGAAGTTGAACTTGCGCGTCCAGAGGCCGTCCGGGGCGCTCAGCGCCATCCATACCAGGCCCACCGGCTTCTCCGGCGTCCCTCCTCCCGGGCCGGCGATGCCGCTGATGGCAAGGCCCAGGTCGGCGGCAAGCGACCGCCTGGCGCCGCGCGCCATTTCGCTTGTCGTTTCGCCGCTCACCGCGCCGTTCTTTTCCAGCGTTTCCCAGCTCACTCCCAGCAAGCGCACCTTGGCCTCATAGGCATAGGCGGTCACGCTGCCCATGTAATAGGTCGAAGAACCGGGCACGTTGGTCAGGCGGTGTCCCACCAGGCCTCCGGTGCAGGATTCGGCCAGCGCTAGGCGCAGCCCATGGACGCGCAGTTTCTCGCCGATCACTTCTTCCAGTGGTTTTGCCATTTCGATTCTCTGACTTATCCTGGTGACCATTCTACTTTACTCCCTTTACAGGAATCCTCGATAGAATATCTGTGCGATGGTATTGCCAGAGAGCATTCAAGCCCAACTCGACACTTTGCCCAACAAGACCGGCTGCTACCTAATGAAGGATGAGGCTGGCAAGGTCATCTATGTAGGCAAGGCCGTCAACCTGCGCAGCCGGGTGCGCTCCTATTTTCACAGCGCCGCTCAGATCGATACCAAAACCCGCGTCCTGGTGAGTTTCATTAAGGACATCGAATGGATCGTGGTGGCCTCTGAGTTGGAGGCCCTCATCCTGGAGATGAACCTGATCAAGAAGCACCGCCCGCAATACAACGTCCGCTTGAAGGACGACAAACGCTACCCTTACGTCAAAGTGCACTGGGCGGACCCCTTTCCCAAGGTCACCGTCACCCGCCAGATGGACGAAGACGGCTCGCGCTACTTTGGCCCTTACACCAGCGTGTGGGCGGTGCACAAAACGCTGGATGTGCTGCGCCGCATCTTCCCTTACCTCACTTGCGACCGCGTCATCACCGGCCAGGACGAACGCGCCTGCCTGTATTACGACATCAAGTTATGCACCGCGCCCTGCATCGGCAAAGTGGATCAGGCCACCTACCGCCAGATGATCTCGGATCTGTGCGAGTTCCTCAACGGCCGCACCGAGGCCATTGTGGCGCGCCTCAATCAGGAGATGGCGCAGGCTTCCACGGACCTGCGTTTCGAGAAAGCCGCTGCCATCCGCGACCAGCTCGAGGCCATCCGCAGCATCGTGGAGCGCCAGCGCATCGTTTCGCCCGATTACACCGACTCGGACGTGATCGCCATGGCGCGTTCCGAACGCGAGGCCTGCATGCAGGTCTTCTTCATCCGCGGCGGCAAGCTCATCGGCCGCGAATACTTCATGTTGGAGAACACTGCCGAACTTCCCGACGCCGGCGTGATGGCCGAGTTCCTTAAGCAGTTCTACGATCAGGCCGCCATGGTTCCCCCCGAAGTTGTGCTGCCGCATGAGGTCGAAGAAGCCCAGGTGATCCGCCAGTGGCTCAGCAAGCGGCGCGGCGATGGCGGCGTCGAGATCAAGATCCCACATAGCGGCCAGCAGCAGGAACTGATCCAGATGGCCGCCGAGAATGCCGCCGAAACCCTGGCGGCCTTGCAGGCGCAATGGCAGGCCAGCGAACACCGCCAGACCGAGGCGCTGGCCGAGATCCAGGAGGCGCTGCATTTGACCCAGGCGCCAGAACGCATCGAGTGCTACGACATTTCGAATACCCAGGGCACCGCCGCCGTAGGCAGCATGGTGGTCTTCGAGCGAGGCGTCTCCAACAACAAGCTCTATCGCCGCTTCAATATCAAGACGGTGATCGGCCCGGACGATTTCGCCAGCATGCAGGAAGTGCTGAACCGTCGCTTCAAGCGTTGGTCCGCCGCCCAGGAAGGCAGCCCGCTGCCCGGCGGTAGAACCATACCGGGCGCCAAAGCGGATGCCGCCTTCTCCGCGCTTCCCGATCTGCTCATCGTCGACGGCGGCAAAGGGCAACTGGCCCGCGCCGTCGCCGTGCTGCAGGAATACAACTTGATCGACCGGGTGCCCTTGGTGGCGCTGGCCAAACAAAGCGAGGAGCTCTTCCTGCCCGGCGAGGGGCGCGGCATCCTGCTGCCGCGCAATTCGCAGGGCCTGTATCTCCTGCAGCGCATCCGCGATGAAGCCCATCGCTTCGCCATCACCGCCCACCGCGCCCGGCGCACCAAGAGCGGCATCGCCTCCCAGTTGGATGAGATCCCTGGCATCGGCCCGAAACGCCGCCGCGCCCTGCTCAAGACCTTCGGCTCCATCGACGCCTTGCGCGCCGCCTCCATCGAACAGCTGACCACCATCCAGGGCATTACTCCCACCCTCGCCGAGAGCATCAAAGGCCATTTAGGCTGATCCCAATCGCTATTCACCAATCACTGTTTTGGTATAAAATCCACCTATGGCAAAGAACAAACGGCAAAAGATCAATTGGAGCCAGATCGTTTTCGCAGGCGTTGCCCTGTTGGTCATCATCACCATGATCCTGGGCGCCGTCACCACCTACTAGCCTGAGAGTTATTGATAGCCGCAGGGGGCATTAATAGCCAGCGTTGATCCTCTCGCGATTGCCCAATCCTCCTATTAGGAGGCTTCTCGATGGCTAGGCTGATCCGTCCCGCTTTCTTGCTTCCCGTCTCACTCCTCTTGGGCTTGCTTTTCGATTTCCTCTTCTGGGGGAAACCGATCGGCGTTTCATTCCCCATCTTTGTTCTCTTGCTGCTGGCGGCCGGTTTCTGGCTGGCTGGCCGCGCTGGGCTCAAGCCGGCCCGCAACAGCCTCTGGCTCCTCGTTCCCATCGCCTTCTTTTCACTGGTGCCGGCCTTTCGCACCGAGCCGCTCACCGTCTTCCTGAGCGCAATTGCGGCCCTGCTCCTGTTGATGCTGTTTGCGGCCTCCTTTCTCGGTGGGCTCTGGCCGCGCTACGGGTTCGCCGATTACATTGCGAAGCTGCTCGGCCTCGTTCCCCTGGGCCTGGGCAGCCTGCGCGATACCGCGCCTGTCGCGCGCTCGAAAAAGGGGAAGAAGCCAGCGCTTCAAATTCTCGGCACTATCCTGCGCGGGTTGCTCTTCGCCTTACCCTTGCTGTGGTTCCTGGCGGTCCTGCTCAGTTCTGCCGATCCTTTCTTCGCCGAATGGCTGGGCGATCTGTTTGCCGGCTTCGATAAAGCGCCCGAGTACATTACGCGCGGTTTCATAGTCCTGATCCTTGGCTACTGTTTTGCCGCGATCTATATGTACGCTTTCGCACGCAGCAAGAAGCAGCCTCTGCTTGGTGCCGAAAAACCGCTGGTTGCTCCGTTCCTGGGCTGGGGCGAGGCGCTCACCATGCTGGTAAGCGTCAACCTGCTCTTCCTCGCCTTTGTCGTTGTGCAGTTCCGCTATTTTTATGGCGGCTTGGCCAACATCATCGAAGGCCCTACCGGCTACACCTTTGCGGAATACGCTCGGCGCGGCTTTGGCGAACTGGTGGTGGCGGCTGTCACAACGCTGATGTTCTTCATCATCCTCAGTGCCCTCACCAAGCGGAAAACAGGCAGCCAGCAAACCTGGTTTTCCGGACTCGGGATCGCGCTATTCGCCCTGGTCGCCGTCATCCTGGTCTCTGCCTTCGAGCGCCTGCTCTTGCTTGAGCAGGCTTATGGCTTCACTCGCCTGCGCACCTATCCGCACGTCTTCATGATCTGGCTCGGTGTCCTGCTCCTGGCTGTGGTTGTCCTTGAGGCCCTTGGCCGCCAGCGTGCCTTTGCTTTGGCTGTGGCCGCGGCTGTGGTCGGGTTCACCGCCTCCTTAGCGCTGCTGAATGTGGATGGCTTTATCGCTGCTACGAACGTCGCTCGCGCCGCGGACGGCAGCCAGCTGGATTTCCGCTATCTGGGTTCCCTCTCCGCGGATAGTGTGCCCAGCCTGATCGCGGGCTACACGCAAGCGAACGAGGCCGGTAATTCCGAATTGGCGCAAGAGTTGGCCATTTCCTTGGCCTGCCATTTTTCCCGCGCCGACGCTCTCCCTCTCGCCGCCTGGCAGGGGTGGAACTTATCGGCCGACACCTCTCGCGCTCAGTGGGAGAGCTTGAGCGCCGAGCCCGGCTTTCCCGAATTCCAAGTGACCGGTACTTCCGGCGTGACTCTGAATGGAGAATCCTTTACCTGCTCGTATCAGGCATTCGATTGAGCCAGCCAGGAATCCCGGATGGTATGATGAATTTCCGGAATGAAGACCGATCTTAAGATCCGCACAAATGAAGAATGGTTGTCGGCCTTGCGCGCTCGCTCTCCCGAGGCCCTGGAGGACCTGCGCGCCGCTCTGGTGCGCGGCTTGCGCGCCGCACTCGCAAGCCGCGTGGACCGCGGTCTGGACGAATTGGCCGAGGACTTCGCCCAGGAGGCCTTGCTCAAGGTCCTGGATAACCTGGACTCCTTCCGCGGGGAAAGCCGTCTGACCACCTGGGCTCAAAAGATCGCCGTCCATATTGCTCTTTCCGAATTGCGCCGCCGTCGCTGGAAAGATGTATCGCTGCAAACCCTCACCCAGGGCCCGGATGGGGAGGAGCTGTCCCCCGCCTTCATCGCTGACCCCGGCCCGCAGCCTGACCGGGTAGCCGCGCAGCGCGATCTGCTGCGCTCGGTGGAGAATATTCTCTTCGAAGAGCTCACCGAACGGCAGCGCGCCGCCATGCTCGCCGTGCTGCAGGACGGCTTGCCCCTGCATGAGGTGGCCGAGCGCATGGGTACCAACACCAACGCCTTGTACAAACTGCTGCACGATGCTCGCAAACGTATGCGCGAACGCCTGGAACAGCAGACCGGGTTATCGGCCGGGGAACTCCTGTCTCTCTTCGAGGCCGCCTAAGGAGTAATAGCCGCCTCTTACATGGCGTCTGGAGAACGAGGACACATGGCCCGCATCCGTTCCGAAACTCTGAAAGATCTGCTCAAGCGCGTTCTCGGCACGCGCTCCGAGGAGATCGGCTGCGAGACCTGTTACGAAAAATTGGACCAGTTTGCCGAACTGGAGCTGGAAGGCAAAGATGCCAGCGAGATCCTTCCCCTCTTGAAAAAGCACCTGGAAAGTTGCCAAAGCTGCAACGAAGAATATAAGGCCCTGCTCACCGCCCTCAAAGAGTTCGAATCAGGCTAGTCCGTGGTCGCGATAGGCGCTGGGTATAATTGCGCCCATGCCGCAGCAGGACAACATAGAAGACACCGCCCCGCGTTCGCCTAAAGAATCCGGGGTGGGGGATCTGGCCGAAACCCAGCGCGTTCAATCGGCAGCCTCTCCCTCTCCAAAAACCGCCTCTCCCCGGCCGCGCCGCACCCGTTGGATCCTGGCCAGCCTGGGGCTCTTCGCCTTCTTGGGCGGACTGGGCGCTTTTAGCGGCTGGCAGATGGCGGTCTTCGCCCGCCAGGACGAGTTTCTGCGTCAGGGCGCGGTGGAGGCCAACTTCCAATTTCAGCTGGGCCTGATCGACCTGCAGAATGGCGCCTGTGACCGCGCCAAAGAGCGCTTTATCTTTGTGATCGAACTCATTCCGCAATTTCCCGGCGTGCAGGACAACCTGATCCAGGCTTCGCTGTGTTCCGGCTCCACCCCTGTGCCCGAGGGTGTTTCCCTTGCCGGGGCCACCGCCGAACCCAGCGCCACGCCGGACCCGCGCGGCGCCGAGCTGATCTTCAACGACGCGCAGAACCTTCTCCTCGCCCGGGATTGGGACACCATGTTGCCGCTACTGGATACCCTGCGCAAGAATTTCCCCGATTTCCAGCCTATTGAAGTGGACCGCATGTATTACATCGGTCTGCGCAACCGCGGCTCCGATCGCATCCTGGCCGGAGATCTGGAGCGCGGCATCTTCGACCTGAACCGCGCCGAGCAGATCGGTCCCTTGGATAACGAGGTCGCCAACTACCGCCAATGGGCGGTCTGGTACATCACCGGCCAAAGTTTCTGGGAGGTGGATTGGCCCCAGGCCTTCTATTATCTCGGCCTGGTCAAGGACGCCGCGCCTAATCTGCATGACCTGAACTTCTTCACCGCCGCCGACCGCTGGGCCGAGGCCGCCATCCATTACGCCGATTTCCTGATCGACGAGGCCGCCCAATTGGCTCTCGATAAGCAGTGGTGTTCGGCCGAATCGAAGATGTATGAAGCCAATGGCTATAGCCCTCTCTCCGAAGAGGATCAGGCTACGGCCTACTTCTACACCGATAAATGCGCGCTCAACGGCGACGAGCCGCAATAATCCCCTGATTCGCATGCCAATTCCACCCTGGGCTCTGCTGCTGTCCTTCTGGCTACACATGCTCATCACCGTGCTCTGGCTGGGCACGCTCGCGGCCCTGGCTCTTTTCGTTCTGCCGGCCATGCGCCGCAGCCTGAAACCCCCGGCCTTTGCCGCCTGGCTGGCCGGGGTCAATCGCCGCCTGGACCCGCTGGGCTGGTTCAGCCTAGGGCTGCTCACTTTCACCGGGCTGGTCCAAATGGACGCCAACCCCAGCTACGTGGGCCTGTTCGCCGTCTCTAATCCCTGGGCTGCCGCCATCTTCGCCAAGCATGTCGTGTTCCTGGGCATGATCGCCGTTTCGGGATACCTCACCTGGGTGGTCTCGCCCGCGCTGGGCCGCGCCGCCTTGCGCCGCGCCAGGGGCGCGGGTGCTAAGGCTGATCTGCCCATCCTGGGCCGTTTCCAGATCCTGATCAGTGCCAACTTGACGCTTGGCCTTCTGGTGTTGGCCTTCACCGCCCTGGCGCGCATTTCCTAACAAGACCCCGTTCGTCACTGCTCCTTGCATGGCATGGAGCTTGCATATCTCTGACTCAAACGGAGGTGTGCCTTGATCTCTGATTGGATGGCGTTTGCTGCCTTGCTGGCAGTCCATATTGGTTGCGCCGCTATTCTGGGCAATTCGCTGCGCGTCGCGCCGGCCCGGGCACAGCGCATGGCGGCCTTGGCTGCGTTCGCCGCCGTGTTGGCCCTGGCCCTAAGCTTGCCGCTCGCTTCCCTTGCCAAGCTGGGTCTCGTGGCTGCTGCGCTGGCGGCCTTTGCCGGCTTTGCCTTCGCCGGCTTCTCCTACCTTCTGCCTCGCCCCGCCTGGTTCTATGCCGCCGGCACCATGCTGCTGATCTTCGCCTGGAGCCTCACGCTGGGCTGGTTCAACCCCGCGCTGGGCATCGGCCTCGCCTCTGTGGGGGCGGGCCTCATGGCCTTCCGCCGCGCGGTGACCACTGCCGGCTAACGGCTTCTTGACAAATTAATTTTGGCCGATCCTGCGGAGCGGTTATAATTTTGTTGTCCGCGTAAGCGAGGCAGGTTTACGGGAGTTTTGTGCTCGGCAAAGCCGAGGAGAAACTCCAAGGGCTGGCGCCTTTTGCCAGCCACGGCCCCGCGTTGGCGAGGGAGGTTTAGGGGAGTTTTGTGCTC